>CAVTNA010000035.1:0-79868 GCA_963735835.1 uncultured Alphaproteobacteria bacterium | reverse complement strand
ATAACGCGCTGGTATGGCGATTGCTCTGCAATTTCTCCCGCAGCCCGATCAGGCGCTGGGGATCGTGCGCCAGCGCCAGGGCGGTCTGCTCATATTGTGCAAGCGATCCCGTGACCAGCTCCGGCATGTCGACCGCCATTAACAGGCTGCCCGCCACGCGGCCCGCGAATGTATCTCCGCTACAGGTGAGAACCGGCAGTCCGGTCCACAGCGCGTCGCTGGCGGTGGTGTGCGCATTGCAGGGCACCGTGTCCAGGAACAGATCGGCATGCCGATGACGCCCGAGATGTTCGGCCAAAGCAACGACCGGGGCAAAGATCAGCCGGCCGGAATCCACACCGCGCTTTTCGGCTTCCGAGCGCAGATTGCCCTCGACCAGCGCGTTGGTCTCGAGCAACCACAGCACGCTGCCCGCAACCGATCAAGAAGACGCATCCAGATATCGAAAATGGCAGGCGAGATCTTGTAACTGTTGTTGAAGCTGCAAAGCACCAGCCCCTCGGCCGGCAGTTTCCAATCATGTCGCGACGCTCCGGTTCCTGCTACCTCCCGCCTTCTGTCGTTGATCTGATAGCTGCCGGGAAGATGAACCAACCTTTCCCTGAAGAACGGCTGCTGGCTATCGGGGACAACGAACGAGTCGACGATGATGTAGTCGATGAAATCCGCCCCCATGGTGGCGGGGTACCCGAGATAGCTCACCTGCACCGGCGCCGGGCGATAGGCTGATATCGCAGGCCGCGCGTGATGGGTATAGCCCTTGAGATCGATCAGGATGTCGACCTTGTCCGCATGAATGAGCTCCGCGCTAGCGCGGTGCGATAGTGTGCAAATGTCGACGAAGCGATCGAACGCGCGATCAAGCCGCGCGCGCATCGGGCTGTTGTCGTCAGGACCGTAGGAATAGGCGAACACCTCGAAGCGATCGCGATCGTGAAGACTCGAACAATTCGGCCATCAACTGCGCGGTGGCATGCTGATGAAAGTCTCCCGACAGATAGCCAAGACGAATGCGTCCTGTCTCGACGCCGGGCTTATGCGCGAAGACGGCTTGCCGCGGCGGCTGGATCGGCCCGATCCACTGCCGCGCGCAGATCAATTGATCCGACGCGGATGCAGGGGTCGAAAGCAGATAAAAGGGCGGAACACGAATCCCCCGCCGCACCAATTCGACAAGCCTTTCCTGGTCCGCTTGGCAGCCGTCCCAGTCGCAGGCCTGCGCGCGGTGATACACGAGCTGGCTGAACGCGTCGGCGTAGTCGGGCCTGAGACGCAATGCGTTTCGATAGCCCGCGATCGCCCCGGCGAGATCGCCGAGTTCGCGCCGGGCGCTTGCCAGATTGTAGAGCGCCTCGGGGAAATCGGGCCTGTGGGTCAGCGCCTGCTCGAATGCCGCCCGCGCTTGGTCGGGACGCCTGGCCGCCAACAGCGCCGTTCCCATATTGTTGCAGGCATCGGCGTGATCAGGCACAAGTTCAAGCAGCTGGCGATAAAGATCGATCGCCTCCGCCGCGCGTCCGAGTTCCTGAAGCACGATGCCGGCATTGTTGATCGCGTCAGTGTAATCCTTGCGAAGCGCGATGGCCTGACCGTAAGCCGCCAACGCTTCTTCCAGCCTGGCCTGCTGCTGCAGGACTGAAGCGCGGTTGTAGAACGCTTCCGCGAAGTCCGGTTGCAGTCTGACCGCATTTTCAAAGGCGGCCAGCGCCTCCTCGAGCCGACCCTGGTCCTTCAGGACGGTCCCCAGATTATTGTGAACGACGGCGACCCCGGGATTGAGTGAAATGACCCGCCGATACGCCGCTTCGGCGGCATCCAGCTCGTGCTTCTGATGCAGCACACCGCCGAGATTGAACTGGGCCTCGGCGTATTCAGGCCTCAGTGCGACCGCCTCGCGATATGCCGATGCCGCCTGATCGAGCATGCCCTGCATCTGCAGCAGCACCCCTGAATTGTTGTGAGCTTCGGCGTAATCGCCTCTCGCCCTGATGGCGGACTGATAGGATTCCATTGCTTCGTCGAGCTTGCCCTGTTGCCTGAGGGCATTGCCGAGACCGAGATAGGCCTCGGCATAATTCGGATTGAGTTTGATGGCCTGCCGGTGGGCGACGACCGCATCGGCCAGCCTGCCCTGTTGCTGCAGCACCGATCCGAGATTGTTGTAGCCTGCCGGATAATCCGGCTTCAGCTCGATCTCTTTGCGAATGAGCCGTTCGGCGCCGGCCAGATCGCCCTGCTGGGCCGCGATGATGGCGAGGTTGCCGAAGGCGGCGGCGTTGGTGGGATCAACTCTCAGGACCGAAGCATAAAGGCGCTTCGCATCGGTGAGCGAGCCCCTGCGTTGTGCTGCCAGGGCATTTTCAAATAACTGCTCCGGTGTCGAATGTCCCACAGCGTCGTTTCTCAGCCGAAAAAACCCAGCATTCACTCGCGCTGCCGATAGTTGGTGTACTGGATATCGAAGCTCGTTGCGCCATAGAGCTTCACATAGATCATTGGACCGGAGAGCCTCACTTCGTCTATCGAGCGTGGGCCCTTGAACAAGGTTCCACTACGCTCATTGCCGGCTGCATAGATGAGGGCCTGACCCGTCGGCGGCGTAAGCGTTACAATCATGGTCACCGAAATCGCCGATTCAGGAATGTATTTCGACACGTTGACCTCGATCGGCGCCGGTTCGACCGGCGCGTCGGGCGGGACTTCGGCCTGCGCAACTTGCACAAAGGCTGGCGGCGGCTGCATATCCATTGTCTGGTCCCCGGAACGCTTGCAGGTCCATGCAGTTCTACGTCGGAGAGGTGCGGAGATCAATTTTTCAGGGCATTTTACAACCGCGATTCGACGACCCCTGGCGACTGGAATTCGCGGCGGCGATCAAAACAATCGTCCAAAACGAGAAAAGGGGGGCCCATCAGGTCCCCCTCATCACATATTTGTTGGCGCTCAGAAGTTGAACGTCATGCCTGTGGTCGCGGCTCTGATTTTCGCTCCGCCGATGGTGTCGTTGCCAGCATCGCGCGAGCAGACCTGGTAGCCATGGCCGCTTGCGCCGAGGCAGTAGTGCGCGCCCATACCGTTGTCGAGCTCTGATGCAACGACGTACCAGCTAGCCCAGTTGTTGAAATAGTAACGGGCGCCGATCGCATACTGGCTGGCATCGTTGGAGAACAGGTTCGCCTGATACTGACCAACGTCGATGGGCGCCGCGCACGGTACACCGGCGTTGACGTTATTGAAGCTTAGACACGCCGGGTTGCCCGGACGTCTTGAAGGCGTGGGCATACGACGCACTCAAGGCCCACTGGCCAATCATCTGCGTGGCGCTGGCGAATACGGCATCACGTGATCGCTCATTGAACGGTTGTTCGACCGGGGTCACTTCGCGCCGTATCCACTCGTAATAGGCATTGAGCTGGAGATCGCCAAGGCCGTCATTAAAGTGATAGCCGCCGCCGATCTTTGCGGCCCATTCGTTGTGCACCCCCGTCAGTATCTGAGAACCATCCGGCAAGAAGATGGGTCCAGCAGAACCCGGCGGTAAATTCACGTTCAATTGAAGATTGTCATCGCCGTGACGATTGACCTGCTCATGGAGCTCAAAGGCGCCGATCGCGCTGAACGGTCCGTTCTTGTAAGTCGCAGCCACGCTATAGGCGTTGCCGATAGGAACCATCGGTGCAACCGTTGCCGCCGATGTTTCCAGGAACCGCACCGCCCGTGCCCGGGAAGTTGCTGCCGCTGCCGCGAGCTGACGCACCGTTACATTGGAACGTAGTCGCCGTATGCATAGTCGGCGTTATCCTGGGCATAATTCTGGCCCGGCGAGAACAACGCGCTGAACTGGAAGCCATTCCAGATCGGCGATTCGTACCAGACCGCAGTGATTCATGCGCCAGTCGAACTCGGCCCGGTTGTCGCCGCCGGTGTTGCCCATGATCGAGTTATAGTCGCCGAGGGTCCGCGAGAACGGATCCATCGCCGAGGTGGCTTTCTTGTAGGGCGTATCGGACTTGCCGGCCTTGATCGCGCCCCAGGGCTCTCCAGTCCCAGGAAGCTGTCGCGCGTGCCAAAAGCGGCGCGCTCGTTCGGGGCCGCCGCTATATCGACCGAGCAACTCCAATTGCGCCACGACCGCCAAGCCGTCCCAGCCATAGGGCGCAAGGTTATGCCGGACGCGAACGCCGAAGCTGGAAATATTGCTGGCGATTCCGAGTTTCGTTCCCTGATCGAACACCGAGCGGATTGAAGATGTCCCCGGATAGATCGATCGATCCGTAGAGCGTCACCGTCGTGTTATCGATCAACGGTCCCAACGGACCCGCTTTCACCGGCATGCCGCCAATCATCGGGCCGAGGCGGCTGGTGCCGGCGAGGTCGCGACCGCGGCGTGCAGAACCGGATTGCCCTTGAACTTGCTCGGATCGGAAACCACCGGCTCGGCTACCGGCGCAACAACGACCTGCTTCGCCGCGGACAGGCTTCGCACCTTCGCTCGCAGCTCGGCGTTTTCCTTCTCGATCTTGTCGAGCCGCGCCATCACGTCGTCGAGCGTCGCGGATCGCGCCGCGCCACCGAACGAGATCAGGCAGAGAGCGGCGCAAGCCGTCCCCGAAAGAAGCCTATTCCTCATGGTGATTCCCCAAATTTAGAAGCCCGATTCAACTTCCGAGCGAGGGGCAGCCTAAGGTATGCCAGATGCCAATTGGAAGGCTGTGGAACACGTGGTTAATGAAAAATTCGCGATCTGTCACAAAAATGGTACAGTAGTACCGCACTGCAGTGCAGCAATTTGTCGCACCTTTGTGCGACCTGACACACTCGGGTTGCGCGCATTGATTTAGACGAGTTCGTCTTGATGTTTCAAAACTCCGGACGCGAGTTTAGGCGATCTTGTCGAACTTATGATGTATCTCGGCGTATGGAACTGCTGAAGCAGCGCTTCGCAATTGCGAAGGCGCCAACGGATCAGTCCGCCCATGGCTTCTCGCCGCGGGCGATGCGCTGCGGAAATCTCGGCCTGAAAGGCCGGCGGACCCGAACGCGAACCAGTCTTCTTTCACCTGGTAGATCAGCAACCGCTTCTTTTCCGAACTGAACTTCATCAGCCAGTCCAGCGCTTTTTTCCTCGGGCCCTCTCCGGCCGCGACCAGCACGTCGACCGGCAGCCCGTGCCAGAAGAAATTCGCCGCAAGCATGATCATGTCGGATTTGTCCGGTCGCATCCATTCAGGCAGCGGACTTGAGGCGACAAGCCATCCGCAAATGAATTCGCGGCACGGATGCTGGGGGCGCTCGCTATAGATCGAACACTGATTCGCGACACTGAACGGACACGGCTTGCCCGGCCGAATCTGATGTCCGCGCACCTCGATCTGCAGCCAGCCGTCGCAGCATGCCGTGCAGCTTCCGCAGGATCTCTGACGTTGCTGGTTCAAATCAAAAAGCCGCTGATTGTTTCCGGGCGGATGTTCACTGATTGGCGCCGGGCGCGCAAGAGCGCGGCGGGCGCGACGCTAGTCCGGAAATGGAGCTTCGGGTCGCGCGGTGTTTCAAAAAGCGCCGCGACATGCTGGAACTCGCAGCGAATATCGGTGTTGGATTTTGCGCTGCGCCGACAAGCCAGGACGATAAGTTCAACTTACTGGCTTGCCGGTGAAAGACGCAAATGTTTCATTCAAGGGGTCTTCTGATTCAATTGATCGCGAACACCAAAGAATTTCATGACCGAAGCTAATCGCCGGGAAGCCAAAAAGCTGCGAAGAATGGCGCTTCGGTTGCTCGGTCCGGGGTTGGTCACCGGTGCCGCCGATGACGATCCTTCGGGCATCGCCACCTATTCGCAGGCCGGCGCGCAGTTCGGCTACGGTCTGCTCTGGACGGTGTTCCTCACCACGCCATTCATGATCGCGATCCAGCTGGTGAGTGCGCGGATCGGCAGGGTAACCGGCCGGGGCCTCGCCGCCAATGTGATGGAACTGGCGCCCCGTTGGCTGGTGCTGACGCTGGTCTTTCTTCTGGTCACCGCGAACACATTCAATATCGCGGCCGATATCGCGGCGATGGGAGAATCCTCTCGCTGGTGATCGGCGGCCTCAACCACGAACATGCCCTGATTTTCGCGTCGACATCGACCTTGCTGCAGGTCTTTGTGCCGTATCGCCGGTATGCGCCGGTGCTCAAATTTCTCACGCTCACGCTGTTTGCATATGTTGCAACGGCGTTCACCGTCAAGATTCCATGGAGCACTGCCTTGCTGGCGGCGGTCTGGCCGAAGCCCACGATCAACGCCGACTATTTCCTGATGGTAGTGGCGGTGCTGGGCACCACGATAAGCCCCTATCTGTTCTTCTGGCAGGCTTCGCAGGAAGTCGAGGAGATGAATCAGGGCAAGATCGATCGTCCGCTTCGGGATCTGTCCAGGGGCGGCCATCCGGAGATGAACCGCATCAAGATCGATACGACGGTCGGGATGATCTTCTCCAACGTGATTGCCTTCTTCATCATTCTGACCACCGCCGCCGTTCTGAATGCCCATGGCGTCACCAACATCAATTCCGCAACGCAAGCCGCTGAAGCGTTAAGACCGCTGGCGGGCGATTTCACCTTTCTGCTGTTTGCGCTCGGCATTATCGGCACAGGCATGCTGGCGATACCGGTGCTGGCCGGCTCGGCTGCCTATGGCGTGGCCGAAGCCTTCGGATGGCGCGCCACCCTCGAGGCAAGGGCTCCGGACGCCGTCGGATTCTACACGATCATCGGAGCTGCTACCGTAATCGGATTCGGACTGGGCTTTACCGGCATAGACGCCATTCACATGCTGGTGTGGAGCGCCGTGCTCAACGGTATTGTCGCGGTTCCGATCATGGCGATGATGATGGTGATCGTCGGCAATGCCGGACTGATGGGGCGATTCAAAGCCAGCCGCCGACTAACCGTTCTGGGCTGGCTCGGCACCGGGCTGATGGCGGTGGCGGTGATCGCCTTGTTCTGGTCGTTCCTCAGCGGGTAGCGGTTTGGGCAACGGGGCTTGCCAGCCGATCAAGAACCTCGGGTAGCAGCTCCTACCTGACAAAGCTGAGGTACGAGGCGAGCGCATCGACCTCGTCCGGGCCCAGCGTGCTCGCCACCATCGGCATCGGAGATCCCGGAGCCGAATGATATCCCTGGCCCCATTCCTGGAGCCTCCGCTTCAGGTAGAAATAGGACAACCCTCCGAGCCGCGGAATCTCTCTTACGCCCTGGCCACCCGGGCCATGGCAGGCAAGGCATGCCACAATATTGGCGTCCGGAATTCCCTGCACGTAAATCGTTTGTCCCCTTTCCGCGAGCACCCGACGTCCATCATGGGCGGCTTTCGGCGGCAGCGATGCAAAATAATCCGACAGATCACGCATCGTGTCGGTACGGAGATTCGCCGCGGCACCCCACATGTATTGTTTCGAAAACGGATTGTCGCGGATATGCGCGGCATAGCCGCGAAGCTGGGATCTCGATGTACGCGGCCCGCTGTCCGGCCAGCCGCGGCGCGACCGTATAACCCTGCGCCCCGGTTCCATGGCACCATGTGCAATTACGGACGCTGGCCGCCATCGAACTGCCCGCCCATGACGGAACGGGCGTGCAAAGTATCGCCAGGATCACCAGTTTCGGCCAGATCCGCTTCATGAAATAAACTTCCGCACTTTCTGCATTCATTGAAACGATGTGAAAACTACCTGAGACTACTGACATAGGCAGCGACGGCAGCGATTTGGGATTTGGTCAGGTTGTGCGAGGTCGGCCCCATGACGGCGGATGAATCCGGCATTGAGGTATTCTGACCGCGCTCCGCGGTCCAGTTCACCAGTTTGCTGTAGAAGTAGTCGGGGAGCTGGCCCGCCAGGCGCGGAATCTGGTCCTGACCCCTGGCGTCTTGACCGTGGCATGCGGAGCATGCGGGGACATTGGATTCGGGCAGTCCCTCCTCGTAGATGCGTTTGCCCGTGGCCATGGCGCCCTTGGATCCGCCGCCGCCCAGCGGCGGCGGGTTGAGATCCCTGAAATGACGAGCCAGCGCCGACAGCATCGACGGCGACAGCGACATGCGCCACGTTGGCCATGATCTCGTTTTTCCGCCTGTGCTCGATGAACGCCCGCAACTGGTTCTCGATGTATTTGGGTTGCTGTCCCGCGAGGCGAGGCATGGCATAGTAGCCATGATAACCTTGGCCCGACAGACCGTGGCAGGTCTTGCAATATTCGAGCTTGGCCTGAAAGGCATCCGCGTGGCCGGCCGACGACAGCGCGACGCCCAGCACTGCCGCCAGGAGCACCGTTCGCAGCATCGCGTGGTAACCAAGGATCGTCATCGTTCTGCTTTCCCGCTGACGGGTAGAGTTCATTGCGCCGCGCCGGTATGAATCGTATTTATTGCCCGCCCCAGACGTGGAAGTTCACTCCGAGTTTGACTGTCTGCGTCGTACTGCCGATAGGCCACCGGGCCCGATGAAGCCGTTGCCGGTGTCGATCATGGTCACCACCGGCGTGCCGAAATCGTAGTAGTCGTATTCGAGCCGCGCCGACCAGTCATCGGCGAAGGCCCATTCGACCCCCGCGCCCGCGGTCCAGCCGATGCGCCAGGCGCCCAGGCCCTCCGCGTCGAAGGGGGTGCCGGCGAATGTGCCAGTGATGCTGTACTTGTCGTTGGTCCAGGCCACGCCGCCCTTGCCATAGAACATCCAGCGGTCCACGGCATAGCCGAGCCGGCCGGTGATGGCTGTCATCAGGTCGGCTGCTCACGGTGACGAGTCGCGATGTCGCCCGGATCGCCTGACGGTAATCCCACCGTCTTGTGGCCATCGACGATGCCGGCGGATGCGGCTCCTTCGATACCGACGACCCAGTTCGGCGAAAACTGATAGTCGCAGCCGAGCTGGCCGCCGAGGGCCACGTCGGTCGTACTGACTTTGGCAGTGGTGGTGCCGACCGTGGTGCCGGGGCCACCGAGGTTGTCCTGTATCAGGAGCACCGGATCGGTGGCGTCGTGGCGCTGCGAACGCGGCGCCGACATGGCCGCCGACCATAGCAGCCGGTCCACGTGAAGCGCGTCGCGAACGGGGCGGGCGATTTCACCGCCATCGGCAAGTCGGCGGCAACGGCTGGGGTCGCAACGGTCCAGGCCAGCCCGGCGACACCGAGAAAGACAGTTTGTTCATCACATGGTCTCCGTGTGTTGCAATCCCGCCTACATCGCCATCCAGGCGTGCAGGAAGAGCGTGTTGTTGTTCTGGGCGCCAACCGAGGTGCCGTTGAACTTGTTGTAATAGGTGTATTGCAGGCCGATGCGGGCGTTAAACCACGGCCAGCCCGGCGACTTGCTGACGCCGAACGGGATGTAGGCGATTTCAGCGTTCCAGCCGTTGCTATTGGGCCCCAGCGGGGTGACGCCGTTGGTGTCGAAGCCGAAAAGCCCGGCGTCGGCGCTACCCCACGTGCTGAAGTACTGGCCCGTCAGCACAATGCGATTGTCGCCGCCCAAGGCCAGCGAGGAATAGAGGCGCAGGCTGTTAATCGTATCGATCGGATTGGACGACATCTGCGCCGGATTGAAGCCGTTGAAGCTGGCATCGAGCCTCTGGACTTCGTGGATGAAGCTGCCGCGCAACGTCACCCAGTAGTTGCTGCCCTGGTACTGGTACTGCGCGTCGAAACCGACATCGGTGAATTTGTCGGACTGCGGGATGCGTCCCCTGCGACGATCAGCCCGTTCGGATCGCTCCATGGATGAACATCCATGAACATGCCGAAGGTGCCGACCATCAGCGTGTGTGGACCCCAGTGCGGCTCGAGCGCGACGCGCCAGTAGGGCGCGTAGTTGAACAGGCCGGGCGACGCCGATCGGATCGGTGCCAAGGGCATTCTGCTGGCTAAAGTTCAGCGTCCGATAGACGCTCGCTTCCAGATAGAGCACGTCGTTGAGCATGGTATAGCCACCGACGCTGCCTACGCGTGCGGCGAACGCGCCTTCGATCATCGTGCCTGCCGAGGGGGTTACATTGCCGCCGGATCCGGGCGACGGCGCCGCATAGGGAAAGGCCCAGGCCGGCGTCGTATTCCACAAATCCTGCACGGTGGGATTGTTGTTGGCGGTGATGCCGTAGACCACGTCGAGCGCGCCGATCTTCGCGGTGTCGGCGAACCGGACGTCGGTGTTGTCCCAGGTCCATGTATGGGCGAACTGGATCTGGTTGTCCATTTGGCAAGACATTGTTGACGACGAGGTCCGGCGAGTTCCGCGTCACCTGGGCGAAGGCGCCGATGTTGCTGGTGATGGCACCTCCCCAGAAGACGCTGAACGGTGAGAGCGATGATATTGTCATTTGGCTTGTAGGGATCGGTCGGCGGCGGCATCGGCGCCGCGAGATGGGTGTCGCCGACGACCACCATCGCCGAAATCGGCGGGACCCAGCCCTTCTCGCCGCCCGTCGGCGGCGGAGGCGTCACCGCATTCGCATAACCGAGCAGCTTGTCGTAGCTCCGCCCGCGCGTCGACTGGCGGTGCGCGATGAGAACGGCGTCGTCTGGTAGGCGCCGCCTCCCGTCGTATAGCCGAGCAATTTGAACCTTCGTCCGTAGGGGGTCAGTCCAGGGAAATCGGTGTGGCAGGTGCCGCAGGGCTGCCCGGTCTGGCGCGCGAAGCTCGGCAGTGCTTGCGCCGGCGGCGCAAAGCCAATTGTCAGGAAACCGGCCAGAACGGCGATAGCCGCAAGCGCAGCGAACAGCCCACAATTTCCAAAGGGTCGAGTAAATCGGCCGCTATCGCCTTGCATCGCGCGCCATCTCCGTTGCTCGCGGCACTTCGTGCAAAGGCATGACTACCAAATCAAAGCCGCTTACGGCTTTGACGATAGTTCAGGAGTCGAGATGCGCGGCTAAGCGAATTAGCCACGGCGATATCGATTTCGTGGAATGATGAGACATTTTGGCAACGATAGTTGCAAATGCAACGAATCTAGCATGCCGCCGAAACATTGTCGTTTCGTCGCCCGCGACACCCGATCGACCAACCCGTCGTCACATATGACCCGATCTTCGATGCGGCATTGATCCGAGATCATGATCGGAAAAATTGAACTGGATCAAATTGTCCGGTCAGGCGTAACGTGGCGCCGACCAAAAGGCGGGCCCATGAACTTACAATCGGTATTGCTGACCGCAGCCTTCGCCATCGTTGTCTCCGCGGCGCACGCGAAGGACAAGGAGGCGTCCGCCATCTCGGCGCAGGAACTCAAGGCCAAGACAGACTATTGCAAGACCTGTCACGGGGTGTCGGGGCAAGGATTTCGCGGAGCGTTTCCGATGCCGCGACTGGCGGGACAGCAACCGGAGTACCTGAAGAATCAGTTATCGGCGTTTATCGAACGCAGACGAACGAACCCCGTCATGTTCAACGTGGCGCATGTTCTGAGCCCGCCGATGCTGACGGCTTTGTCCACGTATTTCAAAGATCTCAATCCTAAGCCGCTGGGAGGGGCTCCAAAGGAGCTCGCAGCCGCGGGGAAGAAAATCTACGAAGAAGGTGTGGCGAGCGCCGAGGTTCCTCCATGCGCCTCCTGCCACGGGCCGGACGCCAAGGGTGCCGACGCATTTCCCCGTCTGGCTGGTCAGCTTCATGACTACATCTTCAGGAAACTGACGAACTGGGACAAGGAGCGAGGTCAGGACAAGGCTAACCCAGACAACTCGGCCATCATGGGGCCGATCGCGCATAACCTGACCGAAGCACAGATCAAAGCCGTCGCTTCGTACCTCAGTGATCTGGATTGACCGTCTGCCTCCGGCGCTCGGCGCTCCGAGACTAATCGTGTCCACCTGCACATGAAGAAAGAATCCAACATGCGAGCGTTAGTCATTGCCGGCCTCATCGTCTTCACCAGCACAACTGCCTCACTGGCGCAGGATGCGGCGGCGGGCGAAAAGGTCTTTGCCGTGTGCAAAGCCTGTCATCAGATCGGCGAGACCGCGAAGAACGCGGTCGGTCCCGTTTTGAACGGCATCATTGGCCGAAAGGCGGGTACATATGCGGGATATTCCTACTCCGATGCCAACAAGAACTCCGGTTTGACCTGGGACGAGCCGACGTTTCGTGAGTACATCAAGGATCCCAAGGCCAAAATTCCCGGCACCAAGATGATCTACGCCGGCCTCAAGGATGAGCAAAGGATCAGCGACCTCTTGGCTTATCTCAAGCAATACGGACCGGACGGCAAGAAAATGTGAGCCAATCGATCGACCGTAGGGGATCGCTGTCGCTTTTCCCGGGCGTTCGGCTGATGGGTCCGATCTAACGCGGTGAAAATCGCGCCCATAAGCACAGCTTGAAACTCACGGGGAGAACCGCGATGACTATTTTCATGGTCTTCGTGTGCTTTACATCCGGCGAGGGGCAAACGGCCCAGTGCCATCCTGCTTACCCAAAGCAGTATGCCAGCGCAGACGAGTGCGAAGCGTTTTCGCAAAATGACGCTTACCTCAAGAGCTACATAAAAGGCGTCCGCAGTGGACAATATCAAAGGGGCGCGTCGGTCGAAGTCCAGTGCATGAAGAAAACTGTGCCCGCAGCGGAGCCGGCTCGTTAGCGAAAGAAAATGCCATCGGATCGCGCCGGGTCAACGCGGCCTGTTAGACATGTATCATCTTGCAAGCGGGACTGGCTGGAGATAATGATGATGCCCCTGCAATCGATCTAGCCCGACACCTGCGTATGCATGGTGCGCGAGCGCCTTCATCCCGCCAACAGAGGAAGTCGCGATGCTTTCAGTCTTGATCGGGGGTTTGATTATTTGCGTCGTCGGCGCAATTTGCTTTTGGGCGATCGATAAATTTGTCAGGGAAGCTCGCCTGGCGAACCTTCTCAAGCTGCTGGTGGTCCTGATCTGCCTGGCGGCGATTCTTCAGCGGGTGCTGCCGCTGGCGGGGATCAACTGGCTATAGGCTTGCCCGACCGTCCGTGACCGCCCGGGGATTGTCGTCCGCAAAGCGACCAGCGCAACGCGCTGAACCGCGGGCAATGTTTCAAAAATTGGCGGCAACCAGATCGTAAGAGCCCCTGCTGCCGCGAACATAGACCCGTGCGGCCACCGCGCATATCAAGTCACGATTGGAATCGAACGCTTTCAGAAAGCCGGTCTCGTCGGAGCAGGCATCCGGCTGAATTCGCTTCAATGCAGCTTCGTCGATAAAAAATGACGCCTCTATGGCGCTGTCATGTCCCCAAAACCGCACGGCACGCCGCGTCGTGTCATATGAACGGCTGTGGTTTGGAAAATCAATCACCGGACTGACCAGGTCGTCGCCGGTCGACGACCGCTTTGACGCGGACTGGAATCAGCGAACCGTCATTGTTGAACGAACCGCGCAGCGTTCGCGCTACAGCAACAACGATCTGGCCTTGGAATTGCCTCAGGGATTCGATGTGTTTGGCCCACTGCCGTTCAACGCGGCGATGGAAGCTCGATGGATAAATGGATTTCACTGGGTCAACCTCGCTGACACTTTCTCGCTTCACAGACCGTATGCTTCATTACTTAGGTGCTTATTTCTGCTTTGCGAGTCGTGACCAAGCTTCAATCGTGCAGCACGGCCTTGCGCGGCCGACGATCCGGCGGGGGATCTAAATCAACCGCGGCCCGATTTGACGGCGGAACCTATCGGTTCCCCGAACATTGTGTCCGTGCCGCGATCACGCGGTTCCAGGGAGACCATGACAAATGAAACGTTTATTGCTGATCGGCGTCGCCGCTTGTGCATTCGCCGCAATGCCGATGCTATCCGCCTCGGCGATGCCCCGGGCGACAGCAGATAAACTGCTTAGCGATACCGATAATTCGATGATTCGTGTTCATGGCGGCGGCCACGGGCACAGCCATATGGGCCGGGGCGGTCACGGTCATCACTACGGCTGGGGCAGAGGCCACCATCACGGTTGGCGCTAGGCCGGACCAACGCTCTCGAAGCCGCCTTAACTGGCGGCTTCTTCGTTTGTATCCCCCATTCGGATCGTCCAAAATCTCTTTCCGGGATGGTCTGAATGCAGGGCCAGTGGCTCAGCAAATGGGCATCGATTTAGATGCGTTCGCCCTGACGATCAGACGAGCCGTCGTCCGGAAGCGGCCATTCAGGAAAACAGTACGGTAAATCGCGCGCCCTGGCCGTCGTCATCCCGGCCGACCCGCAATTCGCCGCCAATCTGCCTTGTGAAGGATTGAATGATCCTCATCCCCAGCCCCTCGCTGGCGTCGGGGTCGAACCCTTCCGGCAATGCCGGGCCGTCATTGGAGACTGACATCGCACAGCCATGCTCCGCATTCGGCTCCAGCCTGATGGTGATCCGGCTCTTGCCGTACTTGGCCGCATTCGTGATCATCTCGCTGGCGATGAAGCCGAGCGGAATCGCCGTGGCGGGCGGCAGATTGATTTCAATGCCCTCGACGATGATCTGCTCCGGGGACTCTTCCGAGGACACCATCGCGGCAAAATCGCGGCCAAAGTCCCGGAGGAACTTCTTGAATTCTATGGTCTGCACGCCTTCGTAGGAATTCAGACGATGGTGGATCCGCGCGATCATGGAAACGCGGTTGGCCGCGATCGCCAGCTGCGTGGCCGCTTCTGCGTTCGTCGCCCCCCGGCTCTGCAGCGAAAGCAGGCTGATGGTCATCTGGAGATCGTTCAACAGCCGATGATCGGACTCCTTTTTCAACAGCTCCTGTCGACGAATTAAATCGTCTTTTTGGCGAACCAGTGCTTCGCTTTCCGCGAGCGCATCGCGCAAGCGTATTTCCAGGGATCTGTACTGAATCAACTCGCGCTCACAGCTTTCGACGGTGCGGCGCGCCGGACTCGAAAAAGTCGGGGTGGACGGCGACCCCCCGCTGCCCTCCTCGGCGTTGCGAACTTCGTGCTGATTGATTGGTAAACTGCCCATGTTTTACCAATGCACCGCAGACGCGGCGCCATATTGATCTATGTCAACTATAAGTCGGCTATCCGACATTACCTGAATCGGGATGGATGGCGGCGGCGACTGTCATCAGTCCCGTCACGCGCCAACGTTCAGTTGTATTTCGGCAATTGTCTTATTCGTATCGCAGCGCCTCGATCGGATCGAGGCTGGCGGCCTTTCTTGCCGGGTAATACCCGAAGAAGATGCCGACCGCGGCGGAAAACAGAAACCCGCCGGCGACCGCGGCCAGCGAGATCGGAGCGGGCCAGCCGGCGACGATCGAGATCATCTCGGAAAACAGGACGCCCACGACAATTCCGGCGATTCCGCCGGTGACGCTCAAGATCACGGATTCGGCGAGAAACTGCAGGAGAACATGCGTCCTGCGGGCGCCGATCGCCATGCGCAGACCGATTTCCCGCGTTCGCTCGGTCACCGATACCAGCAAGATGTTCATGATGCCGATGCCACCGACGATAAGCGATATCGATGCGACGGCAGCGAGCAGAAGCGCCATGATGCGGCTGCTGCTCTCGGCGGTCTCCGCGATCTGGCTCAAATTGCGAACGGAGAAATCATTGACCTCGCCAGGTCGGATATGGTGCCGGCGAGTCAGGATCTCCGTGACTTCGTCGACTGCCGGTAGAACCTGGCTGGCATCGGTTGCCTGGACATAGATCTGGTTCACATATCCCATCAGTCGCTGCTGAAGGTTGTAGGGGTTAGGCGGTGGCGGATAAACCCAGTTGAGCGGAACCTGTTGCTGGGTTGGCGCGGCCACGCCAAGAACCTTGCGCTGGGCGGTCGTGAAGGGGGTCATGACGAGATCGTCCTGATCCGTCCCGTAGGATGTCTGCCCCTTGGAGGCGAAGATGCCAATGACGCGCAAGGGCACGCTTTTGACCTGGATCACCGCGCCGATCGGATTCTCATTGGCGCCGAACAGTTGACGGGAAACCGTCTGACCAAGGACCGCGACAAGCGCGGCACTCATGTCGTCCTCTCGCGAAATGCCGCGTCCCGAGAGGATCTGCCAATTGGTGATCGGCGGATAGTTGGCGCTGACGCCCTGAATGTTCGTCGTCCAGTTTTGATTGGCGTATTGGACCTGTCCCATCTGGCGAATGAGATAGCTCACGCTGCCAACAGCCGGAGCTTCACGACGGAGGGCCTCGGCGTCCACGACGGTCAGAGTCGAGGCGCTGCCCTGCCCGCTCCGCATCCCGCCCATCGTGGTGGCGCCCGGCATAACTACAAGCAGGTTGGTACCGAGGCTCTCGATCTGCTTCCGGACCGCGTCGTTGGCGCCCTGGCCGATCGCGACCATGGCGATCAGCGCGGCAACGCCAATGAATACACCCAGCATGGTCAGCGCCGACCGCATCTTGTTGCGGGCGAGCGCCTGGAATGCCGCGGCCACGATCATCAAGGCGAAAGCCCGTACAGTGCCCGCGCTGCCGCCGGCTGGCTATCGCCGGCGCCGGCTGCCGCGGGCCGGGAAGCGAACCCGCAGGCAATGCCCCGGTCGACGCTTCCGGCGGTGGACGGACGGCTGGCCTTCGTTCGTCCGATATCACTTCTCCGTCCCGCATAGTGATGACCCGGCCGGCATAGGTTGCGATGTCGGATTCGTGCGTAACGACAATAATGGTAACGCCGCGCTCGCGGTTGAGCGCCTGCAGCGTTACCATGATCTCGTGCGAGGTCTTGGTGTCGAGATTGCCAGTCGGCTCATCCGCAAGCAGCAGAATCGGATCATTGATCAAGGCGCGCGCGATGGCGACGCGCTGCTGCTGACCGCCGGATAGCTGCCCGGGTGTATTGCGCTCCCGGTCGGCTAGACCGAGCAGCTTTAGCGCTGCCCGCGCCCGTTCCAGTGCGCTCGGTCCGGTTCGAAGCCCCTCCCGCGGCATAGAACAGCGGCAGCGCGACGTTCTCGATCGCACTGGTACGGGCGAGAAGATTGAAACTCTGAAAGACAAAACCCAGTCGTTCGCTGCGGATGCGCGCAAGTTCCGGTTCTGTCAGCCCCTGCGACATTAACTCCCTCCAGATAATACTCTCCACTGGATGGCCGATCCAGACAGCCGAGCAGCGACATCAATGTCGACTTGCCCGATCCCGATGATCCCATGATGGCGATGAATTCGCCGTGTTCGACCGTCAGATCGACACCGCGCAACGCATGCACATCGACGTCGCCGACGTGATACGTCCGCGTTGCCTTTACGACCCTGATGATTGGTTCCGGCATGCTTGGCCTGCGAACGATGTTCGAGCGGAATTAGCGAGCGAGACGTGGCGTGACGGCTTTCTTGGCGCCACCAGTTGCTCCGCGGTGACCACCAAATCGCCCGGCTTCACATCGCCGCTCACAATTTCGGTAAAACTATCGTCGTCCAGCCCGGCAACCACCGCTACCGTATCCGGCTGCCCGTCGCGCAGAACCCATATTTGCGCCTGGCCGAGCTGGCCGGCGCCCGCTAGGCCGCCGGGCACATAACGCAGCGCCTGGTTTGGCACCCGGATCACGTCGTTGCGCTGATCGATCACGACGCCGACTCGCCGCCGTCATACCCGGCATCAACATCAGGTCTGTATTGTCCACGCTAATCACGATGTCGTACGTCACGACGTTCTGGACGGTCTGCGGAGATTGCCGACCGCTCGACCTACCGTCCCCTCGAAGGTACGTTTCGCGTAGGCGTCCACCGTGAAAGTGGCCTTGTTGCCAGCTTGATGCCGCCGATGTCGCTTTCACTCACATTAGCGTCGACTTCCATCTTGGCGAGATCGGTGGCGATGAGAAAGAGTGTCGGGGTCTGGAAGCTCGCCGCGACCGTCTGTCCCATGGTTACGTTGCGCGAGACCACGGTGCCATCGACGGGGGACACGATGTCCGTATAGTCAAGATTGACCTGCGCGGCATCGAGCGCAGCCTGGCGTTGCTGAATGGTCGCTTCGTCGAACGTGATCTGCGCCACCGCCTGGTCGTCAGGTGCTCTTGGCGCTGTCATAGGCATCCTGGGAGACGGCATGAGTTGGCAGGAGGGTGGCCGCACGGCCGAGGGCGAGCTTCGCATAGGTCAGGTTGGCCTTGTCCTTTTCGAGTTGCGCTTTCTCGACCGCCAGATTCGCCCTGCTCTGATCGACGACGCTCTTGATAAGGACGCGGGTCAGAATCTTGGCGCAGCATCCGCCCCTTCTTCACCAGGGTGTTCGTGCAGTCAGCAACTTAGCTCCTTGATGATACCGGAAACGGCCGCGCCAACGATGATCGTGAGCTCCGGGTTGACTGTTCCCGTTGACGTCACGGTCCGGTATCACCGCACCTTTTGCAACCGGCGCAGTTACGTAGTGGATGGTGCTACGTTCGCCCATGACCCACCACGTCACAGCAATTGCAATGATGAGCAACGACAATGCCCGGCAATCAGCCAGTATTTCCTGGAGCGCGGCTTTGGGCTTCATCGGAGGCGTCGCTATCGGGGGCGTTACCGGAAAGGAACGAGCTTGCTCTGTGCCTCCGGCTGACCCGTGTCTGGAACAATGCGTTCGTTGATCATGACATTCCACCGAACCGGCGCCGGCCCCGCACCTCGGGGCGATTGGCAATATCTCCGGATATTTATTGGGTAACTTGGCCTGGGCCGCCAAAGAATGATCCTGATTTACGTCAAGAGTTTTCCGGAAGGTGTGGAGTGAGATCGCCTTATTTGACGGCCTCTTTCAGCTGGTGCGCCGACCGCCGATGCCACGCCCGCCGGAACCACGGCGCGCCTTTCCAAATCGGCGTCAGGAGCGCCGCTCAAATCGAAACCTGCCGCCCGATCTCGACGACCTGATCGTTGGGCAGGCTGAAGAAGTCGCTGACATGGACGGCGTTGCGCTCCATCACGGCGAAGAAGCGCTCCTGCCAGGCAGGCAGGCCCAGGCCGTCCTCGCGGCTGACCACCGTCTCGTGGCCGACGTAATAGGTCACGTCGTCGAGGTCGATCGTGCAGCCCAGCGCCTTGCTGGTCGTGAGCAGTTCCGGAATATGCGGCCGCTCCATGAAGCCGAACCGCGCCTCCGCTCGCCAGTAATTCGGCGCGACTTCCTCGACGGTGATGCGGTTGCGCGGACGCGACCCACGGCACCGAGAGAATTTCCACGCGCAGCACGAACAGATGCTCGTGCAAGGCGCGGTTATGCTTGACGTGCCAGACCATGACCGGCGGCGTATCCCGCTCGGTCCGGGTCAGGAACACCGCCGTGCCGGGAACGCGAGGAATGTTTCTCGCCGCGATCCCGGCCATGAATTCCGGGACCGGGATCAGCGCTTCGTGCATCCGTGCCGATCGACGGCCGCGGCTCCGCGGTGCCAGATCCACATCACGCCATAGACGGAGACGGCCAGGATCAGGGGCACATATCCGCCTTCCGCGATCTTGGTCGAGATTGGCGAGGAAGAAGGCGCTGTCGATGACGAGGAAGCAGGCCGCGACCGAGCCGGCCGCCCACAGGCTCCAGCCCCAGATCTCGCGCATCGCAATGAACAGCAGCGCCGACGT
Organism: uncultured Alphaproteobacteria bacterium; assembly: GCA_963735835.1. GTDB lineage: Bacteria > Pseudomonadota > Alphaproteobacteria > Rhizobiales > Xanthobacteraceae > Bradyrhizobium. The sequence goes on along the minus strand of CAVTNA010000035.1, from coordinate 60,335 downwards.
CATCAGCATCGTCAGCGAAACGGCGATGCCGTAAGCCGCCGCCAGATTGTCGGATTTGCCGAACCCGACCGTCAACCCGACAGTCACGATCATCAGCAGCCAGTTGACCACGCCGACGTAAATCTGCCCGTAGCCTTCCGAGGAGGTCTGCTTGATCGCGAGCCTCGGCAGCCAGCCGAGCTGGATCGCCTGCCGCGTCATCGAGAAAGCCCCGGTGATGATCGACTGGCTGGCAATGATCGTGGCCACCGTCGCCAGCACGATCAGCGGCATCAGCAGAACGGCGGGACAGAGACGAAAGAAAATATTGCCGTCGGTCGGCGCGCCCTCAAGCACAAGCGCCGCCTGGCCGGCATAGTTCAGGATCAGGCTCGGAAACACGACCGCGAACCATGCGAGCTTGATCGGCCCCCTGCCGAAATGACCCATATCGGCATAGAGCGCCTCGGCGCCGGTGACGCAGAGAAACACCGCGCCCAGCACCAGAAAGCCGGTGGCCCCGTTGGAGAACAGGTAGGACAGACCGTAGACCGGGTTGAGTGCGGCGAACACTGCCGGATGCTGCACGATGCCCGAAATCCCCATCGCCGCGATGGCGAGAAACCAGACAAGCATCACCGGGCCGAACAGGTGGCCGATCGCCGCCGTTCCCCGTGACTGGATCGCGAACAGCGCGAGCAGGATCGCGACGGCGGCGGGAACGACATAGGGCTGCAGCGCCGGGGTCGCCATGTTCAGGCCCTCCAGCGCCGACAGCACCGAGATCGCCGGCGTAATCGCGCCGTCGCCGTAGATCAGCGCCGCCCCGAACAGGCCGACCGCGACGATGGTCGGCCGCTGCTGCTTCTTCACGCCCAGCAGCGCCATCAGGGCCAGGATGCCGCCCTCGCCGTCATTGTCGACGCGCATGGCGAACGAGACATATTTGACCGTGGTGATGATGAACAGCGTCCAGAGCACCAGTGACAGCGCGCCCAGCACAACGGCCGCGTTCGCGGAGGCCGGCCGTGGCGCCAAGGATGGTCTTGAAAGTGTAGAGCGGGCTGGTCCCGATATCGCCGAATACGATGCCAAGCGCCGACAGAGCCGAGAATGGACAGCTTGCCCTGCGGAGGCTGTCGTGCGGTATCTCCTGCAGCCGGTGTTGGAGTTTCGCTCACATTGTCTCTTGTTCAATGATCGCGTTCGACAGTCGAACGACCGGCGAGACGATCGCGTGACTATTCGACAGCAGCGCTTCCGGGGTCGGCGCCGAAAGCCAGGTCGGGCGTTTGACCGTCGGCTGTGGCAATCAGGTGTTTCGGCACCAGCAGCAGCGCCGGCAGGATCAGGGCATAGACGATCGTGATCGCAATGACGCAAACGGTAAAGCCGCCGTAGCGATCGTAAAGGTTGGTGCCGAGAATATCGCCAAATCGCACAACAACGAAGTAAAGACTGCTCGACATCATCAGCGTCGTGCCCTGCAGGCCCCGGGGACAGGACGCGAATGATCAGATCCAGATAGGCGCCGGTGGCAAGACCGCCCATCAGCCCGATCGGTACGGCGGCGATCAAGGCTTGCGTCATCGTATGGATGAAGAGCAACGGAACCATCTGCGGAACGGCGAGAACCGTTCCCCACAACAGCAGTGTCTTCAGGCGAAACCTGCGGCAGAGAAATCCATAGACGATGTAAGGTCGGAATGAAGGAGGCGGCGAAGATCGCGTTCCACTCACCCCATTGGGCATCGGTGGCGTGCAGGGTGTTCTGAAGGTGATACTGCAGCGGCGTAGTCGAGCCGGGCGCGAAATTCCACAGCAGCCAGATCAGCATGGCCGGATAGATCGGCCAGTGCCGCACCAGCCGCTTCAGATCCTCGATCGGATGACGGCCGGACCCGTTTTCGGCGCGGATATTGTCGAACACCTCTGCCGGCTTCCAGAGCGCATAAAGCGCAATCGCGGTCATGATCGCTGCGCCGACCAGAAACAGGATACGGATCGCCTGGTCCGGGTGTTCGTCTTCGAGCATGACCGCTGAGTTTGCCGCCGATCAGCAGGGCGCCGAAGGTGGGGACCGACAGGAACACGTTCCACACCGCGCTGACCTGACCGGTCATCGCGTGTTGCTGGCCGATCGTCGAGGTCAGCCCGTTCTGGGCGCTCGCGACGAACAGGAACGAAGCCGTCAGCAGCACGACCGCGACGAGGAGCATCGCATAGCTGATCGGCGCGAATGCGAACAAGACGTAGAGCAAGGCGGTGATGCCGCCGAACAACAGCATGAACCCGCGATCTCTCATCCCGAGCGGATTCCAGCTATCGCGGATGAACCCGAACACAAAGGACAGATAGAGCGGGATCGCGGCCACGAGCCGGAAAGTAGCGACCTCATGCGCCGTCAGATGCAGTCTGTTCTTGAGAAAGAAACTGATGGGAATATCGATCAGGCCTCCTGACGGTCCGCCGAAGGCAAGCAGAATGATCAGGATGCCGAGATAGAGAAAAATGCCGTGCCGGACCGAAGGCGACAGGTCGGCGGGAGCGGCGGCGACAGCCGCCACCGTGGCTGCGGAACGGTCAATCGTCATGACGCGTGATCTGCATGTGGAAAGCCGCAAAGGCGAAATGAGGCCGGGTGCATCACCGCCGCAACTCCCGGTCAGGCGGTTGATGATCGACCAACTGCGCTGCTAACCCGCGAGTTCCGAATACGACGTTCTGGGCACCTGGGCCTCGATCGCCTTTTCCTCGGCGACGATTTTCGGCTTGCGCAGCCAGACATAGATCTGGGCCACGATCAGCACGACGCAGATGGTGAGAAAGAACGCGCTGATCGGACGCTCGATGAAGGTCATCAGATCGCCGCGGGAGATCAACAGGCTGCGCCGGAAGTTTTCCTCGAAACGCGGTCCCAGCACGAAGCCGAGCAGGATCGGCGCGGGGTGGAAATCCAGACGCAGCAGGATATAGCCGATCACGCCGATGAACAGGGTCTCGCCGACCTGGAACATGTCGTTGTTGGCGGCATAGACCCCGATGCAGACGAAGAACATCGCGCTCGGATAGAGATAGCGGTACGGAATGCTCAGAAGCTTCACCCACAGACCGATCATCGGCACGTTGAGAATGACCAGCAGGATGTTGCCGATCCAGAAGCTCGCGATCAGGCCCCAGAAGATGTCCGCGTGCTGGCTGATAAGCTGCGGTCCGGGAACGATGCCGTGAATGATGAGCGCGCCCAGCAGCAGCGCCATCACGGTATCGCCGGGAATGCCGAGGCTCATGGTCGGAATGAAATCGCCCTGCACCGAGGAATGCGTCGAGGCCTCGGGGCATGCGACGCCTTCGATCGCGCCGTGGCCGAAACGCTCCGGCGTCTTCGATATCTTCTTTTCGGTGGCGTAGGACACAAACGAGGCGATGGTCGGTCCGGTGCCCGGAATCAGCGCACAGAGGCTGCCGATAAAGGTGCCGCGGATCATCGGCCAGAACGACCGCTTGAGATCGGCCTTCGACGGAAACATGTCGGAGATGCCGACCTTGGCGTATCTCAAGTCGACTTCTTCGGTGTTGTTGATGCTGTTCATGAACTCGGCGATGCCGAACATCCCGAGCGCCAGCGCGATGATTTCGACGCCGTCGAACAGCTCGGTGATGCCGAAGGTGAAACGGGGCTGTCCGGTCTCGATGTCCGAACCGACGATGCCGACGAGCAGGCCGAGAACCGTCATCGCGATGCCCTTGAGCGGCGATCCCTTCGCCAGCGTCGAGCCCGCGAGCAATCCTACCAGCATCAGCGAACACACTTCGGCTGGCCCGAACTGAAGCGCAACGCTGACAAGGAACGGCGCCAGGAAAATCATCTCGGTGATGCCGAAGGACGCGCCGACGAAGGCGGCGATGATGGTGATGCCCAGCGCGGTGCCACCCTTGCCCTGCTTGGTCAGCGGAAACCCGTCGAGACACGTCACGGCGTGCGGCGGATGGCAGGGCAGATTCAACAGGATCGAGCAGATCGCTCCGCCGTACTGGGCGCCGTAATAGACGCCGGACAGCATCAGGATCGCCGGCACCGGCTGCATCCCGAAGGTCAGCGGCAGCAAAATCGAAATCGTCGCGACCGGACCCATTCCCGGCAGCACGCCGACCAGGTTGCCGACCAGTACGCCGAGGAAACAATACATCAGGTTATGCGGCTCAAGCGCCACGCCGAAGCCGTACCAGAGATCGGTAATCGCCGTGGAGATCACAGGTTGAACCCCCGCAGCAGCGGGAACGGAATGCTCAGCAGATAGTGGAACAGCAGCACGCCGAATACGGTGATGCCGGCCGCCAGGATGGCCGACGATTTATACGTGCCTGTCTTGTCGCCCAGGGCGCAGACAAAGACGCAGGCGAACACCGCCGGGATCATGCCGCCGTATTCCCCAAGGATGATGAACAGGACGGGACCGCCGAGAATGCAGAGCCAGCCGAACCATTGCGGGTTATCCGGCAGGAACTTCTTGTCGTCGGGTTCGGACGATCCCAGCGCAGTGCCGGCGATCAGAATGCCAAGCAACGCCAGCACCACGCCCAGTACCACCGGCATGAACCCGGGACCCATTCTGGCGAGGGTGCCGAACTTGTAGCCGGTACCGGTCACTGCCGCCCCGACGCCGAGCAGAAGCATAAGGCCGCCGGCATAGTAGTCGCGTTTCAGCCTGAACTTCCCCTGCAACGGTGCCCTCCCCGGATGGTCTTTGCGGGCGAACCTACCCGTGGAGACGAGCCCTGTCGATACGGTCCCGGGATGCTGTCGACAGCCGGTTACGCGCGAAAATGCCCGCTTGCAGGTCGTCTGCCGTGCCCAAAAAGCAATCACCCGCCTCTGGCGGCGCCCGACCACCCGAATTTCGGCTGGTCGAACCTGGCCGGGCGGCGCCAATGCAATCCCCCGATGATGCCATGCGCCAGGGATGAAACGAAGGAGCAACGCCAAAAGAGAAAGAAAAACGCCGGCGCGGGAGAACAAGAAAAACCGCGCGCCACAACGGAGGCGGTTCGCGCAGCAGTGGCCGTCACGACGCGACGAAGGTCGGCTAAGGCCGACCCGCCGGCTATTGGCCAGCCAATTCCATGGGAGCGGTGCGGGGAAACACCCCGCCGGAGACCTGTGATGCGATCAGGAACGCGACAACCACGGCCGGCAGGCTTATCAGCCTGAGAAATTGATCCACCGAAAGCATCGTGTCAGCCCCCCAAAGGCCGGCTCCAAAAGGCTAATTTGCCCTTTGCGCGGTCTGCTGATCGCTGGTCAGAATCTGGTCTGTATAAGCCGCCCCGGAAATCGCGAGCAGCGCCAGAAGCGAAATAACGGCCAACGTCCTCATGCCCTGATGATCATTTTCGATTGTGGCCAAAAACGTCAGAGCTTGGCGCATTTTCGGGACGAACCCGAGAAACAATCGTGGCCGCCGTCGAGCGCGGGCCCTCTGTCCAGCGATCGCGATGTTCGTCAGTGAGCGAGATTTTTTCGCAATACCTCGGTCAATCGGTCGGGATTGGTCTGCGGCGGCATAAATCCGAGATACTCGCCGCTGCGGCCCATCAAATAAATCACCCCGGCATGGTCGATCGAGTAGCCCCCGCCGCGTTCGTCCGGCACTTTCGCGTAAAATGCCTTGTAGGAATTGGCGACCGTTCGAATCTCCTCCGGTGAGCCCGTCAAGCCGATAAAACTGTGATGAAAGGCAGAAACGTAGTCCGCCAGTATCTTGGTGTCGCGCTCCGGATCGACCGTGATGAAAACCGGCTGGACGCCGTCCGCCGCCGGACCGAGGGCGTCGAGCGCCTGGGTGATGGCCATCAGATCGGTTGGGCACACATCGGGGCAATAGGTATAGCCGAAATACACGATCATGAGCTTGCCGCGGAACTCGGTGTCGCTGCGCTGCCTGCCGGTCTGGTCGGTCAGCGTAAACGGCCCGCCGACCGGGCCGCGGCCGTACATCAGATCCTCCATCATCTGGGCTGCCGACGGCTGTTCCGCCGCCGCGGAAAAGCCGCAGCCGGACAAGGACGCGACGACAAGCAGCGCACACGCCCTTAAACCAGCCATGGTTATGTCCGGGATCAGATACCGAAGCTGATGCGGGTGCCGGTCGTCGTGGTCAGAACTTTGCCCGGCAGCTGCCGCTGCGCTTCCTGGGTGAAGTTCAGCCCGCTGCAGTGCATCGGAATCAGCACGTCCGGGTTCAGCTTGCCGATCTCGCTGACGACCTGGGTCAGGTAATCCGCCGGCGCCGGCCCGAGGTGAAAGCCGCCCATGATGGCATGGACCTTCTGAACGCCCGACACTTCCATCGCCTGGCGCACGGAATTGACGATGCCGACATGGCCGCAGGAGCTGATGACGATCAGGCCCTTGTCCTTCAGATTGAAGCAGGTCGCGTGTTCATGGATGTGCTCGTCGGGCACGATCTTGCCTTCCATCTCGGCCGGCAGATAGTGGCTGGCGTTGCATCCGGCGCCGTCCTTCAGCTTGAACTCCACCATGGTGTTTGGAAGCACTTTTTCGATTGAGTTGCGCTTGATCTTGCCGGTGGTGAAGGCCTGGCCGCCGATCACGACCGGCGACTCGCACAGCACGAGCTTGACATTCTGCCTGGCGATATCGCGGCGATCGAGCATTCCGAAATCGCTCAATTCGCTCTGGCCGGCGCGCTGATAGCGCTGGCAGAAATTGTCCTCGCCGCCGGCATACATCGTGAGGTCGGCAGGCAGATCCTTGCGGTGCTTGTCCAGAAATCCGAGCAGTCCGCCCCAATGGTCGAAATGACCGTGACTGATGATGAGCGTGTCGATCTTCGATGGATCGACCTTCAACAGATCCATGTTTCCGTTGATGGTTTCGGGGGTCCAGCCAAAATCCAGCAGGAAGGTGCGTTTTTCGTCGCCGCGCTGCGGCTCCAGCAGCAACGACAGTCCCCATTCGCTGTGCAGCGGACGCTTTGAATCGGTCGACCGGCCGGGCTCCGTCTTCACCCCGTTCGCTTCCTGTGGCTTGAAGAAGAGATCGCTGGCGCCGTCGACCAGCACGCGGACGCTGAGCCTGTCGATCGTCGGCACGTCGATCGGGACCCGCCTTGGCCATCTCGATGCAGGAAAATCCGCCGGCCGCGGCCGCCACCGCGAAGCTGGCAGACATCTTCAAAGCGTCTCGTCGGTTGAAATCAGGCATCGTGTTCTCTCGCAGGCTCGGGCCGAAGTGGCAGGGAAAACTCGCAATTCGGAAAATACAGGGCCGATTGACCGCCATGTCAACAAAAATGGCTGCTCATGCCGACCGGCAGCGCGGCCCGAGTGAATTCGCGCCACTTCATTCGATCACCGAGCGGCGGGCCAGAACATGCACACAATCAGCCCTTTGAGGGCTTGACCGCGTCCGCCGCGGATCGTTGCCGCCCCGGCAGTTTTGCCGTAACGTTACACGATAAAAAACAGGGAGGACTTGCCGATGGACGTCGTGCCGTTGGGTCCGGGATTCGCCGCCGAACTGCGCGGCGTGACGCTTTCGGATGTCGCCTCGGACGATGCCGCCTATGCGGCGGCGCGCGCGGCCTTCGAGGAACATTCCGTTCTGGTGTTTCGCGGCCAGGAGGTGACCGACGAGCTTCAGCTCGCCTTTTCGCGCCGCTTCGGCCCGCCGGAAGTGACCAAGGTCGGCTCGCAGGGTACCGGTTCGCATTTCGTGATCCTCTCGACCATCGGACCTGACGGAAAGGTGGTGCCGCCGGACCACCGGCTTTCCCTGCGCAGCAAGGCCAACCAGCTCTGGCATACCGACTCCTCGTTCAAGCGCGTGCCGGCGCTGACCTCGATCCTTTCGGCGCGCGTCATCCCGGCGCGCGGCGGCGAGACCGAATACGTCTCGACCCGCCTCGCCTTCGAGCGGCTCGATGCACCCTTGCGCGAGAAATTGGAGAATTCCTTTGCCTGGCACGACTACGCGCATTCGCGCAGCCAGATCGCGCCGGATCTCGCGAGCCCCGAGGAACGCGCGGCGCTGCCGCCGCAATGCTGGCGCATGGTGTGGAAGAATCCCGTCAACGGCCGTGGCGCGATCTATCTCGCCTCGCACGCCTATGCGGTCGAAGGCATGGAGCCGGCGGCGGGCAAGAAGCTGATCGACGAGCTGATGGAATTGGCGACCGCCCCTGGCACGAGCTACCTGCACCAGTGGCGCAAGGGCGACGTCGTGATGTGGGACAATCGCGCGACCATGCATCGCGGACGGCCGTGGCCGGCGCATGAAGCGCGCCTGATGATACGCACCACGATTTCCGCGACCGAGGCCGACGGCGTCGACACCATGCGGCGGCCATCATCGCAGGCGGCGGAATAGCGGCACCTCTCTCGCAATGAAAGTACGTCACTGAGAACGAGCCGGTTTCCTCGTTCGAGGAGCGAAGCGTCTTGCTCTCTGATCTCGCTACGCTCGCAATGACGGTGACAATCGAAAATGAACAAGGAAACGCCATGACGAAGATGTCGAAGATACGAAGCGTCGAACTGCTCGCCTGCGACGCCGGCTGGAGAAACTACCACTTCGTCAAGATCACCACCGAAGACGGCATCATTGGCTGGAGCGAATTTGACGAAGGTTTTGGCTCGCCCGGCGTCGGTGCGGCGATCCAGCGCCTGTCGGCGCGGGTGGTGGGACAAAACGCCTTCCAGCACGAGCGCATCTATGCGGAGCTTTTTTCGGCGACCCGCCCCGCGGCCGGCGGCGTCGTGGCGCAGGCGCTCGGCGCGATCGAAAACGCCCTGCTCGATGCGAAAGCAAAACTGCTGGGGGTGCCCTGCTACGAATTGCTCGGCGGCAAGATCCGCGACCGCATCCGTGTCTACTGGTCCCACTGCGCCACCTGGCGCATCAACCATCCCGGACTGGTACAAGCCGGCGATAACGGATCTCGACGGCGTCAAGGCGATCGGACGCGAGGTGCGGAGCAAGAAATTTACCGCGCTGAAGACCAACATCTTCACCTACGACGAAGGCAAGCCAAGGGGCTGGCGGCCCGGCTTCGGGGTTCCCTTCGAACCCGAGATCAACGTCGACCGCAAGGTATTGCGCGATCTGCGCATGCATCTCGAAGCCATCCGCGACGGCGCGGGCCCCGACGTCGATATCCTGCTCGACCTCAACTTCAACGCCAAGACCGAAGGTTACCTGAAGATCCTGCGCAGTCTTGCCGACCTCGACATGTTCTGGATCGAGATCGACAGCTTCAATCCGGAAGCGCTTGGCTATATCCGCCGTCAAAGCCCGCATCCGGTGTCCTCATGCGAGACGCTGCTCGGCTTGCGCGAATTCCTGCCCTATTTCCGCGAGCAGGCTGTCGACGTCGCGATCATCGACACGCCCTGGAACGGCGTGTGGCAGTCGATGAAGATCGCGGCAAGCGCCGAGGCGCACGAGGTCAACGTCGCGCCGCATAATTTCTACGGCCACCTCTGCACCATGATGAACGCCCATTTCAGCGCGGCCGTGCCGAACCTGCGGATCATGGAGACCGACATCGACCGGCTGGCCTGGGATCACGAGCTATTCACCCACGTGCCCGAGTTTGTGGACGGCTATCTGGTGATGCCGGACCGGCCCGGCTGGGGCACCGAGCCCAATGAAGAGGCGCTTGCCGCCCATCCGCCGAAGGGCGTCGGCGGATTGTTGAATTACGGCCAAAAAGCTCAGCAATAACGGGCCAGTTACACGTTGCGCGGCGCGCGCAAGCGGCGACCAAGAGTATCTCGCCATCCAGCTGCCGATAACGGCAGATGGCCATCGGACCCGGCGGAAAGGTTCTCGATAACCATGTCTGCAGGAATCGGCAGGGTGGCGCGGCTTTTTACCGAACGTTTTCGTAAAATCGGACGGCTTCATTCAAACCTCGGTGAGAGAGTCTGCATTATAGTGAAGGCATTCTGGCGGCGGGTTCTTTGCCGCCTGAACTTTCGGCATGGAGGCGTCCGATGTATTTTGTGGCCGCAGTGCTAGTTGTCTTGTCCGGTGTGTTCTACGGCGCCAGCCATCACGAGATCGGCAGCTTCAGCGCCGATGTGTGTCGATATGGCAGCATGTTTTGCGATAATCCGGTCTACGTCCTGACGGGCGCCGGTCTCGCGGCGGTATGGGGCAAGTTTGTCAGCATCCGCTGAGTGAGCGGGCGGCATTTTCAATTCGGCAACATCCGAGCCTGGAACGATCGAACCCGGAGCTGCACCGGCTTCGGCTTCCAGTCCCAGAGGCACTGTTTCCGGACTAGTCTTAGCGTCGCCTTATCCACATTCCGATCGCGACCTTCGCAATCAGTCCGACGAGCAGCAATGCGCCGAAATAAGCGAGCGCGGTGACGAGCGGACTCATCGCTTCTCCCCTGGTTCGGAACTCGGGGAACGCGCGAGTTTCGCACCTCGCGTTCCCGCTTTGCGGAACCGGCAAGCTCCCTACAATTCCTGAATTGAAGACCTCTTCGCCAACCGGTTCGCCGGAACGATTCCTTATCCCACTTGTTGCCCGTTCTTCCAACCAAGGAGAAGCAACAATGGCGATGGAAGCAAGAGAAACAGGTTCCCTTATCGGCAGCGACAAGGTGGAAGGCACGGCCGTCTACGGCGCCAATGACACCAAGATCGGATCGATCGAACGCGTCATGATCGACAAGATGAGCGGCAGGGTCTCCTATGCGGTGCTGAGCTTTGGCGGTTTTCTCGGGAGTCGGCGACGACCACTATCCCCTGCCCTGGCAGTCGCTGAAATACGACACCCATCTTGGCGGTTACCGCACCGGCATCACCGAAAAGCAGCTCAAGGGCGCGCCGAAATACAGCAACGACAATGCCTGGAACTGGAGCGACCCTGTGAGAACCCGCGCCGTCAATGATTATTATGGCGTTGCAGTGCCGTGAATGATCGCGGCTGCGACAGAGCATCGAAAGGCCCGCCTGCCGGCGGGCCATTTCTTTTGAGCAAACAGAGCCGCTCTGCCGTTAAAGATGCGCCTTTGCGTGGGGGAAGTCGACCAATATGTTGAGGCGAACGACCCTGAGATCAGAAGCGCTTTTCGGTTTCATGGAAATTATTCGCTCCGCTTTGAAGCCGGTGATATGGAGAAAAGGATGACGCAGAACGACGTTCTGATCATCGGTGCCGGCCCGACCGGTCTGGTGCTGGCGCTTTGGCTGACCAGGCTCGGCGTCAAGGTTCGCATCATCGACAAGACCGCCGAGCCCGGAACCACCTCGCGCGCCCTCGCGGTGCAGGCCCGCACGCTCGAACTCTACCGCCAGCTCGACCTCACCGAGGCCGTGGTCGCCGAAGGTCACCACGTACCCGCCGTCAATCTTTGGGTCAGAGGCGAACGCGACCGCGCGCATCTCGTTCGCGAGCGTCGGCTCCGACCTGACGCCCTATCCCTTCCTGCACATCTTTCCGCAGGACCAGCACGAGCGGCTCTTGATCGAGCGGCTACAAGCGGTCGGCGTCGCGGTCGAGCGGCAAACCGAACTGATGCGTTTCACCGACGCGGAAGACGGCATCACGGCCCGGCTGCGTGGGCCCGACGGCCAGGAGTTCGACTGCGCGGCTCACTACATCGCCGGGTGCGACGGCGCGCGCTCAATCGTGCGCGAGACCATCGGTACCGGATTTCCCGGCGGCACCTATCGGCAGATCTTCTACGTCGCCGATGTCGATGCCGCCGGCCCAGCGCTGAATGGCGAACTGCACATCGATCTCGACGAGGCCGATTTCCTCGGCGTCTTTCCGCTGGCCGGACAGGGAAAGGCGCGCCTGATCGGCACGGTGCGCGACGAACGCGCCGACCGTGCCGATACCCTCACCTTTGACGACGTCAGCGACCGCGCGATCAACCACCTCAAGGTGCGAGGTCACAGAAGGTCAACTGGTTTTCGACCTATCACGTGCATCACCGGGTGACGCGAACATTTCCGCAAAGGCCGCGCCTTCCTGCTCGGCGACGCCGCGCACATCCACAGCCCGGCCGGTGGTCAGGGCATGAACACCGGGATCGGCGACGCCATCAATCTCGCCTGGAAACTTGCGGCGGTGCGTGGCTGGCCGCGCGCACGACAGGCTGCTCGACAGCTATGAGGCCGAGCGGATCGGCTTTGCACGACGGCTGGTCGCCACCACCGATCGTGCTTCAGCTTTGCGACCGCCGAAGGCGCGCCTCGCCGATATCCTGCGCACGCGCGTTGCGCCGTGCTGATCCCCGTTGCCGTCGCATTCGATCCGGTGCGCGAATTCATGTTCCGGACGGTCTCGCAGATCACGCTGAACTATCGCGGCGGTCCGTTGAGCCGCGGCGCACGCCGGGGATGTGCACGGCGGCGATCGCCTGCCATGGGTGCGAATCGGCGGCGTCGACAATTTCGCACCGCTGGCGACCATGGATTGGCAGGTCCACGTCTACGGCTCAGCCGGCGCCGGACTCAACGCATGGTGCGCAGCGCACGGCCTCCCGCTGCACGTCTTCGACTGGCGGCCTGAATCGAGACGGCTGGCCTTGCCCGCGATGCGCTCTATCTGCTGAGGCCGGACACCTACGTAGCGCTTGCCGACCGCTCCGGCGCGCCCGGCGCGCTCGAACGTTATGTTGCGGACCACGGCATCGAGCCTGCGCCGCGTTCAGCCGGCGAGTTTCGAACGTTTCACTCGTCCGGCTCGATCGCGTTGCTCGGGGTCGGCCGGTCGGTGATCTGCTGACCGAACAGGCTGCCGATCAGTTCGACCGCGGTGCGCGCGGTGCGGCCGCGCTCGTCGAGGAACGGGTTGAGCTCGACGATATCGACGGATCGAACCAGCCCGGAATCGTGCAGCATCTCCATCACCAGATGCGCCTCGCGATAGGTGGCGCCGCCGGGCACGGTGGTGCCGACGCCGGGCGCAAGGCCGGGATCGAGAAAATCGACGTCGAAACTGACATGCAGCACGCCGTCCCTGGCCTGCACCTTGTCGATGACGCGGCGGATCAGGACCCCGACTCCGAACTCGTCGATCGCGCGCATGTCGGCGACGCTGATGCGGCGATCGCGCAGCAGCTCCTTTTCCAGCTTGTCGATCGAGCGGATGCCGAACAGTTCGAGCTGATCCGGATCGATCGATGCACGCGGCTCGTCGCCGAGAAGTCCGTCGAGCCCGGGCTCGCCGCACAGGAATGCCGCCGACATGCCGTGCATATTGCCGGACAGCGTCGTCGCCGGCGTGTTGTAGTCCGCATGCGCGTCGAGCCACAGCACGAACAGCTCGCGGCCTGCTTCGTGCCAATGGCGCGCGACGCCGTTCACCGAGCCCATCGACAGCGTATGGTCGCCGCCGAGAAAGATCGGAATCGCGCCGGACCGCGCCAGTTCATAGGCACGCGCGCTCAGTGCCCGGATCCAGCGCTGGATTTCCCGGTAATGCCTGGCGTTGTCAGGCGGCGCATCCGTCGAGCTCGGCCACATCGCCGATCGAGAGATCGCCGTGATCCTGCACGTCAAAACCGAGCCCGTCGAGCAAGGTCAGAAGACCGGCCGTTCGCAGCGCCGCCGGCCCCATCAGGGTTCCGCGCTGCGACGCGCCGATATCGATGGGCGCGCCGAGCACCGCAATTTGTCGGCTTGAACCCGGTTTGAAAGTGTCGCTCACACGAATCCCTGGGTGAATTCCGTGTGTCGGGACAGAGAGTGAGCCTTGCTCCGGCAACGCATATCGTCCGTCAGTTGGCCGATCCTCGCTCAAAACAGCTTCGGCCCGCGGCGGTCCCGTTTGGCTTCCCAAGTCAGCAGAGTCGCGACTACGACCATCATCGCGATGCCGGCAAAGCTGACCGCCGCATGCATGGCGAAACCGCCGGAAATCCGCGTCAGGACCACGAAAGCCAGCGAACGACAGCAAAACGCTGAAGCAATACATCGCGAGCGAGTTCTCACCGCAGCGGATCATCGCAGTCATCCATGGTTTCAGCAGACCGTGCCAGTCCGGAGCCGTCAGACGTGAGACCACGACGGCGAGCGCCAGAAAATGCAACAGGCGTAACGGCGCGAGGTGGCTTTTGGAGATCGGGTAAATCAGTCTTGAAACCGCATCGGGCACCAATCCCTCGAGCGCCCTGATTTGCCAGCTCAAGGTAATGACGAGGCTCACCGCGAGATAGAAGATCGCCAGTACCAGGACGATGCGCGACAGTACGATTGCCCTGAAGCCGCCGGCCCCCTCACGGGCGTACCAGGCGCCGAACACGAACAGCACCTGCCAAGCCAGCGGATTGAAGTACAGTTCGCCCCTTGGCCACGCCGGTACATGCCAACTGAATATCTGCACCATGATGTAGAGCAGGAGCGATGCGGCAAGCACAACCGCGGCGCTGCGGGTCATCAGCCATAACAAGCCAGGAAAGGCCAGATGCAGCAGCACGAAAGTGGGCAATATGTCGGTATTGACCGGCGCATACTGCAGGACCAGGGCGTGGATGAGGGCCGTTCCCGGATCTCTCGAAAAAAAGCCGCGTGTTGGTTTCGTCAAGATAGCCGTTGCTGCCGCCGGCAATCCAGATCAAGCGCAAAATAGGCAATCAGCAAGAGCAGAAAAGCGGCGTAGATTTCCCACCCTCGCCGCAGCGCGCGCGTCGCGATTGTCGGCCAGCCTTGTTCGCGCAACGCGCCGCCATAAGCGAGCATGCAGGTGTAGCCGGATACGAACATGAAAACTTCGGTGGTGTCGCTGAAGCCATAGTTGCGAAGCGTGAGCCAGGTGAACGCATTGTTGGGGATGTGATCGATGAAAATGAACCACAACGCCAGCCCGCGACAGGCATCGAGCCGCAGGTCGCGGCGATCCGCAACCACGTGAACGGCTGTAGCTTGCGCTGCCCCCGGCAAATGATCCGTCACCTGATCTCAGCAAGCCTCGCCCAGCCCGCGCCTCCGCGGGATGTTGCAGATTCGGGAGCAATTGTCTGCACCCTGGCTCGCCCGGAGATCGTCTCTTCCTGAACCGGAACCAATCAGCGCGCGCCGGATTGTTGCAAGCGACCGGTTTTTTCGGAGGAACGCCATGAAGCCGCTGATTTCCCGCTAGCGTCATTCTTTGCATGGTATTGGCGCCCGCCGCCGCCGAGGCGAAGGGATGCATTAAAGGCGCCGTCGTTGGAGGCCTCGCGGGCCATATGGCGGGGCACGGTAAGGTCGGCGTGGTTGCCGGATGCATCGTCGGCCATCATGAAGCCAACAAGCGGGACGCCGAGAAGAACGATCAAAGGCCGCCTTCCACGGCCCGAGACAATCGCATTTAGGTCGCGTCAGCGCCTCGCGTCGCGCCGCCATTCAGGGACTGTCGGAGAAGCGAACTCAGCGGCTTTTCCGGCGCCGGACGCCTTCGCCGCGGGTTCGCGCTTTGTGGCTTTCGAAGGCTTGAGCCTGCATCGGCCGGCCAAAGAAATAGCCCTGCCCTCGTCGCATCCCATACTCGCACCGGCCCGCACATCGCCCTGCTGCAGGGCAATAACTTTCCTAAATTTAATTCTGGCCCGGTGGCGCTAGCCTCGCTCCCTCCACGTTTCTTCACTATCTGTTGAATCAAAGTGATCGGGACGGAAACGATGAAGCGGGGAATTGCTGTTTTGACGTGTCGTGTGTGCCCTCACCGGCGCCGTATATTTTGGCGTCAGCAAGTGGGGCATTCGGCACGAGACGCTCAATCTGTTCGACACCGTACGGCAGCGGCCCGTCGCCGTGGACCTTGCCGTGCGCTGGGACTACGAGATGAAGGCGGATGACGGCTACTGGAAGCTTCCGGTCGCCATCATCAGCAACGGCAATACCGTCAAGAACACCGAGTATTCGTTCCTGGCCAACGTGTTCGCGGCGAGGGGATACCTGGTGGCCAGCATCCAGCAGGATCTTCCGACCGACCCGCCCTTGATGACCAAGATCGGCCTTCCCTATGTCGGCCGGCGCGGGGTGTATGAAAAAGGCGAAGCCAACATTCTGTTTGTGGTCCAGCAATTGAAACAATTGCAGCCAAACGCCGACTATGCCCACCTGACATTGGTCGGACACTCAAACGGCGGCGACATCGCCATGTACTGCGCCAAACAGCACCCGGAGCTAGTATCGAAGGTGGTCACGCTTGATAATTTGCGCGTCCCCTTGTGCTCAGCAACAAGTTGAAGATCCTTTCATTCCGCTCAAAGGACCCGAACTTCGTAACCGATCCCGGCGTTGTGCCGAACCCCAGCAGGCCAAGGCCGACGGTATCGATATCGTCCGCACGCCATTCCAGCATACCTGGATGAGCGACCGTGGCCCCGATTCCGCAAAGGAGCGGATCCAGGCCACGCTCGATAAGTTTCTGGGCAATGGCAGTACCAGCGAACTGGCGCCGGTCAATACTGACAACCTGATCGTTTCCAACGCCGGGACGCCGCTCCCCTGAAGTGCGG
The DNA here is from genome assembly GCA_963735835.1 of uncultured Alphaproteobacteria bacterium. Taxonomy (GTDB): domain Bacteria; phylum Pseudomonadota; class Alphaproteobacteria; order Rhizobiales; family Xanthobacteraceae; genus Bradyrhizobium. The sequence goes on along the minus strand of CAVTNA010000035.1, from coordinate 43,863 downwards.
CAACTGTCCGCGAGCCAGACAGCTCCATCGCCGCCTTTACGAGGTAGTGCGCGGAATTAATGGTCCGGCTCGAATGCCGAAGCGCGTTGGTCGTGGCGATAGGGAATTGGAAGTGGGCCGACGCGACGGCCGTCAGGAAATTCGATGGTGCGCAATGTCATCGGCGCGAGCCCGCGCTTTTCGGAACGGCTGCTTGCCTGCCGCAGATGCGGCCGCTTCGCTGCCTTCGCGGCTGCCGCCGGAGCGATCGACGCAACCGTCTGTTGGTTGCCTGGCGATGACGCTTCGGCCGGCTGCTTGGCGTCCTGGTTGGCCCCGGCCGGCGTCATCTCGGCGTGAGCCGATCTGTTCGGTTGATCCTGGGTCTGCCCCGAACTCGCTGTCCTTGTGTCTTTCGCAGTGTCCTGCGCGGCCGCCTCCGAGGGAAACTGATCGGCTGACGCGGTCTTGTCGTTTGAGCCGGTCTTATCGCCGATCTCGGGTTTGCCCGGTTCCGGCGGCGAGGCCTCCCTGGAGGTTGGTTCGGAATTGTCAGCCGACGAGGCGGTGACGGCGGCTTCGACCTTGCCGCCACTTTCACCGGTTCCGGCGCGGCGAGCCAGTTCAGCGCGCCATACCCTCCTCCGAGAAGAAGCCCGACAGCGATCAGATAGGCAAACAAGGCAGGCATGAGCGGGCCTCCACCAAGGGCAAGCGGCGCCGCGCAAGCGAGGCCGTTGCAAGGCTGACTAGTCGATCACCTGAACGATCCGATTGCGTGGCGGGATCATTGACGACCGTGTAACGGTATTTGGTCACGCCATGAAGAACGTCAGTGGCCAATGGCTGTTCCCTGAACCAATCAGTTTCCTCGCAGGAACTTTTGCCGCGCTCCAACATTTCCCCGTCATCGAATTCAAGATGCCGGGAGGATTTATGGAACAGGTAATGCGCCCCGTCGGGGTCGTTGACGAAGTCATCGAACCGTCGGTCGCGGGAATTTCATGGGCCGCCGTGCTGGCCGGAGCTATCGCATCATGCGCGTTGACACTGGTCTTGTTGTCGCTCGGGCGCCGGGCTCGGATTTGCCGTGATGTCGCCATGGGGCCATTCCGGTGCTTCCGCCACAACCTTCGAAATCGGCACCGGACTTTACTTCATTGTGATGGCGATGATCTCGTCGGCGGTCGGCGGCTATCTGGCGGGCCGGTTGCGTAACAAATTGATCGGTGTGCAGTCCCTGAGGTCCACTTTCGCGATACCGCGCATGGCTTCCTGGCCTGGGCGTTGGCCTCCGTGCTTGGCGCGATCCTGCTCACCTCTCCGGCTGCGACGCTGTTTGGCAGCGCAAGCTCGGGCGCCGTGCAAGCGGTCAGTTCTTCCCAGGCCCCGGGTCCGATGGATGGTTATGTCGATGCGCTGCTGCGGACGGACAATCCCGGCGTTAGCAGCAGCGTCAATACCAACAGCAGTGAAACGCGGCAGGAACTGGTTCGCCTGTTTGTTGCCGATTTCCGCAATGGCGAGAACTTTCCGCCGCCGATCGCGCTTATGTCGCGAAGGTTGTCTCTGCCCGGACCGGCCTCAGCCTGGCCGACGCCGACAAGCGGGTCAACGATGTGATCACCCAGGTCAAGGCGGATCTCGAGAGCGCCCGCAAAGCGGCGGAGCATCTGGCGATCTGGCTGACGCTGTCACTGTTCATCGGCGCTTTCGCGGCGGCGCTGGCGGCGACCGAAGGCGACGGCCTCCGCGATGGAACCTGGGGCAGCAGAACCCTGCGCCTTTAACCCGACCACATCAAAGGCAACCCACGAAAAGAGAAAGGAGAGAACGATGCCGATTTTCTGTGGCTATTGGGAATACCGATCCCACTGATCATCCTGATCATGCTGCTGCACCACTGAGAAACCTCGCTTTGACGGCCAATAACAATCACCCCCAACACGATTTATACGGAGACTGAAATGAAATCGAAATATCTGGCGGCGGCTTTGCTTGGCGCCGCGCTCTTGACCGGTGCGGTCCTTTGCCCAAAACGCCACCACCGATCGTTCCAACGTCAATACGGCGGTCCACAAGGAGGGCCAGTGGCGGTCCTCCAAACTGATCGGCGTCAACGTGTACAACGACAACAACGAGAAGATCGGCGACATCAATGAACTGATTATCGACAAGCCGGCAAGGTCGATGACGTCGTCCTCGGCGTCGGCGGCTTTCTCGGCATGGGCGAACATTACGTCGCGGTGCCGATGGAGAAGCTGAAATGGGTCAACGAACCCGTTCGTACCTCATCGACCACGACGACGCCCGCCGACAAGCCGACGGTTGGCACCAACAGCCGCCCGGCGCGCGCGGCGGACGAGAAGTGGTATCCGGATCACGCGGTCTTCAACGCGACAAAGGATCAGCTGAAGGCGATGCCGCAGTTCAAGTAGAATTAGCCCGGAAACTGGCGAGCCGCCCCGCCATCTCCGGCGGGGCGGTTTTTTCGAGAATGATTCGTATTACTGCGCGCGCGGGGATGCTGGCGCCCGTTCGCATCAAACCGGTGACGACAGTTTGGTACCGACTGGCTCACCGCTGCAAGCGAACTTTGGATGGGAGGCGCCGGAGACGGCTGTTGACCCGCCCGCTGCAGCTCCATTTCCTTGGTCACGGCGGCAACGGAGTTGCCCACCTTGGCGACAATGACCTTCAGAGCATCCGCCGGGACGCGAAGCCGCCGGGTCCAGGCGCGAACCTGACCCGGATCTGTCAGGTCAATTTTATTGCGCATGGGCGGATATCTGACGCGCTGCATGATGGGCGTTCCCCTGATTTGGAGATCAACGGCATGCCAAATCCATCGTTCCATCTCGCCTGAGATCCTGTCTCCCCGCGCGACCGGCGACCTGCGGATACGACAACGACCGCCCGAAGGCGGCCCTGTCCTATTTTCATTTTGAGCTTTCCGTTTACGGCGGGAGTCCTGCGCGAGCAATGGTTCCACGGGCCCCAGCGGTTTGGCAGGGGCGCGACCGGTCCGGGATGCTGCGACGCCCCTGCATCAGACTTGAGGCAGGTCAAAGCACCTCGGCGGCGGTCGCGTTATGAGGATGAATGGCCAAGCTTATCTTTCGATGCGTTCGAACCGGGATGAACGTTCAGGTGTGGCTGCCCGAAACGGCGCCACTCCGATCGAGCGGACAGCTATGAGGCCGTGACCTGTCCGGCCTGCGCCCGGATACACCTGGTCAACATCACCACCGGCAAGATGCTGAGCGACACGCAGAATTTTAACGACAGGCAGAAGTAATGGGCGCGCGAGGACGACCTCAAGCCCGCTATTTCGTTGGCTGCCTCTGCGGCCCCGCGCTGCGGTTTCTGAAGCAGCGAACCTCACGGATAAACCTTTCGAAATTTCCCGTGGTCATGTTGGAATGACCGTGGCCGGCGCGGCTGGTGACGGGCATGGCTAATTTCGTGCGTGGTTGAGCAGCGGCGGCCTCCCGCGCCTTGAGCGAAATCAATCGCGGGGGCGGCGAATGCCTTAGGTTATTCGACGTCGAAGGAGAGCATCGGATGCGCAGGGTTTTCACACAAATTCGGATTTTGGTTGTTGCGGCGGTTTTGGCTGTTGCCGTCGCCGGCCTGAGCGTCCCGGTGGCGTTGGCGGCCGACGCCGATCACGGAGCCGATCTCGCGAAACGCTGGTGCGCTGCCTGCCACGTGGTGGACGTCGATCAGAAACAGGCAAATGCCGACGCGCCCCCGTTTGCGGCGATCGCAGCCAAGTCGAATTTCACTCCGGAAAAGTTGGCCTTCTTCCTGCTCGACCCGCACCCGAAGATGCCGAATTTTCCGTTGAGCAGGAACGAGGCGGCCGATCTCGCCGCCTATATCGGCGCACTGCGCAAATAAGACGCCCCAAAATGCAAATCCCTGCCGGTTGAAGCCGACGGATCAGCAGAAAAGTCGACGGACGGCGAATTCACGACGCAAATTCATGCCCAACTAGATTCATGGGCCGGACATTGTTCATCCGCGGCCAGTCTGGCGGCCGGCGCACGACGATCAGAATTTGCCTTTCGTCGCGTCCTTTGCGGCGGACATGACGCCGCCGGTGATCTGGCGCATATGTTCCCCGGCATTGGTAAACTGGCTCTTCAAGAACTCCGATTGGATACGCATGGCTTCCTGAAGATCGGTCGCGTGGACCAGTTTTCGCGCATGCTCGAACGAAGCCTTTATATTCTGTTGGGTGAGCGACAAGGCCTGTTTGGACATTTCCGTTCCCGGGCTCGGAATTGACGCGATCGACTTGTTTGCCGCATCGAAGAACATTCCGAACGCCTTTTCCGCCTGATCGATGGTTTTCTCGGCGAGATCGCGCAATTCGGCCGGCACTTCCAGTTTTGGTTCAATCATTTCACCATCCTCCGGTTTGGTTCGAGAGTTACCACACTTCCCGAACGGCGTCTGTCCAGTATTGATCCCGATCGGCCTCGGGCTCATCGATCATGGTCGGGATAAACCCAGGGATAGGGCGCGATCTTCCGCTCCCGGGTAAGCCGGATCATGTGCGCCGGCGGCGCGTATCGGGGCGTGCGCGCAGGAGCGGCATTTCAGCGCCGCCTCCAGCTTCCAGATCGGAGTGTCGCGCGGACGGCGGACGGCCTCGAGCGGGAGGCTGGCGCGGGTTTCGAGCGGTGGCAGCATCACCTCCAGCCAGCCAGCCATATCCGCCATTGAGGCATTGCGCGATCGTTGGCGACGGCTGCGCCGGGGCCGCCGAAGCCTTCCATCTGTTCTGACCATAGCAAACATTCGGCGGCGTCCGCCTCGCGGACGGCTTTTTCGGCCTGTTCGCGCGCGTGCCGCGCGCTGATCCTCGCGCCCCTGACGCGGTCGCCAAAAATCCGTTGTCGGCTGCGGCCTCCCATCGGGCCATTTCACCGGCGTTTGCGCTGCCGCGCAATCCCACTACGAATTGAGGCTGGGCACGGCACGCAACCCCACAGGTTCTGTTAACAAGACAGCAAACACACCCAGCCCGGCTTCGAAACGTCGGTCCTTAAGTCTTTCACAGACCCGGCGGACGCCGCCGGTTATGCGAGGGTCTGATGTCGATTGCGTTCCTGCAGCGGGTGTCGTCGCCGTCAACCTGAACTTGATCGCCGACTTCTCTCCCGATGCGGGCCGGTGCGACCCTCGCCTCGCACGACTTCTGGAGTTACACCTTGGACGCATCCCGGCGGGCGTTCCGGCCGAGCGCTATCGCGGCGCCTTTGCCGCGGAGCGCCGCGTTCGCGCCGGCGTGGTCGTCACGATAACGGGCGGTCGGGGGCAGCCAGCGCGTCGCTCGCGAGACGTTCGACCAGATCGACGACTTCGAACCGTTGTGCCGGCGCAAGCTTGTTGAAGGCTTTCAGGAGCCGCAGGCTTTCAACAGTTTCGTTCGATGGAGCTCCGAGCCTTTCGTGCAGCTCTGCAGCAAATGTGGGATTTTTCATCTCGCACCTTTGATAGGCAACGGTAACGGCATTTCCAGGCAAACGCGAGAACCTGGCCCAAAGGTCGATCCAGTGGCGATAGAAGCGTCTCGACCTTACGACGGCTACCTTGATACTCTCGAATGGCACGCCTGGAAATTGACCGGACCGAACCCGACGAGGTTGAAAGTATGCCAAGGAACAACCTGATGGGCAAGCCAAACTGGCAGACCGAAAAGCGCCTTGGCCGGTCAAATAATGACACACGCGCCGGGAGCAGATTTCGTCACCCGAGACAAAATGCAGAATGGCTTGAATTAAAGGCCTACGCCGCCGAGCCGGCATGAACTTCGCCGGCTTGCACGGCCTGCGTCTTCGATGTCGTAACGTCGACATCACGAGCCGGTGCATCCGGCGTCGGAGAAGCATCATAGCGGGCTGCCATCGGGCTGCGCGGCTTGAACATCGGCCTATTTCGACGCCGAATCCTTCGACAGCAGCGCGATCGCTTCCTGCACCGTCGTCATGAATTGCGCCGGGAAGATGATGGTGGAATTCTTCTCGATCGCGATCTCCGCCATGGTCTGCAGCGTGCGGAGCTGGAGCGCGACCGGATGCTGCGAGATGATGTCGGCCGCTTCGCCGAGCTTGACCGCCGCCTGAAATTCGCCTTCGGCGGCCACGATCTTGGCGCGGCGCTCGCGCTCGGCCTCGGCCTCCTTGGCCATGGCGCGCTGCATGTTGTCGGGCAGCGTGATGTCCTTGATCTCGACCGCCGTCACCTGGGCGCCCCACGGCTCGGTGTGCCGGTCGATCACGTCCTTGATCTGCGCGTTGATGTCGCGGTGTCGCGACAGGAGCTGATCGAGGCTGAATTGTCCGACGACGTTCCGCACGGTCGTCTGGCTGATCTGGTTGATGGCGGCGTTGACGTTCTCGATGGCGATCACGGACTTCTTCGGATCGACGATGTGGTAGTACGCCACCGCCGCGATATCGATGGAGACATTGTCCTTGGTGATGATCTTCTGCGACGGGATGTTCATCGTGATCGTGCGCAAGGTCACCCGCGTCATCTGCTGGATCGGAACGAAGATCAGCGTCAGACCGGGCCCGCGCACGCCGGCGAAGTGGCCGAGCAGGAACACGACCCCGCGCTCGTATTGCTTCAGTACGCGAAGCGAGACGACGCGCATAAAGATGCCGAGGAGAATCAAGATGAGATCAAGCCCATGGTGGTCCCGACCGGTGGAATTTGCTGAAGACTAGACTCTGCGGTCGGGTAGCCGGGCTCCGCATCTCCCTTGAGTGGACGGCAGGCGGCTCAGGGCGTAGTGGCCTCAGGCCTCCCGAAGCGATCCGGAGACCAGGGTAAGGACTGGATAGCTTCGTCGCTTTGCTCGGGAAGATGACGCGGATCCCTCAGCCCTCACTGCTGCTTTTCCCAGAACGACAATATGCCCTGCGACGCAGAACCGCCGATCACGCAGGGAATGCCGATCTCGACCTGGCCCAGCGCGGCGGCCGACACGCAGCCGAGCGCGACCGCGCCGACGCCGACCTGGCCCCAGAAGTCGAGGTCGCGCCTGGTATCCGAACCCTTGGCCTTGAGTTCTTCCACCGCGGCGAGCGCATCCTTGCGCACCGCGCCGAGCTGCACGGTGTCGGCGGCCTCGACCACCTCCGCGAGCGGCGCCTTGACCGCCGCCGGCTGCACCGCCAGCTCGCTGCGCAGATATTCGCGCAGGCCCGTATCGCGCACCGCATAGCTCGCCAGCGTATAGCGCGCCATGCTGCCGACCGTCAGCTTGTCGACGGTGTCGCGGCTCTTGCTCCACGGCAGCATCTTGACGATGCGCAGGATCGACGGGTACGAGCCGGTCGCGAAATAATATCCCCACAGCGTATCCAGAAGATCCTGATTGCTGGCGAAGGTCTGCGTCAGCTTCAGCTTCTTGTCGTCCTTGCCGAAGGGATTTCTGGTGAATACGCCGCGCAACTTGTCCATCATGCCCGGGTTTTGTCTCCTCCAGCGGAATGTCGTTAAGGGTCGGCAGCGTGCCGGCGAGGTAGCTGTCGATCATCACGTTGCGGCCCGGCATCTTCGGCGCGACCTTGCGCAGCAGGTTTCGCCAGTCGGGCAATCCCGAATAGGCGATGGCGCGGACGATCACCCATTCGTCTTCCGGCGGAATCGGAAACAGACTGTCGACCAGCTGCTCGGCCCTGGCCGGGTTCGATCCGATCGCGCCGGCGATGAAGCCGAGATAGATGCCGGCATTCTCCGGCTCCTTGAAGCTCTGGGTATGAAACAGCACGCGCACGGCGGCGGGGACGTGCGCGTAATCGGGTTTGGCGCGGTAATTGTAGATCCATTGCTGGACCACGCCGAGCGATGCAGCGGATCGATCTCCGGCGTGACCGCGGCGTAGACAGGCTGGATCAGGACAACCAAGGCAGTGACAAGACCTATGTAACGCATGTGATACTCCCAGCAAGCGCTTGCGTCTTCAGCACGCGCAGCGCAACGTTTTCGGGCTCCTTGGCTAGGCAGCATTTGAAGCGGCTATAGGGAAAGTCCGGTTCGGCGCGGCGTCGAAATTAAGGCAAACCGTCAACGCCTAAGGCCACAAGTCACCTTGCCCCAGACATTTTTTCGCCGTGCGCGCGCATTTCGATCGCGTCGGGACGGGTGGGATACAGGCGAGAGTGATGAGGCCGTTGAGGGCGTCAAGCCGGCAATGCCGCCGGTCGATAGCCGCGGGCGCGCTATGGATTGCGGCCTTTGCGTTATGTGTGGCACCGGCGGTCGCGGCGGAGACGGCGACGCGAAGACGCGCGAGGTCGATGCCAGGGCGCGCGACGTTATCACCGTGCAAGGCAATCGACGTATCGATAAAGAGACGGTGCTCTCCTATTTCCATGCGACGCCCGACGGCCGCTTCGACGAAGCCGCGCGCGACGCCGCGCTCAAGGCGCTGCTGGCGACCAATCTGTTCGACAAGGTCACGATCGACCGCGTCGGCGAACGATTGATCGTGCATCTGACCGAAGCGCCGGTGCTCGACAAGGTCGCGTTCGAAGGCAACAAGAAGATCAAGGACGCAGACTTGACGGCCGCGATCGAATCCAAACCGCGCGGCACGCTGCAACGCGCCCTGGTGCAAAGCGATGTCGGCCGCATCCTGGAAGCCTACCGCCATGCCGGCCGCGATGATGTCAGCGTAAAACCCAAAATCATCGACCGCGGCAACGACCGCGTCGACCTCGTCTATGTCGTGACCGAAGGCGCCAAGACCACTGTGCGCCAGATCGATTTCATCGGCAACAAGGCCTTTGGCAACCGCCAGCTCACCGCAGTCATCAAGACGTCGGCGACCTCGATCCTGAGCTTCCTGACCAGCAACGACGTCTATGATCCCGATCGCGTCGACGGCGACCGCGAGCAATTGCGGCTCTATTACCGCAGCAAGGGCTATGCCGACGCCAGCGTTCCCGCGGCCAGGGCCGAATACGATCCTGCCCGGCACGGATTCACGCTGACATTTACGATCGAGGAAGGCCCGCTCTATCATTTCGGCGACATCACGATCGCCTGCGACGTCCCGGGGCTCGACCCCGGAAAATTGCGCCACCTGCTGCTGGTCCGCTCCGGCGCGCCGTTCGACGGCAATGCGCTCGACAAGACCGACGAAGTCCTCGCGGTCGAGTTGTCAAAGCTCGGCTATCCCTTCGCGAAAGTCGTACCCCGCACCACGCGCGATGGTTCGGCGCAACGCATCGACGTGGCGTTCTCGATCGAACAGGGGCCGCGGACTTACGTGGAGCGGATCGACATCCACGGCAATACCCGCACCCGCGGTTATGTGATCCGGCGCGAATTCGACATTGCCGAGGGCGATGCCTACAACAAGGGCCTGATCGATCGCGCCCAGCGGCGGTTGAAGAATTTGAACTACTTCAAATCCATCAAGATCACCAACAAGCCCGGCTCGGCGCCCGATCGCGTCGTGCTCGATGTCGAACTGGTCGAGCAGCAGACCGGCGATTTCAACATCTCCGGCGGCTACTCGACGATCGATGGCCTGCTCGCCGAGGTCAAGGTCGGCGACAGCAACTTCATGGGCACCGGCGACACGGTGAAGGCCGCGGTGACCTACGGCCAATACACAGAGGGCGTCGATCTCACGGCATCGGAGCCGTATTTTCTCGGCACGAAAGTTTCCGCCGGCATCGATCTGTTCGCCAAGGACAGCTACGCCAACAGCTATCAATCCTACGGCACCGACAGTTATGGCGCGGCGATCCAGTTCGGCACGCCGGTGACCGAACAACTCGGTGTGCTGTGGCGCTATTCGATCTCGCGGCAGAACGTCACGCTCGATCCGGCGTCGCTCGCCGCAGCCCCCTCGCTGGCGATCGAGCAGGCGGCGCTCGCGGGCGCGCAATGGGTCTCGGCCGTGGGCGACACCGTTACCTACAGCACGCTGGACAGCACGAAAAATCCGACCAGCGGCATCAATGCGCAGATCAAGCAGGATGTGGCGGGACTGGGCGGCGACGTCGACTTCCTGCGCACCACCGCTGACGTGCGCTACTATCAGGCGCTGAGCAGCGATCTCACCGGCATGGTGCGCGCCCAGGGGGGCTACATCGCCGGCTGGAACGGCCAGCAGGTGCCGCTGATCGACAGCTTCTTCGGCGGCCCGAGCCTGGTGCGCGGTTTTGCGCCCAACGGTTTCGGGCCGCGCGATCTCACGCCCGGCACTACCATGGATAATGTCGGCGGCAGCATGTACTGGGCGACGACGGCCGAACTGCAAAGCGCCATTCCCGGCGTGCCGCAGGAATACGGATTGAAGGCGATCGCCTTTGTCGATGCCGGCAGCGTATTTCACTACGGCGGGCCGACGACGTTTCCGGGCTCCACGCAATCGCTGCAACTTGCCAACGCCAACATCCTGCGCTCATCGGTCGGCGTCGGCCTGACCTGGGCCTCGCCGTTCGGCGGACTCAACATCAACTACGCGGTGCCGATCACCAAGGCGAACTACGACGTGGTGCAGCCGCTCGGCTTCACCGCCTCGCCGTTTTGAAGCAGTTGCGCACGCGTCTCATCTGGTGACGGCGCCGAGGTTCATTCATCCAAAGTCTAGCCCGGTTCCCTGGAACCCTTGGCCCGTTCAGTGGTTCTTCAAACGGCGTGTTCTTGGCCAAACTCAAGCGGGGGGTTGTTGCGGAGGAAACGCTCATGGCAACCCTTGGAGTCAACGTCACCCCTCACTCCATCCGAGCATCAAGTTCAGGTTCGCCGCGCGGTCATCGCGTCCACCATCGGGACCGCGATCGAATGGTACGACTTTTTCCTCTACAGCACCGTCACCGGGCTCGTTTTCGCAAAACTGTTCTTCCCGCCCTCCGACCCCTGGGTCGGCACGCTGGAGGCCTTCGCGATCTATGCCGTGGGCTTCATCGCACGGCCGATCGGCGGCGCCATGTTCGGCTATTACGGCGACCGCATCGGCCGCAAGTCGACCCTGATCGCAACCCTGCTCGTGATGGGGCTGGCCACTTTCGCGGTCCGCGCTGCTACCGACCTATGCCAGATCGGCATCTGGGGCGCGCCCTGATCCTGATCATCCTGCGATTCATCCAGGGCGTCGGAGCTGGGCGGCGAATGGGGCGGCGCGTCCCTGATGGTGATGGAATGGGCGCGCACCGACCAATCGCGGGGCTTATCGCAGCGTGGTCGCAAGTCGGGTTGCCGTGGGGACTGGTCCCCGCCATCGCGCCGTGCTTCGCCATCAGCCACCTGCGGCCGCGAACAGTTCCTGACCTGGGGCTGGCGCATCCCGTTCCGCTCAGCCTCGTCCTGGTCGGTGTCGGCCCCTACATCCGGCCCGCATTCCCGAAACGCCGGTATTCGCCAGACTGCTCGCCGAGCGCAAGATCGAGCGCACCCCGATGCTGACCGTCATCAAGCAGCATCCGAAGGAAATCCTGCTTTCCGCATTTGCACGCATGGCCGAACAGGCGCCTTTCTACATCTTCACCGCGTTCGTTTTTTCCTACGGCATCGGCTCGCTGCACGTCTCCCGCGATTTTCTCCTTACGGCAGTGCTTGCGGCCTCGGTGCTGTCGTTCTTTTCCATTCCGTTCTTCGGACATCTCTCCGACCAGATCGGGCGGAAGAACATGTACATGATCGGTGCGGTCACCACAGGCTTATTCGGTTTCATCTATTTCGCCATGTTGAATACCGGATCGGAGGCGATCATTTTCTTCGCGATCATCCTTTCGCTGATTCCGCACGACATGATGTATGGCCCGCAGGCGGCCCTGATCGCCGAAAGCTTCACCGGGCGCTTGCGCTACAGCGGCGCGTCGCTCGGCTATCAGCTCGCATCCGTCATCGCCGGCGGCCCGGCGCCGCTGATCGCGGCATGGCTGTTTGGCGTCTATCATTCTTCCCTATGCGATCGCGGTCTACATCGCGATTTGTGCGATCATCACACTGATCGCGACGGCGTTGATGACCGACTACACCGGAAAAGATATCAACGCCGCGGGCGCATACGGCCAGCGGACTTAAGCCAGATCACAGGAGGTCGAGGTATGCGGAAATGGCGACAAACATCGGTGCTTGATTTGTACAATTTGCTGCTGGCGATGTTCCTGTTCATATCGCCGTGGCTGTTCGCGCGGGCCAATGGCACGGCGGCGACGGATCTGCGGACCAGCGGCGCGGCAATCGCCGTCATATCGCTGGCGGCGATGGTCGCGTTCGCCGACTGGGAAGAATGGGCCAACCTGCTTCTGGGAATCTGGCTCATCGTCTCGCCGTGGGTGTTGGGCTTTGCCCATACCAGTGCGATGCAACTCAGCATCCTGGTTGGCTTTACGGTGGCGTTTCTCGCCGCACTCGAGCTGTTCCTCGAATATGACGCGACCCATCCGGGATCCGCCGCCATCCAAGGCGCAAGAATAATAGCAAGATCTTGAGCGGCAGCCTGACAAATCCGCGGTGCCGCGGCGATGCGCGCCGGCAGCACGACCGAAGAAAACCCCGCCGGATGAAATCCGGCAGGGTCGATGTCTTCTGGCTTGATCTGTCCCCCGAGTGGGAAACAGAAAATTTACCCTAACCTACTTTAACGAGCTGTTGATGTTGGTGAACTGGGTGTTCAGGGTGGTGCCGAGACCGTTCACCGCCGCGATAATCGCGAGTGCAATTCCCGCTGCGATGAGGCCGTATTCAATCGCAGTCGCCCCCGATTGATCGGACAAGAACTTCGAAAAAGCGCGCTTCACGCCTGCCTCCTAGGATTGTGCCAAAACTGGTCGACGCCGTAGCAATACAGCAAACGATCTAACGCTCACTAAATCGATCAGGCTCAATTTTAACGATAATTTGCCAGCGGTTTCCGCCTCTTCGCCTTGCGCTCACGCGCGCATCGATCGGCGTCCGCATCGTGGGCGCGACCTTGGCGGACGTTCAGCATCAATCGCGCTGGACCGGGCGCAAATTCGCGCGTCCGCCCGGTGATCCGCTCTGCCCCATTATGGTTAATAGCGCCGCTCCGTCGCGAACCCGTAGATCAGCGCCAACCGGTCCAGGCATTCGCGAAATCGTCGCGCGAAATAGTCGGTCCAGCGCTGGGCGCGCAAGTCCGCGCCGCTGCCCGACCTGCTCCATGGTCATGCCCGAGGATCAGGACCTCATGCACCAGCGCCGACCCGTCGGCGCCGAGTTCGCGCTCGGCGCGGTTCAGCCGCAGCACGGCCTTGCGCTGGCGTTCGGTGATCGGCTCGCGCGCCCGCCCGCCGTCGACATATTCCCGCGTCGGATCGACCGCCCGCGGGCCGCGCTCGGCCTTTTCCCAATCGTCCTGGAACGCCCGCCCGCCCCGATATTGCGCCTCGTCGAGCTGGTGATGCGAGTGCAGCTTGCCCCAGGGGATCGTTGCGGAGCGAACGCAGCGTGACGATCTTTTCGCCCGGCTCGAGCGCCAGGGGATCGTCAACCTCGACCGCCGCCACTTCGGCGTTGCGCGGCAGATCCGTCGATCGCCGGTCGTGAATCTTTGCCGGCTTTGCACTGTTGCGTTTGGCTCGTGCCATGTTGGATGCTTCCTCTTGAAGTGCGGTGGAAATCTTGAGCCGCCCAGTCCGGCGCTCGCTTTTATTCGTGATGCCGTGACGACGCGCTTCATGCAGCCTCCACGAGCCTGAGCGACGACCTGCCGGCCGCCCGTTCCGACGCGGTTCCGGGACCGCGGGTCAGATGAAAATGCGGAGTGCAGTAGCTTGACCCCTCGCGCCGCGGGTGACCGCAGAAGGTGATGGCCTCGCCGTCCTCATCGCCGCCGTAGGGATAGCGGCAATCGCCGGCTTCGAGATCGACCAGCGAAAGATGGCGCGGCGCGATTTCGACGCAGCGGAGTTTTGACGCCTTGGCGCGTTCGGGACCGGCAGCGGCCGCAGCAAGCCGGAACATGGCGCGCGTGCGGCTTTTTCCGCGGCGCTTTCGCCTTCGCTGGCCGTTTCGGCCAGTACGCCGGTCAGTCCACGGGGCCGGGCCGCGCCCGGCAAGCCCCATTCGCCTGGCCCGGCCGATGACGGCACTGCGGGAATAGGCGGTGTTGAATTTCGCGTTGATGGCGGTGGCGATCTGCAAAAAAGACAACCCCTGGGCGAAATACTCGCGCAGCGCGTCTGCAATGTTCCGGTTCCCACTCGCCGATTGCATTCCCGTCCCGCTCCGTGTTCCATGCCGCGGGGTAATTATGATATTCCGAATTTGAAGTCAAGTTATTTCTGAAATCCCAATTGATTTTGGTTCTGAAATTCGGAAAAGAGTCAGAGCGATAGAGCCATGATGGATGCCAAGATGATCGAACACGGGCTGAAAAAGACGGGTAAGTCCAAGGGCGGGCTTGCGGTGGCGATGGGCGTCCGCGCCGGCGCGGTGTCGGAGATTTTGACCGGAATCCGCCTGATCAAGGCCTCCGAAATCGAGCCCATCACGGAATACCTCAGGCTGAATTCGGTTCCGATCATGGGTCGCGTCGGGGCCGGCGCGGTCATCGAGCCGGATTACGAACAGGTGCCCCCCGACGGCCTCGGCGACATCGAATTGCCGTTCCCGATCGACGAGGAAACCATCGCCTTTGAGGTTATCGGCAATTCCATGCTGCCGAAATACGAAAATGGCGACATTATCGTGGTTTTCCGGGACCAGCGCCATCCGGTCTCGAGTTTCTACGGCGAAGAGGCCGTGGTCAGGTTGAAGACCGGCGAGCGCTTTCTGAAGACCATCGAACGGGGAAAATCCGCCACCCTGGTCAACCTCACGAGCTTCAACGCCAAGCCGATCAACGGGGTAAGGCTGGAATGGATCGGCGAGATTTGCCTTACCCTGCCGAGGGGCCAGACCGGCGGCTTGCGGGCCAAGGCCGCGTCCCGGGCCCGCAAGGCGGCCAAGGGCCGCTGACGGGCGCAGCCGAAAATGACGCCCGGGCCGAATCCGCCGCGCCCAATTCTCCCGGCCGGCACCCCGGGCATGGGCCGGCAATCTTCCATTTTTCGGAATTTGCCCCTTGACTGCGTTCCGATTTACGGAAATAATGCAGAACGCCGCGCCTCGATTCGGGCGAACGGGGTGGGCACATGCAATATTTCGTCGTGATGATCGATTATGGCCGGCGCGGACGCGAGGCCATCGTCGATCCGGAGGTCACCCGGCGCGAGGTCGTCGCGCGCGTGGCGTCCGGCGAATACAGGAACATCAGCTTCATTCACGAAATCGCCGACTCAACCGTCGACGACGTCACCGCGGAAATTCTGGCGAAGGCGGCGTTGCCGGAAATCCCGATCACCGGCGCCGATCTGCAGGCCAGTCGTTTCGATCATGTCCGCGATCTACGGAAGGCGGAGAGCTAAAACCGACCCGCGACGGCCTTCGCTCACATCTTGTCGGGCTTGGTCTGCTTGCTGGGCGGCCGACGGCCTGACTGCTGCCGGGCATCTTGTCCCTGCCCTGGCCGCCACTGGCATCGCTGCCGCCCTGGGGATCGCCGGTCGTGGAACCCCAGGCGAGTTCCGTTCGCCTTTCCCTGCCGGCAACCGGACCGGCGACCCGGTGCAAGCCTCAACCGGCCAGCGACCGGCTCGCGTTCCCTGGAGCGCCTGGCGATTCCGTTCGGGCGACTGCCACGATGGGCGGTGCAGCCTCGGGTTCCAGCGCCCGGGAAGCGATTTCTTCCTCCGCCTTGTGGTGCCACATCTCCGCTTCGGCGAGCAGCCGCCAGCTCTCCAGGGGATGAAACACCGCGCTCTGGCGACACAAGGATTCCATAGCGCGGTAGCGAATGAGGTCTTTCATGTCCGCGCCTCCAGCCGCCTGCCCGAAAATATTTAAGACCGATTTCAAGACGGTGTCATTACGATTTACGATTCTGAAGAAGAGTTCGTCGGCAACCACGGGAACCCGACTCCACGAACGGAACTTTCTGCATCGCGCCAGCGTTTTAGCTACCAGATCAGTGGGTCTCATTCGGAGACTGCCCGGGGGGCGCCCGAGGGTGCCATGTCGAACTTCAAAATCCTCCCCGTTGTTGCTCTTGCCACCGCCCTGGCGGGCGCGGCCTATGCGGCGCCTGGAAGAGGCGGCGGCGGAGGCCACGCCGGTGGCGGCGGGAAGGCGGAGCGCCGCATGCTTTTGGTGGCGGCGGTGCTTCCGCATGCCATGGGCGGCGGAAGCTTCGGCGGCGGCCAGCATCCGCAGGCGGAGGATCCGCATTTCGGCGGTGCGCCTCATTTTGGGGGCGGAGCCCACTTCGGCGGAGCGCCGCACTTCAGTGGCAGGCCCGCCATATCGCGGTTCGCCGCGCGACCCGCCTTTCACGGTCCACAATCGCATGCGGTCCACGGCGGCAACCGATTTGCCGGCCACGGCCCGACGCTGAACGCAAATCGCGGCGTCCGCTTTAGCGGCAATGCGGCAACGGTCAGCCCCAATCGAAGCGCGAATGCCAGGACGAACGCGGTGCGAAATGCGTTGAACGCCCCAGCCGCCTTCGCCGGCGCATTGCATAATCGCGCCGCGCTCCGCAGCCCCACTACCCGCGCGCAGATCGTCGCGACCGCGGCCACGGCGGGATGGCATGACGGCCGCGGCCGGGGCGGATGGTGGAGGCACCGCAACGGCGGTTACGGCTGGGTTGGTCCGCTGTTCTGGCCGTTCGCCTATTACGACATCTATGATTACACGCTGTGGGGCTATGGCTACGACGACCCATTCTGGGATTATGGCTACGGTGACATCTACGCCGGCATCTTCTCACCCTGCACCGGGCGATGACGATCTGGCCGGCTATTGGCCGCAAGGCGGTCATCAGGCCGGCAACCGACGACCAGCCGGCGCCCAAACCGCGGCGCCGGACCAATTGGCGCAGATGTGCGGCGAGGATAGCCGCGACATCGCCGGCCTGCCGATTCGATCAAATCCAGCAGGCGGTCCAGCCCAATGACGCCCAACGCGGGGCGCTCGACGATCTCGCCAATGCCTCGGTGAAAGCGGCGCAAGACATCAAGGCCGCATGTCCGACCCAGATCGCGTTGACGGCACCGGCGCGGCTCGCAGCCATGCAGGCGCGGATCGAGGCGATGATATCGGCGGTCGGGACGGTTCAGCCGCCGCTGCAGAAATTCTACGACCTTCTCAACGACGAGCAGAAGGTCCGGTTGAACGCGCTCGGGCAGGATCAGCACCGGGCCGAAGCCACCAAGGGCAGGAGCGGCTCGCTCGCCGAAAACTGCGGCACCGCGCAAGCGGGCGTGACGGCTTGGCCGACCGCCGAGATCGATGCGAGGGTTCATCCAACCGAGGCCCAGCGCACGAGCCTTGCGGCGCTGCAGGACGCCACTGCAAAGGCGGCGGACATGCTCAAGGCCACGTGCCAGACCGGCGATGCCATCACGCCGCCGGCGCGGCTTGAAGCCGTCGGCAAGCGACTGGATGTGATGCTGCAGGCGGTCAAGAGCGTGCGCGCGGCGCTGGACGACTTCTATGGCAGTTTAAACGACGAGCAGAAGGCGCAGTTCGAGGCGATCGGGCCGCGCCGCGGCGCGGCTTCCAGTTCATCCGACGCGACGCAAACGCATTTTCGCCGCCACCACGCCAGCATCGGCGGAATAATTCGTCATTTCATGTCAATGGCGCGGTGGTGAACGGTCGGGCATCGCGCTGATGCCCGGCTGGAAATGATGGCGCGCTCGAACGCGCCCCGGCCGCTGCGGAGTAATGGTCAATAAATCCCGACCTCGAACGGCGTCTCGCCTACACTAGTTTTTCAGGCGTTCGGCATAGGCGGCCAGAAGCAGCTCGGTCCTTTCGGCCCTGCAGCAGTCTCCGCACCGGTCCATAAACGATCTGCGGTGCCAGCACCTCAAAACCCACGAACTGAAGTATGCCGCGCTGGATCGGTCTCAGAATGGCATGGATGTCGCCATTGAAACCGCCCTTGAGATAGGCCGGCGCAGGCCCGCCTGTCGTCAGCGAAAGCATCGCGCTGTTTACCCTTGAAGACGCCATTGGCAGAGACCTTGTCCCCGCCATAGGTCCGTCCCATCGCAAACACGCGGATCCACCCAACCCTTGAGAATTCCCGGCAGACCGAACCACCACAACGGAAACTGCCAGATCATCAGGTCGCACCACTCGATCTTCTGGATCTCGTCTTCAATGTCCTCGGCAAAACCGTAGGTTTCCGATGCGTACATCTCCTCGAACCGCCGCTTGAAATAATCCGGATCCTTGGCCGACAGGAAGTTGTGCCTTCCCGAGACCGGGTCGAATGGCATGGCATGGAGATCGGACGTCTTGACCTCGTGGCCGGCGGCAGACAGCGTCTCGACCGCCGTCCGGAACATCGCGCCGTTAAAGCTCTGATGCTCGGGATGCGCGAGGACGATCAGAAATCTTCATTGGGCCTGGTCCTCAATCGCGCTGCCTCAAAATGACGCTGAGAATTCTACTTCAGCATGCCCGCAAACGTCTTTGCAAAAGTGTGGATGTCGCCCGGCCATCGCGCCGGAACGGTAATTTCGGTCCCGGGACCACGAAGGCCGGCGTTTCGTCGTCCATGGAATTCGCACACCAGCCCCGAGGTCTTGCGGCGAAAGTGCGGATCGTCCTTGGGGACATCACGGAAATCTTCCGGGCGCGCCAGCGCGCGCATCACTTCCTGCTGCACCGACATGAAGCCCTTCGGCTGTCCGGCCTGCTCCAGATAGGTCCGATAGTAGTTCAGGGATCCCAGAACCGCGTGATGCGCGCGACCGACCAGGCGCTGTTTTCGAACCCCCAGGTCAAAGCGGTGGTCTGGTATCCGCAGAGCACCGAGCGTCCTGTCCGTTTCGAGTGGCTACGGGCCGCCAGCACCACGCCGTGACAGATTGCGGCCACCGGTTTTTCGGCCTCGAAAAAGCGGACGACAATGCTTTGCAGAATCTCGCTTTCCAGATATTGGCGCATGCCGCGCGCACGATGCCCGCCTGGCAACAACAGCGCGTCGTAGATCACGGGATCGACGGTATCCCAACGCTGCGGCGCAATATAGTTCGGGGCGGTGATCATTCCGGCGTAGGCCTTCCGCGCGTCGCGGTTGGCCCGCATCAGAAGTCCGAACAGCGGCAAATTCCGCAGCAGCGGTATGGCGCCCCAGGGATCAAGACCCCGCCCTGTCAGCATCATGTCGTCGGCAAGCGCGGACCCTCCGTCGGGGGTGGCGACTGACGGCGTGTCCGGCGTCCACGAGCACCCGCCAACTCACCGCGGTTTCGCTCGGATCGAAATCCCTCGCCGGCAACAAGACAAGAACGCGCGCCATTGACCCCCCTCGTCCCGCGGGCAGAACAGCAATTGCGCGCATTTAATCGGGTATTCCGCCTCGACGCCAGAACCGGCTATACCGGATGGACAAGAATGATCCGGAGACAATCCATGAACGGAAAACCGCCCGACCTGCCGCTGTCCGGCATCACCGTGGTCTCCCTGGAGCAGGCGATCGCAGCACCGCTCGCCAGCCGGCATCTGGCCGACTGGGGCGCGCGGGTGATCGACTCGAGCGGCCTGGAAAGGGCGATTTCTGCCGCGACTATGATTACGTGATGCAGGGCATGTCGAGCCAGTTCGCCTGGACCAACCGCTCCAAGGAGAGCCTCGCGCTCGATGTCAAGAGCAGCGAAGGCAAGCGCGTGCTCGAGGCGCTGCTGCCGCATGCGGACGTGTTCCTGCAGAATCTGGCGCCGGGCGCAGCCAAACGGCTCGGCCTCGATGCCGCGACCCTGGTAGCGCGCTTCCCTCGCCTGATCGCCTGCGACATTTCGGGCTACGGCAGCGGCGGGCCCTATGGCGAGAAAAAAGCCTACGACCTCCTGGTGCAGTGCGAGGCCGGATTTCTCTCGGTCAATGGCACCGAGGAACAGCCCGCCAAATGCGGCGTCGCCGTCGCCGACGCTGCGACCCCGGCATCTACGTCGTGAATGGCGTGCTGATGGCGCTGTTCAATCGCGAGCGGACCGGCAAGGGCATGGCGTTCGAGGTCTCGCTGTTCAATTCCATGACGGAATGGATGAGTTATCCCGCCTATTACACCGATGGCGCCGGCAAGCCGCTGGTCCGCACCGGTATGCGCCACGCTACCATCGCGCCCTACGGTCCATTTCGCTGCGGCGACGGTCGAACCGTCTTCTTCGGCATTCAAAACGCGCGGGAATGGACGGCTCTCTGCGCGCAGGTGCTGGAGGATGGGCGGCTTGCAAGCGACCCGCGCTTTTGCACCAACCCGCAGCGCATGCAAAACCGCGACGCGCTGGAAGCATTGATCGAGAAAAAATTCGAAAAATTCTCGGCCGATCAGGTGTTGCGGCGGCTCGACGATGCCGCCATTGCCAACGCCATTATGAATACCGTCGAAGCCTTCCTCGGGCATCCGCAGCTTCATGCCAGGGATCGCGTGCAAAAGGTGGGATCGCCGAACGGTCCGCTGATGAGCTTCCTACCCGCGATCACCATTCCCGGCCTCAATCCCGTGATGGGCGATATTCCGGCGGTCGGCGAGCACACCAACGCCATCCTGGCCCAACTCGGCCTTTTGGAAAAAACCGGGTCATGACGCCTTCGCGATTGACCCGCTGCTATCTTGCTGTGCCCGCGCATCGCGCCCGGCATGTACAAAACGCAGCGGCTTCCGCCGCCGACGCGGTATTCCTGGATCTTGAAGACGCGGTGCCACCTGGCGAAAAAGCCGCGGCATTGGCGGCAGCGGCGGCGGCATTGACCGCGCATGACTGGGGACAGAAGACCGTCGTCGTCAGGCTGAACGCGATCGACAGTCCTTCGATTCAAAAGGAGATCGCGTGCCTCGGTGATATCAATCGGCTTGACGCTTTCATAATCCCCAAGGCGGAGGTGGTGGCTGACATTACGAAAATCGGCCGCTGGATTGCCGAGGCGGCCGCAACACGCGATAGCCCCGCCGGGATGGAACTGCTGATCGAAACAGCGCGCGGGCTGATCAATGTCGAAGCGCTGGCGGCGGCCAACCCGCTGGTAACCGCGCTACATCTTGGCGTCGGCGACCTTGCGGCATCGATCGGGGCGCGCAGCGTGGAGATCGGCGCATCGCCATCGGGCTACAAGCATGTCGGAAATGCAGCCGACGGATACAGGGAAACCCCGCTCGATCTGTTCGCCTATCCGATGATGCGCCTGCTGCTAGCCGCCCGCGCCTTTGGCCTGCGTGCAATCGACGGACCCTGCGGCGCTTTCCGCGATGCGGTCGCGACCGCGGCGACCGCGGCGAAGGCGGCTGCGATGGGATTCGACGGCAAGCAAGTCATCCATCCCGACCAGATCGAAGCCACGCGCAACGCCTTCATCCCCACCGACGCGGAGCTGGCTTATGCGGAGCGCGTGATCGCGGCGATGGAAGAGGCGGAACGAAGCGGCCAGGCCGCCGTGACGGTCGATGGCAAGATGGTGGACTATGCCAACATCCGGATGATCCGGCGTCTGATGAGTTTCAAGGGAAAGGCCTGAGAGGCGGGCAGTGCCCGCCTCTCCTGCATCCAACCGGCGCTGAATTCTCACACCGTCAGCACCGTCGATCCCGTGGTCTTGCGCGCGGCGAGATCGGCATGCGCCTTCGCCGCATCCTTCAGCGGATAGGTCTGATGCACCTCGATCTTGACCGCGCCCGATTTCACCACGTCGAACAGTTCCTTCGCCATCGCGACGAGGTTTTCGCGCTTGGCGGCATAGGTGTTGAGCGTCGGGCGGGTGACGTAGAGCGAACCCTTCTGCGCCAGCAGGCCGAGGTTGAGCGGCTCGACGGCGCCGGAGGACTGCCCGAACAGGGCGGCGACGCCGAGCGGCGCCAGGCAATCGAGCGATTTCAGGAACGTGTCCTTGCCGACGAAGTCGTAGACCACCGGCACCTTCTTGCCGCCGGTGATCTCGTCGACGCGTTTGACGAAATCCTCGCGCGTATAGACGATGGTGTGGGCGCAGCCATGGGCCTTGGCGAGCTTTGCCTTCTCGTCGCTGCCGACGGTGCCGATCACGGTGGCGCCGAGATGCTTCGCCCACTGGCTGAGGATCAGGCCGACGCCGCCGGCCGCGGCATGCAGCAGGATGGTGTCGCCGGCCTTGACGCGGTAGGTCTGGCGGATCAGGTATTGCGTCGTCAGACCCTTCAGCATCATCGCGGCGGCGGTCTTGTCGTCGATGCCGTCGGGCAGCTTGAGCAGGCGATCGGCCGGGATCAGCCGCGCCTCGGCATAGGCGCCGATCGGCGCGGCGCCATAGGCGACGCGGTCGCCGGCCTTCAGATCGGTGACGCCGGCGCCGACTTCCTCGACCACGCCGGCCGCCTCGCCGCCGAGACCGCTCGGCAACTGCGCGGGATAAAGCCCGGAGCGGTTGTAGATGTCGACGAAGTTCAGCCCGACCGCGGTGTGGCGGATGCGCGCCTCGCCCGGCCCCGGGCTTGCCGAGCTTGACTTCCTCCCAGACCAGAACTTCGGGACCGCCGGTTTTGTGAAAGCGGATGGCGTGCGTCATGGAGTTACTCCTGAGGTGAGATGACAGAGGACGGAAAAAGTCGGAAACGGGCGCTCGAGCGGGGCAGCCATGTCCAATATGCGCCAAACCGGCGGCAAGGAACAGCCTCCGGGGAGGCGCCTGCTTCTGGACTGCCCGGCTTTTGTCACATACCTATACCGACCACACAAGAACACCGCGCCTGTCGCCAGGGGTTGAAAAATTGCCACTGCCGAAACATTTGCTGCCGACATCAGTCGTGGGCAGCTACCCCCAACCGGACTGGCTTGTCGACCGCGCGATGCTGTCCAAATCCGTGCCGCGCACCCGCATGAGCGGGATCTGGCGCATTCCCGAAGCCTGGCTCGAGCAGGCGCAGGATGACGCGACCATCGTCGCGATCCGCGACATGGAACGTGCCGGCATAGATATCCTGACCGACGGCGAGATCAGGCGGGAAAGCTACTCCAACCGCTTTGCGACGGCGCTGGACGGAATCGACGCCGAAAATCCCGCCGTTATTACCGCGCGGTCGGGCCAAAAGACGCCGGTGCCCCGCGTCGTCGGCAAGATAGCCCGCAAGGGCGCGGTCGAACTGCGGGACATGGAATTTCTGCGCCGCAACACTGATCACGTCGCGAAGATCACCCTGCCCGGCCCCTTCACCATGAGCCAGCAGGCCAAGAACGAGTTTTACGGCGATGACGAAGAACTGGCGATGGCGTTCGCCGCCGCAGTCAACGCCGAGGCGCTGGAATTGCAGAAGGCCGGCGCCGACGTTATCCAGCTCGATGAGCCCTGGGTACGCAACGACCCCGCAGCCGCCAGGCGCTATGCGGTGAAAGCGATCAATCGCGCGCTACAAGACATCACCGTGCCGACGGCGGTTCACATCTGCTTCGGATATGCCGCCGTCGTCCCCGGCGACACCAAGCCTTCCGGCTATTCGTTCCTGGCCGAGCTGGCGGATTCCAGCGCCGAACAGATCTCGATCGAAGCCGCCCAGCCGAAGCTCGATCTCGGCGTGCTGGCCGATCTCTCGTCCAAGAAGATCATGCTGGGCGTGATCGATCTCGGCGATCCCGTGGTCGAGACCGCGGCCGTGATCGCCGGGCGCATCCGCCACGGACTGAAATATGTCGCCGTCGACCGGCTGATCCCGGCGCCGGACTGCGGCATGAAATACATGCCGCGCCATATCGCCTTCGGCAAGCTGAGGGCGATGAGCGACGCGGCGGCGATCGTGCGGAAGGAAATCAGCTAGGCCGTCGTTCCGGCGCGCGCTGGTGCGGTCGACTTCACGCGTCGATCGCATCCTTGATCTTCTTCCGCGTCAGCGGCAGATCGCGCAACCGCCTTCCCGTGGCATTGGCGATGGCATTGGCGATCGACGACGCCGCCGGTCCCTGCCCGGTTTCGCCGCTGCCGAGGAAGGGCTGGCCGGGCCGATTGATGACGTGCACCGTGACGCTGTCGGGGACGGCATTGAAGCGCAGGATCGGATAGGTCTGCCAGTCAATGCTGGTGATCCGCGTGTCGTCGAAGGTGACGGCCTCGTACAGCGTCCAGCTCATCGACTGCACGATAGCGCCTTCGATCTGGTTGATCAGCCCGTCCGGACTGACCACCTGCCCGCTGTCGACCGCCGCCACCGCGCGCAGCAGGCGCGGGCGTCCGGTCTCCCGGTTCACTTCCACCTCGCTGGCGATGGCGCAATAGGCCGCCAGATTCTTGTAGCGCGCGAAGGCAAAACCGTAGCCGTGGTTCTGCGGCGCCTTCTGCCCCTTCTGCCATCCAAAATCCTCGGCCGCCTTCTTGATGACGTCGCGGCCACGGGAATCGTCGAGATGCTTCAATCTGAACTCGACGGGGTCGGCGCCGGCGGCGCCAGCGAGCTCATCCATAAAACTCTCGATCGAAAACACGTTGTGATAGGCGCCGAGCGCCCGCATCGCCGAAATTCGCAGTGGCATCGCGGGGATGAAGTGGTGCACTACCTGCGCGTTGGGAAATTTGTAGATCGGAATTGCGTCGCGGTCGCCGCCGCCTGCCGGCAAGAGCGCGGCAAGCCCGCTTCCGATAATTCGTCCCTTTGTCATCCGTTCCAACTTTTTTATGATTATTGCCAGCACTAATTTGCGGGCTGCAAGGTCGGGATCACCGGCCGTTGACCTCCTGTTCAACGCCTGCTCGTCCTCTTCGTTGCAGGCCTCATCGCGGCAACTTGCCACCCGGCTGCGCCAGCGCGCAAGGTGCGGCAAGGCCTGCCCGGCCCCAGGGGCCACCGGATCGAGATTACGATAATCCCGGCGATGGTATAGAGATCGTCGACCAGGCATAAGGCGATGCCATGTTCGCCCCGATGACGAAGCGATCGCAACAGGCCCGCGCACGCCACCTGGCGGTTCCGGGACAATCGGCACGCAACTGATGGGATCGAGGCGCCGATCCAGCACGCTTTTGGAGGTCGCATGGAACTGAAGGTCAACGGCAAGACCTACCGGCTGGATGTCGAGCCCGAGATGCCCCTGCTTTGGGTCTTGCGCGACGAGCTTGGCATCACCGGTCCGAAATACGGCTGCGGGATCTCGATGTGTGGCGCCTGCACCGTGCATGTCGATGGCGAGGCGATGCGGTCGTGCTCGCTGCAGGTCGGCGATGTCAGTGGCGACATCACCACGATCGAGGGGCTGGGCTCGCCGGAGGCGATGCACGCCGTGCAGGCGGCGTGGATCGAACATCAGGTTGCGCAATGTGGCTACTGCCAATCCGGCCAGATCATGGCCGCGGCTTCCCTGCTCGGCGTCAACAGCGAACCAACCGACGAAGACATCGATCGCGCGATGTCGGGCAATTTGTGCCGCTGCGGCACCTATCCGCGGATACGGCTCGCCGTGAAAACGGCCGCTGCGAATTTGAGGAAACCCAGGCCATGAGCCGGATCGGCACAATTGCACGTCGCACGTTTCTTGTCGGTTCGGCAGCGATCGCCGGCGGCGTGGCGTTCGGCTATTATGCCTACAAGCGGACGCCGGCCAATCCGCTGCTCTCCGAGCTCGGTGCCGGCGAGGCCGCGCTTACGCCCTATGTGCGGATCGACCAAAGCGGCGTCACCATCATCACGCCGCGGGCCGATCTCGGCCAGGGCGCCTATTCGGTTCAGGCAGCGCTGGTCGCCGAGGAACTTGATCTCGACTGGAACGACATCAAGGTCGATCCCGGTCCGCCGGGCACCGCCTATTACAATACCAGGGTACTGGCCGAAGGCTTCCCGATCGCCGCGACCGATGACGGCACGATGGCCCGCGGCATGCGCGTTGTGGGCGACGCCGTTGGCAAGTTTCTGAGCATGCAAGTCACCGGCGGCTCCTCAACGGTGCCCGACGCCTATGAGAAGCTGAGGATTGCGGGTGCGGTTGCCAGAGACGTGCTGCTGTCGGCAGCGTCCAGCCAAACCGGGGTCGCAAAAGCCGAGCTGCGAACTGGGAACGGCGCCGTGCTCACGCCCGATGGAAAGTCGCTGAGCTACGCCTCGCTCGCCCGCATTGCGGCGACGATCGAGCCGCCGGCAAGCGTAAAACTCAAGTCCGAGGCAGAATGGCGCTACCTCGGCAAGTCGATGCGGCGCATCGACATCGTGGCCAAATCCACGGGCACGGCGACCTATGGCATCGACATCAGGATGCCGGACATGGTCTATGCCACGGTCCGCACCAATCCGCGTATTGGCGGCGGCCTCAACGGCTACGACGCCAGCGCTGCCGAGAAATCGAAGGGCGTCCTCAAGGTCGTTCCCATCACTGGCGGCGTCGGCGTGATCGCCGACAACACCTGGCGCGCCTTTCAGGCCGCCAATGCGATCAAATTGGACTGGGGTCCGGCGCCATACCCGGCGACCTCGGCGGCGATGTTCGAGACGGTTGCGGACTCGTTTGTCTCCGGCCGCCGGGACAGCCGGTTCAAGAATGAAGGCGACGTCGATAGCGCACTCAAGGGAGCCGTGGCCATCGAGGCCGAGTACCGGATTCCTTACCTCGCTCATGCGCCGCTCGAGCCGATGAACGCCGTGGTCCGGCTCAGGGATGGGCGGCTGGATATCTGGACCGCCACGCAAATTCCGCTCTTCCTGGTTGCTTCGGCCGGAGCCGTTGCCGGGCTTGCGCCCGAAAACATTCATCTTCATGTCCAGATCTGCGGTGGCAGTTTCGGCCGGCGCCTCGAAGATGATTATGTCCGCCAGGCCGTCGAGCTGGCGAAAGCATTTCCGGGGCGGCCGATCAAGATGACCTGGTCGCGAGAGGAGGACATGACCCACGACTTCCCGCGCCCGCTTGGCATGGCCCGCATGCGCGGCGCCGTGAAGGACGGGCAAGTCAACGCCTACGATCTCGCCGTCGCCTGCCCGTCGGTGACGGCCTCGCAGACCGGCCGATTGAATATGTCACTGCCCGGACCTGACGTCGCGATCGTCGCCGGCGCCTGGGATCAGCCCTTCAGGATTCCGAACTATCGCGTGACCGGTTATCGCGTCCCGGAGCTGGTCCCGGTGAGTTCATGGCGCTCGGTCGGGGCCTCGGGCAACGGTTTCCTGCACGACTGCTTCCTCGACGAATTGATCCACGCCGCTGGCGCCGATCCGCTGCAGGAGCGGCTGCGCCTGTGCTGGCACGAACCCTCGCGAAAAGTCCTCGAGGCCGTCGGTGAGATGTCGAACTGGGGAAGTGATCCCGGCAAGGACCGCGGCCGCGGCGTGGCCTTCACGCTTTCATTCGGAGTGCCCGCGGCCGAGGTGGTCGAGGTCACGAACACCTCCAAGGGCATCAGGATCGACAAGGTGTTCGTCGCCGTCGAGGTCGGAAAGGTGCTTGATCCCCAGAACTTTGAAAATCAGCTGCAGGGCGGCGTGATCTGGGGACTGGCCCACGCCATGAATGCCGAGCTGACTTACGCCGACGGGATCGCCGAGCAGACCAACTTCCACGCTTACGAAGGCATGCGGTTTTACCAGGCGCCGAAGATCGAAATTCGCGCGCTCACCAACGCAACCGAGATCCGCGGCATCGGCGAGCCCGGCGTTCCACCGGCCGCTCCGGCGCTTGCCAACGCCATTTTCGCCGCCACCGGCAAACGCATCCGCGAACTGCCATTGAACAAGCACATCCAGTTCGCGTGAACCGGATGCGAAAAACATGATGCGCTACGGGATCGCGGCAGACTTCATCCCGACATCTCGCAGCCCAACTGCTTGAGCGCGGCGTCGACCCAGGCGCGGTCCATCGAACCTCCCGATTTCAGATCGGCCAGTGTTTTATCTTCAGCCTTCTTCTTGGCTGCGGCGGCCTGGTAGACTTCCTCTACTTCGTCGAAGGGAATGCAAAGCACGCCGTCGCCATCGCCGATGATCAAATCCCCGGGCTCGATCACCATGCCGTCGAACGCGATTGCCCTGCCGATTTCCCCGGGGCCGGATTTCAGGGGACCGCGATGGGTCACGCCGGCCGCGTAGACCGGCAAGCTCAGCCGGCGTATCGCATCGGAATCCCTGATCGACCCGTTGATCACCAGCCCCGCCAGCCCGCGATTGATCGCGTAGCTGATCATGATCTCGCCGACGATCGAATTGGTCAGGTCGCCGCCGGCATCGACCACGACCACATCGCCGGGTGAGGCGATATCCAGCGCCTTGTGCACCATCAAATTGTCGCCGGGACGCGTTTTCACGGTGAACGCCGGACCGGAAAGCGCGCCTTCGGCGTGATAGGGCCGCAGCCGCGGTCCTCCGCCGGTCAGGCGCGACATGCAATCGCTGACATTGGCCACCGGCAGCGACCGGTATTTCCGCACGAAATCCGGACTGACCCGGCGCGCGATCGGTTGCACAGAAAATCCGATCATTGAGATTTCTCCATCGCTCTCTCGCTGTTTCCACGTTTCGGCTGACTGTCGAGGCCAACAGAAACAAGGGACGCGGAAATTCCCCTGCCGACCACGATGTTACAGGAATGCCACACGCACGAACAATATAGGTTTGTTCTTTATACGTTCGAAAGAGTTGATGATGGGCTTCCGCGATCCGCAGGTAACTTGGCGCGGGGTTGAAGTTCACCGTGCTACCGCTGTGAAGGAGAGCCGACATGCCAGCCTACATACAGCATCACCGGCACCACGAAATCGAGATCGCCCCGATCGTCTGTCCCGGCTGCTCGGGACTGCTTCCCATGTATGTCAGGGAAGTCGAGCCGCACTGGAGTACGGCGAAGATCGACTTTATTTATGAGTGCGCGGACTGCGGCGCCGAAGTCAGGCAGACCATCACAAGGCCGGAACGACGGCACTAACGCAAACCGCGGCCCGATCGCGTCGTCGACGTCGAGGGCCGCGTCAGAACGAACCGCCGCCCGCTGCGCGCGCGGCGAGCTAACGTAAACGACAAGGTTTTGCGTCGGGATTTTAGCGGACGCTTGCCAGCGATTCAGCCATATCGAGGTTGCATTCTCGAAAGTGGAACGCAATCTCATCAAGGGCGCGCTGCTCCCACTCTTCCGCTTGCGCCAGCCAGAAAATCTTACGCTCGGAATCCAGCATGGCGCGCTCTCGGCACATAAATTCCTGGCCGCGAATTTCAACGAGCTTTTTCATGAACTCCACTCCCGCGGTGTGAAGTCAATTTATCCGCGCATCCTAGCAGAGTCGGGAGTTGCGTGTTTCAATTTGCTGTGTGCGTGAAGTGGCAGCAATCCTGTCCCTGCGGCGCCGGCGCTGCAGTGCAGCACGCCTGTTACGGCAGGCCGTCCGTTGCGACGCCGCTGCCAGCATTCGGCGCGTCACATATCCTCTTCGGGCCGGCCTTCCAGCAGCAATTCAATCGCCTGTTTCAGGACACGTTTGGATTTCGCGATGCTGAGGTCCTGGTCTTCGCGCAGCCGGCTCCAGCTCGCGAAACTGAGCAACATGTCGAGGGTATCGACCAGAACGACGTCGCGGGTGGCGTCTTTCGGGAGCATCCCCATCAGGATATTTCTCAACAATCCCACAAACTCCGTATGCGAGGTCTTCAGAAATGAGGAACGATGGCGGTGAACCTGCAAGGCGAGCAGGAACGGCTTCAGTTTTTCGAAAACTACCGCACGACGATCGACCAGTTCGAGAACCCGCCCGCGCCAGTCGGCAGCCTGGAACGGCTGTTGCACGATCGATTCCATCGTCGCGGCGATCGAGTTGCTCATTTCGCGATAGAGGGTGTCCATATCGCTGAAATGACGAAACACCGACCGCCGGCCTACATCGGCAATCTCGGCGATCTGATCGGCGCTCGGCTCGAGATTGCCGCTGGCCACCAGTTCAAGCATGGCGTTGACGATCAGCATCTGGCTCTTCTGCGAGCGATGCTTTCGGCCGTCCGCCTCCCGCGCCGGTTTCGCCGCGGTCAGCCGGTATTGGGTGGATTTGCCGAGATCGTTCATGTCGTTCTCTTCTGCAGCCTTCACCAGACTGCTCGGCGGATGTCGCATGCCGGCCAGTTGATCAGCGAAAACGGTCAACCTGCCCTGGAGGACGCAATCTAATAATATGGCACTATTAATGCAACAAGAAGGTGCCGTGCGCTGGCGCGGCAAATCTGACGTGCGACGCGTATTGACGATCCCGTAATGAAATCCGCGAGGACGAAGATGTCCCCTGCGCGCGATCCCGCGCGGCGCTCATGCGCCTCCGGCTGTTATCGTGCCTCCACCATAAAATCTCGCAATCGGGGTCGCGTATAAAACTGCTCACATAAAATGATGCGCGATATTTTCGCGGCAAATACCGTCGACGCTTTCATATTTCTTGCTCGCGAGTGTGTCACTCCCACGTAAAACGACCTTGAGCGTCACGGATTCGTCCGCCTATCACCTTGCTTCTCCCGCGCATTGGCCCCGGTGTCGGCTGAAAGCCGCCACGAAGCTAAATCATTCTTCAACTCGCGAATTCACTGCGCCGATCGGTGATGCAATTGCGGCAACAGGGGAGAAAAAATGATTTACTGCACACAGGTTGCGCATCATCACCCTCGGAAAACCCAGAGTAGCACAAATACAATGGCGCTCGATCCAGGTGATGTTTATTTCGACGGCATGTGCGACGACGCGACCAAGATCCTTGAAGCTGGGCTCCGGCGCAGCAATGTGCCGACGGGCAACCCACGGCACACAGTTGCAAGCAACCCCGTCAGCAGCGCACCGGCAGCGTCAGTTGCAACTATCAACGCCGGATCGAATCCGGTTGACATGCATCATTCATCCTTGCCGATGCGATACAGGACTTTCATCACATTCGGGGATAACGGCGGATCGGCGCAACCTCC
Organism: uncultured Alphaproteobacteria bacterium; assembly: GCA_963735835.1. Lineage (GTDB taxonomy): Bacteria > Pseudomonadota > Alphaproteobacteria > Rhizobiales > Xanthobacteraceae > Bradyrhizobium. The sequence continues at coordinate 12,959 of CAVTNA010000035.1, read as the reverse complement.
AGCGTCCCTTCGGGTCGACGGGACGCTGGAGGATACGGTTCGCTCGATCCGGGTCCGCTGTTGAACGATCAGCAGCAAACCCGCCAGACGCTGCGCGCGGGGCAGCGCCTGATTGCGGTGGCAGGCCTGGCCGGGGGCTCGACAAAATGCATAAGGCCCCGAAGGGGCCTTATGCCCCTCTCAGACCGCGTCTTTTGCTGCCTTGACCGGCCGGGCCCTCACGATCTTTCGGGCCGGCTTGGCCTTGAACATCATCTCCTCCCCGGTGAAGGGATTTGTGCCCTTCCGCGCCTTGGTCGCGGGCTTCTTGATGACGACAAACTTGGCAAAGCCGGGAACCAGGAACACGCCTGCCTTCTTCAGCTCCTTATAACCAACCGCCGCGAGCGTCTCCAAAACACCCTTGACGTCCTTTTTCGCCACTTCCGTCTCGGCAGCGATCTTCTCGATCAGCTGCGACTTCGTCATCTGCACTGCCATTTTGTCTCCTGTATGTTGATTCGTATCGCGGACAGTATTTCGAAAATCCGCCCAAAAGCCGCGTAATGTCGCGATCTGCACAGTTTTGTTGGTGTGGGCCGCCCTACCCGTCCACCCAATAACCGCCAGCCACGGCCGCGTCCGAGACGGCATGGGTCCGACACCAGTGTTGGTCAGTTGGAGATTGCAAACCTGAAAACAGCACAAGACTGCAAGACGCGACCGGTGCTCACATTGGCTGGATCACTGAGCGCCGGATTGCGATGGCGGGCGTGCCAGGGCTCGAAGCTGGTATCCGATGACGAAGAGTTTGTGGCTTAAGCCGATATTTCAAGGACTTGGCCATAAATGCTCAGGTTCTTGGATCTAATGAGATCAACAGGTTGGTACCAAACTGTAAATCGCAAACAGACGATCAGAATCGGGTTCGGAACCCGCGTCCGCCTCTTAGGGTGTCGCCTTCACGCCGGCGGGCGTTGCATAGCCCTTTTGTTAGGCCGCGCTGGTCCTAAGGGAATCGGCTACTTCGGCGGACGGACGTCGGGTTTGCTACAAACCGCTGCTGGCTAAATTCCCGGTAGCTCAATCGGAATCTCTGAATGACGACTTGAATGCGATGTGGAAGCCGCGAATGACCGCGGAGGAGCTTTATAAGCTTTACGTCGCATTTGGGCCGGACCCATTTGTCGTGCCGCTTAATCCGAAAGATCCTGACATTGAATTCTCGGCTTGGACGTACGCCAAGGAACGATGCAAAGAGCTTGTAAGGTTAGGCGATTTGCAGTCCGCTTTGCTCACACGAGCCGACATCGTCTGTCGCGGCGCTCAAGGCCGTGAGACGGCGCCGAGTGAGCAGCTCTTCTTCTTAATCGCTGTCAAGGAGGGTAACTACAGCGTCAAAGATTTCTTGGGCTGTTCCTTCTACATTTCCTTCGGCCCATTCCCGAAACGCTCTGGCAAAGAACCTTTTAATCGCCGCTTCGTCGCTTGAGGCACTTACCTCGTCAGTGGACTCATCATGCTCCAACGCATTTTCCTCTATACCTAACTCTTCTAAGATCACTAACCGATCTTCGTAAGCTTCATCATCGCCTTTCACCTGAGGCATTTCCATTCTCCCGGCTGCGACCTGTTCAATATAGGCGGCTCAGTGGTTTGTGCCAACGTTGGACGAGATCTCGCCTATCACCAGTGGCACATCTAACATTATCGGGGATCTAGCATCCACGAACTCACGCTGGAAATGGTGCCGCCACCATCATGTGTAATGCGCCTGTCCATTGTAATGCGCCTGTCCATCGTTCGTGGTCTGGCTGGTTTGCGGCTGCCCTGCATTGTTTATTGAACAGGTTCTTATTTGCTGCGACGAACTCCGTCCAGAGCTGCATCATCATCTTCCGGGTCGTACCGATCGCGAACAGGATTCACGTTTCCAAGCTGGCCTAGTGACAACGGCTCAGAGCCGTTCCGAAGTTCGCATTGCCGTCACTATGTAACGGTCAGCCCGACATATTCGAGTTTGCATCCTCACTGATTGGTTACGTCGTGTGACAGGCACGCTTGAGTTCCGATATCATCGTATGAACACACAACGACCCACCATCGAACAAGCGGGAACTGAACGACTGGCGACGCGAGTTAGTTGGTCCTTCGGCTAAAACAACAGGAAGGATTCGACATGTCGAATGTAAACCAGAACCGCTCAAGTCAGAATTCCGCGCACCAGCAAAATGGCAACGAGCAGCTCGATACAGCGACCGCGTCAGCCAACATCCTCCCAGGAGGCTTTCAGGCGATTGCCGCCGCTTATGGCGACTATACCAAGAAGTCGTTTGAAGACACGAAGTCCTTTGTGGAGAAGATGTCAGCCGTCAGGTCGCTCGACAAGGCGATTGAAGTTCAAACCGAATTCGCGAAGACGGCTTACGAGACATTCGTAACCGAGTCGCAGAAGATCGGCGCACTGTACGGCGATCTTGCCAAACAGTCGTACAAGCAATTCGGCGGCTTTGTCGCAAAAATGACCCCGACAAACCGATAGGTCTCCAATCCTCGCGATGTCAGAACACAATTGCCCTGCTCATCGCGGGGCGTCTTTTTGACTATCGCCGAAATTGGGCCGAGTGGAACGGCGACTGATTCACTGAGTTGACACATAAATCAGGCCGCCCCGGAACAATAGGACGCTGATGGTATCGGATCGACGTACTCAAGTCTGGCGACGTTTCACAGTTGATCGGCTTTGCTAGGGAAAATCGGGTTTTCGCCGGGTGAGCGTGGTGAGATGAATTTGCCAACCACGTAAAGCTGGGCCTTTCGAGCAGCTTAGAACCTTACCCACCTTCGAACTTCGTAGTTGAATTTTTGCGCTTGCTGGTTCAATTCCTGCCAGACTTGATTGCTATAGCGGCTATTGAAAAACACCGCGTCACCTAGCCAAAGAGCAGCCGCACAAAACACCAGAAAGGCTATAATACGCATCTGTACTTGCCCTATGTCGTCCGACTCGTCGGTTCTAGGTATCACGACGTGGGTTAATACGAATCTATGTGCTATTGAAAACTGATCCGGTCTGATTTCAGCCTATCGATCGCATCCCCAGCATAGATTTTGCCGTCGTATTTTAGGAAAAAGAGTGTCTTCTGCGCTTTCGTAAAAGTACGCCATTGCTGCAAAACATTAGCTAGAAAGTTCGCGCGAACAAGATCGCAGGTCGAACTGGAATACAACTCGGCTTTCTTTTCCAAGACAGGTTCCTTACCTTTTCGTTCGCCACGCGAATTGCTCATGATGAGCAGACCTTTGGCGTGCGTCTGTCGATTATTTTTTAGGCTGAACCACGATGGTTAACAAAAAATGAATTACGCCAATGGTGGCCGAGTGGCTTAAGCTGGACGCCGTATGGTCGCATAGAGAGAAAAAGGCCCGCCGAAGCGAGCCGTTGTTTCTATTTCTTGCCTAATATTCAACCGCGCACGTCAAGCGGTGTTCAACCCTTCAGGAAAGGTTCGTTATTGGCGACTTGCCAGAAGCTGGCGCGGTATCGGCGACCAAATCATTTACGGCAAGTTCGGCCTGCGCCACTTGCTCGCGCAAGGAAATTAACTCTGACATTTTTCGACGAAGCACTTCGTGCGAGGCCACACGGTCGCGCGGTTTCGACTTTGGGACCCTTTTCGAAATACAATTTTCCTCGCCTTTGAGGTATGTCCGCACTTGGAAACCTCGCAACCTGCTCAAGGTAACCATCGGGGAGCGCCGTTTTTCCATGCATTGACCGCAAGGCTGCCCCGCCGTTCAACGAGGGGATATGGAACTTAGCGCCCTTTGATTTCAATTCGAATTGTTGCGATAAACAACGCATGGCTAAAGCAAAAGTAAGTTTCAAACCTGTGCGAATTGCCGAAGGTGACTGGAATATCCTGGCCGAGTGTCCGGGTGTCGAGCCGGTTCACATTACGGGTTTCAAAAGCAAAGCCGAGATCGACGATTGGATGAACGGCGATGGCCGCATCGCTTGGCTGCGCTCACAGGGTTACGCGAAGTAGGTCGCGGACTCACACTAATCTACGCCTATTTCGGCAGGGGTGGCGCAAGCCGTCGCTTCTTCGGAGTAAGCGCATCCTCAATTCGTCTTTCAACGGCCTTAGCGGCTTCTTGCCTGCTCTTTGCTCGTATCGTTCGTATCTTGTCATTCATCGAAGTCGAGAATTTCCAAGTGCCGACTTCGACGCCCTGAGCAACGTAATATTCGACGCCGCGATATTTCATTTGCGTGGCACCCGCTCAACTTGCGCCATATCGTTGTGCCGAATTGAACTTGTTTCACCATCGTCCCAATCAATGGTGACCCCGCTCCAAGCCGTTCAAACAATCGTGCCAAGATCAGTCGCGCTTGCTTTCCAGCAAACGCGGTCGCCAACCTTGAGAAGTCTGGATTGTTCGCCGGTCACGCCTCAGGTCAATCCGATGCTCGCAAACTGCGCATCGAAAATTCTATCTGTCTGTCCGGGAGTTGTCGCCATTGTTCGACAATGGACATGTAACTACCCTGCGGAACTTGATTGAGAATTTCGCGAGCCTTGGCGCGGGCCAATTCGACCGGCAGCCTGAACGTCTCTCGTATAATTCCATCAACCGGCTCGCCCCGGCTGGACATACGTTCGGCAAGATCGCTCGGTCGATAGGCGATGCAGGAACTCCAACGCGAAGCCACCGCCTCAATAGCGGCAGGTCAATTGAATTTTATGGGAGAGGTGGAGTTTTCCAAGATTTCCACCGCTGGGGTTGAGTTATCGGGTATTGAGGACCGGTAAAGAACAGCGCCCTTCACAAAAAAACCCGCCGGAGTAATCCAGCGGGAAATATTGCAATCTAAAATCGCGGTGTGAGTTACGAGGCCCGCGAGTGACCCACGGTAACTGAGAAAGGTTAAATCACCCTTTCCGTGACCTCACGCTCCAGTGCCCCTCTCCACTGTCGGCATGTCTCAAACGTGCCATTTCCGGACTCATGCACCGCAGCAAATAGCGGCCTTATTCGATCACGTCATCGGCGCGCCCGAGCAACGTCGGAACCCCGCTTGATGGTGCTATCGTTCTACGGGTAGCTCATCGTCTCCCACAGCTGGCGCACTAGCATTCCGGCTCGCTTCTCGATCGCTGACGCCGCATCAAGCGCAAGGTCCTCGCGGTAGCGCCCCGCGATCAACTGCACGCCGATCGGCTTGCCCTGGTGCAGCGTGACGGGCACGACGGCGCCAGGCAGGCCAAGCACATTGATCGCAGAAATGAACCGTATGTCGTTCCAGAAGATTTCGCGCACGCGTTCCGGGCTGATCGTATCCTCGCGCGGGCCAGGCGTCGGCTTCACCGTCGTCGGGGCGAGCACGACCGGATAATCCTCAAAGAACAATTGCCAGGCGCGGATATGAGTGTTGCGCGCGGTTGTCGCGCGCATCCAGCCATGCAGGTCGAGCGTGTTCGCCTTCGCCTTCATGCCGTTCCAGGCCTTGTGGAAATCTTCCGAAGCCACCGCCAGCATTGAGGCTTCCTGCATCACAACGACTTCATTGGTGATGATGTCGCACCAGGTCTGCCAGACGCCGTCGATGTCGGGAACCTCGACCTCGCTGACCCGATAGCCCGAGCGCTCGAGATGATCGGCGGCCTGCCTGAGCGCCGCGCGCACCGACGGATCGACGTCCATGTCGCCGGGCAGTTTCGCAAGCGCAACCTTGATCGGTCCTTTCGGCTTCGGCCCGACCAGAGGCGCGGGAACCCACCAGGGATCGCGTGGATCGCGCTGGCTCATGACTTCGAGCGCGAGCCTGACGTCGGCGACGCTGCGCGCCAGCGGTCCCTGCGCGGACATCAGATGGGCCAGCATCGGCCGCTCGGCCACGGCGCTCTGGTTATAGGCGGGGATACGGCCCTGTGTCGGCTTGATGGTGGCTACCCCGTTGCAATGCGCCGGCCACCGCAAAGAACCGCCAATGTCGTTGCCATGCGCAATTGTTCCAATTCCGACCGCCACCGCAGCGCCGGCGCCGCCCGACGATCCACCGCAGGTGATATCGGGATCCCACGGGTTCAGCGTCAGTCCGTGAAGCGGATTGTCCGTGAAGCCGCGGAACGAGAATTCGGGCGTATTGGTCAGGCCGATGACGATCGCGCCAGCCTTCTTGAGATTGCGCACGACCGGCGCGTCGGAGGGCGCAATAATGTTCATTTGCGAGGGTACGCCGTTGGGGTTGGGCCTCCCATCGTAGTCCACGTTCTCCTTGATGGTGATCGGCACGCCGTGCAGCAGGCCAAGTTCAGTCCCTTTTGCCTTGTCGGCGGCTTTCGCCGCCTTAAGCGCTTCCTCTGAGAGATCGACGACAACTGCGTTGAGCTTAGGATTAACTGCGCGCATACGCTCGATATGAGCGCCTATGACCTCGACCGAGGAAATCGCGCCGGAGCGGATTGCTGCCGCCGTCTCCAATGCTGACCACTGCCAGATCGGCCCCTTGGGCGGGCGCGGTTTGGCTGGCTTGCGCGACGCAGTCTTGCTGGGCGACTTCGCGCCTGCGCTTCTGCTGCCGGAGATTTTCATCGTCGATTTCTTTTTGTGCGCCGGCTTGTTGGATACGCTGTTTCTGCCGATCGCTGTTTTCCTGGCCACATCACACCTCTCATGCACTGAGCAGGAAACGGTAAGAGCGTCTGGGTCTGCTGTCGAGGCCCTTCGCATCGGCTCCTCTTTGGCCCTATCGAAGTCGATGTCCGCTCCGGCCTGGCGACTTCGCACCCGGCTGTTTCCTGCGGCTTGTTTGCACTATAATCCGGGTTTTTAAATTGCACTTCGACCAGTCGCGATCTTCGCGAATTGCGTTCACGTGGGCTCGTGAGCGATCCGCCGCCCGCAGTGCTCGGATTTGAGTCGCGTACATTCCAAATTTAAACAGCCAGCCTCTAAGAAGGAATCACTATGCCCAAATACAGAGTACTGATTAATGACAACGCGCATTATATCGATGAAAGCGAGCGCGTCGATCATGGCGTCTTTGCAACGGCGGATCAGGCCATCGCCGCGTGCAAAGCGATCGTGGACGACGAGCTAAATACGATGTTCAAGCCAGGCACAACCTCAAGTCGCTTTATGAGCCTTACATCGCATTTGGGCCCGACCCATTCGTTGTGCCGTTCAATCCGAAAGATCCGCACGTGGAATTCTCAGCTTGGACGTATGCCAAGGAGCAAAGCGAGCATCTCGTCAGGTTGCGCGGCTAAACCCAGGATAACGGTTGCCCCTTCGGCCTCTTCGTTTCTGGTAATGTGAGTAACTTCTATATTGGAACGTACGAGCAGCACGTGCCGCGCATCGAGCTTCCGCCGATATTCTGGAAGGTCTTTTGTGTGACGTCCCGATCATCGCGAACATAGCCACCGGGAATGAGACCGGCTAGAGCCACCGCGACACAAACGCCACAGCGATCACCAATAGAGCCAGTATGAACCCGAGCCTGACGCCTTGCGTCCCTTTGCAATAGATTTTGAAGAACAGAAGCTGAAACGACAGCTCGGGCTCCGGCTTCATGGCACACACCTCTCCATTAGAAAAACGTTGTGGAGAGGGAGGCAGAATCAAATGCACTTTTCTCTTTTGCTTCGCAAGAGCAAAGATCGCTTGGCCGTGATTTGCCCGACGGGCTTATTCACCATGGCTGCGGTTGCCCGAACAGCCACCTTGCGTCAAAGCAGACCTACCGCGAAGTTCCGCGTTGCGTGACCTACCGGGAATATGCGCGGGCGAAATCGCCTTCATTGTGAACGTAGTCGAATTTTGGAAAGCATGGCTGCCACGAACGCGCTTGCTGCTTGGTCAGCTTGGAGAGGTCGTTCAGGATCGTAACGCTTTCCTTTTTCAAAGCCGCCGAGACCGCAGCGAGATCAGGAAAGTGCTTTCGCACCGCGTCCAGCCAGATCGTGCGGCCCGCCAAGAAGCCGCCAGCGCCCGCCGCATAGGCATATTCAAGGATACGTTCGAATTTGTCGTGCGCGGCGCCGCCGGAGAGCAAAACCCAGGGAATACCATGTTCGTTGCAAATTTCACCGATAGCGTCGAATTGCTTCTGCGCGTCCTTGGCCGCGGCACTGCGGTCACGAGCGGGCAGACTGTTGGCCGCAAGCGGGCTTTCGAGCTTCAGAAGATTGACGCCATATTCGGGTTTGGCGAATTCGCGCACGCTTTCGATCACCAGCGCCGGCAGCTTCCCCGGAGATTCCACGTAATCTGCTGTATGGTTGGCGCTGCCGAGGAAGGGATAGACCAGAAGTTCGAGCACATAGGGAATGTCGTTGCGCGCGCATTCTTCGCCGATCTCACGCACGAACTTCTGCTGATGCGCATTGATAGCGTCATCGGCGTCCGGCCGGTACCATGCCAGCACCTTTACCGCGTCACCACCCATGGCGCGGATCTTGGCGACGCTCCAATTGTCGATCACGCGTGACTTGCGGCCCCCGGCGGTTTCCTCAACCCGGTGCTCTTCCAGGGTCATGATCAATCCGCAATGCGCCGGTAGAAGATCGATCGCGGCCGGTACTGCAAAATTCGGATCGAACAGCATTGAGCTGCAATGCGGCGCCAGCGCCTCAACCAGAAGCCGCTTGGCGGCGGCGACGTCGGCGTAGGTCACCTGATCACGGGTTATCTTTTTCGCCTGCGCGATCGCCTCGAACATCGGCGGTCGCTGATCGAGCGCGACCATGCGAAAATGGCCGTCCGCATCCGCCAGACGCGCAAGACCCCGTGTTTTCCCGATCGTTCTCATTGGCCGTTCCTTTGAAATGCAAGACAATCTTCAAGTGTCGGAATACCTGCGCGCCCACCCGGCCGTGTGCATTTGATCGCGGCCGCCGCGGCGGCGAACGCCATACCGTCGGCCGCTTTAAGGCCTGCCCCGATAGCGAAGGCATAGGCGCCATGAAAGACATCGCCGGCTCCAGTCGTATCAATAGCGTTAACCGCATATCCAGGCAGGTAACGGCTAACGTTGTTCGCAAACCAGCTGACACCATGGGCGCCGCGCGTGACCGCCGCCACGGCGCAGCCGTAATCTTTAATGTTGGCCAACGCCTCATCGCCGGTCGAACCAGCGAAGCCGGAGAGCGCCTGCTCTGAGAATATCGCGTGATCGGTCAGCGGAAGCAGCGCCTTGAACACGTCCGCGTCGGCGACGTCAGCATCGAGGACGGTAGGAACGGCTTTGACGCGCGCCGCCTTGAATAAAGTGACCGCTCCAGTCAGCCAGCGCGGATCGGCAAGAACAGCGGACGCGGATCCAACTTCGTCGAGCAGCAGCCAGTCGGCCTGCTCCGGGAACCGGCCGCGAAAATTGACGATCTGCCGCTCACCGGCGGAATCGACAAGCACCCCGGACACCGATGATTGACCATTCGGAAACAGACGAAATTGGCTGACATCGACGCCCTGCTCCGCAAGCGCCTTGTGCATCTCGCGGCCGGCGCTGTCGTCGCCGCCGCGCCCCCAGAACGCGGCGATACCGCCGAGCCGGGCGACCGTAACCGCAGCCGTCGCGGCCATTCCGCCGGCCATAGTGGCGTATTCCAGGCTCCTGATTTTCTGGCTACCGCCCGCAAAGAATGCGGGCACCCGCCAAATCTGATCGAGCGCAGAAAGACCAAGACAAATCACACGCGTCTTGCCTGCGTGGGCCATCGAGTTCGGCTGCTGCAGCTCCTTGCGTCTCGACCCCTGCAATTCCACGCTCGCTCATGGCAATACCCGACCGGTCGCGGCGTCGAACAGATGTATCTTGTCGGCCTGCGGCTTGAGGAACAGTCGCTCGCCCGGCTTGGGCTTGAGCGATGGATCGACGCGCGCAATCGCCGGAGCGCCTGCGACATCAAAATGGATTAGGGTATCCGAGCCAAGCGGCTCGACCAGCTTGATCTGGATGGGGATACCGGACGTATCGGCGGAGACCACCTGGAAGTGCTCGGGCCGCACGCCGAAAACGCCCTTTCCAGCCGCCGCCTTCAGCCGCGCGCGAAGCGAGCCGTCGAGTGGCGCGGGCATTGCATCCCGCGGGAATATCGCGGCATCGTCACGCAATTCGACCGGGAAGAAATTCATCGTCGGCGAACCGATGAAGCCCGCGACGAACTGGTTCGCCGGGCGTTCGTAGACCGCTTCGGGCGTATCGTATTGCTGCACGACCCCGCTTTGCAGCACGACTATCCGATCGGCCATGGTCATCGCTTCGATCTGGTCGTGCGTCACGAAGACCATGGTTGTCCTCAGCTGTTGCGACAGCGCCTTGATCTCCGCCCTCACCTGCGCCCGCAGCTTGGCATCGAGGTTGGACAGCGGCTCGTCGAACAGAAACACCTGCGGGTTGCGCACGATGGCCCGACCCATGGCGACGCGCTGGCGCTGGCCGCCGGAGAGTTCCTTGGGCTTGCGATCCAGATAGGCTTCGATGTGAAGCAGTGCGGCTGCCTGTCTTACGCGGCTATCGATCTCTGCCTTCGGCATGCCGCGCATTTCGAGAGCAAACGCCATGTTGTCGTACACACGCATATGCGGATAAAGCGCGTAATCCTGGAACACCATCGCAATATCGCGCTGCGCGGCGGGCACACCGTTGACGCGCTTGTCCCCAATGAACAGCTCACCGCTCGTGATCGGCTCCAGCCCCGCGATAATCCGCAATAAGGTCGACTTGCCGCAGCCCGACGGCCCGACGAAGACGACGAACTCATGGTCCGCGATCTCGAGACTGAGATCGGGAATGACCGTGAAACTGCCGTAGCGCTTAACAAGATTGCGAATCGAAATGCCGGCCATCAGCGTTTTTCCAGGGCTAATACCGGCTTGATCAGCTTTCCCTCGGCGAACCGAGCAAAATTTTGCGGCAACTCCCGCAATCCGAACTCGCCGTCGACCAGGGCGCCATACTCGTCCTTGTGGCGGCGCAGCAGCGCGATATTCGGCTCGAAGTCGCCGATCGGGAAATAGAAGGTGCGGATCATGTAAAAGTCCTTCCGGCGAAAGACCTTGCCCTCCTCGATCGTCCAGGGTGCGGCGTTTTCTCCGACCAGCACCACCGCGCCGCGGGGCAACACAACCTCGATGCCAAGATTGCGCGCGGCGTGGGCGCCGGAGCATTCCACGATCAACGCGAAACGTTCGCTCGTATCGCCGACCGGATGGCAATGCGCGCCGAACGCCTGCGCTATTCTGAGCCGCCACGCATTTGGATCGGAAACGTGGATGTCGACGTAGCCGGCATCCTTCAGGGCCAGGATGACGCCTAGCCCAACCGGTCCGGCGCCCGTGACCAGCACCGGTCCGGCGTCCTTCGGCGGCACGACACGGCTGACGAAGCGAACCGCATGCGCTGACGTGCCGATCGTATCGAGGAGCAGCGGCGCCAGACTGTCTTCGATGTCATCGGGTACCGGCAGCAGGCACTTCTCCGGAACCGGCAGGTATTCCGCATAACCGCCCGGCCTGTTCCAGCCGATCAGGCTGGATACCTCCAGGCACATCTGGGTATCGCCGCGGAGGCAGGCGGCACAGCGCCCGCAATGAACGGGGATGTAGACCACGCAGCGCCGGCCATTCATCCGATGGCCGGGCTGCTCGACGACGCCGAAAATTTCGTGGCCCGCGGTGAATTCCGCGCCCTTGTGCCACAGCTTGAAATCTGAGCCGCACAGCGCCGTGCGCGAAACGCGCACCAGCACCTCGCCCGCGTTTACATCGGGAATCCGAACGCGCTCGATCGTAATGCGTTCCTTACCGTGGAATACGGCCGCATCCATTGTCGCATTGGCCCGATCGATCGCTGTCATTTCGATTCCTTAGCCTTTCACCGCGCCGAGCGTCAGTCCCGACACCAGCCAGCGCTGGACGATCGAGGCGAGAATTAGCGGCGGAAGCGCGATCAGCGTCGCGGCCGCCATCAGCGCTCCCCATTGAGTCGAACCTTCACCGACGAAGTTGAAGGCGGCCGCGATCAGCGTCTTGCTGTCGCCGTTCGACAGCACCAGCGCGAACAGAAAGTAATTCCACGAGAACACGAACGACAGGATGGCGGCGACCGCGATGCCGGATCCGACCAGCGGCAGCGCGATCTTCCAGAGGATCCGCGTGATGCTGCAGCCGTCAACCTGCGCCGCCTCGAACACGCTGCGCGGAATGTTATCGAACGACGGCAGCAGCACCCAGATCACGATCGGCAGTGTGATCACGGCATGGCTGAGGATCAGCGCCGTGTAGGAACCGATCATCCCGACCTGCCGAAACATCACGTACCACGGCAGCAAGAACAGCGTGCCAGGCGCCATCCGCGCCGCCAGGGCGAGGACCGCCGGCCAGGAAATGCGTGTCCATGACACCGCAAACGCCGCGGGGATTCCGAACAACAGCCCGAGCCCTGCCGATCCGAGCGTCACGATCAGGCTGTTGACAGTGTAGGAAAAGAACGGCGTCGTCCTCATCAGCTGGGCGTAGTTTTCGAGCGTCGGCGAAAACAGCAGCGTCGGCGGATAGGCGGTGACCTCGAACGACGGCTTGAACGAGGACAGAACCATCCAGATCGTGGGCGTCATGATGAGGATTCCGGCCAACACAAGTTGGGCGGTATTTAGTCTGTGTATCCAGGATCGCTCAGTGGAGTGTTGTTCATCGCTTCACCAAGCCACCGCGCCGCGCAGGCGGTTAAAGGCGAGCACCGCGCCGAACACGATCGAGGTCAGCGTCAGCATCAACGCGCTGGCGTATCCGATGTTGAAGAACTCGAAGCCGACGCGGAAGCCGTAGATGTTCAGCGTGTTGGAGGCGTTGCCGGGCCCGCCCTGCGTGGTGATGTAGATGATGTCAAAAAACCGCAGTAGGTCGACACTGCGCAGAATTGTCGCCGTGACGATGGTCGGCAGCAACAGCGGCAGCGTGATACGCCG
>CAVTNA010000034.1:0-9169 GCA_963735835.1 uncultured Alphaproteobacteria bacterium | reverse complement strand
ATCAGATCACGTCTCTCTGCGCAGCGCCTCGGCTCGTAGGCGCGCGCGCAGATCGTCGGCCGCCTTCGGCGAAACCCGGCGACCGATGGTGGCCTGCGCCAGCGCCGGCGCCCCCTCGAGCAGCTTCTTCGCCCGACCGGCGGCCGATAGAGACGCCTCGATCTCCCGCACTCGCCGGCCGCGAAATCGTTGGCACAGACGGTGGCGATGGTCGACCATTCGCATCATAGATAAGCGTACACATCCACGATAGTCGGCATCATCGCATCGTAGTCGTACTTCGAATCCTTGCTCCGGCTCAAGCGTGCGTCGAAGGCCCAGAGGATGGCCGGCAGCAGCGCCTTGTACTGATCGGATAGCTTCATGGTGGTCACCAGGCTGCGCGCCGCGGTCATGGCGTCGGGTGACGGCGTTTGCGCCGGTGAGGCGCAGATCGAAAACACAAGCAAGGCCGGCGGTGATCAACAGGCGTCTGGAGCATGGGTACCTCCAATCGACAGCACGCGATGATATTCGAATATTGAAGTTTCCCCAATAAGCAGATCTCGCGTCAATATGCGCCTTTGCGCGCGGACCAATCCCGCGAAAGGTGCCAGCGGGGAATCGGTTTGTCCAGACAGGAGCCATCCAAACCGAGGCCCGGCCAGGCCTTCGCGCTTTCCGCCTCCGGCAATCGTTCAAGCTGGGAATGTAAGGCGCAACGCGGACGTCGCTCGAATGTCGCTCTTGTTTTTGGATCTATGAGCGCGCGGCCGGGCCTTCAGCCGTGAATGAGGCGCCCGACAATCCCGCCCAGCGCGCCCAGCCAAAGAATGCCTGCAGCCAGCGCCTGAATGCGAAAACCTCCCTCGCGCTTTTCGGCGGCCTGCGAGTAGCCGGTCATGTAGAGGGCGCGGCCCGCGATCCAGACGAGCCCAATGGCGGCGGCGATGGGATCGCTGACATAGATTGCAAACAGCCAGAGCGACGGCAGGAAAATAGGCAGCCATTCCAGCGTGTTCATCTGCACGCGAAACACCCGCTCGAAGTCGGGATTGCCGATGATGGCCGGCGCCTTGATCCCGAATGCGGCGCGCGCCCGCGCCACCCGAATGGAGGTGAAGAAATAAAGCAGGATCGCGAGGCAAGTGACGAGCGCCGTGAAATGCAACATCGCGATAATCCTTTTCAAGCTGGAAAAAACGTCGTTACGGGTTGGCGCCGGGCACGCGCCGCGGAATGACGCCGCTTTCGACCTCAATAGCCGGTCATCTCGAGATATCCAACCCCGTGATGGCTGCCGCTAAAGCTGATCGGTCCTTCCCAATAGGGAAAGCTCGTTCCCATCCAGCTCCCGGTATTCAGCGGTGCACTTTCAATCCTCAGACCGTGCGCGGGAATGACCACGCTCCAACCCGTCGGCACCTTGCGGCCCTCGATCTCGGTCAAGATGGTCGGCGTTATGCTGTTGTCGGCCGATGCGATTTCGGTGGACCGGCCGTTCGGCTCGATCCAGTTGCCCAAGAGATTGTTGTGGCCGTCTTTCTGGCGCAGCCGATACAGCATCAGTTTTTCACCCGAACCGAGATGCAGCGAAAACCAGTCCCAACCGGTCTGATCCGAAGCGAGCGGCTGGCTGCTCCATTCCCGATCCATCCAGGCCTGGCCAGTGACGTCAACAGGCTTGTCGTCGATGATTACATTGCCCGCCGCCCTGAAATAGGGCTGGCTGTAATAGTACGAAGCCTGTCCACGTTCCGATTTTCGGCTGTAGCCGGCATCGCCCTGCAGCACCAGCGCGCGATCGGCGTCGAGCCGCAGCGTGTAGCTGAAATCCGCGCCCGACGCGTTAAGCTTTAGCGGCGCAATGGTGTCGCCGCGCATCGCTTCGTCTCCGCGCATTTCCCATGAATTGATCCACGCCTTGAACGGCTTGGCCTCGACACCGGCCTGGCCGATTCCGCCACGGGCGAATTTTTCACTGAAGCGGTGAGTGTCGGCGCGGGTGACAGCCGCATGGCCCATCCAGATCTGCTGGCTGGCCCAGCCTTCCGCCTGCGGGCCCGGCCGCGATGCCTGACGAAACAAGGTCCACTGCGCGCCTAGGGCTGCACCGGTTGCATCGACAAGATTTGCCGTCACGTACCACCACTCGATGCGGTAGTCGGGATGCGGGCCGTGATCGGCCGGAAACGCAAAAGCCTTGCCGGGAATGACAGGCGCGAATCCTTCCGAGCTCTTGCCAAGTCCGGCAAAGCCCTGCGCGAGCGCGTCCTTGCCGCCGAGGCCCAGGACAAACGCGCTGGCCGCGAAGGCGCGGCGCGATATCAGGACATTATCGCTCATCGGCAAAAATCTTGATCAGGCGCGCCGGCTGCATCCACGCCAGTTTCAGAACGGGAAGCGTTGCCGCCAGCAGCGACGCCGCCATCGCGACGCCCAGCAGCTGCAGCAGTTGCAGGGGAAAGACCTGAAACGGCAGTCGCCAGCCGAAGGCCTTCACATTCACCACCGCGATCAGGCACCACGCCACCAGCAAGCCCAACGGCAGCGCGAGCAGGGTCGTGATCAGCGCAACCGATAGGGTCTTCAAGAGCTCGATTGCGGCAAGTTGTCGTCGCGTGATGCCGATCGCCCACAGCGGCGCAAGCTGCGGCAGGCGGGAATTGCTCAGCGTCAACAGACTGGTCAGCAAAGCGACGCCGGCCACGCCGAGGGTGAAGGCGTTCAGGGCCGCCGTCACGGCAAAGGTCCGGTTGAAGATCCGCGTCGATTCCGCCTTCAGCGTCGCCTGATCAAGCAGGTTCCGGCTATCGAGACTGAATTTTTCCCGCAGCGATGACATCAGCGCCGGCACTGCCGCGGGGGCGACGCGCAGGCCTATTCGCGTCAGCGCGATGTCGGGGAAGCGGCGCGCGAGCGCGGCGATATTGACGGCAATCTGTCCCTTCGGGTTGCCGTAATCGGCATAGATGCCGACGATGTCCAGTTTCCAGTTTCCGCCGGGCGCGGGGACCTCGACGGAATCGCCGATCGCGAGTTTCAAACGCCTCGCCAGTTGTTCGCTGACGAGGCCGGCATCGCCAAGACGCAGCCGGTCCCACGCATTCGCGGCCGATTGCAGCAGCGGCCAGTGATCCCGGTAGGTGGCGTGGTCGGCGATACCCAAAATTTCGATCGGCGCTCCCGCCAGTTGCACCTCGGCCCGGCCGCCGGTCAGGATCGCCTCGACTTCGGGACGCTCGCGCAGCCACGTCTTGATGGCCGCGGCCTGCGCCGAGTTGGATGCGCTGATGTAGACGTCCGCCGCCAACCGTCCGTCCAGCCAACTGACGAATGTCCGGCTGAAGGTTTCCACCATGGTGCCGACACCGACATTAACCGCGAGCGCGAGCAGGAGCGCCATCAACGCCAGTGACAATCCCGAAAGCTGCTGACGGCTGTCGGCCCAGAACCAGACCGCGAGCGGGCGGTGTGCCCGTCGCTGGCCGATAAAAAGCACGAATTCCAGAATTGAAGGCAGCCCGAGCGCCGCGCCAAGCAGCAGGCCTGCGAGCACGGCAAATCCCGAAACGAGCGTATCGCCGTACCACAGAAGGCTCCCTGCCGCGGCGAGCACGGCAAGCGCCAGCGCGCTTTGGAGGATCAGCCAGCGGTGCTGCGCCTGTTGCCAGGCATGGGGCTGGGCTGCGGCCAGTATCGGAAGGCGGATCGCTTTCAACAGGCTTGTGGCCGCTGCCAGCAGCGCTCCGGCCACGCTGATGATGATGCCGGCGATCCACCACTCGCGCTTGAGCGTCAATTGACCCGGAATTTGCGCGCCGTAGAGTCCGCGCAGGGAAGCGGCGACATCAGGCAGCAGCGACGCCGCAATAAAATAGCCGCAGACCAGACCGACCAGGCCGGCGACCAGCGCCAGCGATACCAGTTCGACCACCAGCACCGCGTTCAGCATGCGTCCGGATACCCCGCAGGCGCGCAAGGTCCGCAGCATCGGCAGGCGCTGCTCGAAGGCAAGTCCGGTAGCGGAATTGACGATGAACAGCCCGACGACAAATGAAAGCAGGCCGAAGGCCGTCAGGTTCAGGTGAAAGCTGTCGGTGAGGCGCTCTAGGTCGCTCTCCGCATTCGGCTGGTCCAGCCGGAGTTGATCGCCGGCGACGCTTTCGAGCGGCGCCCGCCTGCCTTTGGCGTTGGCGACCAGCAGTCGGGAAATCTGTCCGGGCATGTTGAGAAGCCGCTGGGCAATGCCGATATCGACCACCAGCACGCCCGGCACCAGTTGCGCCTGCGCGCGCAGCGGCGGCAGCGACGTACCGTCGCCTGAGCGCGGCGATGCGCCCTCCGGCAAATTGAGATCGGAAAGCACCTCCGGCGCCACCAGCGTTTCCCCCGGCGGCGTCAGGAACGACTGCAAGCCCGGCCGTCCGATGGCCGGCGCATTTCCGACTTCCGCCGGGAGCGTGATCGGCTCGATGCCTAACAGCCGGAACGAGCGCCCGCCGATCTGAAGGCGACCTTCGAGCACGGGAGACACCGGCCAGCCGGCGCGGCGCAGCTCGACAAAGAGTTTTTGCGGGAATGTCGCGCCGTTGCGGGCGACCAGGACAGCGGTTCGCGCCCCGCCGAACGTCGCGGCCGCGCGGTCGTAACTGTCGCGCGCCTGCGCGTTCAGCGCCTGCACGCCGCTCCACAAGGCGGTCGCGGAAATCAGCCCGATCAGCAGCGTCGCAAGCTGCATCGGGTGCCGCCGCCAGTGGCTCAATAAGACCGCGAGAATCCACAGCATGCGGTTCATGCGATCAGCCCCGCGTGGAGATTGATCTGCCGGTCGAGCGCGGCGGCGAGCCGCGTGGAGTGGGTCACCATCAGGAAGCCGCAGCCGCTTCGCTTGACCAGGTCGCGCGCGAGCGCGAGAACCTCGTCCGCCGTGGCCTCGTCGAGATTGCCGGTGGGTTCGTCGGCGAGCAGCAGCAGCGGCTTTACCGCCAACGCGCGGCCGATCGCGACCCGCTGCTGCTGGCCGCCGGATAATTGCTCGGGATAGCGCTTGAGCAAGGCGCCGAGCCCCAGCCGCTCCACCAGTTCGTCGTGCCAGCCGGCATCGTGGCGGCCGGCAATGCGCGACTGGAACTTGAGATTGTCTTCGACGCTGAGGCTCGGAATCAGATTGAATTGCTGAAAAACCAGTCCCAGCCGATCCCTCCGCAATGCCGCGCGGCCGGCATCGGTGAGATCGGACACGGAGGTGTCGGCAAGTCTGATCTCGCCGCCGTCAGGGCAATCGAGGCCCGCGATCAGATGCAATAGCGTACTCTTGCCGCTACCGGATTTGCCGGTCAGCGCGACGCGCTCGCCCGCCGCGATATCAAGCTTGACACCGCGGAGCACGACGACGTCTTCCCCCGCGGAGCGATAGGTCTTGGTCAGTTGGCGGACGCTCAGCACGATGGGGTTGCCGGTTGTCATGCGAAGCGTGTGCGAAGCCTATAACGGTTTCTGATATTTCAGAACGAACTCATCGACCGGAACTTGCGGACGGAACACCGCCGCGTCGCGCGGATCCTCGGGATGCCGCAGGAAATCGGCTGCGCCGGCGAACTTGAATCCGGCCGCCTCGATCTCCTGGCGCAGCGTGCTTTCCTCGATGCGATGCAGCGTCTTTGCAACATTGATTCCATCGCCGGCACGTGCGGAATGATCGGCGATGACAAGAAAGCCGCCGGGTTTCAGCGCCGCGAACATTTTCCTGTTCATCTCGGCGCGATCGGCCGGCATGTAGGTCACGTCGTGATAGGCAAAGAAAAACGTGATCAGATCGAACCCGCCGACGCCGGGCGGGATCGGATCGTCGTAATTCCGGATGACGTGGACGACGTTTTTCATGGCCGGGTTCTGGGCGCGAATATCGAACTTGTCTTTCACCCGTTCCATGACCGCGGCCAATTCCTGCGCGTAGACGCCGCCGCCGCCCGCGCCGACGGCGCGCGCCAGCAGTTCGGTGCTGTAGCCGGCGCCGGCACCCATATCCAGCACCTTCATGCCCGCCTTGATGCCGGTGAAGGCGAGCAATTTGGCGGGTTGGCGGCGCTGATCGGTTTGCCGGTCGGCGTCGCTGCGGTCTGGCGCGGTGATGATGGCCTCGAAGTCCGACGCCTTGGTGTCCTGCGCCGTCGCTACGGCGCATGCGGCGAGCATCGAAAGCGAAGCAAGCGCGCCGACGACACTCGCGCGGCAATGGATCGATTTGAGCATGAACAATCCCTCTGTTGCCGGGCAACATAGCAAGACCATGGCGGGAGATCACGGCCTCAATCGTGACCGCGACGGATCGTGATCGGGTTGCAGAATGCCGCCGAAACAGCGTCAGGCGGCATCCGGAGCCCGGTGTTAAGTCGCAACGCGCTTGGGTGCGGCCAAAATGCCCAGTTGCCACGCCCGACACCCCACAGGTAGCATTGGCTGAGGCCGGATCAACGGGGCCAGAGAACGATAAGCGGGGATAGACCATGACCGCACAACCGACGCCCAAAGGCGCCTGGAAAATCACGTTTCTCCTGTTCCTGTTCATGCTGGTCAATTTCGCGGACAAGATCGTGGTCGGGCTGGCCGGTGTGCCGATCATGACCGAGTTGAAACTCGAGCCCGAACAGTTCGGCCTGCTCGGTTCCTCGTTCTTCTTCCTGTTTTCGATCTCGGCCATTGTCGTCGGCTTCATCGTCAATCGCATCGCCACCCGCTGGGTTCTGCTGACGCTGGCGGCGATATGGGCGCTGGCGCAGTTTCCAATGGTGGGCACGGTCAGTTTCACCACATTGCTGATCTGCCGCGTCATCCTCGGCGCCGGCGAGGGGCCGGCATTTTCGGTGGCGGCCCACTCGGTCTACAAATGGTTTCCCGACGAGAAGCGGACCCTGCCCACCGCGATACTGTCGCAGGGCTCGGCGTTCGGCGTGATCCTCGCGGTGCCGGCGCTGAACTGGGTGATCGTCAACCATACCTGGCACTATGCCTTCGGCGCGCTCGGCGTCGTCGGCCTGATGTGGGTGGTGGCTTGGCTGATCCTGGGCAAGGAGGGGCCGCTGGTTCAAACCGTCGCTCAGGCGGTGGCCGATCCCAGCGTGCCCTATTCCCGGCTGCTGCTGTCGAGAACCTTCATCGGCTGTTGTGCGGCGACCTTCGGCGCCTATTGGGCGCTGTCGCTTGGCCTGACCTGGTTCACGCCCTTCATTGTCAAGGGTCTCGGTTTCTCGCAGAAAGACGCTGGCTGGATTTCGGTCCTGCCGTGGGTGTTCGGCGCCGCCATTGTGTTGTTGACCGGGTGGATTTCGCAGGTGCTGATGGCGCGCGGTTTCTCGACCCGCGGCGCGCGTGGCGTGCTCGGCTCGGTGCCGCTGATCGTCGGCGGATTGCTCCTTGCGACCCTGCCCCTTGTGGATGGCGCGGGGCTACGGATTGCGGTGCTGGTGATCGCAACGGGGCTCAGTGGATCGATTTATGTGGTTTGTCCGCCGATGCTGGGCGAATTCACGCCGGTATCGCAGCGCGGTGCCGTGATCTCGATCTATGGCGCGCTCTACACGCTGGCGGGTATCCTGGCGCCGTCGGTGATGGGCAGCGTGATCCAGCACGCCGCGGCGCCGCTCGACGGCTACATGACCGGCTTCGCCATCAACGCCGTCATCCTGGTTGCGTCTGGATTGCTCGGCCTGCTGCTGCTCTGGCCCAATAGCGAGCGGGTGCGCCTGATGGGCCAGGTGCGGCAGCCGAAGTTCGCGTAAAAATTGTCGTCCCGGCCAAGCCAACGGGTCGCGCGAACGCGCGCCCGATGACAGGCTCCGCGCGAGCCGGGACCCATACGCCGCGGCGGTCATGAGTAGAGGAAGTGCCAGTTGCCTTTCCTTCACGCGCCGCATCAACGAACAGCCGTGATTAAGGGTCCCGCCTTGGCGGGGACGACGCTGAGTGAGACCTCAGGAAGCCGCGGCTTCAATTTGCTGCAGGCTGCCCTGGGCTCCGCGAACCAGCCGGCCCGGACGTGCGCCGGTGGCCGACCCGTTGCGTTGCGTCACCACGCCCGAGACGATAGTGGCGTCATAGCCGTCGACCTGCTGCAACAGGCGGCGGCCGCCTACGGGGAGATCGTAGTGAACCTTCGGCGGATGCAGATGCAGCCGGTCGTAGTCGATGACATTGACGTCGCCCTTGAAGCCCGCCGCGATGACGCCGCGGTCCGAGAGGCCGACCGAGAGCGCGGTCGTGCGCGACTGCGCCGCCACCACGAAGGGGACCGACAGTTTTTCGCCGCGCTTGCGGTCGCGGGTCCAGTGCGTCAGCAGATAGGTCGGGAAACTGGCATCGCAGATAATGCCGCAATGGGCGCCGCCGTCGCTCAATCCCGGCACCGCATGCGGATCGCGCAGCATCTCACGCACCGCATCGAGATTGCCGTCGGCATAGTTCAGGAACGGCACGTACAGCATGCCGCGGCCCTGATCCGACAGCATCGCGTCATAGGCCAGTTCTTCCGGCTGGCATCCCCTGCGGCGGGCCTGCGCGCCCAGCGCATTTTCCGGCGGTTGCTCGTAGTCCGGGGGATCGCCGAGCAGATACATCTTGTCGTAGTTCGGCCGGAAGAACAGCGGATCATCGGTCGCGGTCGCCGTCTCGCTCAGGATCGCCGCGCGCACCTCGGGCTGGCGCAGCCGCGCCACGCGCTCGGCCAGCGGCAAGTTTACAATCGCTTTGTAGCTCGGATGGGTCTGGAACGGGTTGCGCGACAATTCCAGTCCCAGCAACAGCCCCACCGGGCGTGCGGCAATCTGGGCAGTGATCGACAGGCCCCGCGCGGAAGCCTCATTGATGCTGTCCAGCGTCTGGCGCCAGCGCCGCGGCGCCCTGTCGGCCTGGGCTACGGAAAACGAAATCGGGCACCGGGTTTTCTCCGCCACCCGCAGCATCATCGGCAGGTCTTCCTCGATGCTGCCCTGATCGAGCACGAATTGCAGCACGCTGCGGCCGACCCGGTGCATGGCGCCGGCGATGGCCGTCAGCTCGTCCTCGCCGGCCTTCAGCGTTGGCGTGTAGTCGCCGGTAGAGGTGCGGTGGTTGAGGGTGCGCGAGGTGGAGAAGCCCAGCGCGCCCGCCCGCACCGCGTCTGCCGCGAGCGCGGCCATCGCCTTGTTATCCT
>CAVTNA010000033.1:0-92901 GCA_963735835.1 uncultured Alphaproteobacteria bacterium | reverse complement strand
CTAACGCTTGAGCGTTGTTCTGACGAGCGGTTTACAGGTCGGCTATAGCGTTGTGCCGCAGGTTATCGGGCCAATTCTTGCGCCTATCCATCGCCGTGCCAGACGGCAGCTCACCGTGGCCGAGGCTGTTTGTTCCCCCGAACCTGCCCCGAGTCTGCTGTGCACGCGAACGCGGCGCCTCGCGGCATCGAAGAAACAAGCCCTCCCCGAACGAGGGTAAAACCCAGACGACGGCAGGCACGCCGCCGCCTGGGATCGCCAGCTATGGAGAAGCTGACGTCGTGACTACATCGGAGGCGCGGATGGTGGCCCGGCGGCTTATGTGTGATCTCAACGAGATTGACCGCCTGAGTGAGCAGGACTGGACCGCGGCGGGACGGGTGGACGCATGAATGACGAATTGATGGCCAGGGCCGCGCTGCGCGGATGCCAGGCACAGCTTCGCGCCGCCTACCTCGATGCACACGGCGCGGCGTCTCATCTGACCGGCGCCCGCGCCACCATGGCCGGCGAGCTGGCCGACAAGGCAGCCGATGCGCTGGCCGACTGCGAGCGGCTGATCCTCATTATCACCGGCGATTTGCCCGTCGACCGCCGGTCGGGGGCCGGCGCATGAGCGCCGACGAGCTCGATAGCCTCCTCGCCTTCGCCCGCGGGCCGGCGGTGGATCGGCTGTTACTGCTTATGGGCCGGGTCAAGGTAACCCAGCTGAGCATGGCTGAAATTCTCAGCCTCATCGGCGTTTTCGAGAGCGCCGACAAGCGCGTGAACGCGCCCGCGGCGCCCGTGCTCACCTCATGCCGCCACGGCTGAGCCACTGGTCGTAAAAACTGTCGCCGCCCGTGTCAGACCTGTCTGGGACGCTACTTCTTCCGGTCGGTATCTTTGCTCGGCTGAACACGTTTCGGCTCGCCCGGCATCTTCGGATAGTTGGGCGGATAGGGCAGATCGCCCAGCCCGCGCTCTTCGTCGGCGGCGACCATCTCCAGTAGCGGTTCAATCGACTGCTGGACCGAGTCGATATCGGCCCACGGATCGTCGCGATTGGCCACCAGCTCGGCCGCGGTCGCGATCGTATAGTCGTCGGGGTTGGCACTTGCCAGCTCCTCCCAGCTGAGCGGCATCGACACCGTCGCAATTGCGGTGCGCCGCACCGAATAAGCCGACGCGAATGTGCGGTCGCGGGCGTTCTGGTTGAAGTCGATGAAGATGCGCTTGCCGCGTTCTTCCTTCCACCACGACGTCGTCACCGCGTCTGGCGAACGACGCTCCACCTCGCGAGCCAGCGCGATGCCGGCGCGGCGCACGTCAATGAAATCCCAGTCGGTTTTGATCCGCAGGAACACGTGGACGCCACGACCGCCGGACGTCTTGGGATAACCCACCAGCCCCAACTCGTCGAGCAGCGGCCGCAGCACATCGACGGCCACGGATCGTGCTTCAGCGAAACCGGTGCCGGGCTGCGGGTCCAAGTCGACGCGCAGTTCGTCGGGGTGCTCGGCATCGGGGCAGCGAACCTGCCACGGGTGCAGCGTGATGGTGCCCATCTGCGCGGCCCACACGATCGCGGCGGGGTGGGTCACCCGCAGTGCGTCGGCGGTCCGTCCCGACGGGAACGTGATCCGGCAGGTCTCCAGGTAGTCGGGATGGTGTTGCGGAATGCGCTTCTGGTAGATCTCCTCGCCGTCGATGCCGTCGGGGAAGCGCTGCAGATGCGTCGGGCGGTCTCGCAACGAGGCCAGCATTGGGCCTGACGCGACCGCGCGGTAGTACTCAACGAGCCGCCGCTTGGTGCCTTCTGATCCCAGCTTCGGGAAGTACACCTTGTCCGGGTTGGTCAGCCGAACCGCGATCCCGTCGACGTCGATTTCCTCCGCTGGCGATGCCATCTCCCGATTCCAGCACAGGGTTCGGACACAATGTGCAAATGGACTTGCCTGTGATGCCGCCGGTTTCGCCGATGCTGGCCAAGTCGGTGAAATCGATCCCGCCGGACGCGTCGTATGAGCCCAAGTGGGACGGGTTCAGGTCGATTCTTTTTCGCGACGGCGACCAGGTCGAGGTCGGCAGCCGCAACGAGAAACCGATGACCCGGTACTTTCCCGAGTTGGTTGCCGCGTGCCATCGCCGAGTTGCCCGAGCGCTGCGTGGTCGACGGCGAGATCGTCATCGCCACCGACCACGGCCTGGACTTCGAGGCGCTGCAGCAGCGCATCCATCCGGCCGAGTCGCGAGTACGCATGCTGGCCGAGAAGACGCCCGCCTCGTTCATCGCGTTCGATCTGCTCGCGCTCGGCGACGTCGACTTCACCGCGCGACCGTTTTCCGAGCGACGCGCAGCGCTCGTCGTCGCTGTGTCTTCGGCGGCGCACACAGGCCGCTCGATGCACGTCACCCCCGCGACGACGGATCTGGCGACTGCGCAGCGCTGGTTCGACGAATTCGAGGGGGCGGGTCTCGACGGCGTCATCGCCAAACCGCTCGACGATCACCTACCAGCCGGACAAGCGGATCATGTTCAAGATCAAGCACGAGCGCACCGCGGACTGTGTGGTCGCCGGTTATCGCGTGCACAAATCCGGCAGCGACGCGATCGGCTCGCTGCTGCTCGGGCTGTACAAGGACGACGGGACGCTGGCGTCGGTCGGCGTGATCGGCGCATTTCCGATGGCCGACGCCGGCGACTGTTCGCCGAACTGCAGCCGTTGGTGACGAGTTTCGACGATCACCCGTGGAACTGGGCGGCCCACGAAGCCGGCGAGCGCACGCCGCGCAAGAACGAGTTCTCCCGCTGGAACGCGGGCAAGGACCTGTCGTTCGTGCCGCTACGACCCGAGCGCGTCGTCGAGGTGCGCTACGACCACATGGAAGGTGAGCGGTTCCGTCACACCGCCCAGTTCAACCGCTGGCGTCCCGACCGAGAGCCGGCGTCATGCACCTACGCTCAACTCGACAGTCCGGTCACGTTCAGCCTCGTCGATGTTGTTTCGGGCCTCGGCTCAACCGGGAAGACTGTCTGAGGTGAGTCGCGCCGGCGACGATGCAGAGCGAAGCGATGAGGAGGAGCGGCGCAGGTGAGTGAAGCCAACGACTTCAACGAACGCAATATCGCCGAGTTCCGGGCGAATCACGGTCGGGTAGGCG
The DNA here is from genome assembly GCA_963735835.1 of uncultured Alphaproteobacteria bacterium. Taxonomy (GTDB): domain Bacteria; phylum Pseudomonadota; class Alphaproteobacteria; order Rhizobiales; family Xanthobacteraceae; genus Bradyrhizobium. The sequence goes on along the minus strand of CAVTNA010000033.1, from coordinate 89,757 downwards.
GCAACTTCGAGGGTGCTCCGCTGGTCGTCCTGCACACCGTGGGTGCTCGCAGCGGCGAGCCGCGGACCAACATCATGATGTATCGGCCTGACGGCGATCGGTATTTGACACCCGACCGGCCCGGCGACGCCGCGCGACTGATCAGACCAGGACGTCCAGCGATGCCAGCCCGCGCAGCGTGACGTTGGGCTTGTAGACCGGTTCGCCGTCCAGGCGCGCATCGGGAAAGCGCGCCGTCACCGCCGACAACGCGGCGGCGGCCTCCAGCCGGGCCAGCGGCGCACCGAGGCAGAAATGCAGTCCACGGCCAAAGGACAAGTGCCGGAACGCTTTTCGATCGGGATCGAAGGTCGCCGGCCGGTCGAACTCGGCCGAGTCGTGCTGAGCCGCGGCCAGCAGCAACACCATCGTGTCACCCTGGACGACATGGGTGTCGCCAATCGTCATGTCGTCAGCGGCAATACGGGCCACCAATTGCACCGGCGGGTCGTAGCGCAGCGTTTCCTCGACGACCACCGACGCTCGTTCAGCGTCGGCTCCCAGAGCCGTCCACTGCGACCGGTCGCGCAGCATTGCCAGCATCCCGTTGGAGATCAGGTTCACGGTGGTCTCGTGGCCGGCGATCAGCAACAGCATGCAGGTCGACACGATCTCGTCTTCGGCCAGCTGGTCGCCGGACTCTTCGACCGCAATCAGCCGCGACATCAGATCGTCACCGGGCTGCGCCCGGCGCTGTGCGATCAGCTCGTGCAGGTATCCCCGCAGCCACTGCCCGGCTCGGATGCGCTCGTCCATGCCGCCGGCAGGTTGGCCGGTGACCATGAAGAACGGATCGAGCGCCTGCGCCAGCAAAGCCGAGGCGCGGCTGAACTCCGCCTCGTCCTGTAGCGGAACCCCTAGCAGCCGGCAGATGACCGTCACCGGTAGCGGGTAGGCCAGACCACTGACCGCATCGAAGCGGCCTTGCTCGGCGGCGCGGTCCAGCAATCCGTCGACCAGTTCGGTGATGTGCGGTGTCAACTCGTTGACCACCTTGGGCACGAATGCCTTGCTGACCAGTTTGCGCAGCCGGGTGTGATCGGGCGGATCGAGAAACAGGAACATCGGCGGCCCCGGCGGTCGCGCCGTCGCGCCCTCGGCGAACAAGCGTTTGGCCATCGTCGACTTGAGCCGGTCGACCGACGACGATGGATGCCGTAACGCCTCGTCGCAGTCGCGGTAGGACGAGAAGACGGTGAGGTTGCTGTCCGGCAACCTGCATCGGCCCGCGGTCCCGGAACTGCTCGTACACCGCATACGGGTTGGCCCGGTTTGCCGGATCCAGGAGTTGCAGCAGGAGTTCCTGCGGCCCGGCGACACTCGACGTGGCAGACATATTTGCATTGTGCAGGTCGGAAAGAAGTTGCAGGTCGCTACGGTGCCGCGAAGACGACAACGCGGCAGCGGGGGCGCGGCGGTAGATTCCTGCTGTGGACAAACGCGTCTGCGTCACCGCCGCGGCGATGCTGTTGATCGGCGTGACCGCCGGCTGCTCGTCCAACCAAGCCGCGCCGGCCTCCCCCGGGGTGCTGCCGCCGGGCACCGCCGTACTCTCCATCGACGGCAAAGACGTGGGCAAAACGTATTCGGTGCGCTGCGAGTCGATCGACTGGATGACCAGGATTCACACCGACCTGCACGCGTCCGGCGTAAGCGCGATGCTGTCCAATGCCAACAAGCTGAAGGCCGAATTCGTTCGGTTGCAGGATCTCGACGGGTTCACCGGTTCCTACGAACACGCGTTGCAGGGCGAGGCCGCGGTCACGATGACCGGACCCACCTACCACATCACCGGCGCCGCACTGGGTTTCAACAAGTCGGAACCCACGCGGTTGAAGGCCGAGACGTTCAGCATCAAGGTGTCGTGCTGACGGCCTAGCCGCCGAGGCCTCATCCACCCAAGAAGGCGACGATGTATCCGGCGAGCTCTTCGCCGGCGTCCTCTTGAAGGAAGTGGCCCGCGTTGCCGACGACCGGATGGTCGATCCCCTGTGCGCCGGCCATTTCGCGCTGCAAGATCGGCGCCATGCCGCCGGTGATCGGATCGCCGTCGCTGAATGCGACCAGCATCGGCGTCGAACTCGCGGTCAGCGTCGCCCACGCGGACCGGTTGGCCGGCGCAGCGGGGTCATCGGGCGAGGTCGGAACGAGGCCGGGCATGGCCCGCGGCGCCGCGCAGTAGGTGTCATCGGGAAACGGCGCGTCATAGGCCGCGCGCACCTCGTCGCTCATCGGGCGCCGACAGCCCCCTTGCACGAACCGGCCGACGTCGATCGTCGGCGCACTCTGGATCGCCTGGCGGAACTGCCACCAGATCTCCGGCATCGGTATGTCGCCGGTCGGCAGCCCGGTGTTGGCGACGACCAGCCTGCTGAAGCGTTCGGGATGCTCGGCGGCCAGCCGCAGCCCGATCAACCCGCCCCAGTCCTGGCCGACCAGGGTGACCCGGTTCAGGTCCAGCACGTCGAAAGCCAGTTCGCGTACCCATTCGACGTGGCGCGCGTAGCTATGGTCCTCGATGCGAGTCGGCTTGTCCGAGCGACCAAAACCCACCAGGTCGGGGCAGATGACGCGGTGCCCGGCCGCGGCCAGCACCGGGATCATCTTGCGGTAGAGGAAGGACCACGACGGTTCGCCGTGCAACATCAGCACCGGGTCGGCGTCCGCCGGGCCGTCTTGCACCCAGGCCATCCGCAACGAGCCGCCTTCACCATCGGAAACGTCGGAATAGTGTGCGGGATACGGGAATTCGGGTAGATCCGTAAAGCGATCGTCTGGTGTGCGCAGCGTCTGCATGAGTGTGAAGATACGCCAGGCCAGTCAGCCCTCCCGCAGACCGGCCATGCGGGGATCCGCCATCAACTGATCGAGCAGAGCGAGCTGGCCCTTCAGCAGCTTGGCCCTGGCCTGGACCACCGGGAACCACTCCACCCGGTCGACCTCGGGAAAGGTGCGCATTTGCCCTGAGCCCCTTGGCCATTCGAGTTCGAAGGTGTTGCTGTGTGCGTCGGCCGGGTCGAGGTCACCCGGGACCGCGAACGCGGTGACGACCTTGCCGCCGGACTGTTTGACCGGAGTCAGATCGATGCGTGGGCCCGTGGGTGGCGCCGAGCCGACCTCTTCTTCGAATTCGCGCAGCGCGGCCGCCCACGGGTCTTCGTCTTGCGCGTACTCGCCCTTCGGAATCGACCAGGCGCCGTCGTCCTTGCGGGCCCAGAACGGCCCGCCGGGATGTGCGATCAGGACTTCGACGACTCCATCGCGCACCCGGTACAGCAACAGGCCCGCGCTGAGCTTGGGCACGTCGTCACACTCCGACCGCGCGCTCCAGATCCTTCAGTGAGGTTTCCAGATGACCGAGCAGCCGCTGCAGATGCGGCACACTTCGCCGGCAACCGACCAGACCGAAGTCGATGTTGTCCGCGTTGTTGACCATCGTGATGTTCAGCGCCTGGCCGTCCAAGGCGATCGACAGCGGATAGTTGCCGTCGAGCCGGGCGCCGCCCCAGTACATCGGCTTGGTCGGCCCCGGCACGTTGGAGATGACGATGTTGAACGCCGGCGGTGCCGTCGACGCGAAACCCGGCAACGCGGACAGTCCCAGCGGCGCGATGAGAGCCGCGGACAGCGCATAGGCCTGCAGCCGAGGCAATTCGGCGAAAACCTTCTTATTGCCGCGCATCGATGCGCTGATCGCCTCCAACCGCTGCGCCGGGTCGTCGACGTCGGTAGCGAGGTTGCACAACAGCGCGCCGACCTGGTTGCCGCCGGCGTCGGCGTCGGCCTCCGAACGCATGCTCACCGGGACCATCGCGATCAGCGGGGTGTCGGGCAGCGCGTGCTCGTCCTGCAGGTAGTGGCGCAGCGCGCCGGAACACATACCGAGGATGACATCGTTGAAGCTCACTCCCGCGGCGGCCTTGATGCTCTTGAGCCGATCGATGCCCCACGACTGCGCGGCAACCCGTCGGGCACCGCCGATCGGCACGTTGAACATGGTGCGTGGAGCCGCGAACGGCAAGGTCAGCTGCTGTTCCAGCAACGCGGCGCGGGCCAGCGACCACGTCGAAGGGCCATATGCCGCAATAGATCCCGCCAGTTGAGACAGGCCCGGCCGCTTCGACTTCTCGGCTTCCTTCTTGCGCCGTGGCAGGTCCCAGATCGCTTGCAGGTCAGTGTCATCGGGGTCTGCCGACAACGTCCGCTGCATGAGCCGCAGCGCCGAGACACCGTCGATCAACGAGTGGTGGAACTTGCTGTACACGGCGAACCGGCCGTCGCTCAACCCCTCGACGAAGTGCGCTTCCCACAGTGGGCGGTGCCGGTCGAGCAGGCCGCTGTGCCACCGTGACGTCAGCTCGAGCAGCTCGCGGACGCGTCCGGGCGTCGGCAGCGCCGAGCGGCGCACGTGGTAGTCGATGTCGACGTCATCCGGGTCGTCGTAAGTCCACGCGACGTTGGGGATGCCACCGAACGTCCAGGCCGGGTGCTTGCGGAAGGTGGGCTGGAAGTCATTATTGGCGACCAGCGCGTCGCGGATTTCGCGGGCGAACTCCGGCCCGGCGCCCTCCGGCGGCTCGAACAGCTGAAGGCCGCCGACGTGCATCGGGTGCTCGCGCGATTCGATCGTCAAAAACACCGAGTCCAGTGGACTCATCAATTCCATGGCCCAATTAAAGCCCTGGCATGATCCCGGCCCGCCCGATTGGGCGAATTGGTTCAGCTGGTGACCAGTCCGCCGAGCGATCCGACGAGTCCGAGGACCGGATCGAGCAGATCCTGTTGGATGCCGGTGAGTTCCAACAGGTTCTGAATGTCCGCGCCCAGTGGCCCCTCGATATTGATGAATGCGGTGAACGGGTTGAAGTCGGTATTGAGTTCGGTGACGAGCTGGTCGTAGGGCACGCCGACGTTAGCCTCCGACCAGGCCTCCGCCGAGGTGAAGAAGCCTTCCAGCCCGGTGAAGTCGGGTAATTGCGCGCCGAATAGTTCGAAGGCGTTGTTGGCGCCTTGGACCACGCCGTTGGCGAACTCGAGCGTGAACGTAGCCGGGTCGATGGTGGGGATCAGCTCGGCCGGGGTGGGGTCGCCGAACGGGATGGAGCGGTCGTAGCCGGCCTCGACGATCACCTGCAGTGCCGGCTGGAAGATGTTGAGCACCGGTTCGGGCACGCCCAGGCTGCGCAGCGGGTCCAGTAGCGGCAGATCGGTGGTCGGAACGAAATAGAACGTGGTGTCGCCGTCGATCTGCTTGACGATCTCGGTGGACCCGAGCACGTATTCGTCGGTGTAGGGACCTGTTAGCGGTTCCGAGTCAGGCCAGATGGCCGGAATTGGTTCTGGCAGTGGGCCATCGCCGTAGCCGCCGTGTACGTAGATGAAGCCCAGCAGCGACGTTGATGTCGGCTACCACGTTGATCGGGTACTGCGGAAAATCCGCGTTGCCGTCGTACTGGTTGGCGATGTCGATGGTGGTGATGCCCGCGTCGGTCGGCTCGGCGCCGTTGAAATCGAAGCCCGGCGCCCCCGGGATGACCAGCCCGGCGAAGCGTTCGAGAAAGCCGCCGTCGGGCCGGTTGCCAGAGCCCAACAGAAGGAACGTGACGTCAGGCGGCGGGCTGCCCGATCCGATGAGGTCGAGTTTCTCGTCGATCGCGATCTGAGCGCTCTGCGAATAGCCCTCAATCAGGTACGGCTGACCCCCGGGCTGCTCGTCCATCGCGGCCTGCAGATTCGCCAGGCCAACTGGAATCGAGGTGCTGGACGCCGATTCGGGTGTCGGCACCAGCACCGGCGTGTAGTTGTCGCCGGTGGCGGGGTCGATGTAATCGGTGATGATGTTGTCTTGCCAGAACTCGCTGGGGGTCGGCATAAACGAGCCGCCCATCATCAATGCGTTCAACGGGTCAGCCGGATCGTCTGCCCGGGCGGCGGGCGCTGACGTCAGCGCCAACAGCGTCAGCAAGGCGCCAGCGAGCAGCGCGCCGAATTGCCGTTGAGGGCTCACCGTGACTCCTTGAGTAGAGGGTCCAACTGTGCCCCACTACAGCCCGATATAGGGCCGATGCCCGATGCTTCATGCCGCCCGCGGGCGCCGGCTTAGGGCCATGAATCGAATTTCGCGACTCGCGACGACGGGAGTAGTTCTAAGCTCAGAAGATGCGCGATCGCGAGACGATCGACTCCGAATTACGGCGCGTGGCGGCCGAGCTGCGCTCCATTCGCGAGCGTGGCGGACGGCCGTCCAGCCGCCAACTCGACGCGCTTCTCGACGAGCGCCTGGGCCATCCCGCGGATGCGCTATGCGACCTCGCAATTCTCGACGAAATCTGCTTGCCCACTGACGAAGCCGACATTCGCCCGCCTCCCAGACGGCGGAGTCTGCTGCTGCGCCTGGCGCTGCGCGCGGCGATCCCGCTGTCGCTGATCACCATCGCCGCCGTCGTCGCCGTGATGTTCGCCCTTCACCACCGCCACCCCACGCCCCAGTCGACGGCAACCCCGCCGTCCGATGCGCAAGCCAGCCCGGCGGCTCAGGCGCCGGCGCCATTCATTCCGCCGGCTAAGCCCGTTTCGCCAACCGACATCGCGGAGAAGGCGTTGATCGACACGTTGCAACGCGAGGGCACGCCGGTTCCCAGCCACGACTACGTCACTACCCACGGCCACGCGGTGTGCGATTTCCTTGGGCGACAACCCAACGTCGCCGACGCGGCGCACTTCGTACAGCAGTCGACGGTTTGGGATGCCGGTCAAAGCGCCGATTTCGTCACCGCTGCCGTCATCACCTACTGCCCGCAGTTCGAATCGACTGCCTCGGACCAGATGCGGCAGACCTACCAGAAGTCGCTGACCAACCTGCAGACCATCGAAGGTGATCTGCAGGGCATCAACAACAACCTGCAAGACATCCGGGACGGCCTGCACGGCGGCAGCTGACTCGGCTGATCAGCAGGGTGCGGCCCTGTATTCGCCCTTTCATCAGCACAGTCCCGAGACCTACGCTTATTGCCATGAGGCAAATCCTGTTTCGTGCCGTTCTGCTTCTGGCATCGTGGGCGATCGGACTACTGATTGCCGCGTGGGTTATTCCCGGAGTTTCGTTGTCGGTGTCGGGGTTCATCGTCGCCGTAGTGGTGTTCTCGGTGGGGCAAGCGATGCTGTCTCTGTTGAGCTTGAAGTTGCCCCATGGGTATGCGTCGCTGCTCCTTGGGGGCACCGGCCTGGCATTGACCGTTATCGCGTTAAGTCCTCGCCTCAGTAGTAACGCACGGGCTCACCGTTCGCGGCATGGCGTCCTGGGTGGCCACGACGCTTGTGGTGTGGCTCGTGACAACGATCGGGGCCATTTCACTGCCCGAGCTGTTAGGCCGCGAAGAGGCCGGCTCGGCCTGACCAACTCGAGGCCGGGCACGCCAGAGCCGTGTATTGGCGACACGTGCAAATTCGGCTACCGCCTCGGAGCTCGGCGCAACCGTCTCCAATGCGAGCGCGTCACTGTCGGCCCGCGGCGGTTCGACGAGGTGTACGCACCCTCGACGTTGGTATCTTCTGCGCGAGTCCAGCTTCGGGTGCTGATGCTGGTCGTGCTGACGACGACCGCGCGCGCGCACTGCTGCAGGCGGCCACAGTATTCGCCCGACGGCTCAGCCGCTGTCGCGGCAAAATTCGGCGATTTCGGCGAGTGCGCCGGGAGTAGCATTTGTTATCTCGTCCGACGACGGAGGGAGACGTGATGGGCGACACGCATCACGATCCGACGGATCATTCTCGGACCACGCAACCGCACGCTGGTATCACCATGAAGGACAACTTCTTCTGGCCGGGGTTGATCCTGCTGGCCGTGTCGACATTCGGGATGATCTGCACGGTCGCAGCCGCCGCCTACCGACATTACGAGTGGCTCACCACCACGGTGCTCATCGCCGTGCTCGGGGCGGTCGCCGGCGCGTTATGGTTCGTCGTGGAGAACCGCCGGGTGGCCCGCATCGAGGAGCAGTGGCACGCCGCGCACCCCGACGCTCAGTTGCGCTAGGTAGCTGATGGCCCGCGAATCTCGCGTCGTTGCCGCACGTTTTGGCCCGGCTTACCGTCGTATTACCGACGCACTGGACAACCTCGGCTGGCTGCCGAATTTCCTGCTGCGAGTCACCGTCGGGTTCATGTTCTTCAGCGGCGCGGTGGACAAACTCCATGATCTAGGGAAATTCACAGCGATGTTTGTCCGTCTGGGCATTCCAGCTGCACAGGTGCTCGCCCCGGCTACGGCCGTGGTGGAACTTGTTGGTGGCGCGGCGCTGATGCTGGGCCTCGGCACCCGGCTGGTGTCTCTGATACTGGCGGGGGACATGGTCGGCGCGTTGATCACCGACATCGGCCCGAATCTGGCGGAGAAGTATCCAGCCGCTGTGGGACTTCCTCAGCAACTTGTTCTACGCACCGGAGTGGCTGCTGGTAGGGCTGCTGCTGTGGTTGCTATGTGTCGGAGCCGGCAAGGCCAGCTTGGACGAGTTGGCCGGTCGACGTCTGGCGGTGCTGACCACCGGGCCCTGAGTTCTCGCGCGGGCAGTCGCAGAATCGCCCATTTGGGTGCGCCGGGAGTCGTGGTCAGTAGGTCGTCAGTAGGTGTTGAAGAACCACAGATCCAGGGAATCCAACACGCTCTGGAATGGCCCGCTGTCGGCAACCCCGTGCTCAAATAAAGCAGTAAGCCACGCGTCGACATTATTGACCCCGCTGTCGGAAATGTGCACGAAGGTCAGGTTCCCGTCGGTCGACGTGGTCGCATCCGCGATCTGCTGCGGCGTCAACCCCAGGTATTCAACGTGCGTGCCGAATACGTTCAGCAGCGCGCCGGTCACGCCGTCGGACTCGACGGCCTGTGGGAAGTTGGCAATCGGATCGGGGTCGAAACTGTAGATGGTCGCCGGGTACAGATCGTCCGGCGTCACGACGTCCAGGACGCTGCTCATTTGGAAAAGGTTGATTATGTAGTTCGTAGTGCTCGCACCGAGCGTCGAATCCAAGATGGCCTGCAGGTCCAGCCACTCGCCGGTGACCGGGGCGGAGGGATCGCCGATGAACACGAAGTGCAGGTCCTCGCTGGGGATGCCGTCGGCTTCGAGTCGACTCATCGCGATCGACTCGGCGGTGGCGCTCTGCGAATATCCGAAGATCGTCAGCGGGTGCTCGGCGCTGAAGGCGCCGGGGTCGGCCTTGAATTCGTTCTCCACGGCGAGAACAACGTCCGACGCGTCGGAGAAACTACCCGGACCCTGCTGGAACAGCTCGGGGGTGGTCAGCACCTGCAGCGGCGCGGCGCACGGGTCGGTCCCGACCATGTCGCAGACCGTTGAGTCGGTCGCGCCACCGTCGAAACCCAACGGATGCAGATACAGATCCTCGGCGGCCTGCGCGAACTCGGTCGACGGCATCGGCTCACCGGTTCCGCCCAGGATGATCGCCGTATCGCTCCCCGCTAGCGGGTCGCCCACGTCGGCGTACGCAGCTGCGCTTTTCAGCGCGCTAACCATGCCAACCATCGCGCCAACAGCGCCAACGTACACGAGCAACTTGTGTCGAATCATCGCTGCACCCGCCCGAACCGCGATCTGCCGTTATCCCATTCTTCTTATCTGAACTTAAGCTTGGATTCAAGCAGTTCTTAAGTTTGGATTAGCGGAGAAGCTGCCGGTCAGAGAAGTAATTCTCGCCGCTCGCCCGTACCGTGCCAGGCGCGAAGCCGTAGCGAGACACGTCTACAGCTATGGCGGTGGCGGAGGGATTTGAACCCTCGGACGGGGGTTACCCGTCACACGCTTTCGAGGCGTGCTCCTTAGGCCGCTCGGACACGCCACCGCCGGAGAGCTTACCCAACAGCAGCTCGGCTATCCCAATCGCTGCCGGGCGAAGAAGGTCTCCAGCAGGCCGGCACACTCCTGCGCCAGCACGCCGCCGCGCACATCCGGACGATGGTTGAGCCGGCGATCGCGGACCACGTCCCACAGCGAGCCCACCGCGCCCGTCTTGGGCTCCCAGGCCCCGAACACCAGCCGGTCGACCCGCGCCATCACCAGCGCCCCCGCGCACATCGTGCACGGCTCGAGGGTCACCGCCAGCGTCGCACCGGCCAGCCGCCACCCGTCGCCAAGCACCCGCGCGGCCGCCCGCATGGCCAGGATCTCGGCGTGTGCGGTCGGGTCACCCAGGGCCTCACGCGCATTGACCGCACGGGCCAGTTCGGTTCCGTCGGCCGCCACCACCACGGCACCCACCGGGACGTCACGGGGATCCGCGGTCGCGGCAACCGCCAGCGCGGCGCGGATCAGATCTTCGTCGGAGCTCATCGACCGAGCTCACGGCGGCGACCCGCTGCGCCCGCGATCACCGACCGAGACGCTCGAGCACTGACGACAGCTCATCGGCGAAGCCCATCTCGCGCGCGATGCGGCCCAGCTGCTCGTCGGCGTAGAGATCGGTCTCGTCGAGGATGACGCTCAGCACCGCCTCGGGCAGCCCCACGTCGGACAGCAACCCGAGATCACCCTCTTCAAAGGGCTCGGCGTCTTCAAGATCTTCCGGGTCGATGTCGGCGTCCAGGTTGTCCAGCACCTCGGCGGCGATGTCGTAATCCAGCGCCGCGGTCGCATCCGAAAGCAACAGCCGGGTGCCCGACGGCGCGGGCCGCACGATCACAAAGAACTCGTCGTCGACGTCGAGAAGGCCGAAAACCGCTCCGGCGCTGCGTAATTCACGCAGCTCGGTCTCGGCATCGCCCAAGCTGGCCAGCGCCTTGGGTCCCATGGCAGAGCAACGCCATTTGCCCTCTTCACGCACGACAGCCACACCGAATCCATCTGGTGTGTCCGCCTGCGCGGAAGCCCGCTGTGCTCCCATGGGCGCCTACGCTAGTCGCGTGAGGGCCCGTTGACCAGCAAATCGGGGTCGCGTCAAGCGCTATAGCCCGGTAGGAATTCGTATAAATATGCCAACCTTGACGGGTGGCGAAGACACCGGTGTGCGTGCTGGGCCTGGGATTGATCGGCGGCTCGATCTTGCGCGCCGCCACGGCAGCCGGTCGTGAGGCCTTCGGCTACAACCGCTCGGTCGAGGGAGCTCAGGGGGCCCGCTTCGACGGCTTCGACGCCACCACCGATCTCACCAAGGCGCTGACCCGGGCCGCCGATCTTGATGCGCTGATCGTCCTGGCCGTGCCGATGCCGGCGTTGCCGACCCTGCTGGCCCACGTCAGCCACGCCGCACCCGACTGTCCGCTTACCGACGTCACCAGCGTCAAAGGCGCGGTGCTCGACGAGGTGACCTCGGCCGGCCTGCAGGCGCGCTTCGTCGGGGGACACCCGATGACGGGCACGGCGCACTCGGGTTGGGAGGCCGGGCATGCCCGTCTTTTCACCGGTGCCCCCTGGGTGATCAGCGTGGACGACCACGTGGACCCGGCGGTATGGACGACGGTGATGGAGTTGGCGCTGGACTGCGGGTCGTTCCTTGTGCCCGCTCGCTCCGACGAACACGACGCCGCCGCGGCAGCCATCTCGCATCTACCGCACCTGCTGGCTGAGGCGCTGGCTGTTACCGCGGCCGAGGTGCCGTTGGCGTTTGCACTGGCCGCCGGGTCTTTCCGGGACGGCACCCGGGTGGCGGGCAGCGCACCGGACCTGGTGCGGGCCATGTGCGAAGCGAATGCACACCAGCTGCTGACGCGGTTGGACCGGGCTATCGAACTGCTGAGCGAAGCTCGAAACTCGCTGGCGCACAACGACTCCGTCGCCGAACTTGTCGAGGGCGGACATGCCGCCCGCGCCCGCTACGACAGCTTCTCGCGACCGGAGATCTTCGCCGTGTTTGTCGGGCGCCGAGAATTGGCGTCAAGAGCTGGCTGCTGCCGGCCGCGCCGGCGGGGTTATCAGATCCGCTCTGCCAAGCCTGGGTAGTCCACGATGAACCCGTCGGCGTCGACGGTGAGCGTGGTGTCCGACACCGGTGAGTGCACCTTGATTCCCTCGCCGGAGTCGATGGCGGCGCTGCTGTAACTGATCGCCGCCGAAGCGACGGTCATGTCCGGCAGCGTCACGTAGATCGTCGGCACCGTGATCGAGTCGGCCCGCTCGTTGAGGCCGGCCCGGCGAATCGGCAGCGCGTTGAAGAACGGGCTGAACACCACGTCGACATCCAGCGCACCTTGGTAGGAGGCGCGGGACTCGCCCTGGTGGTCGGTGACCATCCACATGTTCTCTTCGTCACGCGCGACGACGAGCTGTCGTTCCCGTTCGGCCAGCGTGACCGTCATGCCGAGTCGCTTGGTCGCACCGGTTTCGTCGGTTAGCAGGTCGTAGTAGGCAGCGAATGCGGGATTGGTGTCGGCCGCGGCGGCAACAATGCGGCCGTTGGCTTTAATTCGCTTGCCGGACAACTGCACTCGCACCGACTCCATGCGCCTGGCATCGTGTGAGCGCCAAGTCAGCATCGTCGACCGGGAACTGCTTGTCGCATCTGCGGGGGCTGGGCTCACGCGTCTACGTTAGGCGACGGCCGCAGAGATTTCGACGTTTGGTGGTGTGGGGTTGGACGCAGTCGGCCGGTACCAGGCACCGATGCCCACACCGCAAATGCCAGCACGCCGTCGAGGATCAACGCCAGCGCGGCGACCATCAGCGCGCCGACCAGTGCGATATGGAACTGGCGCACCTTGATGCCGTCGATCAGGTATCGGCCCAGCCCGCCCAGGCTGGCATAGGCCGCCACGGTCGCGGTGGCGACGACTTGCAGCGTCGCGGTCCGCAGCCCACCGACGATCAGCGGCAGCGCATTGGGCACCTCGACGCGAAAAAGCACCCGCAACTCGCTCATGCCCATCGAGCGCGCGGCATCGACCACCGTGTGTTCCACCGCCGACACCCCGGCGTAGGTACCCGCCAGCAGCGGCGGAATCCCCAGCAGCATCAGCGCGACGATCGGCGGCACCAAACCCAGGCCCCACAGCAGCACGGCCAGTAGCAGCACCCCCAGCGTCGGCAGCGCGCGCAGCGCATTCACCAGGCTGACCACCACCAGCGTGCCGCGCCCGGTATGGCCGACGATCAGCCCAAGCGGAATGGCCACCAGCGCCGAAACCGCGACGGCCGCCGCGGTGTATTCCAGATGCTCGAGCGTCCGGGCCGCCAGCCCGACCGGACCGACCCAGTTCTCCGCGGTGAACAGGTAGGACAGCGCCTGGGCGACAAAGTTCATCGCGACCCGCCCACCACCGGGGCCGTCGGCAACCGGCGGCCGGGGCGCGTGACTCGGACCCACGGCGTTGCGACCCGGCCGGCAAACATCAGCGCGACATCGATGATGACCGCCAACACGAAGATGGCGAGGATCCCGGCCACGATCTGGTCGCTCTTGTTGGCCTGGTAGCCCTCGGTGAACCAGGTGCCCAGGCCCCCGATGCCGATCACCGCACCCACCGAGACCATCGAAATGTTGGTCACCACCACCACGCGCAGACCCGCAACCAGCACCGGGATAGACAGTGGCAGTTCGACTTTGAGCAGCCTGCCGATCGGCCGGTAACCGATAGCAATGGCCGCATCGCGAACATGCAGCGGCACCGCATCCAGCGCTTCGAACACCTCCCGCACCAGCAACGCCGTGGTGTACAGCGTCAGCGCGACGATGACGTTCGCCTCATCAAGGATGCGGGTCGGAATCACCAAGGGCAGAACCACGAACAGTGCCAGCGACGGGATGGTGAACACCGCGCTGGCAGCGACGGTGGTCAGCCGTCGCAGCGCCGTCGTGCGCCAGGCCAGCACACCCCAGGGCAATGCGATCGCAAGACCGGCCAACACCGGCACGAGCGACAGCCTCAGGTGAATCACGGTGAGCGCCCACGCCGTCGGAAGGTGGTTGAGCAGGTAATGCATGGCTAATCCCGCCGATGAGAATCCAAGGCGGCCAACACATCAGCGGCTCGCACTCCACCGCGCGACCTTGCCTGCCTTGTCGACGGCCACGCCCATCGCTGCCGGGGACGACAATGCGGCGTCCAATGCCTGGCTCAGGTTGGCGTCCGGCCGGAACACCGACCCGACCGATGTCACGCTGTCACCCAGCGACGCCCCACCGCGATGCTTACGCACGCCGGCGGCGTCGATCCAACCCAACGCCGTGCCGTCGGGTTTGACCACCAGGGCCCAGCCGTCGCGGAGTTGCGCCTCGCCCACGGCTGCAGGGTCGGTGATGGTGGTGATGTCGTGGATCGGCAGGCTCGTCGCATCCAGGAACTGCAACCAGCGGTAGCCACGACCGGCGCCGATCATCCTGGCCACGAAATCGTTGGCCGGACGTGACAGCAAGTGGGCCGGCTCGTCGTACTGCTGCAGCACACCGCCGCGGCCGAACACCGCCACGCGGTCGGCGAGCCGGATCGCCTCGTCGATGTCGTGCGTGACGAACACGATGGTTTTGTGCAATTCGGCTTGCAGCCGCAGTATTTCGCGCTGTAGCTCGAAGCGGACGAGCGGGTCGACGGCCGAAAATGGTTCGTCCATCAACAGAATCGGCGGATCGGCGGCCAGCGCGCGCGCCACACCGACCCGCTGCTGCTCGCCGCCGGACAGCTGCGCGGGATAGCGGGCAGCCAACTTCGCATCCAGGCCCACGCGCTCCAGCACGGTGTAGGCGGCCTTGCGCGCCGCGCGCCGCGACTGGCCTTTGAGTACCGGCACCGTCGCGACGTTGTCGATCACCCGTTGGTGCGGCATCAGGCCCCCGCCCTGGATCACGTAGCCGATGCCGAGGCGCAGCCGCACCGGGTCGACGCCCGCGATGTCGGCGCCGTCCACGACGACGGTTCCCGACGTCGGCTCGGCCATCCGGTTGATCATCCGCATCGACGTCGTCTTGCCGCACCCGGACGGGCCCACGAAGACCGTCAGCGTTCCCCGGGGCACTTCCAGGTTCAGCCGGTCGATGGCGACAGTTCCATCCGCATAGACCTTGTGCACGTCATGGAAGCTGATCAACTTCTCAACCCCGATCGGATGATCGAAGCCGTTGTCATGCAACCAGTTCCGGGCAGCCTGATCCGGGTCGATACCCGCATTGCCGGCCACCGAAGTATTGAGGTCGGCGACCCCGCGGCTGGTCAGCTTGGCCGACACCGCATCCAGCACGTCTTTGAGCTTGTCGGTCTTCTTCTGCGAATTCACCAGCGGCACAATGTTTCCGGCCGGGAAGTTATGCAGAGGATCGTCGAGCGCGACCAGCTTGTGCTGCAGAATGGCCGGTGAAGTGCTGAATATATTGGCCGCGTTGACCTTCCCCTCCTCAAGGGTACGTACGGTGACCGCACCGCCGTCGTCGCTGATCGCCACGAAGTTTCCCGGTGCGATGTCGAGCCCGTACCGCTGCCTGAGCCCGCTCAGACCTGAGGGCCGGGCCAGAAAGTCCGAGGGCGCGGCGAACTTCACCTCCGGTGAATGCGGGGCCAGGTCCCCGATCGCCTTCAGGTGCCATTTGGCTGCGGTGTCGGCGGTGACCGTCACCGTGTCGGTGTCGCAGGCCGGCGACGGCGTCAGGATCGATAGGTCGCCGGGCAGCCGTTTGTACAGCTCCAGTTCGATGTCGTCGAGCATGGTCACGGTGGCGCGCGGTTCAAAGTAGGACAACAGGTTGCCGACGTACTCGGGCACCAAGTCGATCGAATGGTCCTTCAGCGCAGGGACATAAGTCTCCCTGCTGCCGATGCCCATTTCGCGGCCTACGTTGAAGCCGTTGGTCTGCAACGCCTGTGCGTAGATCTCGGCGAGGATTTTGGATTCCGGAAAACCGGCTGACCCGACCACGATCGAGTTCACGTTGCTCGATGCTCCGCCGAGCGGGTTCGCGCTGCCGCAGGATGTGACGGCGAAGCACACCACCGTGAGCCACACCGCGACCCGGTGCCCGCGCCGCAAGCAGCATGCTCATAGCAACCGACACTAGCGTTGAACGCCTTTCGCGGTGGTTCGGTTCACTTCGGGCCGGAAAGGGGTAAAGATAACGGTATGAGCAGCGATCCGTCTGTATCACCTGAACAGCCCCCAGCGGCGTCCGCGCCGGTCCCGGATACCGTGCCGCCACCCGAATCAGCGGTCAAGTTCACCCGTACTGCCAGCGTGTGGTCGTCGTTGATCGTTGGCTTTCTGATCCTGACCGTGTTGCTGATCTTCATCACCCAGAACCTGTCCGATGCACCGGTCACCTTCTTCGGCTGGCACTACACCCTGCCGCTGGGAGTGCAGCTGCTGATGGCCGCAATCTGCGGCGGGCTGGTCACCGTGCTGGCCGGCACCGCGCGGATCTTCCAGTTGCGGCGCGCGGCGAAGAAGAACCTCGCCGCCGGACTCGTCGCCGGCAGATAGATCAAGGCCCAAAAAATCAGGCCCTGCGCAGCTCGGTCAGCCCGCGGGCGATCAGCGGCGCCACGGTCTCGCCAACCCGGTCGGAGGCGGCTTCAGCGTCGTCGTCACCGCCCGACATCCGCCGACGGAAGTCGATGCCCGCGGCGATGATGGCCAGCTTGAAATAGGCCAGCGCCATGTAGAAGTTCCAGTGCGCCAACGGCTGTCCGGAGATCACCGAGTACCGGTGTGCGAGCTCGTCGGCGACCGGCAATTGCGGGGACGTCCAGGCGGCGTGCGCGTTGATGATCAAGTCGAGCGACGGGTCGCGGTACACGCACATCAGCGCCGCGTCGCTGAGTGGATCGCCCAGCGTCGAGAGTTCCCAGTCGACCACGGCACGCACCTGCGACGGGTCGTCGGCATCCAGGATGGTGTTGTCGATCCGGTAGTCGCCGTGCACGATTGACGTCCGGCTCTGCTGTGGAACGGCGTCCTGCAGTGCGGCGTGCAGTAGCGCGACGTCGGCGTCGCGGTCGTCGTCGGGCAGGTGGACCAGTTCCCACTGCGATCCCCACCGCCGGACCTGGCGCTCCAAATATCCGCTGGGCTTGCCGAAGTCGCCGAGTCCGACCGCGGCCGGATCGACCGCGTGCAGGTCGGCCAGCACCTTGATCAACGCGTCGACGCAGCTCTCGATGACGGGTTGGCCGCCCAACGCCTCGAGTTCGGCGCGGCTGCGTACCACTTGTCCGGCAACGTATTCGACCATCTGGAACGGCGCGCCCAGTACCGACGCGTCGTTGCACAGCGTGACCGCGCGGGCCACCGGGACCGGGGTATCGGCCAACCCGGCGACCACCGTGTACTCCCGCGCCATGTCGTGCGCCGATGGCGTCAGCCCATGCAGCGGCGGGCGGCGCAACACCCACTTCGACGCGTCGTCGGCCACCAGAAAGGTCAGGTTGGAGCGGCCGCCGGAGATCAGTTCCGCGGTCAGTTCCCCGTCACGGCCGACGCCGACCGAACGCAGATGCTTGTCCAGCGCGGAGAGGTCAAGCCCGTCGAGAGTCACGGGACCTGTCTACCACTGACTTTCCGTCTCCTCCTCAGCCGTCCCGGCTGCATCGTCGCCGGCGGCTACCGCCGGTTCCGGGGCAGCAGGTCCCATACATGTTCGGTGCCGTTCACCGTCACCACGCTGGGCTGACCGGACCGGGAGAACAGCAGCCGGGTCACCGAGACGTAGTCGATGGGAAACGACAGCACCCGCTTGGTTCCCAGGATCTCGTGCAGGACGACGTTGATCACGCCGCCGTGGCTGAACACCGCGACGGTGTCGTCGTGTTCGGCGGTGGTGGCGACGTTGTCGATGGCCGCCCGCACCCGCACCCGAAACGCGTCTTCGTCGACCGTGCTGGGCAGGTGTCCCTGGGCCATCCGGGCCCACTCCTGCGGGTTCTCCGCGCGGATCTGCTCGATCGGGATGTACACCGGCAGATCGCGGTCGTATTCGGCGAAGCGGTCGTCGATCTCGACGTCCAGCCCGCGCGCGGCGGCGACCGGTTCCGCGGTCTGGAAGGCGCGCCGCTGCGGACTGCTCACCAGCCGGGTGATCGGAAATCGGGCCAGCGCATCGGGCAGCCGCGCCGCCTGCGCATGGCCCTCGTCGGCGAGGTCGGGGTCGGCGCCCTGGCCCGGTTCACTACGGAGCGGCAACGCATGCCGGACCAGAAGCAACTGCATGCGCACAGCCTCGCATGCATCAGAAAGCCCTTGGCACCTCGGCGGAGAATGCTATTCTCTCAGCGGAGAGTGAGGTGTGCGGATGTTGGACGCGGTGGTACTGGGGCGCTGGCTGGACGAGAACGCGGCTCCCGGCGACGGTGACGAACCGGTCATCGAGCAGCTGTCCGGGGGCTCGCAGAACACGCTGTACCTGATCCATCGCGGCGACCATCGCATGGTGCTGCGCATGCCCGGCCCCCGCGCCGACGCGGCCCGCATCGACGGACTGCTGCGCGAGATCCGACTGGTCCGCGCGTTGGGCGGGACCGATGTGCCGCATGCCGAGCTGATCGCCGCCAACGACGCCGGCGATCTGCTCGGCATGCCTTTCTACGTGATGCAGGCGATCGACGGCTGGAGTCCGATGGACGGCGGCTGGGAGGCGCCATTCGACGAAGATCTGAGCGCACGCCGCGGCCTGGCGTTCGAGCTCGTCGAGGGTGCGGCCAAGCTGGGTCGAGTGGACTGGCAGGCGCAAGGGCTGGACGGCTTCGGCCGGCCGGACGGATTCCACGAGCGGCAGGTCGACCGGTGGCTGGCCTTCCTGGATAGCTACAAGGTGCGCGACCTTCCCGGCCTCGACGACGCCGCCGGCTGGCTGCGCAACAACCGGCCAGCGCACTACCAGCCGGGCATCATGCACGGCGATTATCAGTTCGCCAACGTCATGTTCGCGCACGGCGAGCCGGCCCGGCTTGCCGCGATCGTGGACTGGGAGATGACCACGGTCGGTGATCCGTTGCTCGACTTGGCCTGGTGTCTGCTCGGCTACGACGGCGAAAACCCCCGTGAGGACGGGTTTTATCTCGACATGTCGGGGATGCCGACCCGCAGCGAGCTGCTCGAGCGCTACGAGAAGGTCAGCGGGTTGTCCACCGAGAACATCGACTATTACCTCGTGCTGGCCAACTGGAAGCTCGGCATCGTGCTGGAAAAGACCTACGCTGCGGGAGTGCGCAGCGGCAAGGTCGACCCCAAGATCCAGGACGCGTTCGGGGCGATGGTCCCCCAGCTGATCGGCACCGCGGCCCAATTGGCCCGCTCGAGCATGAAGCCACTCAAATGAGCTACGCCGAGGAGCTTTTCGATCTCACTGGCCAGACGATCCTGATCACTGGTGGCAGCCGCGGGCTGGGCCGGGAGATGGCGTTCGGCGTCGCGCGGTGCGGCGCCGACGTGGTGATCGCCAGCCGGAAGATGGAGAACTGCGTCGCTGTCGCCGAACAGATCGCAAGCGAGACCGGTCGCGCTGCGATGCCGTACCAAGTCCACGTCGGCCGGTGGAGTGAGCTCGACGGGCTCGTCGAGGCCAGCTACGAACGGTTCGGCAAGATCGACACGTTGATCAACAACGCGGGTATGTCACCGGTATACGACAAGCTAACCGATGTCACCGAGAAGCTGTTCGACGCGGTGGTCAATCTCAACCTCAAGGGCCCGTTTCGGTTGTCCGCGTTGGTCGGTGAGCGAATGGTCGCTGCCGGCCGCGGGTCGATCATCAACGTCAGCACGGCGGGTTCGTTGCGCCCGACGCCCGACATCATCCCCTACGCGTCGTCGAAGGCCGGGCTCAACGCGATGACCGAAGGCTTTGCGCGGGCACTTGGCCCGAAGGTCCGGGTCAACACCTTGATGGCCGGCCCCTTCCTCACCGACGTCAGCAAGTCGTGGAATCTGGACCAGGCAGCGCACAATCCGTTCGGCGGCTTGTCGCTGCAGCGCGCCGGTGATCCCGCCGAAATCGTCGGCGCCGCACTGTTTTTAGCGTCGGACGCCTCCAGCTTTACCACCGGCTCGATTGTGCGGGCCGACGGCGGAATCCCCTGACACCCTGGCGATCGCAAGCGCGGCGCAGCCGGGCGCAGCGGGTCGCCGCCAACTAACACCGAGGAGTAATCGAAATGGCATGGGACTTCTCTACCGAACCCGAGTTCGCCAAAAAGCTCGACTGGATCCGTGAGTTCGTCCGCGAAGAGGTCGAGCCGCTGGAGGTGTTGTTCGGAGGCTGTGAGTTCTTGCCGCTGAACGACGAGCGCCGCAAAATCGTCGACCCGCTCAAACAACAGGTCCGCGACCAAGGGCTGTGGGCACCGCACCTCGGTCCGGAACTCGGCGGGCAGGGCTTCGGTGCGGTCAAGCTGACGCTGATCAACGAGATCCTGGGCCGCAGCCCGTGGGCTCCAATCGTGTTCGGAACCCAGGCACCCGATACCGGCAACGCGGAGATCATCGCGCGTTTCGGCACCCAGGACCAGAAGGACCGCTACCTGTCGGGCCTGCTGTCCGGTGAGATCTTCTCCTGCTTCTCGATGACCGAGCCGCAGGGCGGAGCCGACCCGCGCGTCTTCACCACCCGTGCCGTCCGCGACGGCGACGACTGGGTGATCACTGGTCGAAAGTACTTCTCCAGCAACGCATCCGTCGCCTCCTTCTTCATCGTCGTCGCGATCACCAATCCTGACGTGGCTGTGCATCACGGGGCTTCGACATTCCTGATCCCGGCCGACGCCCCAGGCCTCAAGATCGAGGCGAACCACCACCTGGTCGGCGCCGACCCACACGAGCCAGGCCACTCGCTGGTCCACTACGACGACGTGCGGGTGCCGTCAACCGCGTTGCTGGGCGAGGCCGGCCAGGGCTTCCTGATCTTGCAAACCCGTCTGGCCGGTGGCCGGCTGCATCACGCGATGCGCTCGATCGGGATGGCGCAGCGCACTGTCGAGATGATGGCCCGTCGCGCGAAAAGCCGCTTCACACAGGGTACTTTGCTGGCCGACAAGCAGTTGGTACAGCAGTTCGTCGCCGACTCCTATACCGAGCTGGCGCCCTTCCGGTTGACCGTGCTGCACGCCGCATGGCTGATCGACAGCGGCGACGAGCACGGCGCCCGCGCTGAGATCGCGACGTGCAAGATCCTGGCGTCACAGGTGCTGAAATCGATTGCACTGCGCGCAATTCAGGTGCACGGCGCGCTCGGGCTCACTGATCAGATGCCGCTGGTCAACGTTCTGCTGGGCGGTATCGCGCTCGGTCTTGCCGATGGGCCGACTGAGGCACACAAGGTCAACCTGGCCCGGATGCTGCTCAAGAACGTCGAAGCCGAGAGCGGGGAGTGGCCCAGCGAGATGCTGGACGTCCGCCGCGAGGCGGTTCGCGCCAAATACGGTGAACCCATTGCCCACTAGCCCAGCCAGCGGTAGCCGGGTCAGCGCAGCCGTCGAGCGTGCACTCGACGACCGTCAGCGGGAGGCGACCGAGGAAGTCGAACGCATCCTGGCCGCCGCCGTTCGGGTGATGGAACGGGTTGCGCCCGAACCGCCGCGGGTCAGCGACATCGTCGCCGAAGCCGGATCGTCGAACAAGGCGTTCTACCGCTACTTCGCCGGCAAAGACGACGTGATCCTCGCAGTGATGGAACGGGGCGTCGCCATCGTCGTCTCCTACCTACAGCACCAGATGACCAAGGAGCGCACACCGGCCGGTCAGGTGCGGCGCTGGATCGAGGGCGCCCTCGCTCAAGTGGCCGACCCGCACCTGATCAGCATGAGTCGTGCTGCCGCGGGCCAGGTTTCGGCCACCACCGACTGGCGGGCCGCAGACGACGCAATCATGCGGCCGATGCGCGACCTGCTGATCGAGCCGATTGCCGCACTTGGCAGCAATGATGCTGACCGCGACGCCGACGCTGTCTTCCTTTGCACGGTGTCGGCCATGCGCCGCTACCTGGATTCCGCGGAGCGGCCCGCCGCGGCCGACGTCGACCATTTGGTGAAGTTCTGTTTGCGCGGTTTGGGAGTGAGCTGATGCGCGCCGTTGTCTGCCACGCTTACGGACCGCCGGAAGACCTGGTTGTCGACGAGGTCGCCGATCCGGTGCCGGGACCGGGCCAGCTGGTGGTACGGGTACATGCGGCGGCGGTCAACTTCCCCGACGTGCTAATGATCGAAGGCAAGTATCAGGTCAAGGCTCCGGTGCCGTTCACTCCGGGCAGCGAGCTCGCCGGAGAGGTCATCGCGGTTGGTGAGGGCGTGTCTTACCGTCCGGGTCAACGCGTTTCGGCCACTACGTTCGTCGGCGCGTTCGCCGAGCAAACGCTCCTGCACTCGGCGATGGTGACCGAGATGCCGGACGCCGTCGACTTCGCGTCCGCTGCGGCGTTCGGTGTCACCTACCGCACGGCGTATCACGCGCTGCGATCGATCGCCGCGGTCGAACCGGGCGATTGGGTGGTCGTCCTCGGCGCCGCGGGAGGCGTGGGCCTGGCGGCCGTCGATCTGGCGGTGGCCATGAAGGCCCGGGTGCTGGCCGCCGCGTCGAGTGCGGAAAAGCTCGAGCTATGCCGGCAGCGCGGCGCGCAAGCGACCGTCGATTACGACCGGGAGGACCTGAAGAGCCGTATCCGCGAGCTCACCGGCGACGCCGCGCGAGTGGTGCTCGACCCGGTCGGGGGACCGTACGCTGAACCGGCACTGCGCGGACTTTCCCGTGGCGGGACCTTCGTCACCCTCGGCTACGCCGCGGGCGTAATCCCCTCCATTCCGCTGAACCTGGTCCTGCTCAAAGGAATCACGGTCCGCGGCATGGAGATTCGTACGTTCGTGACCGACCGGCCGGACGACTCCGCACGCGATATGCGGGAGTTGAAGCAGATGTTCGCATCGGGCGTGATCCGGCCCTACATCGGCGCCCGTTTCGCGCTGGCTGACACCGCGGCGGCGCTCAGGCATGTGGCCGACCGCAAGGCGATCGGGAAGGTGCTTATCGACGTCGCGGAGTGACAAGTCACACGCGTCGCTCCGCAGCGGGGCGTTCGTTATGCCCACCTTCGAGCGAAAGCGATCAGTGACGGGGAATTGTCGCTCGGAGGCGGGCACATCGGTGCCCAGCCAGACCGGAGACTGGTGTGGCGAATGTGACACTGCGGTCCGCTAGGGCGTGATGATGTTGAACGACGGATCTGGCCGCTCGATGACGCCCAGGAACTGCTGCAACGCAGCCTCGTCGCCAGAGATCTCCACACCTGGCGAGCTGAAATCGCCCGTCGCCAGCAAGAGCAGGCGAAAAGCGTTGTCCAGCTTGATGGTCACGCTGGCGGTGGCCGCATCGGCGGGCACCCGTCGCTGCACCAGAACGCCGTTGCGCAGTGCGAGCCGGTAGTTGGCGTCGCGATCGGCCAGCGTCACGTCGATCGCGATGTCCAAGTCCCACGCCCGGGGTCCATTCACGCTGATCGCCAGGCCGTCGAAGATCTGCTCCGGCGTCAGCTGCGACAGCAACGTCGGCGAGGAGGCTTGCGTCGCGGTACCGAAATTCCCGTCGCGCAGTTCGGTCGCTCCGGACAGAAAGAAGTTGCGCCACGTCGCGTTCTCCGCCCCATAAGCCAACTGCTCCAAGGTGTCGGCGAGCAGCGTGCGGGCGCCATCGTGCTCACTGTCGGCGAATACCGCGTGATCCAGCAGCGTTGCCGCCCAACGAAAGTCACCTGAGTCGAAGGCCTGCTGAGCAAGCTCGACGACGCGGTCGACACCGCCGATCGCCTCGACGTATCGACCGGCCAGCGCTTCGGGCGGGTGCGGCCACAGCCGGGCCGGGTTGCCGTCGAACCAGCCCATGTAGCGCTGATAGACCGCCTTGACATTGTGGCTGACCGAGCCGTAGTAGCCGTGGGTGTGCCAAGCCTTGTCCAGCGCAGGGGGCATCTGAAGCGTCTCGGCGATCTCGGCGCCGGTGTGCCCCTGGTTGAGCATCCGCAACGTCTGGTCGTGCAAATAGGCGTACAAATCGCGTTGCAACGCCAGGAATTCGACGACACGCTCGCGTCCCCAGGTGGGCCAGTGGTGGGAGGCGAACACCACATCGGTGCGGTCGGAAAAGGAGTCGATCGCCTCGGTCAGATATCCCGACCAGGCATGCGGGTCGCGAACCAGTGCGCCCCGCAACGTCAGCAGGTTGTGCAGGTTATGCGTGGCGTTTTCGGCCATGCATAACGCGCGGAATCGCGGGAAATAGAAATGCATTTCAGCGGGCGCTTCGGTGCCCGGTGCCATCTGAAATTCGATCTCGACGCCGTCGATGGTGTGAGTTTCACCGGTGCACTTGACGTCGACGGTCGGCACGATCAGCGCTACCTCGCCTTGCGAAGGACCTTGGCCCAGACCACAACCGACGTGTCCGCGCGGACCAGCCTCCAGCAAGCTGCCGTACATGTAGGTGGCGCGGCGCGTCATGGCGGGGCCGGCATAGACGTTCTCCTGCACGGCATGCTCGGTGAACCCCTCGGGTGCCAGCACGGCCACCTTGCCCGCATCCACCTCGGCCTGGGTAGCGACGCCGAGCACGCCCCCGAAATGGTCGACGTGGCTGTGCGTATAGATGACCGCGACAACCGGCCGATCACCCCGCTGGCTGCGATATAGCTGCAGCGCTGCGGCGGCCACCTCGGTGGACACCAACGGATCGATCACGATAAGGCCGGTGTCGCCCTCGACGAAGCTGATGTTCGAGAGGTCCAGTCCGCGTACCTGATAGATGCCCGGCACGACTTCGTACAGGCCTTGTTTGGCGGTCAGCTGGCATTGCCGCCACAGACTGGGATCCACCGATGGCGGTGCGTCACCGGTGAGGAACGAATACCGGTCGTTGTCCCACACCACTCGCCCGTCGGCGGCCTTGACGACGCATGGCGTCAGTGCGCCGATGAATCCCCGGTCGGCGTCTGCGAAATCGGCTGTGTCGTCTAGCGGTAGCCGGCGATTCTGATGTGCGGATGCGATAGCCGCGGTCGGCGCCTTGTGGTTCACGGGACAGACATTGCCACTATTACACCCGTGTTGGAAGCGACGGATAGGCAAACATTATCGCGGTGTTTCCGACATTTAACCGGCCCTGGCTTTGACGTCGCTATTCGCCGCACAGGAATACGACCGGCAAATTTCTGTTGAATCGGCGTCAGGCCGTCTCAACAGGGAGCTTAATTTTTGCTCAATTCGCTATCCGCGGTTCCAGCAAAGCTGCATACTGCCGAAACGGTCCGTCAACGTTGACGGGCCGCCACAACAACAAAGGAGAACCGGGTGAAGCGTTCAGTAACGGTCGCCGCAGCAGGGCTGGCGATCGTCGTCGTGGGCCTGTCTGGCTGTTCGAGCGACAAGAAGAGCGGTACCAGTGCATCGTCGAACGGGACCTCCGCGGCGGTGTCGAATGGCTCCTCGACAGCGAAGGTCACCATCGACGGCAAAGACCAGACCGTGCAAGGCACCGTTGCCTGCACCAGCGCCGCCGGCACCGTCAACATCGCCATCGGTGGAGCACAAACCGGCATCGGCGTCGTGCTGACCGATGCCACTCCGCCCGGAGTGAAGTCGGTCGGGCTGGGCAACGTCAACGGTGTGACGCTTGGCTACACACCCGGCACTGGCCAGGGCAACGCCACCGCGACCAAGGACGGCAGCAAGTACAAGATCAGTGGGACTGCGACCGGGGTGGACATGGCCAACCCGATGCAGCCCGTGAACAAGCCCTTCGAAATCGATGTGACCTGCCCCTAGGGCGTCGATCCCGATCGAATCGCACGGCGTGACAGCGACGACCCGGCGTCGCTGTCACGCGGGGTGGATTTCCCCCACGGGACGATCAATCCTGTTGTGTGTCTTTGAGTTCATGACTCGGCTAGCTGCAATCGAACCGTGAAGTCGGTGTGACCAGGCGCGCTGTCCAGCGTGATCGTGCCGTTGTGTGCTTTCACCACCGCCGAGACGATGGCCAGGCCCAGGCCGGTACTGCCGCCTTTGCGGGATCGCGATGTGTCGCCGCGGGCGAAGCGCTCGAATACCTCCGACTGAAGTTGATCCGGTATTCCAGGCCCGTTGTCGCACACGCTCAGTGCGGCATGCGTTCCGTCCAACTGCAGTCGAGTGGTCACCACGGTTCCCGGACTGGTATGCACGCGGGCGTTGGCCAACAGGTTGGCGAGCACCTGATGCAGCCGGGCCGCATCGCCCAGGACAATCACCGGCTCTTCGGGTAGATCGAGCTCCCACTGATGATCCGGACCGGCGACGTGCGCATCGCTGACCGCGTCGACTGCCACCCGCGAAAGGTCCACCGATTCGCGTTCCAAGGGCCGCCCGGAGTCCAAGCGGGCCAACAGGAGCAGGTCCTCCACGAGGTGGGTCATCCGCTCGGTTTCGGACTGCACGCGGCTCATCGCATGCGCGACGGCGTCGGTGTCGTCTCCCACGCGTTGGGCCAGCTCGGTGTAACCACGGATAGCGGCCAACGGGGTCCGCAGCTCGTGGCTGGCGTCGGCGACGAATTGCCGCACCCGCGTCTCACTGGCCTGCCGGGTAGACAACGCGGCAGCGATATGGTCGAGCATCCGGTTGAGTGCGGAGCCCAGTTGACCGACTTCGGTGCGCGGGTTGGCATCTGACTCGAGGACGCGCATCGGCAACGCGACTTCGCCGCGGTCTAGCGGCAGATCGACGACCTCGCCGGCGGTTTGGGCGACCCGACGCAGCGGGGCCAGCGCCCGTCGGATGATCACGATGCCGGCGGTGGTGGCCGCCGCAACGGCGATCACGGTGACGACGGCGAAGATCAGCAGGACGCGGATCATCGTCGCGTCGACGTCGGACATCGACAGGCCGGTGATGACGACGTCACCGCTGCGCCGGGCGAATGCGGCGACCACGCGATAACGACCCAAGCCGTCGACGTTTATGGTCACCGGCGGCCGGTTGACCGGCAGCGCGCCCAGCTCAGCCCGGGCGGCGTCGGTCAATGCGGCACGACCACCGGCAGTGGTCAGGTAACCGGCCTCGATCGCCCCGCCCTGGCTGGTGACGGCCGCGACCATGCCCACCGGCTGGCCCGGAGCGTCCAAGAACACCGGGCCAGGTCCCGGTCGGGGAAATGGCCGCTGGTGATGCCGCCACGGCGCGGTGGGCGGTTCGCCGATAATCCGCACCGAACGCTGCGATGCGTCGCGCAATTGAGTGTCGAGCTGTGCGACCAGGTATCGGTACAGCGCGAGCTCGGTGGCCGCGCCGATTCCGATACAGACGACCGCGAGGACGACGACTTGACCGACCAACAGCCGAAACCGAAGGGACCAAGCCTGGCCCATCGCTAGCGTGCCGGCTTGAGGACGTAGCCGGCGCCGCGAAGCGTGTGGATCATGGGCTCACGCCCGCTGTCGATCTTCTTGCGCAGGTAGGAGATATACAGCTCGACGATGTTGGAGCGACCGCCGAAGTCATAACTCCACACCCGGTCCAGGATCTGCGCCTTGCTCAGTACCCGCTTGGAGTTGCGCATCATGAAGCGCAACAGCTCGAATTCGGTGGACGTCAACGAGATTGGCTCACCGGCGCGAGTCACGTCGTGGCTATCCTCGTTGAGCACCAGGTCGCCGACGATCAGCTGCGCGCCGCTGTCCTCCGTCGTGACACCGGTACGCCGCAGCAGTGCGCGCAACCGCAGCACCACTTCTTCCAGGCTGAACGGCTTGGTGACGTAGTCGTCGCCGCCGGCGGTGAGCCCGGCGATCCGGTCCTCGACGGCGTCCTTTGCGGTCAGCAGGAGCACCGGGAGCTGCGGGCTTTCTTCGCGGAGTTTTCGCAACACGTCCAGCCCGCTCATGTCGGGCAACATCACGTCGAGAACGACAACGTCCGGTCGCTGCGATCGCGCGGATTCCAGAGCTGCCGCTCCGTCGCCGGCGGTGGCGATGTTCCAGCCTTCGTAACGCAATGCCATCGACACCATTTCGGCGAGGACGGCTTCGTCGTCGACCACCAGGACGTTGATCGGGTTCCCATCGGCACGACGCATAACGATGCGTTCGGCGGGGGCTTGGGGTTGGCTCACAACTACCTAGTATGCGCAGCCCGATGGGGCATTGCTATGGCGCTCCTATGTGCCAGCTGTGAGCCAACCTCGAGGGGTCAGCGGGTTAGAACCAGACTTTACGACCGCCCACCGGCCGCCCGACGGCGCCCAAAATCCACAGGATCACACCAATGACCACGAGAATGCCGCCAATTGTGTACAAGATGCTGAGGCTTGGCACGAAATATCCGATGACGATCAAAACGATCCCGAGAACGATCATGACGACTCCATTTCAGTATTCAGATTTCAGGTATTAGCTTGATTTCGCAGTAATCGGCGTCAGTACCAGTAACGTCTGCCGCCCACCGGGCGACCGACGGAACCGAGCACCCACAACACAGCACCGATAACCAACAGAACAACACCAATCGTTTGCAGCACGGCCACTTTCAGGACGTATCCGAGTATCAGCAAGATGATGCCCAGGCCGATCATGACGCCTCCATTCCAATCACCTGGTCGATGTCCATGGCGGGCATCGAACTGGGTTGCGGCAGGTGACAATCGGTCACCTTCGGGTTGACACCCGCATAATTCAGGGGACCTGCGATCACTGTGACTGCGATAGTGCCTAAAGTGGCACAATTCTGAGCGGTGTTTTTCAGGTAGTCCCGTTGGAACGCGGCGATGACGCCGATTACCAACCAGACCACCACAACCGCACTGATCAAACCTCCGCCACGCATCCTGACCTCCATTGTCGGACAAAACCGTAGAGCAGAGCTAACGTACCCAGGGCTCTAAACGTCCAAACATTTGGACCAAGCGTCTGAATAACCGACAGAGGGAGCTAATCCCGCCGGCACAGCCCTTCAGCGAGTTTACCGGCCTCGTGACCGCCAGATAAGTACTCGAGTACGTGAAAATCGGCGAGCCGCCGACAACATGACCCGAGCGGTACTACCGGTTCAGCAAATCAGGGCCGGCGCGCAGAGGTGAATACGACGTGGGGCATCACGTCATCTCCGGGAACAGTGCGTCCATGACGGGCGAGCAGATCGGCCATGCCGATTGCCGACGCATCCCAGCCATGCTCGCCCAGCCAGTCGACGATCTCGGTGCGCTCCTCGGGATACCAGAGTTCTTCCACGTTGGGGATTTCGGTGCCGAGCACCTCGGCGGCCGCGGCACGGAAACGCTGCGACTGCTTCCGCTGTCTGGCCAGCAGATCGGGGTTCACTGCCTGCTTCGAGGGCCCGTTGGTTGCCAGCCAGCTGCCCGCCGCGCTGAGCGAGTCGATCCGCTCGAACAGCAAATCCTGGGCCGCCGCAGGCAGATAACGCAGTAGCCCCTCGGCCGACCACATCGTCGGCACGGATTCGTCAAAGCCCGCTTCTCCCAATGCGGTTGGCCAGTCGTCCCGCAGATCGACCGCGACGCTCACCAGTCGAGCGGTCGGCTGCGCACCGCGCTGCGCCAGGGTGCTCGACTTGAAGTCCAGCACTTTGGCCTGATCAAGCTCGTACACCGTGGTACCGGCGGGCCACGACAGCCGCCAGGAGCGTGAGTCCAAGCCGGCCGCCAGGATCACCACTTGGCGAACACCGGAAGACGCAGCATCGAGGAACAACTCGTCGAACCATTTGGTGCGCACCGCCATAAAGTCGACCATCGCCTGGGTGTGCGCTGCCAGATCCGGAACAAGATCGGTCAGTGCGGCTGACAACTTGGGATCCGACGTCAGGCTCCACATGCCTTCGCCGGCCGCGTCCAGAAATGCGCGGGCGAACGGATCCTGGATCAGCGGGTTGTCGCTGTCGGTCTCGGCGGCGCGGGCCGCGGCCACGCCGAGTGCCGTCGACCCCACACTCTCGGTGATCTCCCAGGAATCGTTGTCGGTCCGCGGCATCGTCATTCCTCCTCATTAGTAGCCAGCATCGGACACTACCGGTGCCCGCTGTGAGGAAGCTGGACCGAGTGTGCGCGGACACCAGCGATAGGCCCGGCACCGGTGGTCCACCACAACATAGACACCCCTCGAGTCGGAGCAGCAGAATCCAAGGCAACGCGCGCGAGACGCTCGCGACGAAAGGAGCGTTGGCTCATGACTTCTCAACTCACCGTTTGATGCACGCGATAGAGGTCTCCGCGACCGGCGGGCCCGAGGCGCTCGCGTATGTGGAGCGGCCGGTGCCGGAGCCGGGCGCCGGGGCAACTGCTGATCAAGACCGAGGCGATCGGCGTCAACTTCGTCGACACGTATTTTCGGACCGGGCTGTACCCGCATGCGTTGCCGTTCATTCTGGGCAGCGAGGTGGCCGGCACGGTGGCCGCCGTTGGCGAAGGGGTGCACACGGCACACGTTGGCGACCGGGTGGCAACCTCAGACGCAGACGGCGCGTATGCCGAATACTGCTCTGCACCAGCCGATTTGGTATGCCATGTTCCCGATGGCGTCAGCGCTGAGGTCGCCGCATCCGCGATTCTCAAAGGTCAGACCGCCCACCTGCTGATCAAGTCGGTGTACCCGGTTGGTTCCGGCGACACTGTCCTGCTGCACGCCGGCGCCGGCGGGGTCGGGTTGATCCTGACCCAGTGGGCGACGAGCCTGGGTGGCGGTGCGGGGGTCGCGGCGGCGTACGACGGGGTCGGCAGATCGACGTTCGACGCCAGCCTGGCGGATCCGCGGAACGCTGGCGCTGTACGGCGCGTCCAGCGGGCCTGTTCCGCCGGTCGACCCGCAGCGACTGAACTCCGCGGGCTCGGTGTACCTGACTCGGCCCCTGCGACCGCACTTTCTGCGCACCTACGACGAATTCGCTTGGCGCACTGATGAATTATTCGCCGCCGTCCAAGCCGGGACGATCACTGTCACCACCGGTGACCGGTACCTGCTGCGGGACGCGGCCCAAGCCCATCGCGATCTGGAGGGTCGCAAGACCCACGGTTCAACCGTGTTGATCCCCTGATCCGGGCGGCGGGCACTGGCCAGGCTGCGGGCGCCTCGTAGTAGCTTCACCTTCGTGGAGGAGCTCAAAGCCCCGGACGGCCTCGCCGAGTGGATGTCGACGCAGGGGCTAGGCGACGGCCCGCTGGAGAACGTTTCCGCGATCAGCGGCGGAACGCAGAACATCATGTTGCGGTTCACCCGGTCGGGCCGGCCGTACGTGCTGCGCCGCGGGCCGAAGCATCTGCGCCCGCGAAGCAACGTCGTGATCATGCGCGAGACGCAGGTGCTGGCGGCGCTGGCCGGGACCGACGTGCCGCACCCTCGCTTAATCGCCAGCTGCGACGACCCCGGCGTGCTCGGCGATGCGGTCTTCTATCTGATGGAGCCGATCGACGGGTTCAACGCCGGCCAGGAATTGCCGGAGCTGCACGCCGCCGACCCGGCAGTGCGGTTCGAGATGGGGCTGTCGATGGCCGACGCTCTGGCCAAGCTCGGGGCGGTGGACTACGCCGCGGTGGGCTTGAGCGATTACGGCAAGCCGGAGGGTTTCCTGGAACGCCAAGTGCCACGCTGGCTTTCGGAGTTGGCGTCCTACAAGGAGTTCGAAAACTACTCTGGCCCAGACATTCCCGGCGTCGACGAGGTGGCCGGGTGGCTCGAAGAAGGCCGTCCGACGGCGTGGACACCGGGCATCATGCACGGCGATTACCACGCGGCCAATGTGATGTTCTCCCGCACCGGCCCCGAGGTCGTCGCGATCGTCGACTGGGAGATGTCCACGATCGGCGATCCGCTACTGGACCTCGGCTGGCTACTGGCCACCTGGGGACAGTCCGCCGCTTTTGGCGGAACGCTTTTCGAGAGGGGCGGACTGGCCGCACCCAGCGATCTGGTCGAGCGCTACGCCCGCAACACCACCCGCGACCTGTCGCACGTCACCTGGTACACCGTGCTGGCCTGCTTCAAACTCGGCATCGTGCTCGAGGGCACCAACGCCAGGGCCAGCGCCGGCAAGGCCCCGAAGGAGGTCGGCGACCTGCTGCACGAGGCCACGGTGCGGCTGTTCGAGCACGCGCTGACGCTGATGGAATCCGCATGATCGATTTCGAGATACCCGCCGACACCGCGGCGCTGCGCGACGAAATCCGCGCGTTCGTCGTCGACAAGATCGTGCCCTACGAGACCGACCCTCGCCTGACCCGGCACGGTCCCGACGACGCGCTGCGCACCGAATTGGTGGAGCTGGCCCGCGACGCGGGGCTGCTCACGTTCCAGGCGCCCAAGCGTTTTGGGGGCCGTGAGCCGTCGCACCGCGAGCAGGCCGTGTTGTTCGAGGCGGCCGGCTGGTCGACGCTGGGCCCAATCGCGCTCAACTGCGCCGCGCCCGACGAAGGCAACATGTTCCTGCTGGGCAAGGTCGCCAACCCCGAGCAGATCGACGAATTCCTGATCCCGGTGATCGACGGACGCCAGCGGTCGGTGTTCGCGATGACCGAACCCGGCGGCGCCGGTTCGGATCCCAACCAGCTGGCCACGATGGCGGAATTCGACGGTAGCGACTACGTCATCAACGGCCACAAGTGGTTGATCACCGGGGCCAACGGCGCCCGGACCTGGATCATCATGGCCCGCGTCGCGCCGAACCCGCACGGCGCTGACGGGCCGACGCTGTTCCTCTGCGACGGTGCGACCCCGGGCATCGAGATCGAGCGGGTGATGAACACGATGGACCGCAACTACGTCGAAGGCCATGGCGTCGTGCGGTTCAACGATCTGCGGCTGCCCGCCTCGGCAGTGCTCGGCGAGGTCGGCCAGGCGTTGCGCTACGCGCAGATGCGGCTGGCGCCCGCGCGGCTGACGCACTGCATGCGCTGGCTCGGGGCCGCTTCGCGCGCGCAGTCGATCGCGGTGCGGCACGCCCGCGAGCGGACCGCGTTCGGCAAGACGCTCGGTGAACATCAGGGCGTCAGCTTCATGATCGCCGACAACGAAATCGCTTTGCAGCAATGCCGGCTCGGGATCTGGTGGGCGTGCTGGACGCTGGACAAGGGCGATCGGGGCACCGGCAGACACGAGAGCTCGATGGTCAAGGCTTACGTGTCCGAGGAGCTGTTCAAGGTCGCCGACCGCTGCGTCCAAATCCTGGGCGGCATCGGCATTTCCGACGAGACACCGGTCGGGATGATCTTCTCCGACATGCGCGCCTTTCGGCTGTACGACGGCCCGACCGAGGTGCACAAGTACGCGATCGCGCGCCAGGTGCTGCGTCCGTAGCCGCTAGTCGCCCGTGCGCCCGGCCCATCGCGGTCAACGCCTCATCCAACGTCGGGTACAACGAAATGAGTTTGTCCAGACCGGTCAGCTGCATCGGTCTGCTCGCCGCCGTATTGTCGGCCACCACCGCGATCTGAATCGATTTGCCGACCTTTTCCTGGGTGGCCGCCAATATCCGCAGTCCCACCGAAGCCATGAAGATCACCTCGGACAGCTCGATCACGAGGGCGGGTGGATCTACTTCGAGCGCTTCCGCGATCCCCGCCTCGAAGGCAGGCGCGGTGCTCGAATCGATCTCGCCGCCGATGCTGACCACGGCGACACCGTCCCGGTGCGCGACGGAGGTAGTGATCGGATCCGAGCTCTACCACGGCCATCCTTCGTCTGGAGTCTTTGTCGCTCCCGGCGGGTCCGGTGCCGACCCTCGCCGCCTGGCAAATTCGCAGAAATATTACTTCAACGGTCGTCACCGCGAGGCTCAGTTAGTCTAGGCGCGGGACTCGGTCCACCGCGGAGATCCGGGAGGTTCAATGTCGGATCAGTCAACAGATCTCTCGTCGACGGGCGTCGTCGGTCAGACGTCGGCAGCGTCGGGTGCGGGTTTGCTGCTGCCACAGCTGGTCCAGCACTTACGCCAGAACCGTACGGGGTTGCGCGAGGAATGGGCCCGCAGGATCACCGAGGCCGAATTGCTGACCGCGATGTCGCCCGAGGAGATCTTCTCCGAGGCGACGACGGTGTACGACAGCTACGTCGAGGTGCTCGAAACCGGTAGCGTCGAGGCGCTGCAGGACTACGCGCGCGACTTGTCCGAACGCATCATTCCCCGTGGTGTGGAGACCAATGAGGTCGTCGGCATCGTCCTGCTGCTGCGCGACGTGCTGGCCCGGTCGCTCTTCGAGAAGTACCAGATCGGACTTCGATTTGCTGAACCGAGTGCTCGACGCCTACGAGCCCGCGGCCAACCGGATCGCCAACACCGTCGCCGTCGGCTTCGTGCAGGAACGCGAGCGCATCATCCGTCAGCAGCAGGAGGCCATCCGCGAGCTGTCGACGCCGGTGCTGCAGGTGCGCGAGCAGTTGCTGATCCTGCCGATCATCGGCGTTCTGGACAGTCAGCGCGCCCGGCAGGTCACCGAGCAACTACTGCGGGCCATTCGCGCCAACCGGGCCAAGGTCGTCGTCATCGACATCACCGGTGTGCCCACCATCGACTCCACGGTGGCCAACCACCTCGTGCAGACCGTCGACGCGTCGGGCTTGATGGGTGCCAGCGTCATCATCACCGGTCTGTCATCGGAGATCGCACTCACGCTGGTGACGATCGGGCTGGATCTTTCCAAGATGAACGCCGTCGGCGACCTGCAGGGCGGCATCGAGGAGGCCGAACACCTGCTGGGGTATGAGGTCACCCGCGCCGGCGAGCAAACCACCTAACAGCAGATCGTCGCGAAAGTCTCATGCCAGTACCCATTCTGAAACAGGGACAGATTCTGATTGCCACCGTGCAAAACGCCCTGTCCGACTCCGACACCGAGCTGTTCCGCGAACGCTTGATGCAACGGGTCACCGAGTATCGGGCGCAAGGCATCGTCGTCGACGTCACCGCCATCGACGTCTTGGATTCATTCGCCGCCCGGTCATTGCAGACTGTTGCACGCATGACCAGCCTGCGCGGCGCGCACACCGTGATCGTGGGCCTGCAGCCGGAAGTGGCGTTCGCAATGGTCCAGCTCGGAATCCTCTTCGA
The DNA here is from genome assembly GCA_963735835.1 of uncultured Alphaproteobacteria bacterium. Classification (GTDB taxonomy): domain Bacteria; phylum Pseudomonadota; class Alphaproteobacteria; order Rhizobiales; family Xanthobacteraceae; genus Bradyrhizobium. Next base: position 54,734 of record CAVTNA010000033.1, on the reverse strand, counting down.
GGACATGGACACCGCGCTGGACTTGGAAGAGGGCCTGGCGCTGCTGAATCGGCGGCTGGCTTCTCGGAAACCGATTGGACGTGACGGTGTCGGATGACGTCGTCGTTGACGTAGGTCATCCCGACGACATCGTTGCCGCTCGCCAGGCGGGTCACCAACTGGCACGCGACATGGGTTTCTCGTTGACCGATGTCACCATGATTGCCACGGCGATCTCCGAAGTCGCCCGCAACATCACCAGCTACGCCGGTTACGGGGCGATTCGGGTTGCCGTACAAGACCGCGAAGGCCGACAGGCACTGGTCGTGCGGGCCGAAGACGACGGGCCGGGCATCGCCAACATCGAAAGGGCAATGGAGGACGGCTATTCCACCGGCCGCGGACTCGGGCTCGGGCTGCCCGGAGCGCGCCGGCTGATGGACCGGTTGATCGTGGAATCCGCCCCGGGTCAGGGCACGAAGATCGAAATGTGGAAGTGGATTCCGAACAATGGCTGAGCATGGTTGGCTGGGGCCGCTCGAGTGGGCGGCCACGTCGCGTCCGCTGCCGGGCCAGACCGTCTGCGGCGACCGGTCGATCGCGGTCGACGTGAACGGCACCGCCGCGTTGATCGGCGTGCTGGACGGTCTGGGGCACGGCGAACTGGCGGCCGAGGCGGCAGACTGCGGCGTGCAGATCCTCGGCGACGCTCGCGGCGAGGCGCTAGACACGCTGGTCCAGAGCTGTCACCGTGGCTTGTCGAACACTCGCGGCGTGGCAATGACGTTGGTGCACATAGACTTTCAGAAAGATGCGCTCAGCTGGGTGGGGATCGGGAACGTCGCCGCCGACTTGGTCGCCAAGCACCCGGGTGGTGTCGAGGTGCGCTCGTCGGTACGCCTCGCCGGCGGCATCGTCGGTTACCGGGTTCCCGAAGTGGTTGTATCGCAGGATTTCCCGATCCGCCCAGGCGATCTACTGGTCATCACCAGCGACGGCATCGATGAAAACCATCTGGACGGCATCGACTTCGCCGCACCGGCCCTGACAATCGCCGAGCAGATCCTGGACAGCCACGCCAAGGACAACGACGACGCGCTGGTACTCACGGCACGGCACCGAGGTGTGTCCGGATGACACACGACGATTTCCACACTGCGTACGCGGCTGCGCTGCGTAGTTACCTGGAGACCCGCAACGAGGAAGACCTCGCGGTCGGTCATGAGCTCGGCCGCCGGGCACTGCACGACGACATCAGCATGCTGGAGATCGTCGAGAAACACTCTGAGCTTTACGACCGGCTGGTGGTGGAGCTTCCCGGCTTCGACGGGGCGGTGGCGCTGGCCTTCCTGTTGCAGACGCTGGCCCCGCTCGATGTCGCGACGCGCGGATTCCTCGACGGCACCAAGCGTTACGAGGAGCAGCGGGCCCGCGCCGAGGATCTCGCCGATCGCGACGAGTTCCGCAACGCGGTGGTGAATTCCCTGCAGGAGGGTTTCTTCGTCGCGGATCGCACCGGGGCCGTCATCGAGGTCAACGACGCTTTCACCAAACTCACCGGCTACCCGGCCCACGGCCTGCCCTACCAATGGCCGTTTCCGTGGCTGGTCGACGAAAAGGCCGCGCTTTCACAGCAATCCCGAATGAGCGAACACAACCAGGTTCAGTACGAGACCCCGATCCGGCATCGCGATGGCCGACTGGTGTGGGTGGCGGCGAACATCAACCGGGTCAACGCCGATGCCGCGGACGGCGACGTGTACGTCGGAACACTTCGTGACTGTCGTGCTCGCGGTGGCCTTTGCCTGCTTTGCCATGGGCTGGGTCGGCGGCGGGGACGCCAAGGTAGCGGCCGGCGCCGCGCTCTGGTTCGGCTTTGGCCATCTCATGAACTACCTGGTCTATGCTTCCCTGTTCGGCGGTGCCCTGACGCTGCTGCTGCTCCAGTTCCGGCAATGGCCGCTGCCCTACCCGTTCGCCGGCCAGGCCTGGCTGCTCAAGCTGCATGCCAAGGACAGCGGAATTCCCTACGGCATCGCGCTCGCGATCGGCGCCCTGATGGTCTACCCCGAGACGGAATGGATCAAGGCGGTCGACCTCAGCCATTTCGCCATTCGCTGATCCCGGCCCGAGTAAACCCGGCGTTAAGTTGATTTAGATACGCCTCATTAACCATGCTTTGACGAATAGCTGGTCAACTCCCATCACGGCGGCGGAAGCGTCGCGGCGTTATGTGGAAAGTGAAGCGTATGAATACCGCACGCATTGTCGTTCTGACCATCGCGCTCGGTGCCGGCGGCATTGCCGCATACCTTGCCAGCGGGTCTGACAAGACGCCGGCCCAGCCGGTGGCGCAACTACAGACTGTGGACGTTCTTGTTGCCAGGTCCGACATCGGCCTCGGCCAGACCGTCACGCCTGAAGACATGCAGTGGCAGAGCTGGCCGGCCGCGACCGCAAGCAACACTTTCATCCGCCGCAACGAGCGGCCGGATGCAGCGACCCAGGTCGCCGGCTCGATCGCGCGTGCGCCCTTTATCGCGGGCGAGCCGATCCGGGAGCCGAAACTGGTCAAGGCCAACGGCTCGGGCTTCATGGCGGCGATCCTGCCCACCGGCATGCGCGCCATCTCGACCGAGATCTCGCCGGAGACCGGCGCCGGCGGCTTTATCCTGCCGAACGACCGGGTCGATGTCATTCTTTCCAAGCGCGAGAAGAATGCCGACCGCGCGAGCGCCCCCGATATCGTCAACTCGGAAATCATCCTGCCGAATGTTCGCGTTCTCGCGATCGACCAGGCGCCGAAGGAAAAAGACGGCCAGAACGCCGTCGTCGGCAAGACCGTCACGCTGGAGCTGAGGCCCGAGCAGGCGGAGACACTCGCGCGGGCGCGCCAGACCGGCACCCTGGCGCTGGCGCTGCGCAGCATCGCCGATGTCAACATGGTCGAGAACAGATCCGACGATCAGGCCAAGCGCGGCGCAAGCGTCAACGTGGTTCGCTACGGTATCCAAAGCTCGACGACAATACAGAAGTAAGGACGCTAGATATGCAATGCAGGGGAAATCAGCTGTTAATGCGGACTGTCGCGGTCCGCGCCCTGGCGTTTTCGGCCGTCGCTGCGCTGATACTTAATCCGGCCCTGACCCCGGTCGTGGCGAGCGACTACCGCGTCGCGGCGCCGGTTGCCGCCGATGCACAGATGAATGCACGCTTCCTTGCGCTCGGCATCGGCAAATCGATCGTGATCGATTTGCCGCGCGACATCAAGGATGTGCTAGTCGCCGATCCCAAGATCGCAAACGCCGTCGTTCGTTCCGCGCAGCGCGCCTACATCATCGGTGCGGCGGTCGGTCAGACCAACATCGTGTTCTTCGATTCGGCGGGCCAGCAAATCGCCGCCTACGATATCGCCGTCAAAAGGGACCTCAATGGCGTGCGCGCCGCGCTGAAGCAGACGCTGCCGAACGCCGACATCCAGATCGAAGGCGTCGGCGACGGCGTGATCCTGTCCGGCTCGGCGGCGAACCCGATCGAGGCTCAGCAGGCCGCCGATCTCGCGGCGCGGCTGGTCGGCGGCGCCGACAAGGTCGTCAACTCGATCGCGGTCCGGGGCCGCGACCAGGTGATGCTGAAGGTCACGGTCGCCGAGGTCGCGCGCTCGATCATCAAGCAGATGGGCATCGACCTCAATGCCAGCCTGAATTACGGCACCGCGGTCGTGAACTTCAACAATACCAATCCCTTCACGGCGAACGGCCGCTCGCTCGTCGGCGGCAACACCGCCAGCGCCGCGTTCGGCGCTACCCCGTCGGTGCAGGCCACGTTGCGCGCGATGGAAAGCGCCGGCGTGGTGCGGACGCTGGCGGAGCCCAATCTGACGGCGATTTCCGGCGAGTCCGCGACCTTCATTGCGGCGGCGAGTTTCCGGTTCCCGCGGGCTATGCCTGCGATCCCACCACGCATGTCTGTACGACCCAGATCAGTTTCAAGAAATTCGGCATCTCGCTCAACTTCACGCCGGTGGTGCTGGGCCGAGGGGCGGATCAGCCTGCGGGTGATGACCGAAGTGTCCGAGCTGTCGAACGACAACTCGATCACGCTGTCGCAGTCGGTCAGCGCCTCGACGGTGAATTCGGTTACCATTCCGTCGATCAAAACCCGCCGCGCCGAAACCACGCTGGAAATTCCCTCGGGTGGCGCGATGGCGATGGCAGGCCTGATCCAGGAGCAGACCAAGCAGGCCATCAACGGCTTGCCCGGGCTGTCGCAACTGCCGGTTCTCGGCGCGCTGTTCCGCAGCCGGGATTACGTCAACAGCCAGACCGAGCTGATGGTGCTGGTGACGCCCTACGTCGTGCGCGCGGTGGCGCAGAAAGACCTGTCGCGTCCGGATGACGGATTTGCGGCGGTCTCGGATCCGCAGGCCGATCTGCTCGGCAGCATCAATCGCATCTATGGCGTTCCCGGCCGCGTCGAGCCGGCCCGGAATTATCGCGGCACCTACGGCTTTATCACCGACTGAGGCGGGACGAGGAAAAGTATGATGACAGCCCATTTACCCGTCGATCGCAATCGCGCCTTCCGCATCGCGGGGGCACTTGTTGGTCTTGCAGTCGTGCTGGGAGCCTGCACCCATACCGAGCAAGCGGTGACGGCGAGCATTCCCGACGATTATCGCCAGCGTCACCCGATCGCGATCCAGGAAGCCGACCAGTCGATCGTCATCTTCGTCGGTCATGCGCGTGGCGGCCTTTCCGCTTCGCAGCGCGCCGATGTGATGGGGCTTGCGCAAACCTGGCTCCGTGAAGGAACCGGCGCGATCAGCGCCGATCTGCCGGTCGATACGCCCAACGCGCGCGCGGCCGCGGACACGCTGCGGGAAATTCAGGCGCTGCTCGCTTCCGCCGGCGTGCCACCGCGCGGCCTGGTTGTGCACCGCTATCATCCCGACGACCCGCGCCAGATGGCGGCGATTCGGCTGAACTATCCGAAAATCTCGGCGGTCGCCGGTCCTTGCGGCCTGTGGCCCGAGGATCTCGGACCTTCGATCAAGAACAAGAGCTATTTCGAAAACAAGCCGTACTACAATTTCGGCTGCGCCTACCAGCGCAACATGGCGGCGATGATCGACAATCCGTCGGACTTCGTGCAGCCGCGGACTGAAACGCCGCCCTATACGATCCGGCGCTCGAAAGCCTTCGAGAAATACCGCAAGGGCACCGCGACCACGACCACCTATCCCGAGGCCGAAAAGGCCAAACTCAGCGATACAGGCAAATGATCAACTACGCCCATCAAAATCCAGAAGCGCAGCCGGACGCCACGCCTCCGTCCGCGGACGATCACATCGCGCCTGCGCCGCGGGTGTCGGTGCAGGCCTTTTGCGAGACGGTGGAAACCGCAGCTGCCGTGCAGGCGGCGGGCGAAGACCGTCGCCTCGGCAAGGCCCATCTCAAGATTCAAATGGGCGGCATGGCGGTCGCCATCGAGGCCTACCGCACGGCTCCCACGCCGAACGTGATCGTTCTGGAAACCGAAGGCCGCAGCGATATCCTTGCCGGCCTCGATCAACTCGCAACCGTGTGCGACGCCGGAAGCCGCGTCGTCGTGATCGGCCGTGTCAACGATGTCGCGCTTTATCGCGAACTGGTGCGGCGCGGCGTCAGCGACTACGTCATTGCGCCGGTCGGCCCGATTGACGTGGTGCGCTCGATCTGTGGCCTGTTCTCGGCGCCGGAAGCAAAAGCGGTCGGCCGGATCATCGCGATCGTCGGTGCAAAGGGCGGCGTCGGCGCATCCACCGTCGCGCACAATGTGGCCTGGGCAATCGCGCGCGATCTCGCGCTGGATTCCGTCGTTGCCGATCTCGATCTCGCGTTCGGTACTGCAGGCCTCGACTACAATCAGGATCCCGCGCAGGGCATCGCGGATGCGGTATTCTCGCCCGATCGCGTCGATACGGCGTTCATTGACCGTCTGCTGTCGAAATGCACCGACCACCTCAGCCTGCTGGCGGCACCAGCGACGCTCGAGCGGGTCTACGACTTCGGCGCCGACGCGTTCGACTCGATTTTCGACACGCTTCGCACGACCATGCCGTGCATCGTGCTTGACGTTCCGCACCAATGGTCGGGGTGGACAAGGCGCGCTCTGGTCGGCGCCGACGATATTCTGATCGTCGCGGCGCCGGACCTCGCCAACCTGCGCAACACCAAGAATATCTTCGACCTCTTGAAGGCATCGCGGCCCAACGACCGGCTGCCGCTGTATTGTCTCAATCAGGTCGGCGTGCCGAAGCGGCCGGAAATCAACGCAAACGAATTCGCCAAGGCAATCGAGAGCGAGCCGATCGTGAGCATTCCGTTCGAACCGCAAATGTTCGGTTCGGCGGCCAACAACGGCCAGATGATCGCGGAAATTTCCGCCAACCATCGCACCACCGAAATGTTCTTGCAGATCGCGCAACGAATGACAGGCCGGGGCGAGACCAAAAAGCCGCGCGGTTCGTTCCTGTCGCCCCTGATCCAGAAGCTGCGGGCCAAGTAAGTCACCCGCATGGAGTATACTCGTGTTTGGTAAGCGTAGCGGACCTGAAACCGAAACCCGGGCGATAAAGCCCGTCGCCAGCGCGCCGGAATCAGCTTCCGGCGCGCCTCAGGCCGTTTCGCGCAGCGCAGCCCCGCCGACCGTTGCTTCCCCGCCGCTGTCGCCGGCCAGACCGGCGGCGCCGGCGCCGGTGATCGAAACACGACGGTCGGACAACTATTACCAGGTCAAGGCGACCATCTTCGGCGCCCTGATCGAGGCGATCGACCTCGCCCAGCTCGCCAAACTCGATAGCGAGTCGGCGCGCGAGGAAATCCGCGATATCGTCAACGAGATCATCGCGATCAAGAACATCGTGATGTCGATCGCCGAGCAGGAGGAGTTGCTCGACGACATCTGCAACGACGTGCTCGGATACGGTCCGCTCGAGCCGCTGCTGTCGCGCGATGACATTTCCGATATCATGGTCAACGGCGCCGGGACGGTGTTCATCGAAGTCGCAGGCCGCATCCAGCGAACCGGTATCCGCTTCCGCGATAACCAGCAATTGCTGAATATCTGTCAGCGCATCGTCAGCCAGGTCGGCCGGCGTGTCGACAAATCCTCGCCGATCTGCGACGCACGCCTCGCCGACGGCTCGCGCGTCAACGCCATCGTTCCGCCGCTGGCGCTTGACGGCCCGGCATTGACGATCCGCAAGTTCAAGAAGGACAAGCTGACGCTGGACCAGCTGGTCAAATTCGGAGCGATCTCGCCGGAAGGCGCGGAAATTCTGCAGATCATCGGGCGCTGTCGGGCGAACGTCCTGATTTCCGGCGGCACCGGCTCCGGCAAGACGACGCTGCTGAATTGTCTCACGCAGTACATTGACGACGACGAGCGCGTCATCACCTGCGAAGACGCGGCAGAACTTCAGCTGCAGCAGCCGCATGTGGTGCGGCTGGAGACCCGTCCGCCCAACATCGAGGGCGAAGGTCAGATCACCATGCGCGAACTGGTCCGCAACTGCCTGCGTATGCGCCCCGAACGCATCATCGTCGGCGAAGTCCGCGGACCGGAGGCATTCGACCTGCTGCAGGCGATGAATACCGGTCACGACGGATCGATGGGAACGTTGCACGCCAATAATCCCCGCGAAGCCCTGTCGCGCTGCGAATCGATGATCACGATGGGCGGATTTTCACTGCCGTCGCGCACCATTCGCGAGATGATCTGCGCCTCGATCGACGTCATCATCCAGGCCGCCCGCCTGCGCGACGGCTCGCGGCGCATCACCCACATCACCGAGGTGATGGGTATGGAAGGCGATACCATCATTACCCAGGACCTGTTCCTTTACGACCTGGTGGGCGAGGACGCCAACGGGCACATCATCGGCCGCCATCGCTCGACCGGCATCGGGCGGCCGCGCTTCTGGGATCGCGCAAGATATTACGGCGAAGAGAAGCGGCTTGCCGCGGCCCTCGACGCCGCCGAAGTCAACACCAACGTCTAGAGGGGCGCACCATGAAAATACAAGCGCTCGCATTGGCCTTCCTCGCCGCTACCGCCCTCGGCGGCGCGGCGTGGGTCTTTATTTATCCCCTTCTGTCGGGTGAGAAAAAGGCCGAGAGCCGCCGCGCCTCCGTGGCGAAACTGGAGCCTTCCGCTCGCAATGTCGACAAGAACCAGCGGTCGCGCCGCGAACAGGTCGAAGGGACGCTGAAGGATCTCGAAGCGCGCCGCAAGAGGGAAAGCAAGGTGCCGCTGAGCAGCCGCCTCACGCAGGCCGGCCTGAACTGGTCAAACCGGAAATTCATGGTCATTTCCGGCGTTCTCGGGGCCGCGTGCTTTGCAGCGGCGATGCTATTCGGGGCCGGACTGCTTTCCGCCGCAGGCCTGGCGTTCGCCGCCGGCTTCGGCCTGCCGCGCTGGGCGTTGAGCTATCTCAAGAAACGCCGCGAAAAGAACTTCCTCAAGGCGCTGCCGGACGCCGTCGACGTGATCGTCCGCGGCATCAAGGCGGGCCTACCGCTGTTTGAATCGATCAAGGTGGTGGCCGCCGATGCCCCGGAGCCGCTCAAGAGCGAGTTCCTGGCCATCATCGAAACCCAGGCGATCGGCATGCCGCTGGGTGAGGCCTGCGCACGCCTGTTCGAACGGATGCCGGTGCCGGAAGCCAACTTCTTCGGGATTGTCATCGCGATCCAGCAAAAGAGCGGCGGCAATCTGTCGGAGGCCTTGGGCAACCTGTCAAAGGTGCTGCGCGATCGCAAGAAAATGGCCGAGAAAATCCAGGCCATGTCGATGGAAGCCAAGGCGTCCGCGGGCATTATCGGCTCGCTGCCGCCCATCGTCATGCTGCTGGTTTACCTCTCGACCCCCGACTATATCTCGCTGCTGTGGACCCATCCGACCGGTCAATTGATGCTCGTCGGCTGCGTAATCTGGATGTCCTGCGGCATCTTCGTAATGAAAAAAATGATCAACTTCGACTTCTGACGGTGCAGCATGATACAGTTTCTGGTCGACAAGCTCCACGACGCACACTTCATGACCATGCTGCTCGCCGCCATCGCGGTGAGCGCGACGGCCTACACCCTGATCATGCCGCTGCTCGCAGGCGAAGGCCTGCAAAAGCGCATGAAGGCGGTCGCCAACGAACGCGAGCGGATCCGGCAGCGGGAGCGTGAGCGCCTCTCCAAGACCGAGAAAGTGTCGCTGCGCCAGACCCCGAAGCAACTGGTCTCCAAGGTAGTGGAAGACTTCAACCTCGGGAAATGGCTGGCGCAGGAGGCCGCGCGCGAAAAGCTCACCATGGCGGGCTATCGCGGCCACGCGCCCTATGTCACGTTCCTGTTCTTCCGGCTCGTGACGCCGATCCTGATGTTTCTGGCGGCGATACTGTATGTTTTCGTGATTTCGCATATGCAGAAGTCGCTCCCGGTGAAGATCGGCATGTGCGTCGCCGCGGCCTATCTGGGATTGCAGGCGCCGATGCTGTTTCTGAAAAACCTGATCTCGAAGCGCCAGCTCTCGATCAAGCGGGCGTTTCCCGATGCGCTCGATCTGCTCCTGATCTGCATCGAGTCCGGCATGTCGATCGAAGTCGCCTTCCGCAAGGTCTCAACCGAGATCGTGACCCAGTCGATCGCGCTGTCCGAGGAATTCACGCTGACCACGGCCGAGCTGTCCTACTTGCAGGATCGCAAGGTGGCCTACGAGAACCTAGCGAAGCGTACCGGGCTCGAAGGGGTGAAGTCGGTCTGTATGGCGTTGCAGCAGTCGGAACGTTACGGAACGCCGCTCGGTCAAAGCTTGCGCGTCATGGCGCAGGAAAATCGCGACATGCGCATGAACGAGGCCGAGAAGAAGGCGGCCGCGCTGCCGCCGAAGCTGACGGTGCCGATGATCCTGTTCTTCCTGCCGGTGCTGTTCGTCGTCATCCTGGGGCCGACCGGCATCAAGATCGCGGCGATGCAATGACGGGGCGGCGGTGGGTCGGCGGTCGCTCGATCAGGATTGCCTTCGCCCGGCCACGCTGGGCGCTTCGGTAGACGCCGGCGATTGCCGGATCGCGCGCCGAGCCCGTCGTCGGGCTGCGCGCTCACTGGTTGCGGGTAATGACGACTTCGATTTGATGGAGGCGATCAGTCCGGCCGGTTGAGCGCCGCCACCGGGATCGTCCCGGGACCGCCCCGCGGATTGTCCTTGTGGCTCAGCATCTGCTTCAGATAGGCGACGTTCGCCGCCGCTTCGTCCGCCGGCAGATCGGCCTTCACGATGCCTTCCGCCTCTGCGAAGCGGCCCTGCAGGCCTATCACCAGGCCCAGATTCTGCCGCACCCGCGCGTCCGCCCGGGAGTTGGCGTAGGCCCGGCGAAGCACCTCTTCCGCCTTCGGCAGTTCCTTGGAAAGAACATAGGAGAGGCCGAGGTTGGACAGCACCGACGGCTCGTCGGGCACGATCTTGAGGGCGCTGTCGTAGTAACGGCGGGCTTCGTCATGCCGGCCGAGCTGGTCGAGCGCGGTTCCCTGCACCGACAGAATTCGCCAGTCGGGATTATCCGGTGAATGGGCGCGACTGAGAACGTCGAACGCCTGCTGGAAATTACCATTGTCGGCGAGCGCGCGGCCATAGCCGGCGAGCAGCGCCTTGTTGCCGGGATGGGCGATGTTGGCCTGTTCGAGCACCGCGACGGCCTGGCTGCGCTGCCCGGTGGCGCGGAGCGCCTGGCCATAGGCCAGCGCCGCATCGGCATCCCTGGGATTGGCCCGGTAGCGCGCGCCATAGGCTTCCACCGCGTTCCGCGGATCGGCGTCGGGGCTGACCTCGGCCTTCGACGTGATCGAGCCTGTGATGTCGGACATGGTCTGGCAGCCGCCAAGGCCTGCGGCCAAAATCGCCGTCATGGCCACGGACGCAAGAAGCCGGGCAAGACTGGACTGCTGACGCATGGCACTTTGACTCACGATATCAGGCGAATTGATCGAGCCGATCGCGTCAGCAATAGACTGTTAACCCTAACGTCCGGTTAATATCCGCCCCGGCTGATCTGGATAGGCGGCCCTTTATTCGGTGCGTACCCGAGTTTTTAATCGTGCTGCGCGTCGTGCGTGACCGGGCTCGACATGAACTGCCGGCCGCGGGTCAATATTCAACGGTGAGACGCGTCGGCCTGGCGAATCGCAACCGACCCCGGATTTTGTGATGAGCGCAGCCTATCACGATCTCCAAACGCCGTGTAGGAGATGCGTGGCGGCGGGTTGCAGGTGAAGGACGTCCTCAATGTTACGAAATCTCTCCGGCGCGATCGCGATCGCAGTCTTGCTGTTGTCGGCCTCTGCATCATTGGCTGCGCCGGTGCATGGAAAGCGGCATGTGGCGCCTCACTGGCACGGCTACGGCTTCTTGCCCGGCTATCGCTCACCCGAGCGGATCGAATGGGAGGAGGCGCGGAATCGGAGGCAGGTCTATTGGTATGGCGGACCTCGCTTCTATCGGGGACGCTGGAACGGCGGCGGGTTCGGTCCATGCTGGACCCAGACGCCGATCGGAAATGTCTGGAACTGTGGCCGATAGGGGAGCGCGATCAAACGGACCAACGCCGAGCCGGCTGCAGCGGAGCGGCGGCCTCAGCGCGGGCGCCGAGGCCGCGTGGTGTGGCAATCACTCGCAGATCGAGACGCGGCGTATCCGCCAACCATAGCGCGTCATGACGCGCTGCCGAACGACATAGCAAACGCCGACGTCGCCGTAATAGGGATAGTATCCATCGTAATATCCCAGGCCCAAACCGAGTCCAAACCCACCGCCGCGAAAGCCACCATGATGGAAACCGCCACCGTGGAAACCACCGCCATGAAAACCGCCGCCGCCATGACCGCCGCCGCCACGGGCAAGGGCGGGCGTGGTCGACGCTCCCAACAACAGCGCCGATGCGCCGATGAAACCGGAGCCATAAAGGCAGAGCAGGGCCGACACCGCCAAACTGCGGGTCAGGATATGGCGAAAGTTCGTTTGGTTTTGTGCCACTGGGGTCTCCCACTCCGAGGCCCGCTTTCACACAGGCAACATCTGTTATCAATAGGCGTAGGGTCCTACCACGCTTCCGGTCAAGTCACCTCAGCGTCATCGTCGGAAGGCCGGCAAGCGGCGCAGGAATGCCAAGGCAAGAAATATCCGGGATGATCGAATACCGCGTTGAGGCTGGTTTGACTTTGCTGGCCATTGTAGAAGCACCAAAAGCCTGCAACGTCGGAGCAATTGACCTGCAGGACCGCCCTGCCCTGCTTCAATCGAAGACCGAGACCCGCATGCCTTCAGTGTTCGCGACCTCGCCTGCCGCAGCAGCCATTCCCATCAGCTTCGCGACCAAGGCGACATGGGACGCAGTCTGCGCCGGGCTTCCCGGCAAGGCCCGGCAGTTCGCTCTGGCCAACGGCTTTGCGGCCAAACCCGGGGCGTGTCTCACTCTCCCCGCCGCGGACGGAGCAATCGCCCATGTCGTATTCGGTCTGGAGGACGAGACCAGCAAATTTCGCGATCTGTTCAGACCCGGTCTCCTGCCAGGCCTGTTGCCGCCCGGCGTCTATCGCTTTGCCAACGCGCCGCACGACATGCGCCTCGCCACGCTCGCCTTCGCGCTCGGGGCCTATCGCTTCGGCCGCTACCGCAAGGCGGATGCGCCCGACGTCAGGCTGGTGCCGCCTGACGGCATTGACATCGCCGCCATCACGCGAGCGGCTGAAGCGGCACAGTTCGCCCGCGACCTCATCAATACGCCGTCGAACGACATGGGGCCGGAAGAACTGGCGCTGGCGGCGCAACATCTCGCGCAGCGTTTCGGCGCGCGTTTCGACTGCATCGTCGGCGATGAGCTGACCCGACAGAATTTTCCGCTGATCCATGCGGTCGGGATGGCATCGCCGCGCGCGCCGCGGCTGATCGATCTGACCTGGGGTGATCCTGACCACCCCAAGGTGACCCTGGTCGGCAAGGGCGTCTGCTTCGATACCGGCGGGCTCGATCTGAAGCCCTCCACCGGCATGCTGATCATGAAGAAGGACATGGGCGGGGCCGCCAACGTGCTGGCGCTGGCGCAGATGGTGATGGGTGCGAAGCTCAAGGTGCGGCTGCGCGTCCTGATCCCCGCGGTCGAGAACGCGGTCGCGGGCAACGCCTTCCGCCCGCTCGATATCTTCCCCTCGCGCAAGGGCATCACGGTGGAAATCGGCAATACCGACGCCGAAGGCCGTTTGATCCTGGCCGACGCACTGGCGCTGGCGGATGAGGAAAAGCCCGATTTGCTGGTCGACCTGGGCACCCTGACAGGTGCCGCGCGGGTGGCGCTGGGGCCGGATTTACCGCCCTTTTACACAAATGATGAGACGCTGGCGCTGGACGTCGCGCGCTGCGCCAGAGAGGAGAACGATCCGTTGTGGCGATTGCCGCTGTGGCCGCCTTACGATAGCTGGCTCGATTCGAAGGTCGCTGACGTCAACAACGCGCCATCGGGCACGTTTGCCGGCTCCATCACCTGCGCGCTGTTCCTGCAGCGCTTCGTCGAGAACGCGAAAAGCTGGCTGCATGTCGACATCTTCGGCTGGACGCCTCAGGCGAGGCCAGGGCGCCCCGAGGGCGGCGAATGCCAGGCCGCGCGCGCGATCTACCAACTGCTGGACGAACGCTATGGATGATCCGCGCCTGACGCCGGCGCGGGGCGACCTTGCCGCGAAATATCTTGAAGGCAAGGTCAAGGCGACGCGCTTTGTCGAAGGCGAAGTGTTCGAAATTATCGAGCCGCTCGCTCCGCTGCGCGAGGCGCCCTCCTCCGGCGGCACGCTGCTGACGCAAGCGCTGAAGGGCGAGCGCGTCACCATCTACGACCGCAATGGCGAAGGTTTTGCGTGGGGCCAGTTGAACGGCGACGGCTATGTTGGCTGGCTTCCCGATCGCGCGCTGGCGAAGCCGGCCGGCAAGCCGACGCACAAGATCACGGCCATCAGGACCTTTGCCTTTCCCGGCCCCTCCATCAAGCTGCCGCCGGCCGAGACGCTGGTGATGGGGGCGATGGTCACGTTGATCCGCGACGACGGCGCCTTCGCGGTGACGCGCGAGGGCTGGCATCTGCCGCGGCAGCATGTCGGCGGCATCGATCACCATGAGAAGGATTTCGTCGCGGTGGCCGAACGCTTTGTCGGCACGCCGTATCTGTGGGGCGGCAAGAGCAGTTTCGGGATCGATTGCTCCGGCCTCGTCCAGATATCCCTGAACGCCGCTGGCACCGGCTGCCCGCGCGACAGTGACATGCAGCAGGACGGCCTCGGCCGGATATTGGGGCTGGCGGAATCCGCCAACCCGCAGCGCGGCGATCTGATGTTCTGGAACGGCCATGTCGCGATCGTGCGCGACGCCGACAGCATCGTTCACGCCAACGCGCATCATATGGCCACCGTGATCGAGGACACCCGCGACGCCATCGCCCGCATCAAGGCGGCGGGCAGCGATATTTTAGCCATCAAGCGACTCGGTTGAATCCAGTTCAAACCGCGTCAGCGCCGCCAGGAGCTATTTCCAGCCGGAACGCCGCCGTGAACAGCGCGCGGGTGTAGTCGGTCTTCGGTGACTTGAACAGTTCAGACGCCGGCCCTTCCTCCACCACCTTGCCCTGCCGCATCACAATCAGGTGGCTCGCCAATGAGGCGACCACGCGCAGATCATGCGAGATGAACATGTAGGTCAGGTCGCGCTTGCGCTGCAGTTCGCGCAACAGATCGACCATCTGCGCCTGGAACAGCATGTCGAGCGCGCTGGTCGGCTCGTCCAGCACGACGAAATTCGGCTCCAGCACCACGGCGCGGGCGATTGAGATGCGCTGGCGCTGGCCGCCGGAAAATTCATGCGGATAGCGGAAGCGCGTGGCCGGATCCATGCCGACATCCCTGAGCGCCTTGATCACGCGCGCCTCGCGCTCGCCTTCCGAAAGCTGGGCGCTGATGCACGCCGAGGCCTTCGGCCACGATGTCGCCGACCGACATGCGCGGAGATAGCGCGCCGAACGGATCCTGAAACACGATCTGCATGTCGCGGCGGAACGGTCGCATCGCCTTGAAACGCAGGCCCTGAATATTGCTGCCGAGAAACACAATCGGCCCGTCGGAGGAAATCAGTCGCAGCAGCGCCAGGCCGAGCGTGGTCTTGCCTGAGCCGGATTCGCCGACGACGCCGAGCGTCTCGCCCTTGCGCACCCTCAGGCTGACGCCGTCGACCGCCTTGATATGCCCGACCGTGGCGCGCAGAAGCCCGCGCCTGACCGGAAACCACACCTTCAGATCGTCGGCCGACATCACCACCGGAGAATCGGGCCGGGCGGCGCCGGGTCGGGTTTCGGCTCTGCGGCCAGCAACGCCCTGGTGTAGGGATGCTTCGGCGCCGTAAAAACCTGTTCCACCGGTCCCTGCTCGACGATCTTGCCACCATTCATGACGCAGACCACGTCGGCGATGCGGCGCACGATGCCGAGATCGTGGGTGATGAACAACAGGCTCATGCCGAGCCGGGTGCGAATTTCCGCGAGCAGCGCCAGGATCTGCGCCTGCACGGTGACGTCGAGCGCGGTAGTCGGCTCATCGGCGATCAACAGATCGGGCTCGTTGGCGAGCGCCATCGCGATCATCACGCGCTGACGCTGGCCGCCGGATAGTTGATGCGGGTAACTGGCAAGCCGGGATTCCGGTTCGGGAATGCCGACCTGGGTCAGCAGCTCGAGCGTGCGCGCCCGCGCCTTCGCACCCGTGACGCCGCTGTGCAGTTGCAGGATTTCGCCGATCTGCAACTCGATCGTGTGCAGCGGATTGAGCGAGGTCATCGGCTCCTGGAAGATGATCGAAATGTCGTTGCCGCGGATGCCGCGGATCTCGCGCTCGGACAGATAGAGCAGTTCCCGGCCCTTGAAGCGGATGCTGCCGGAGGGATGCGACGCGGTCGGATACGGTAGCAGCTTCAGGATCGACAGGGCGCTGACGGATTTTCCGGAACCGAACTCGCCGACCAGCGCCACGCACTCGCCGCGCTTGATCTCATAGGAAATATGATCGACCGCGACCGACGCGCCGCTTGGCTGGTGAAACGCCACCGACAGATCGCGGACATCGAGCAGAGGCTGGTTGACGGTGTCCATTACGACAGCTCTCGTATCAAGCGAGTCAGATTGTCGTAGTCGGGTAAAAGTGCGGAGTACCCGTCAGGCAGTCTGAGCCGTGAGTTAGCAGATAGAACTATTCGGCACCCGGCCCGAATAGCGGTTACCACATGGATGGCATCCGGAAGTTTGGGCATGCCGGCCTTTTGCCGATACTCGGCGGTCTCAATCAGAATGTCGCGAACTCACAGGGCGCAAATCAAAAATACGGCTCCAGACGATCAAATTGAGATAGTTTCGCCGCTGCACATCCGGCGCCCTCGGCAATACTTCCGCCAAAGTCAATTCGCTTGTAACCCCAACCCCGCGATTCGCATGAAGCAAGTCAAAGAGCTCTCGAAGGGGATCCGCAATATCGGCGTTTCCCCCAATCGCATAGATAAATACATTCGCATCGAGATAGAGGCGGGATAGACTGCCGGTTTCAGTCATCCCACTCATCTCGCTGACGACGTAAGTCCGTGTCGATCTCCTCCTTTGTACGGAAGGGCGGCCTGCGCGACGCGAAAATTTCTTCCAACGTCGCGACCCTTTCTGGCTTCTGCTCCTCTTCGACGATCGTTACCGTGACTGTCGACGCAGGGTTCACGCCTACACGTAAATCCTCAGGAAGCTTCGATGCCGGATAATGTTCTTTGACGATCCTGTTCATGGTCCACCTCTGTATTGTCGAGCCTACCACAAATCTATCTGAACGTCTTGCGCGGATCGAACGCGTCGCGCACGGCTTCGCCGATGAAGATCAGCAGCGACAGCATGATCGCGACCGCGAAGAAGCCGGTGAAGCCGAGCCACGGCGCCTGGACGTTGGCCTTGCCCTGCGACAAGAGTTCGCCGAGCGACGGCGAACCCGGCGGCAGGCCGAAGCCGAGGAAGTCCAGCGCGGTCAGCGTCATCACCGACGATGACACGATGAAGGGGAGGAACGTCATGGTCGCGACCATGGCGTTCGGCAACAGATGCCGGAACATGATCACGGCGTTGGAGACGCCGAGCGCGCGGGCCGCCATGATATATTCGAAATTGCGCCCGCGCAGGAATTCCGCGCGCACCAGCCCGACCAGCGAGACCCATGAGAACAGGAGAAGTATGCCGAGCAGCACGAAGAAGCCGGGCACCAGCACCGATGAGAGGATCAGCAGCAGATAAAGCGAGGGTATCGCCGTCCAGACCTCGATGAAGCGCTGGAAGCCGAGATCGATCCAGCCGCCGAAATAGCCCTGCACGCCGCCGGCGGCGACACCGATGATCGAGGATATGATGGTCAGGCTGAGGCCGAACAGCACCGAGATGCGGAATCCGTAGATCAGGCGCGCGACCACGTCGCGGCCCTGGTCGTCGGTGCCGAGCCAGTTATATTCGAGGTCGCGGCAGCTATTCAGGCCCTTCTTCTGCACCACCTCCTTGCACTGCGCTTCGGTCAGCATCCAGGTCGGCTTTGACGGTGCCGGCGTCGGCAGATCGAGATTGTGGGTATCGTAGGAATAGCGGATCAGTGGCCAGACGATGGTGCCGCCCTTCTCCGCGATCAGCTTCTGCAGATAGGGATCGCGATAGTCGGCCGCGGTCTCGAAGTCGCCCCCGAAGGTGGTTTCGGAATAGCTGACGAAGGCCGGCCAATACAGATGGCCGTCGAACTTGATCAGAAACGGGCGATCGTTGGCGATGAACTCGGCGAACAGCGAGACGAAGAACAGAATCAGGAAGATCCAGAACGACCAGTAACCCCGGCGGTTCGACTTGAAATTCTGCCAGCGGCGGCGGTTGAGCGGCGACGGCGAGAACCGGCGGCGCGCCACCGGCACGCTCGCCGAATGGTGACTGAACATTGGTTTCGACCGGTGGCGGGGCGGTGATTGTCATCAGACCTCCCGCGCCTCGAAATCGATTCTTGGGTCGATCCACATATAGGCGAGATCGGAGATCAGATTGACCACGAGACCGACCAGCGAGAAGATGAACAGCGTTCCGAACACCACGGGGTAATCGCGGTTCAGCACGCTCTCGAAGCCTAGCAGGCCGAGACCGTCCAGCGAGAAGATGGTTTCGATCAAAAGCGAGCCCGAGAAGAAAGCGTGAATGAACGCGCCGGGAAAACCCGCAATCACGATCAGCATGGCGTTGCGGAAGATGTGATTGTAGAGCACCTGCCGCTCGCTGCAGCCCTTGGCGCGCGCGGTCATCACATATTGCTTGCGGATCTCATCGAGGAACGAATTCTTCGTCAACAGTGTCATGGTGGCGAAGGCGCCGAGCGCCATCGAGATCAGCGGCAGCGTGATGTGCCAGAAATAGTCGAGGATCTTCCAGTACCAGGGGAATTGCGACCAGCCGTCGGAGGTCAGCCCGCGCAGCGGGAAGATATTGAAGAACGAGCCGCCGGCGAACAGGATGATCAACAGGATCGCGAACAGAAATCCCGGGATCGCAAAACCCACGATGATCACCGCCGAGGTCCAGGTGTCGAATTTCGAACCGTCCATCACGGCCTTGCGGATACCGAGCGGGATCGAGATCAGATAGGTCAACAGCGTCATCCAGATTCCGAGCGACATCGAGACCGGCAGCTTCTCCTTGATCAGCTGCAGCACGCTGACATCGCGGAAATAGCTCTTGCCGAAATCGAACCGGGAAAAATTCCATACCATCAGCGCAAAGCGTTCCGGCGCCGGCTTGTCGAAGCCGAACTGCTTTTCCAGGCTCTTGATGAAGTCGGGATCGAGCCCCTGCGCGCCGCGGTATTTCGAATTGACGGCGTCGGAGGAAGCGCCGACCTGGCCGCGCGCGCCGAAATCGCCGCCGGATGAGCCGGAAATGCGCGAGCTGGCTCCGGTATCGGCGCCGCTCAACTGGGCGATCACACGCTCCACCGGTCCGCCCGGCGCGAACTGCACCACGACGAAGGATACGAACAGGATGCCCAACAGCGTGGGGATCATCAGAAAAATGCGGCGGGCGATATAGGCGCTCATGGATTATTTCGCCTGCTCCAACCTGGCCGCTTTGCCGCCGTCAAACCACCAGTTTTCCGGGGCGCCGACGCCTTGCGCGTAACGCGGCGGCTTGGCGGGATGATCAAACACATCCCAATAGGCGATCGGATGGCTTGTCCGGTACCATTGCGGCACCCAGTAGCGCCCGGCGCGAAACACCCGGTCAAAGGCGCGGCAGGCGATCGTCAGGTCGGCACGGCTGTTGGCGCCGATGATCTTTTCGATCAGCGCATCGATGGCGGGACTGGCGATGCCTGCGAGGTTGTACGATCCCTTGGTCGCGGCCGCCTGCGAAGAGAAGAACGGCCGCATCGCGTCGCCCGGCGTCGCCGACATGCTGAATCGCTCGATGGTCATGTCGAAATCGAAGTCTTCCACCCGGGCGCGGTACTGCACGGGATCGACGACCCGCAAGCTGGCCTCGATCCCCAGCGTGCCGAGATTCTTGATGTAAGGCGCATGATGCGGCTGCAGGCTGGGCTCATCGGCCAGGAATTCGATCTTGAAGACCTCGCCATTCGGCAACATCCGCTTGCCGTCCTTGATGACGAGCCCGGCGTCCTGCAGCAATTGCGAGGCCTTGCGCAGCAGCGCCCGGTCCTGCCCCGACCCGTCGGAAACCGGCGGCAGGAACGGCGAGCCGAACACCTCGTCCGGCACCTGGCCGCGAAACGGTTCGAGCAGCTTGAGCTCTTCCGGCGACGGCGGCCCTTTCGCCATCATGTCGGAATTCTGGAACGGCGAATGGGTGCGCGCATAGGCGCCGTACATGATGGTCTTGTTGGTCCACTCGAAATCGAACGCCTGGATCAGGGCCGCGCGAACGCGCGGATCCCTGAACTTTTCGCGGCGGGTATTGATGAACCAGCCCTGCGCGCCCGACG
This sequence comes from uncultured Alphaproteobacteria bacterium, assembly GCA_963735835.1. Classification (GTDB taxonomy): domain Bacteria; phylum Pseudomonadota; class Alphaproteobacteria; order Rhizobiales; family Xanthobacteraceae; genus Bradyrhizobium. The sequence continues at coordinate 34,647 of CAVTNA010000033.1, read as the reverse complement.
GCGTTTCGTCAGGCAAGGTTTCGCGCTTGACGCGACCGTCCTTCACGGCGGGGAAATCGTAGCGCGTCGCCCATACCCGCGCGGTGAATTCTTCGCGGAACAGATAGCTCCTGGCCGTGAAGCCTTCGAACGCGACGTCGCGATCCCGGTAGAACTCGTAACGCACGATGTCGAAATTGTAGCTGCCGCGCGTCACCGGAAGCTCGGCGCCCCACCAATCCCTGGCGCGTTCGTATTCGATGTAGCGGTTGACCTCGAACTTCCCGACCTTGTAAGGCCCCGACCCGAGGGGAATGTCGAGCGTCGATTCGTCGAATGGCCGCGTCGCGTAATAGGCCTTCGAGAAGATCGGCAGGCCCGCGACGTAGAGCGGCACGTCGCGGGCGCGCTTTTCGGCAAAGGTCACGACCAGCGTCGCCTCGTCGGGCGCTTCCGCCTTCACCATGTCGCGCATCTGCTGCACGATCAGCGGATGGCCATTTGTCTTGAGCGTCGTCAGCGAGAAGGCAGCGTCATGCGCGGTCAGTTTCGATCCGTCGTGGAAGCGCGCTTCCGGCCGCAGCGTAAACCGATAGGTCAGCTTGTCGGCCGAGATCTGCACCGATTTCGCAACCAGGCCGTACATCGCGTCGGGCTCGTCATTGGCGCGCGCCATCAGCGGCGCGAACGTCATGTCCATGCCCTGCGCGCCGTCGCCCTTCAGGATATAGGCGTTGAGCGAATTGAAGGTCTGGTACGACTGATTGTAGGCGCGCACCGAGGGAATCAGCGAGAAGACCCCGCCCTTCGGCGCCGCCGGATTGACGTAGTCGAAATGATGGAAGTCTTCCGGGTATTTGAGGTCGCCGAACACCGATAGGCCGTGAACCTCGGCGCCAAAGTCGGCCGCCTTCGCAGGCCGCAGCAGCAGCGGCGCGCTCAAGCGCGCCGACGCCGAGACCGAACACATGCCGGCGGGAGAACAGCGCCATGCGCGGAAAATCCCTCAAGACCGCTTGCCGATCCTGGCGGCCTTGTCGGCGTCGAACCACCACAATGCCGGCAGCCCGGAACGGCCGTATTTCGGCAGCGGCTCGGCGTGGCTGAAGCGGTCCCAGCGCGCATAGCGCGAAAAGCCATAGGTGAATTGCGGCACGACATAGAAATTCCACAGCAGCACGCGATCGAGCGCCCTGGTCGCGGCCACCAGGCCCGCGCGATCCTTGGCGAAGATCACCTTGTCGATCAGCGCATCCACGGCGGGATTCTTGATGCCGATCGTATTCTTCGATCCGGGCACGTCGGCGGCCTGCGATCCCCAGAACTCCCGCTGCTCGTTGCCGGGAGACAGCGACTCCGGCCAGAGATCGATGATGATGTCGAAATCGAAGCTGCGTATCCGATTTTGATATTGCGCATCGTCGACGACGCGGATCGAGGTGGTGACGCCGATGCGCTCCAGCGACGGTTTGTAGAACAGCCCCATGCGTTCGGCGGATGGATCCTGAACCAGGATCTCGACGGCGACCTGCTTGCCCGCCGCATCCACCAGCTTGCGGTCCCGTATCTCGAATCCCGCTTCCTTCAGGAGCCGCATGCTCTCCCGCAGATTGGCGCGCACGGCTTCAGGATTGCCGCCGACCGGATTGCTGTAGGGCGTGGTGAAGACTTCCGCGGGCACCTTGTCGCGCACGGTTTCGAGAATTTGCAGCTCCTGACCCTCGCGGCAATCCTGACGCGGCAAGTTCCGTTCCGTCGAAGTAGCTGTTGATGCGCTTGTACTGCCCGTAGAACAGCTGCTTGTTCATCTCCTCGAAATCATAGGCGAAGTTGAACGCCCGGCGCAGCCGCGCGTCCTTGAACTGCTCGCGGCGCAGATTGAGCACGAAACCCTGCATCCGGCCGGAATCGTTGATCGGGAATTCTTCCTTGACCACGCGCTTTTCCGCGATCGCCGGGAAATCATAGGCCGTCGCCCATTGCTTCGCCGAATTCTCGGCGATCCAGTCGGCCTGGTCGGCCTTGAACGCCTCCAGCGCCACCTGATTGTCGCGGAAGAACTCGAAGCGCATTTCGTCGAAATTGTTCTGGCCCACCTGCGTCGGCAGGCTGGCGCCCCAATAATCCCTGACCCGCTCCAGCCTGACCGAGCGGCCGGCGACGAATTCCCCGATGCGGTAGGGGCCCGAGCCGAGCGGCGGCTCCAGCGTCGTCGCGGAGATGTCGCGCTTGCGGCCCTGGCTGTCGGTGCCTTCCCAATAATGCTTCGGCAACACGATCAGTTCGCCGACGATGGTGGGCAGTTCGCGGTTACCGGGAGCATCGAAGGTAAACTTGATGTCGCGCTCGCCGGTTTTTTCGGTTTTCACCACGTGACGATAATATGAGCCGTACATCGGGCTGTACTTCTTCAGCACCGCGATCGAGAAAATCACGTCCTCCGGGGTCACCGGCTTGCCGTCGTGCCAGCGGGCCTCCTTGCGAAGACGATAGATGACCCACCCGAAATCGTCGGGATGCGCGGCGCCTTCCGCCAGCAAACCGTATTCCGTGCCGATCTCGTCCTGCGACCGCGCCATCAGCGTTTCGTAAATCATGGCGGCGGCAGGCGCGATCGAGCCTTTGACGCCGGCAACGGCGATGTTGAAATTATCGAAGGTGCCGATCGATATCGTGCGGGCGACGCCACCCTTGGGCGCATCGGGATTGACGTAATCGAAGCGCTTGAAGCCGGGCGGATATTTGATGTCGCCGAACAGCGACAGCGCGTGCCGCCAGGCCGGTTCGCCGCTTGCGGTCTGCGCAACCGCCGGGCTCGTCGCCTGAAGGGCGGTTGCGGCTCCCAGCGCCGGGGCGACCGCGGCAAGAGCGCCACTCTGCAGAAGGTGTCGTCGGGTAATGGCCAATGAAGAAATTCCTGTAGGCTTGGGAAAGCTCACCCTTAGAGGCGCAATATAAGGCAAGGTTTCGACCGATTATGTTGCTTTTTCCTCATGATACTAGCTTGTGAACGGCGCGGCTGCGGCGAAACGTCCCGGATTGCGAGAGCCCGGTCGGTAAAACGGGAACCGGCAGGGCGGATCATGCGCCGGTGCCCTTGAATAGCAAAACGGCCAGGCGATGGCCTGGCCGTCTGACGAAATCCATTTGGGACCAAAGGCCGTTACTTCGCTGCCGTCGGCAGCGGAACCGGTTTTTCCGCAAGCGTGTGCAGATAGGCGATCACGTCGGCGCGCTCGCTGTCCTTCGGGATACCGGCGAAGCCCATCGCGGTGCCCGGCACAAAACCCTTGGGATTGGCGATGAACTTGTTGAGGTCGTCATCGGTCCATTTGCCGCCCTTGCCCTTCATGGCGGCGGAATAGTTGAAGCCGGGTTCGCTGGCGCGGTCGCGGCCGACGACGCCGTAGAGATTCGGACCGACCTTGTTGGGGCCGCCCTTGCTGAAGTCGTGGCAGGCCGCGCATTTCTTCGCCGACGCGGCCCCCTTCTCGACGGAGGCGGTCTGCAGCAGTTTTTCGATCGGCTCGGACGGCGCAGGCGCCGCGGCTTCGTGGCCGGCGGCTTGCCCTTCGGCCTTCGCGACGATTTCGTAACCCGGCTTTTCCGGCAACTGGGGCGCGAACAGCGCGCCGGCGGTGAAGCTCGTCACCAGCAGGACAAGGCAGGTGCCCAGAATGGCGCCGAGAATTTTATTGAGTTCGAAGGAGTCCATTTTGGATCAGGCTCCAGGCCGGAAATGTCGACTTTAGGCCGGCGAGAAGCGGCCGCGAATGCACAGGAATCAGGCTTTCGCACCGCACCCCGAGCAGCGATGAGATATCGGTTTGCCCGTGCTCTGGCAACCCGTATAAATGCGCCAGCTTTCGACCCATCCCCATCATTTCCGGCCTGTTATCAACCGGGTCCAGACCTCAACCTGATGCCAGATACCCGCACTTTGGTGCTGATTCCCGCCCGCATGGCGGCAACCCGCCTGCCCGGCAAGCCGCTGCTTGGATATTGCCGGCCTGCCGATGATCGTGCATGTGCTGCGCCGGGCCGAGGCCGCCCGGATCGGCCGCGTCGCGGTCGCCACCGACACGCCCGAGATTGCCGCGGCGGTCAGGTCGCATGGCGGGGAAGCGGTCATGACACGTGCCGATCACCCTTCCGGGTCGGACCGGATTTACGAGGCGCTTTGCAAGCTCGATCCCCGCCGCGAGGCCGAAATCGTGGTCAACCTGCAGGGCGATTTTCCGACCATTTCGCCGGACAATATCCGCGACGTGCTGACGCCGCTGTCCGACCCCGCGGTCGATATCGCCACTTTGGCCGCCGAAATCCACACCGAGGAGGAAAGCACCAATCCGAACGTGGTGAAGGCGGTCGGCTCACCGATCGCCGCGCGGCGGCTGCGCGCGCTTTACTTCACCCGCGCCACCGCGCCTTACGGCGACGGCCCGCGCTACCATCATATCGGGCTCTATGCCTATCGCCGCGCGGCGCTGGAGCGCTTTGTCGCCCTTGCCCCCTCGCCCCTGGAGCGGCAGGAGAAACTCGAGCAGCTTCGGGCGCTGGAGGCCGGCATGCGGATCGATATCACCATCGTCGACACCGTGCCGCGCGGCGTCGACACCCCCGCCGATCTCGAAACCGCCCGTCTCATACTGGCAAAAGCCTGAGCGGCTGATACAAGGCGCCAGGAAAACAACATGACCAAAACCATGAAGATCGCATTCCAGGGCGAGCCGGGCGCGAATTCCCATATCGCCATCGTCGAAGCCTATCCCAAGGCAGAACCCTTGGCCTGCCCGACCTTCGAGGACGCGCTGGCCGCGATCTCGTCGGGCGAGGCAGACCTTGGCATGATCCCGATCGAGAACTCGGTCGCCGGCCGCGTCGCCGACATCCACCATCTGCTGCCGCAATCCGGTCTGTTCATCGTCGGCGAATGGTTCTTGCCGATCCGTCATCAGCTGATGGCGCCGCGCGGCGCCAAATTGGCCGATATCAGGACGGTGGAAAGCCACGTCCACGCGCTTGGCCAATGTCGCAACATCATCCGCAGGCTCAAGATCAAGCCGATCGTGTCGGGCGATACCGCTGGAAGCGCGCGCATCGTCGCCGCGCGCGGCGACAAGTCGTGCGCCTCGATCGCCTCGAAGCTTGCGGCTGACATTTACGGCCTCGACATCCTGGCCGAGGATGTCGAGGACGAGACCCACAACACCACGCGATTTGTGGTGCTGGCGCGCGAGGCGAAGTGGGCCGCCCAGGGATCGGGGGCGCTGGTCACCTCTTTCGTGTTCAGGGTGCGCAACCTGCCCGCCGCGCTCTACAAGGCGATGGGCGGCTTTGCCACCAACGGCGTCAACATGACCAAACTCGAAAGCTACATGGTCGACGGCAATTTCTTCGCCACCCAATTCTATGCCGACGTCGACGGCCATCCCGAGGACAGGAATCTGGCGTTTGCGCTGGAGGAGCTGAAATTCTTCTCGCGCGAATTGCGCATTCTCGGGGTCTATCCCGGCCACCCCTTCCGCGCGACCTTCAGCGAAAAGGCGGAGTAGATCTTTGACGTCGTCATTCCGGGATGGTCCGAAGGACCAGACCTGGAATTCACAGTTCGGGTTCGACGCTTACGCGTCGCCCCGGAATGACTGAAGCGATTACGCCGCCGCCTTCTTGCCCAGCCCGAACGCGTCCGCCAGGAGGCTGTAGGATTTCTTGCGCGCGTCGTGATCGTAGACCGCGGTGATGATCATCAACTCGTCCGCCTGACTTGCCGTGATCATCGGCTGCAGCTTCGCGACCACGGTTGCCGGGCTGCCGACGAACAGCCGCGAGCGATTGCGCGCGATCGAGGCGCGCTCGCTGTCGGTATAGGGATAGGCCAGCGCCTCCTCGACGCTGGGCAGCGGCAAATACTGGCCGCGATCCCGGCGCAAGCGATTGAGATCCATTGACGTTGCCAGCCGCTCGGCCTCCGCATCGGTCTCGGCGGCGATCGCCGCCACCGCGAGAATGCCGTGCGGCGTCGAACGCCAGCCCGACGGCTTGAAATGCGCCTTGTAATTCGTCATCGCCTCAATCGCGTCATAGGACGCAAAATGATGCGCGAACGCAAAGCCCATGCCGACCTGGGCGGCCAGTTCCGAGCTGTAATCGCTGGAGCCGAGCAGCCAGATCGGCGGCAGCGGCGCGTCATCGGGCATCGCCACCACATTATTGTAAGGGTGCCCGGGCGGAAAATCGCGGGTCTCCCACAACGTCAGTTCGTGCAGCCGCTCGAGAAAATCGTCGCCCTCGCGGCGATCGAGCCGGCTGCGCAACGCGTGCGCGGTGGCGCCATCGGTGCCCGGCGCGCGGCCGAGGCCCAGATCGATCCGGCCGGGAAACAGCGCCTCCAGCATCTTGAAGCGCTCGGCCACCACCAGCGGCGCATGGTTCGGCAGCATGACGCCGCCGGAGCCGACCCGGATCCGGCTCGTCACCGCGGCAATCTGCCCGATCATGAGGTCGGGCGCCGGGCTCGCGACCGACGCCAGATTGTGATGCTCGGCCAGCCAGTAGCGGACATAGCCCAGCGCATCCGCATGGCGCGCCAGATCGATGCTGTTGCGCAGCGCCATAGCCGGCCTGGTGCCCGTGGTGACGACGGAGAGATCGAGGATCGAGAGAGGAATCATGGCGTTAACCTAGTGCGCCAGATCGGGCCGACAAAGGGCCTCGGCGCGCAGATCAGGGGCGCATCGCCAGGCCGGCGCAACGGGCTTTCGATGGCGAAGTGGGAGAGATACGAGATATATCTTCCACTTTCCCATTCTGCCCATATCCGAAGCGCGCGAGTCGCCAAACGATCCTGATTGTATATAAGATATTATAATATAATGATATTTTTCTCATTCAAATGAGAATCTAATGTCCTGAATTCCTGCCCATATATCGAATATTGAACCTATTATCTCATATTTTATCCAGCAATTGGGCAATTTCCCATCGCCGATGGGCTGTTTGGGTACGCAGGTTTGGCTTATTTTAGCGCTCTGCAGCTAAGCCTGCCGTTCCCTGCGCTTGAGTGGAGTTTGTGGTGCCATGACCGAGGTTACGCTCCCCGTCTCGGATGGGCACCGCGCGCTGAAGTCGCCTCAAATCTCCTTCGAGTTCTTTCCGCCGAAGACCGAGGAGATGGAGAAGGAGTCTCTGGGAGACCATCAAGCGTCTTGCGCCGCTCGCGCCCGGTTTCGTCTCCGTGACCTACGGCGCCGGCGGTTCGACCCGCGAGCGCACCCATTCCACCATCGCCCGCATCCTCGCTGAAACCGATCTGACGCCGGCGGCGCATCTCACCTGCGTAGGTGCTGCGCGCGGCGAGATCGACGATATCGTCAGCCGCTATCACGACATCGGGGTCCGCCATATCGTCGCCCTGCGCGGCGATCCCGCAGGCGGCATCGGCACGGCCTACACCACGCATCCGGACGGCTACAAGACCTCGGCCGAGCTGGTGGCCGGCATCAGGAAGCGCCATCCCGACATCGAGGTTTCCGTCTCCGCCTATCCGGAAAAACATCCCGAGAGCCGCGACTTCGACGCCGATATCGACATCCTCAAGGCCAAGGTCGACGCCGGTGCTGCCCGCGCCATCACCCAGGTCTTTTTCGACAACGACCTCTATTTTCGCTATCTCGACCGGGTTCGCGCCCGCGGCATCGCTATTCCGATCGTGCCCGGCATCATGCCGATGCACAACTTCAAGCAGGCGCGCGGCTTCGTGACCCGCGCGGGCACGAGCGTGCCGGACTGGCTCGCGGAAAAGTTCGAGGGCCTCGACGACGATCCCGACACCCGCAAGCTGGTGGCGGCGACCGTTGCGGCGGGCCAGGTGCAAAAACTGGCAAAACACGGCGTCGATACCTTCCATTTCTACACCATGAACCGCGCGGACCTCGTGTTCGCGATCTGCCATTTGCTCGGCATTCGCCCCCGCGGCGCGGAGAAAGCCGCCTGATGACCCCGCCTGTTTCCCCCAAACGAACCGCTTTGCTCGCGGCTGCCCGCGAGCGCATCCTGGTGCTCGACGGCGCCATGGGCACCATGATCCAGGGGCTCGCACTATGACGAGGCCGGGTTTCGCGGCGAACGCTTCAAGGACTTCCACCGCGACCTCAGGGGCAACAATGATCTGTTGATCCTGACGCAGCCCAGGGCGATCGAGGACATCCACGCCGAATATTTGCGCGCCGGCGCCGACATCGTCGCCACCAACACCTTCTCCTCGACCGCAATCGCGCAAGCGGATTACGACCTCTCGGATTTTGCCTATGAGCTGAATCTCGAAGGCGCCAGGCTGGCGCGCGCCGCCGCCGCGCGGGTGGCGGCCGAGGACGGCAAGCCGCGCTTTGTCGCCGGCGCCATAGGCCCGACCAATCGCACCGCGTCGATTTCGCCCGACGTGTCCAGCCCCGGCTTCCGCGCGGTGACCTTCGACGATCTGCGCGCGGCCTACGGCGAGCAGATCAAGGGCCTGCTCGACGGCGGCGCCGACCTGCTGCTGGTCGAAACCATCTTCGATACGCTGAACGCCAAGGCGGCGCTGTATGCGATCGCCGAAATCACGGAAGAGCGCAGGCTCGACGTGCCGGTGATGATCTCGGGCACCATCACCGACAAGTCCGGACGGCTCTTGTCGGGGCAATTGCCCGAAGCCTTCTGGAATTCGGTGCGCCACGCCCGGCCGATCACGGTCGGATTCAACTGCGCGCTCGGCGCCGAGGATCTGCGCGCCCACATCGCCGATATCGGCCGCGTCGCCGACACGCTGGTGTGCGCCTATCCGAATGCCGGGCTGCCCAACGAATTCGGCCAGTACGACGAGAGCCCGGACTACATGGCGCGCCTGATCGGCGAGTTCGCGAGCGCCGGCCTGGTCAACATCGTCGGCGGCTGCTGCGGCACCACGCCCGCTCATATCGCCGCGATCGCCGCCGCCGTCGCACCGCACAAGCCGCGCGCGATTCCCGCAATCGAACCGCGGCTGCGCCTTTCGGGCCTGGAGCCTTTCGAGCTCACGCCGGCGATCCCCTTTGTCAATGTCGGCGAGCGCACCAACGTCACGGGCTCGGCGAAATTCCGAAAATTGATCACCGCGGGCGACTACACCGCCGCGTTGCAGGTGGCGCGCGACCAGGTCGAGAACGGCGCCCAGATCATCGACGTCAACATGGACGAAGGGCTGCTCGACTCCGAGAAGGCGATGGTGACCTTCCTCAATCTCGTCGCCGCCGAGCCCGACATCGCCCGCGTCCCCGTCATGGTGGATTCCTCGAAATTCGCCGTGATCGAGGCCGGCCTGAAATGCGTTCAGGGCAAACCGGTGGTGAATTCGATCTCGATGAAGGAAGGCGAGGAAAAATTCATCCACGAGGCCAGGATCGCGCGGCGTCACGGCGCCGCCGTGGTGGTGATGGCGTTCGACGAGGCGGGCCAAGCCGACACCTTCGCGCGCAAGACCGAGATCTGCAAGCGCGCCTACGACATCCTCGTCAATCAGCTCGACTTTCCGCCCGAGGACATCATCTTCGATCCCAATATCTTCGCGATCGCGACCGGGCTCGAGGAGCACAACAATTACGGCGTCGATTTCATCGAGGCGACGCGCTGGATCCGGAAAAACCTGCCGCATGCCCATATCTCCGGCGGCGTCTCCAACCTGTCGTTCTCGTTCCGCGGCAACGAGCCGGTGCGCGAGGCCATGCATTCGGTATTTCTGTATCATGCGATTCATGCCGGCATGGATATGGGCATCGTCAATGCCGGACAGATGATCGTCTATGACGACATCGATCCGGAATTGCGCCAGACCTGCGAAGACGTCATCCTCAACCGCGATCCCGGCGCCTCGGAACGGCTGCTAGCGCTGGCGGAAAAATTCCGCGGCAAGGAGAAGCAGACCAAGGAGCAGGATCTCGCCTGGCGCGAATGGCCGGTCGACAGACGGCTTAGCCACGCGCTGGTGCACGGCATCACCGAATATATCGAGGCAGACACCGAAGACGCCCGCAAGGTGGCGACGCGCCCGCTCGACGTCATCGAGGGCCCGCTGATGGCCGGCATGAATATCGTCGGCGACCTGTTCGGCGACGGCAAGATGTTCCTGCCGCAGGTGGTGAAATCCGCCCGCGTCATGAAACAGGCGGTGGCCTATCTGATGCCGTTCATGGAGGAGGAGAAGGCGCGCAACCTTGCCGCCGGCATTGTCGGGGACGGCCGCAACTCCGCCGGCAAGATCGTGCTCGCCACCGTCAAGGGCGACGTCCACGACATCGGCAAGAACATCGTCGGCATCGTCTTGCAATGTAACAATTTCGAGGTGATCGACCTTGGCGTCATGGTGCCGGCGGCCAGGATTATCGAGACCGCGAAGGCCGAAGGCGCCGACATCATCGGCCTCTCCGGCCTGATCACCCCTTCGCTGGATGAAATGAGTTTCATGGCCGGCGAGCTCGAACGCCAGGGCATGACCGTGCCGCTTTTGATCGGCGGCGCCACCACCAGCCGCGTTCATACCGCGGTCAAGATCGATCCGAACTATCGCGGCGGGCCGGTGGTGCATGTCAATGACGCCAGCCGCGCGGTCGGCGTCGTCTCGTCGCTGCTGTCGCCGGAACGGCGCGAGGCCTATGCCGCCGAAATGCGCGCCGATTACGCCAAAATTTCCGCGGCGCATTTCCGCGCCCAGGCCGACAAGAAGCGTTTGAAGCTGGCCGACGCCCGCGCCAACGCGGTGACCATCGACTTTGCCAAAACGCTGCCGAAGAAGCCGGCGTTTCTGGGCGTCAAAAGCTTTGCCGACTACGACCTCGCCGAGTTGGCCTCCTACATCGACTGGACGCCGTTCTTCCAGACCTGGGAGCTGACCGGGCGTTTCCCCGCAATTCTCGACGACCCCAAGGTCGGCGAAGTCGCGCGCTCGCTCTATGACGACGCCCGCAAGATGCTCGATCGCATCATCGGGGAGAACTGGTTCAAGGCGCAGGCGACGATCGGCTTCTGGCCGGCCAATGCCGACGGCGACGACATCGCCGTCTATGCCGACGACAGCCGCAAGGAAAGGATCGCCACTCTCCACACACTGCGCCAGCAGCTGGAGAAGCGCGAAGGTCGTTTCAACGCGGCGCTGGCGGATTTCATCGCGCCGGTTGCGAGCGGCGTGCCCGACTATATCGGCGCCTTCGTGCTCACCGCCGGGATCGGCGAGGACGTGGTCGCCGACCGCTTCAAAAATGCCAATGACGATTACTCCTCGATCCTGTGCAAGGCGCTCGCCGATCGTCTCGCCGAGGCTTTTGCCGAGCGGATGCATGCGCGGGTGCGCCGGGAATTCTGGGGCTATGCGCCCGACGAGACGCTGGCGCCCGATCAGCTCATCCTGGAGCAATACAGGGGCATCCGCCCCGCGCCCGGCTATCCCGCGCAACCCGATCACACCGAGAAGGCGACGCTGTTCGCCCTGCTTGATGCCGAAAACACCGCCGGCGTCAAACTGACCGAGAGCTATGCGATGTGGCCGGGCTCGTCGGTGTCCGGGCTTTATTTCAGCCACTCGGAAAGTTTCTACTTCGGCGTCGGCAAGATCGAGCGCGACCAGGTCGAGGACTACGCCGCGCGCAAAGGCTGGAGCGTCGCCGAGACCGAGCGCTGGCTGGCGCCGGTCCTGAACTACATCCCGGCGCAGGATCAATCCGCGCAGGATCGCCGCCTGAGAGAGGCGATGCCGACATCGGCGCCGGCTTCGGCTGTTCCCGCCAACGACACCGCCTCGAAGGAATTGGCCTCGCATCCGCCGGGCTGCAACTGCGCGGTGCATCTGGCCTATCGCAAGAAGGCAAGGGCGTAGCGCGATCATTCTTCCGGTCTAAACCGATGCCCCGCATTCTATACTCACGTCGTCCCGGCGAAAGCCGGGACCCATAGCCACCGATATCCGCTGTGCAGTGACCTGCTGCCCCAGCTAGGCGAAACACTAACATTCGTGGTTATGGATCCCGGGTCGCGCTTCGCTTGCCCGGGACGACGTGGATGGATTCAATTTTCAAACAGCCTGCCATTGCAACCAGCTCTTTCTGCTCCCCCCTCCCCCCGCGAAGCGGCGGGGTCGAGACGAGCGAAGCTCGCTCTTAGGGGCGGGGGTGGGGGGTGCCTCGGCAAACTCGCTGCCAGAGGAGCAAGCCGACAGACCCCCCACCCCCGACCTCGAGAGCGAGCTTCGCTCGCCTCGGACCCCACCACGCGCGTTGCACGTGGAGGGAGGGGAGCGCACCGTGCACGGCTTCGCGATCTCGCCGCATGTTTTTGCGCGAGGTTTTCATTTATTTCCCGCCCTCTCGAAGAGAGGGCGCAGGGAATGCCGGGCGCCCGATGCGCCCGATCGCCGCGTGTGCGATGGTAGAAACAAATGCACACGCGTTAGTCAGGTCACACCGGAAATCGCCCGGCATTCCCCGCGCAATGGTTTTAACGGTTTCCTTCGTACTCTCCCCGGTGACCGGCTTTCTTGCCACCGTCGCCTCGTGGATACTTCCGCGAGCTTGACGCCAGCATCGGGGCGTCAGGACCACACGACTTCTCCGTCCGCAGTAAAGCGCCCTCGTCTTTGGCGCCCCTTGCGTCCACCGCATCCTGCCCCGCGTCCGTGACGATCTCGAGCCGCCCCTCGGTGGGACAGGACGGCTACGAATATAGAGGTGATTTGGTCTTCGGAAAATCCGAATATTTTTCTTGAGAGGGCTGGACAGGCAAGGGCACGCGGCGAAGCTGATTTGCCCGTCGGGCAAAACGGCAAGCAGGCGCGAAGTTCAGGAAGTGTCTCGGTTTGAGATTTCGGGCCCTTGACAGCCAATGGCCGCGCGACCAATTCAATACTATATTCTGCGCGAGGCAGCATTGGAGCGTGCGTCATGGACGTCATCACCATGGTCGCTTTTATCGGCTCGATGTATCTTGCGGGTCGATTGGCCCAGCGTCGAGGACGCAGCTCCAAGAGCTGGGTGTGGATTGCCGCCTTTATCGGGCCGCTCGCGCTTCCGCTGGTATTCCTGTTCCCGAACCTGCACGGCAGGAACGGCGACCATGTCTAGGGCCGGTATCAGTGCTCTATGATTGACGCGAACCAGGCGCCGACCGTTCGTGGTCCCGGCGAGAAGCATCATGCGCTAATGAATGCGGCCGGCAATGATCACGAGCACGATCACCACGGCGGCGAGTAGCCAGGCCCCCTTGCGCTGCTCCTTGTTCGAGAGCAGGGCTACCACGACGATCATGAAAATGCCGACCCATGTGAGCATGCGCTTACTCCGGAGCGCGGCGCCTCTCGCTGTCCACTATCGTGTCGTATGTGAAGTCGGTGCAGGACTCAAGGGATGGACCGGCGAAATAAAGGAGCCCCAAACGAAGGTTCGCCGGGGCTCCTGTCAAATGCCTGCTGCCCACATGACGGTCGGCACCCTCCATGGACAGCTCGGCAACGACGATTTAACGATACGCCAGTCAATCCATATCCGCATTGAGCGATATCAAACGATGGCGCGATCGCCAGGCGGAATTATCTTGCGTTGCCGGGTTTACTGCCGAGGAAATCGACGGCGAGCAGCGCGGCCAGGAGCACCGCGCCGATCACGGCCGCGGCGCGGATCGTTTCACGCGGGATTCCGAGATTGCAAAGCGCCACGCCCAGAGCGATCGCGACATAGGCCGCGACGCAGACGGCGTTGGCAACCGTCACCAGATCGAACTTGCGTTCCATCTTGCAAATCCATACGCCCCGCCTCCCGATGAATAGCGCGTCCGGCGGCTGCAAGATGTGAGCCGCTTCACAGTGACGACATTTTTCCGACCCCCGGCGGCGCTAAAGGTCCGGAACATTTGATGCCATCGCGCCTTGATCACGGTGCCGCAGGTGCTGCCCGCGGTGAAATCCGGACTACACGAGCGCGGTCAGTGCCGCATAGATGCAGAAGCCGGCGGCAATAGAGCGAACAGGCCGGGTGACGCCGAGACCGAGCCAGTAGACGGCTGCGAGCCCTGCACCTGCGCTCACGAGCAACCGCACCGCGTTTGCGCCGAAGGTAATCCGCCATTTCACGACTAACATGGGTCCGATCTGCCGCGGCGCATAAGTCCGGTTGTGGCGACATGTCCGCAGCCAAGCTGGCCGCAGGCCCGGCCCTGTGCTTTGATTGGCCCGCCGCGGCGTTATCACGGACTGGAGGCAGGCCGGTGAATATTCTTGGAATCAACTCGGTGTATCACGAGTCAGCCGCCGCGCTGCTCGTCGACGGCGCGCTCGTCGCCGCCGTCGAGGAGGAACGGTTCAATCGCATCAAACACGGCAAGTCGGCGGAATTCGACAACCCGCATCAATTTCCCGAGCGTGCGATCCGTTTCTGCCTGAACCATGCCGGGCTTGCCGCCGGCGACATCGATCACGTGGCCTATTCGTTCAACCCAGAGCTGCGCCGGACGCAATATCGCGCCGAGTGGTGGGATCCGCGGCTTGAGGAAACCTTCCGGCTGCGGCTTGGTCAGGTGCGCGGTGTTGCCGAGGAGCTTCTTGGACGTCCGCTTCGGCAAAGGTTTCATTTCGTGCCCCACCATATGGCGCATGCCGCTTCGGCGTATTTCCCGTCAGGCTTCGATCGCGCGGCCATTCTCACCATCGACGGGATCGGCGAGATAGCCGGCTCTTCGCTGGCGAAGGCCGTTGGTGCGCGTATCCAGCCCGTCGAAACCTTCGACTATCCGCACTCGCTCGGCTTCCTGTGGGAGGTGATCAGCAGTCATCTTGGCTTCTCGCATTACGATGCTTCGAAGGTCATGGGCCTGGCGGCCTACGGCAATCCCGAGGTCTTCCGTCACCAATTTCAGTCGACGCTGCGCGTCGGCAAGGAGGACTATGCGGTATCCCCGGAGTTTCTTGGATTTCAATTCGAACAAGTTCGCCAAACTGGATGCCTTGCTGGGTCCGCCGCGGTACATGGATTCCGAGATTCTGCCGCGCCATGCCGATATCGCGGCAGCGCTGCAGGAGGCGACGAATGCGGCGGTCATGGCCCTCGTGCGGCGCCTCAAACGCAAGGTGCCGTTCGACAAATTGTGCCTAGCCGGCGGCGTCGCGCTCAATTGCGTGACCAATGAACTGGTCCGGCGATCCGGTGAATTCTCGCGATGTGTTCATACCCTCCGCGCCGCACGATGCAGGCACCGCGATCGGCGCCGCCTTTGTCGTGCATTGCGCAAAGCAGAAAAGTGCCCCCGAGCGGGGCAACTCCACGCCGTATCTCGGTCCCGCGTTCAACCGGCGCGAAATTCTGGCGGCGGTCAAGTCGGCCGGTCTCACGCCGCGGCGAAGCAAGTCCCCCGCGCGCGATGCTGCGCGAGATGATCGCCGATGGCAAGATCGTCGCCTGGTTTCAGGGCCGCATGGAATTCGGGCCCCGCGCGCTCGGCAACCGTTCGCTGCTCGCCGACCCGCGCCGGCCGGACATGCGCAATATCCTCAATCAAAAGGTCAAGCACCGGGAGGACTTCCGGCCGTTTGCGCCGAGCGTCCTGGCCGAGCGCGCCGACGAATGGTTCGAGGTTGGCGCACACTCGGCCAGTCACGAGTTCATGCTGTTTGCATGCGGGGTCAAGCCTGAGCGGCGCGATCGCATCCCTGCCGTCGTGCACATGGATGGCAGCGCCCGGGTGCAGCTCGTGCGCCGCGAATTAAATCCCCGCTTTCACGAGCTGATATCCTGCTTCTTTGCGCAAACCGGCGTGCCGCTCGTCATCAATACGTCCTTCAACGACAGCGAGCCAATCGTCTGCACGCCCACCGATGCGATCGTGACATTCCGCAAGTCCGGCATTGACGCGCTGTTCATGGACGATGTGTACCTGACGGCGCAGACCTGACCGCCTCGGCGATGCGAGGATGTGTCTTTTGGGTGCGCGAGCCCTCGCTTTGCGGAAGCCGGCCCCACCCGTCACATCATTCGCGGCGCTGACGATGCGCCACCCAGGAGCACGCTTCGCTCGTCCCGACTCCGCAACGGGGGAGCGATTGAATCAACATCTACCCAAGCTCGATCTCGGAGGTCACTTCATGCGTAAGGCTGACGCCGCCGACGGTGAGGACCATTTTCGCCGGCAGCTTCTCGTTGCCCTTGAGACGGCCGGCCGCGACCGCGTCGCGCACCGCCTTTTCGATCTCGCGCTGCGAGGTGATGCCGACCTTCTTGAGAAAACCGCGCAGGCTGGTGTTGAAGACGTCTTCGTTCATGGAAATCCCCTGATGTTACGGGTGGTCGGGATGGCTCATCATGTATTCGCCGAGATCGCGCTGACGGCGGTCGGTGCGTGCATTGGCGTTACCGCGCTGAACGTCGCGATCCCTACGGCATGCGACATATTCGGGCGAGCCCACCTTGACGGTATTGTTGGCGCGGCAAAACGCGTCGTCGTCGCCGCTGGTGTCGACCATGGTCGGCTGTCCTCGCTCGAGGCAGCCTGCCAGTAGCGGGGCGACGAGGCAGCGAGTGCGATGGTAAATCTCGTGTCATACGTGGTCCTCTCGAGCATCGGCAGGCTGACTCCCTCTCCCATCGGAGACCTCATGGTGAGGAGCCCGCTCGCGCGGGCGTCCCCTCGACCCATGTGGCCCCGCTCCCGGAGAGTGAAACCCACTCATCCTCCGAGTACGCTGCAGCAGAAGCCGCGCTTCCCTCGTCAGGCGCGTCGATGACGTCTCCGAGAAATGCGGCCTCCCATCCCAAGAGGCCTCACACCCTTCCCTTCAGCGCGGCGCCGATTTCGTCGAGCACCTTGGGATCCTCGATGGTCGCGGGCATCGCCCAGGCGTCGCCGTCGGCGATCTTCTTGATGGTGCCGCGCAGGATCTTGCCCGAGCGCGTCTTCGGCAGCCGCCCCACCGTGATCGCGAGCTTGAACGCCGCCACCGGGCCGAGCTTGTCGCGCACCAGCGCCACGATCTCCTTCTCGATCTCGGCATGGCTTCTGGTGACGCCGGCCTTCAGCACCAGGAAGCCGCAGGGCACCTCGCCCTTGATGGTGTCCTTGATGCCGAGCACCGCGCATTCGGCGACGTCGGGATGGGAGGCGAGAATCTCCTCCATGCCGCCGGTGGAGAGCCGGTGGCCGGCGACGTTGATGATGTCGTCGGTGCGGCCCATCACCCAGACATAGCCGTCCGCGTCCTTGTAGCCGGCGTCGGAGGTTTTGTAGTAGCCGGGGAATTCGGTGAGATAGGAATCCCTGAAGCGTTCGTCCTGCTGCCACAAGGTCGGCAGGCAGCCCGGCGGCATCGGCAGTTTGATGACGATCGAGCCCATGGTGCCCGCGGGCAGCGGTTTTGTCGCTTCGTCGACCACGTCGACCTGATAGCCCGGCATCGGCACCGTCGGCGAGCCGTGCTTCACCGGCAGCATGCCCAGACCCACCGGGTTGCCGGCGATGCACCAGCCGGTCTCGGTCTGCCACCAGTGATCGATCACCGGCACCTTCAACTGCGCTTCCGCCCATTCCACCGTCGGCGGGTCGGCGCGCTCGCCGGCCAGGAACAGCGTGCGGAATTTCGACAGATCGTACTTGCGGATGAATATGCCGTCCGGGTCTTCTTTCCGGATGGCGCGGAACGCGGTCGGCGCGGTGAACAGCGCCACCGCCTGGTGCTCCGCGATCAGCCGCCAGAAGCTGCCGGCGTCCGGCGTGCCGATCGGCTTGCCCTCATACATGATCGAGGTCGCGCCGTGAATCAGCGGCCCGTAGACGATGTAGCTGTGGCCGACCACCCAGCCGATGTCGGAGCCGCACCACCAGACCTCGCCCGGCTTGACGCCGTAGAGGTTGAACATCGACCATTTCAGCGCGACCAGATGCCCGCCATTGTCGCGCACCACGCCCTTCGGAATGCCCGTGGTGCCCGAGGTGTAGAGGATATAGAGCGGATCGGTCGCGAGCACCGGCACGCAATCGGCGGACTTTTTCGCTGCAATCGCGCTGGCCCGCGAGTTCGCCCAGTCGTGGTCGCGCCCGGCGATGAGTTCGCAGACGATGCTGCGGCCGCTGCAGTATGACGCAGGTCTCGGGCTTGACGCTGGAAAGGGCGATCGCCTCGTCCAGCAGCGGCTTGTACTGCACGATGCGGCCGGGCTCGAGCCCGCAGCTCGCCGAAAAGATCAGTTTCGGTCTTGCGTCCTCGATTCGGGTAGCGAGTTCCTTGGCGGCAAAACCGCCGAACACGACCGAGTGCACCGCCCCGATCCGCGCGCAGGCCAGCATCGCGACCACCGCTTCCGGCACCATCGGCATATAAAGGATGACGCGGTCGCCCTTGGCGACGCCGAAATCGGCCATCACAGCCGCGAGCGTTTTCACTTCATGCAGCATCTCGGCGTAGGTCAGTTTGGTGATGACGCCGCCGGCCAGCGGCGAATCGTGGATCAGCGCCACCTGGTTGCCGCGCCCACCAGCGACATGGCGGTCGAGCGCGTTGTAGCAGGTGTTGACCATGGCGCCGGCGAACCAGCGCCCATACTGGCCCATGGAGGGATCGAACACCTTTTTCGCCGGCTCGATCCAGTCGATTTCGCGCGCCGCCTCGGCCCAAAAGCCCTCGGGATCGGCCAGCGAACGGGCATGGACCTCGTGATACCGGCTGCTCTGGATATTCATGGCGTCTGCTCCCACCGACCATTCTCTCCCCTCATGCCCGGGATCGTCCCGGGCATCCACGTCCTTGTGCTGGTCGACAGGGCTAGACGTGGATGGCCGGGGCGAGCCCGGCCATGACCAGGATCAATTTCACGCACTTTCTAAATTCTCTGGGGGCCATTGTCACCCGAAGCGGGTTCATTTCAAGGGCGGACCCGGTTTCGGGGCGGGACCTGACCTGTTCTTGACGGCCATCTGCGCGCCGAGACGCTCCAGTTCCTGCGCCAGCGACTTGTAGTTGGCGCGCGCCGCGGCGTGATCCGGATTGAGCCTGATCGCGGCGGCGAAATCGGCCAGCGCGCGCGGCCGGTCGCCCTTGCTGCGCCAGAGTTCGCCGCGGGCGTTGAAAATGTCCGGCAGCGCCGGATCGAGCCGCAGCACCGTGTCGTAGTCCCCGATGGCGCGGTCGATCATCAACTTGCGGTCGAAGGCGCCGGCGCGCGCGACCAGCGCCCTGATGCGATCGGACTTCAGCGTCTTTTCATTGTCGACCAGCGCGCCGCAAACAGCGATGATCCCATCGGCGTCATCGGACGCCACTGCCGCCACGCAAGGCGCGGGATCGGCTTGCGGATCCGCGGCCGGCTCCGTGCCGGTCGCACCGGCGACCGCATAGCAGCGCGGCCCACAGCAGAGCTGCGACCGCCGCGTTCCGGATCGGGGCTGCAACGCAAAATCGCATCGACTTGCTCACCGAATCGCTTTCAATATTAGGAGGCTGCGCGCGGCAATAGCGGCACGGATCGGATCGCGGAGGATTTGGCGCGCGGGCGACTCGGCCTGATATAACGGACGGCAGATTCCTTGAACCATATCCCGATTTTGGAGACTCACATACCGATGACAGCCCTGATCGACGACGTCCGCGCCCGCGCCATTGCCTCATCGCACCCGCGATATTTCTATTTCTATATGGCGCTGTCGTGCACGGCCGTCGCCTTCCTCGGCTTCGCACCGACCTATTGGCTGCCGCTGGCAACGGGATCGTTTCCCTCGATGCCGGTCATCCATCTTACACGGCATGCTGTTCTTCGCCTGGACGCTGTATTTTGCGTTCCAGACCTGGCTTGCCGCGTCCGGGCGGGTGGCGCGGCATCGGACCATCGGCATGATCGGGGTGTCGCTGGCGACCGCGATGACGATCTTCGGCTTTTTGGCCGCGGTCAACGTCATGAAGCGGTCCGCGGCGGTCGGGCTCGCCGACGCCGGGGTCGCCTTTGCGATCGTCCCGCTCAGCGGCATTTTGTTCTTCGCGGTGGTCTTTACGCTTGCCGTTGCCAATACGCGCCGGCCCGAAATACACAAACGATTGATGCTGCTGGCCGGCATCTCGATCCTGGACGCGGCGGTGGCGCGCTGGTTTCTCACCTTCCTGGCGCCCCCGGGCCCCGTCGGCCCGCCCCCGGTCGAGGTCACCATCGTCCCGGCGCTAACCGCCTATCTGCTGCTGCTGGCCGCCATCGTGTTCGACTGGCGCACGCGCGGGCGTCCGCATCCCGTCGTATATCTACGGCGGCGCCGCGCTGGTGGCCGTAAAACTCCTGAACTGGCCGATCAGCGTCACGCCGGCCTGGCATTCGCTCGCGGGCGGCATCCTGGCGCTGGCGCAGTAGCGAGAGGTACATCGGCCGGAATTTGGCGCGCCGGGATGAGGTTACGTCGTTCCGGGGCGCGCGAAGCGCGAACCCGGAACCTCGCGCGGTCATCTATTTACACGGCATGCTGTTCTTCGCCTGGACGCTGCATTTTGCGTTCCAGACCTGGCTTGCCGCGTTCCGCGAGTATTTCGCTTTTTGACCCGGACCGGACTTGGGTTAACGAGCCCGTTGTCAACCTCTCCACGGAGCCGTTAACCTGCGCGGGGTTGAAATCGGGCGACGTGCAAATGAATATTCGAAAAAAGCTAGAAAGAGATCTGTGACGCGTTTAACGCGCACGATCTGGATAGGATCATGAGATTCTTTGCGGATGATTGCGTGTTGGAGATGCCAAGGGGGCCTAAACCGCATGGCTCGCGTTTTGAGGGTAAGCACGAAGTCCGGGAGGGGCTGGCCGCACGTTTTGAAGGACTACCCGACGTCCATTACGGGAGTGTTGAGCATTTTGTGGACATGGAATCTCAAACTGGCATTTCAAAATGGCGCCTCACCGGCACCAGCCGCGATGGCGAGAAGGTAGAAGTTCGGGGTTGCGACTTCTATACGTTCCGCGAGGGCGAAGTGATTCGAAAAGATTCGTATTGGAAAATCGTAGAAAGTGGAGATGCTCCGCGTTGAGTGACCCGCGACTTCTTGTGGTTTGGTACACGGCGCTCGCCGTTAGACGATCGCATCTGCAAGATCCTTTATGGTTGGCACGACAATGTCGGGCTGATGGGGAGTGGCTCCGAACGGACGGCTGCGACGATCGATGAACGCCGTGCGCATGCCGGCGGACTTGGCGCCTATGCAGTCGAAGGCGTGGTTGGCGATGAAGAGTATCTGGTCGAGGGGCAGCCCGATCAGCTCCGCCGCTTTCGTATAGGTTGTAACGTGTGGCTTGAAGGAGTTCGCCTCGGCCACGGAGATGACCGCGTCGAAAGCAATCTTGTGATAGCGCTTCGCGGTCTCCAGCATGTCAGGGTCACCGTTCGATAGCACCACAAGCCTATACTTGGTCTGCAGCCGCGCAAGCGCTTGCGGCACCTCGGGGAAGGGTTTCAGTTTCTCGATTTCTCCGACTAGATAGCGGACCTCATCCATCGTGTGTTCGATTCCGGCGCGCTCCATGACGTGCGCAACCGAGCGATGACCGATCTCCCGATAAGGAGTATGCTCGCGGTGGAGCAAGGCGTCGATCATCGAGTTCTCGAAATGCGTTCGTCGCCACCAGGTGACGAAGGAATTCGGATCGCCCTTCCAACCCTTGTTCTGGAGGAACGGTGTCGCGATCGCGGTCAATCCCGATTGCATGTCGACTACCGTGCCGTACTGGTCGAACATGCACGCCTTCACGGCACTTTTGATTGCGTCATGGCTCACGTGACATCCCCATCACTTTCGCAGCGACAGTCTTAACGAAAATCCAGTCATCCGGTAAACGGATTTGTTTTCCATTTTCGTCTCATGAATGGGCGCGAGATCGGGGGTTATGAGCCTCAGATCCATCCGACTCGAACCTTCCGCGATGGCCGCCGATCGGATCGGGTAGGGGATGACTTCCGTTAATAGCACCTTTCGGACATGCCGCGATGTCCGACTTGAGCCGCTTTCGGGGGAGAGCGGAAGTCTCATTCCAGGCCGGGAGGACCGATTGACCCACAACGGACCGAGGCCTGGTCCCGCACGGTCAAAAAGGCAAAGCCTTGTGTCAGAAACGAAAGACCTACTTGCTCCAAAGTCGGCAAGTCAGCTAAGTTGCAAAGAAAACAAGACTGCCCGTGCAATTGCGGTTCGGGAGGGGTTTGGCTGGTGGCCGAGACACAACAATCTTGCGCGCAGCTTGGTGCTTCGACGACCGACTACGATACGATGCCGAAGCTGCTTCTGCGCAATGCCCTGAAGTTCGCGGATCGCGCAGCCATGCGTGAGAAGAGCCTCGGCATCTGGCAGACCTATACCTGGGCTGATGTTCTCGAGGAAGTTCGCGCTTTCTCGCTGGGGCTCCGCGCGCTTGGGCTGAAGCGCGGCGATACGATTGCGCTCCTCGGCGACAATCGTCCGCGGCTTTACTGGACTTTCGCAGCCACGCAGGCGCTCGGCGCAATTCCGGTTCCAGTTTACCAGGACTCGGTCGCGGAGGAGTTGATCTTCGTGCTGTCGCATGCCGAGGTGACGATGGCCGTCGTCGAAAATCAGGAACAGGTCGACAAGCTGTTGTCGATCGCCGATCGCGTGCCGACGCTGCGCGCCATCGTTTACGACGACCCGCGGGGCCTCCTGAAATACAACAGCACGCTGCTGCATTCGTACGACGAGGTGCGCGACGCCGGTCGCGCGGAACTGCGTACCGGCCCCGATGTCGCCGCATGGTGGAAGTCCGAGATCGATCGTGGCCGCGGGTCCGATATCAGCGTCATGCTGTATACGTCCGGGACGACCGGAAACCCCAAAGGCGTTATGCTCAGCCACGAGAACATCGTCGTCTCCAGCGAGAATGGCAATTGGTTCGACAACTTCACCGAAGACGACACATTGATTGCCTATCTTCCGATGGCCTGGGTCGGCGATCACATTTTTTCGTATGGCCAATCGTTTGCCGCGGGTTTCTGTGTCGCCTGTCCCGAAAGTCCGGAAACGGTGGTCGAGGACCGCCGAGAGATCGGTCCGACTTATTTTTTCGCGCCGCCGCGGGTATTCGAGAACATGCTGACCCAAATCATGGTGCGGATGGACAACGCCGGCAGACTGAACAAGTCGATGTTCCATTACTTCGTCAAGGTAGCGCGCAGGACGCGGGAGAAGAAAGCCAATGGCGGGTCGATATCGTTCATGGACCGCGTTCTTTATTGGCTGGGCGACAAGATAATCTATGCGCCGATGCGGAATCGACTGGGGCTGAGCAACCTGCGTCTCGCCTATACCGCCGGCGAAGCGATCGGGGCAGATGTGTTTTCGTTTTTCGGCGCGCTCGGCATCAACCTCAAGCAACTCTATGGCCAGACCGAAGCGAGCGTCTACGTCACGTTGCAGCCCGACGGGGAAGCCTATCCCGAGACGGTCGGCAAGCCCGGGCGGGGCGTCGAAATCAAGATTGATGACAGTGGCGAGGTGTTGTTCAGGAGCCCCGGCGTCTTCCAGCGATACTTCAAGGATGACGAAGCGACCGCGAAAACCAAAACCCCGGACGGCTGGGTGCGCAGCGGCGACGCCGGGTTCATCGACAGCCGCGGTCACCTTTGCATCATCGATCGAGCCAAGGATGTCGGCAAGCTTGCCAACAACGCCGTCTTTGCTCCGAAATATCTTGAGAACCGGATCAAATTCTATCCGGAGATCAAGGAGGCGGTTGCCATCGGACAGGGCCGCGATTGCGTGACGATGTTGATCAATATCGATCTTGCATCAGTGGGCAACTGGGCCGAGCGCAACAATATCGTCTATGCGAGCTATCAGGAACTGGCCGGCCATCCTGAAGTCTACAAAATGATCGAGCGCCGGATCGACGAGCTAAACCTGTCGCTCGCGCGAGAACCGCGTATGGCGGCGTCCCAGATCAAGCGGTTCCTTGTCTTGCACAAGGAACTCGACGCCGACGACGGCGAAATGACCCGGACCCAAAAGGTGCGGCGTACGTTTATCGCAGACCGCTATGCGCCGTTCATAGATGCGCTCTACAACGGTTCGCCCCGCGCCCAGATGAGGTCCGAGGTAACATTCGAGGATGGCCGCAAGGGCATGCTTGACGGCGATGTGCCAGTTATCGACATGAAGATCCATCCGCCGTCCGGCGCCGCCGCTAGGGAGTTAGCAGGGTGAGAGCCGGCGTCGACGAAACCGAACGACACCTCTGGAGCCATTGTGCCGGGCGAGGTGCTGCTGGCTGTCGAACACGTCGTGCTGTCCTTCGGCGGGGTCAAAGCCATTCGCGATGTGTCTTTCGATATCAGGAAGGGCGAGGTCCGCGCCATCATCGGGCCGAACGGCGCCGGCAAGACCTCAATGCTCAACGTCATCAACGGTTTTTATCATCCGCAGACCGGCACCATCACGTACAAGGGCGATCAACGTCAGAGGATGCGCCCCTACATCGCTGCCACCCAGGGCATTGCGCGCACTTTCCAGAACGTCGCCCTCTTCAAAGGCATGTCGACGCTCGACAACATCATGGCGGGGCGTACATTGAAGATGAGCAACAGCCTGTTCTCGCAGGCGCTCTATTGGGGCCCGGCGCTTAAGCAGGAGATCGAGCACCGCGAGGTGGTGGAGAAGATCATCGACTTCCTCGAAATCCAGGCGATCCGCAAGACCCCTGTTGGCAAGCTGCCGTATGGTCTGCAGAAGCGGGTAGAGCTTGGCCGTGCCCTGGCAACCGAGCCGGAGTTGCTGTTGCTCGACGAACCCATGGCCGGAATGAATCTCGAGGAGAAGCAGGACATGAGCCGCTTCATCATCGACATCAACCAGCAGTTGGGCACGACCATGGCGCTCATCGAGCACGACATGGGCGTGGTGATGGATTTGTCGGACCGGGTAGCGGTTCTGGAATACGGTCAACTGATCGCCGACGGAACGCCTGACGAAGTGCAGAAGAACCAGACAGTTATCGACGCCTATCTCGGCGTCTCCCATTAAGGTGCATTGATCTTGGCAAGTTTGGGTAACTTCATCGAAGTGCTGAGCGGCGGTCTGCTGGCGGGCGTCCTCTACTCGCTCGTCGCGCTCGGTTTCGTGCTGATCTTCAAGGCGTCGGGCGTGTTCAACTTCGCGCAAGGTTCGATGGTTCTGCTGGCCGGCCTTGCGCTGGTGCGCTCGCTCGATTTCTTGGTCGCACACAGCATGCCATTCGCTGTCGCCGTGGTCGGCGCGCTCTTGTTCGCCTCGCTTGTGATGGCGTTTACGGCGTGGGTTATCGAGCGTTTCGTGCTCGGCCCGCTGGTCAATCAGGACGGCCTGATCCTGTTCATGTCGACCATCGGCGCCACATTCATCATTGAAGGCGCGGCCCAGCTGGCGTTCGGATCGGACGTCTATCCGCTCAAGCTGTACCCGACGGACGCTTGGTTCGCGCTGCAAAACCTGTTTCCGGGCGGCGTCCTCGTCAACAAGCTCGATGTCTGGGGCGGCCTGATCGCCGCTTTTCTAGTCGCAGGTCTCGCCATTTTCTTCCAGCGGACGAAAACCGGCCGCGCGCTCCGCGCCGTCGCGGACGATCACGCCGCCGCCCAGTCGGTCGGCATTCCGATCAGCTGGATCTGGTTCGTCGTGTGGCTGGTCGCAGGCCTCGTGGCGCTGGTCGCCGCCACCGTCTGGGGTACCAAGCTCGGCGTGCAGTTCTCGATCACGTTTCTTGCCCTGAAAGCGCTGCCGGTTCTGATTATCGGCGGCCTCACCTCGGTACCGGGCGCCATTGTCGGCGGACTGATCGTCGGCGCAGGAGAAAAATTGGCGGAAGCCTACCTCGGGCCGCTGATCGGCGGCGGCATTGAATACTGGTTCGCCTTCGTGCTGGCTCTCGCAGTCCTGCTGGTCAGGCCGCAAGGCGTATTCGGCGAACGCATCATCGAGCGAATCTAGAAACCGGGTAAATCATCGAACAAAGTTCTCATCAATGCTCTATCGCGAGAACGGCCAATACAAGACGAGCTACGCCGCTGACGCGGCGATCTTCCCGATCCGGCAAGACAAGATCGCCATCGGGTTGCTGCTGCTGTTTGCCTTTGCCGGCGTGCCGCTGCTCGCAATCATGGGCGTCGGGCCGTTCGGCCACGACTACATCTTTAAAGCGCTCCTGATTCCGTTCCTGATCCTGGCGCTGGCGGCGATCGGGCTCAATATTTTGGTCGGCTATTGTGGCCAAATCTCCCTCGGCGCAGGTGCGTTCATGGCCGTCGGCGCCTATTCGGCCTACAATTTCGCGCTGCGAATTCCGGAACTGCCGTTGCTGATTTCGATCCTGCTCGGTGGCGGCGTCGCGGCCCTGGTCGGGATCCTGTTCGGAATTCCAAGCCTGCGCATCAAGGGGCTCTATCTCGCCGTCGCTACGCTTGCCGCGCAGTTCTTTTTCGACTGGCTATTCCTGCGCGTGAAATGGTTCACGAACTATACGCCGTCCGGTTCGGTGAACGCGCCGAATCTTGAGTTTTTCGGCAGCGGTCCTGGAATTCCCCGACGGAACGCTACTTGCTGACGCTGTCGTTCGTAACGGTGCTGGCGCTGCTGGCGAAGAATTTGACGCGCAGCATGGTTGGCCGTCAATGGATGGCGATCCGCGACATGGACATCGCCGCCGAGATCATCGGCATTCGCCCGCTGTACGCGAAGCTGACGGCATTCGCGATCTCGTCATTCATCATTGGTGTCGCCGGCGCGCTCTGGGCCTTCGTCCATCTCGGCTCATGGGAGCCGCTGGCGTTCAATATCGATCGGTCGTTCCAGCTGCTTTTCATGGTAATTATCGGCGGTCTTGGATCGATCATGGGATCGTTTCTGGGCGCTGCGTTTCATTCTGATTTTGCCGATCTTGCTTGATCAATTGCCGCACGCGCTGGGTCTACATATTTCGGTCGAGACCGTCTCGCATCTCGTGTCGATCATTACCGGCGCGCTGATATGTTATCTCCTGATCGTCGAGCCGCGCGGGTTCGCGCGGTTGTGGGGTCTCGTAAAGGAGAAAATGCGACTCTGGCCGTACCCATACTGATCTTGCGGCCAGCGGCGAAGGGATGCGTCGCAGCGCGGAGCGGCGACGCCGGTCCTTAAGAAGATTTCAAGGCTCGCGTGTGCCTCACGGGAATTCCCGGAGGAAACAATGTGGAGGATTCTTGATGTCATATAAGCTTCTGGGCCTTGCGCTGGCTGCCATCGGCGGCACAGCGCTGGCCGAGCCGGCATTCGCGCAAGCCAATGAACAGTTCCTGCCGGCGCTCGTCTATCGCACCGGGCCCTATGCGCCGAACGGAGTTCCGTTCGCGAATGGGGTTGTCGATTACTGGACCATGATCAACGAGCGCGACGGCGGCATCAACGGTGTCAAAATCGCGTTCGAGGAATGCGAGACCGGCTACGCCACCGACAAGGGCGTCGAATGCTACGAGCGTCTGAAGGGCAAGGGATCCACCGGCGCGGGCTATTTCTCGCCGCTGTCGACCGGCATCACCTTCGCGCTGACGGAGAAGGTGCCCGGCGACAAGATACCGCTGCTGACGCTTGGTTACGGCAGGTCGGAGAGCAAGGATGGCACGGTGTTTCCCGTGGAATTTCATTGCCATCGGCAGCTACTGGACCGCGGCGGACGTTGCGATCCAGCACATCGCCAAGGAGATGGGCGGTGTCGCCAACCTGAAGGGCAAGAAGATCAGCCTCGTCTATCATGACAGCCCCTATGGCAAGGAACCGATCGTCGCGCTGGAAGCGCTTGCGAAGAAGGATGGTTTCGAGTTCAAGGCCATTCCCGTGACCCATCCCGGAGTTGAGCAGAAATCGCAATGGCTCGCCATTCGCCAGGACCGGCCTGATTACGTCCTGCTGTGGGGCTGGGGCGTGATGAACTCGACTGCGATCAAGGAAGCTGCGGCGGTCGCCTATCCGCGTGACAAGATCATCGGTGTCTGGTGGTCGGGTGCCGAGCCCGACGTGATCCCCGCGGGCGATCAGGCGATCGGATACAAGGCGTTGATGCTTCAGCATCCCGCCGGCAAGTTTGCCGTGCATGCCGATATCGACAAGTACGTGGTGGCAAAGAACAAGTCGGCCGGCGCCGATACTGTCGGACAGGTGCTCTACAACCGCGGCTTGATCAACTCGATGCTCGGCGTGGAAGCGATCCGTACCGCCCAGAAGAAGTACGGCAACAAGCCGCTGACCGGCGAGCAAATTCGCTGGGGCTTCGAGAACCTCGACCTTTCGGCCGCGCGACTGAAGGAACTGGGCTTTGCGGAAATGCTTAAGCCGCTCAAACTCTCCTGTTCAAATCATCAAGGCGCGGATCAAGCCCGCGTCCAGCAGTGGGACGGCAAGGCGTGGAAGATCATCTCGGATTTCTACACGGCCGACCTGTCGCTGCTCGATCCGATGGTCAAGGAGACCGCGGCCAAGTACGCCGCGGAGAAGAAGATCACCCCGCGTGATTGCTCCAAGGAGAGCTGAGATCGCGCGATCCCGAAAAGTGGGAACCGTTTTCGGGAACGATGATGCTCGAAGGAAAAGATAGAAAGCGGGCCTGATCCAAAGAGTTTAGATCAGGCTCCCAGACAACTTCCGGCAAAGCGGATTTCGCTTTGCCGGAAGCGCCTTTGACAAATCGCCTGTTGACCGCCACTTCCGGAGCGCTGTTCGTGTCCATCGTAACTGCCCATCAAGCCAAGCCACGGACGGAGGCCGCCAAGCCAATTCTCTCAATCAACAATATCGAGGTGATTTATGATCACGTCATTCTGGTGCTGAAAGGCGTCTCGATCTCGGTCCCGAAGGGGGGAATCGTCGCTATTCTCGGCGCAAACGGTGCGGGCAAATCGACCACACTGAAAGCCGTCTCAAATCTGATTCGATCCGAACGTGGCGCAGTCACCAGAGGCTCGATCGAATTGAACGGTGAGCGGGTCGATGGCCTGACACCCAACGATCTGGTCCGGCGCGGCTGCATTCAGGTGATGGAAGGCCGTCACTGCTTCGGTCATCTGTCGATCGAGGAAAATCTGCTTACCGGAGCCTTCACCCGTCAAGACGGGCGCGCCGGAACGGCAGCTTCGCTCGAAATGGTCTACAATTATTTTCCGCGATTGCGCGAACGGCGCGACAGTCAGGCGGGCTATGTCTCGGGAGGGGAGCAGCAGATGTGCGCCATCGGTCGCGCGCTGATGGCGAAACCGAACATGGTCTTGCTGGATGAGCCGTCGATGGGCCTTGCGCCGCAAATCGTCGAACATATCTTCGAGATCGTTCACGACATCAATACCAAGGAAGGGGTTAGCTTCCTTCTGGCCGAGCAAAACACCAACGTCGCATTACGATTTGCAACTCACGGCTATATTCTCGAAAACGGCCGCATAGTGATGGACGGCGAGGCCAAAGCCTTGCGCGAGAACGAGGACGTCAAGGAGTTCTACCTCGGTATCGGAGGTACCGATCGTAAGAGCTTCCGCGACGGCAAGAGCTACAAGACCCTGCGCGAGAACGAGGACATCAAGGAGTTCTACCTCGGCATCGGGGGCACCGAACGTAAGAGCTTCCGCGACGGCAAGAGCTACAAGCGACGAAAGCGGTGGCTCGCGTAGCGACGCGCGACGCTTTCAAGGCCATTTAACCGGCTCGAATTGGAGACTTCGCCTGCCGATAAGGGCGGGGCATGCGAAGTCAGAGGGCTCCGTCAACAAATGCGCTGGTCTATCATTTAGTAAGCGCGTCCAGAGTCTTCTGCCGCGTCCATCGCGTTGCGAGCTCAACCTTCTCCAGGTTAAATCTCGGGACAGTTATTGGTGAGGCCAACACGGAAATCTTGCTTGAGGTCGCGCCCTGGGGAGTTTTGGGGGAGCTGGCCGGAGAAGACTTTCCAAATCCAATCTCCGAGCATCGCGACGGATAGGCAACTGCGTCAAGGAAGCCATCGCTGTTACGGGTCCAGGCCAACGATCAGCTGGATAATTGGCATATGTATGGAGTCGAATTTGGCAAAGTTCAGCAAGCGTGGCGCTACGAGCCCATCGAGGTGTTCGCGCAAATCGTTACGTGCCAGGCTTGCTTTACCGACGCTCTTCGTCGACGCCTGTTTCAGCCCGACGGATTGTGCTGAGCGCCGAGTCGTGGTGAGGGGACGAACGACAGGATGCTCGTCATATGCTTGCTTGGCCCGAAGCTGAGCGCGCCTAGTTCGACACTTAGCGCGGTACGCAATACTAATCCGCGCGTCAGTGAACATAGCGACAATCTATTAAGCATTTATCTAAAGATCCCGTCTTACGCGCCGTCAACAAAGGATACTCTTTAAGCTCTTCGGGGGCGGGGCATTATGTGGTGATGACGGCGTCGAAACAGCTGACCTTATTCAGCGCGGTCGCGTCACCCAGAAGGGACCAAAGACGTCCGGGCTGGAAGTTCTTAGGGCAGCGCTCAAATCACCGTGCGAAACTTAACGGATGGAAGCAGCTTAACAATTGTCGCGCACTTTCACATGCTATGCGTCGTTCGATTTGCGGCGGATGATCGGTGATCGACACTGGCAGAGTTTTTGTGCAACGCTTTCAGTAGCGCGTTGCTTAGAAGCCGCTGGGTCGTAGAACGCGCGGTTTCACATCGTCGGACGTTCGCGGCCGTCATAGGCTATGAGAGGGTTCCAACTCCCATTGCGCTGCGAGATCCTTAATCTGCTCAAACTTCAAAATGGCTGACGTACCTTCGCGGACGATTGTCGCGCGCTTGCGTTCCCTGAGTGGCAAGATCATCGTTCTTGCAACTGCCGAGCGTAGTTTCATGCTGCCGTGATTAGTCAGGATAACGGGTTCGTCTGGGTCTATGGCCATTGTACACGCCACTGCTATTAGCTGGCCGCGAGCCAGCACACAAACGCCCCTCAGAATGCCCAATTTGAGAGTACCGCCGGTTTGGTTAAAGCTTGCTTACTCCACCGTGAAGAGCTGTTCCAAACGCGGGGATGAAACGATCATTGCTTTTGGCTCGCGACCTCTGCGGCTCAAATGTCTTCATGATTGACGTTTGCAAACTCGAACGCCGTGGCAAGGTCAGCAGTTAGGCCGACGACGAATTAAGTATGAGCCGTGAACCGCCCGACGTACGAAAGGGGTCATGGGCGAACCTCGACCAGGGCAACCGGGAAGTACACTTTGCCCCCCCATAATCGGACATCATCAGCCCAGCAGGTCAGGACCGAAAAGTGCCGATTTTGTTGACCTCTCTGCTGCTGCGTTGCTTTTCAGCGCACTACGAGGTCCGTGATCGCTTTTGGATCAACCGAGACGTCGGCGCTGACATAGTTGCTGACATTGTTCTTCGGCCGCGGCCAGTCGAATCGACATTGACGACGCCGCCATCGGACTTCAAGCGCCAAGTCCAATTGGGCGACATGACGAGGGTAGTTGGTGCGCTCGCTCACCCAATCCCGCGGCGGCGCCAAGGTCGTCACCCATGGACGTTACGTCATAGTCCCGATGGCCAGGTGGCGGTAACTGTCCGAATTGCACGTCTGCCTTGCAGGGATCCGGGAAGACCACGAATATCCAAGCCAGTTCGCGAACTATCTGAGGAATCCCAGCTTATATAAGAACATCATTTGAATGGGAAAATTCGATATGAAATTGTTTGGTTCCAGGTTGTCCGGGCTGGCTATCAAGGCTGCTGGGGTCGGCGCCGCGCTCATGATGTCGGTGTCGGTAAGCCATGCACAGTCGGAACCATTTGCCGGTTTTAACGGATCGTGGTCCGGCAACGGCACAGTCGCGCTTTCCGACGGAAAAACCGAGCGCATCCGATGCAAGGCCAGCTACAATGTCAACAGCACCGGACTGGGTCTGAAGCAAACTCTCCGTTGCGCCAGCGACAGCTACAAATTCGACTTGAGTACCGACGTTACGAGCCAGGGTAACCGCATTTCCGGCAACTGGAGCGAAGCGAGCCGGAATCTTTTCGGCAATCTGCAGGGCACGGCCGGTGGTGGCCAGATCGAGGTGTTCGTCGAGGCTTCGGGATTTGCCGCCAGCGTGACCTTGCGGACCACCGGCAACAAGCAGACGGTCCAGATCAGCTCCAAGGGCGAGATCAGAGGCGTCAATATCACGATGTCGAAGGGCGGCTAACGCCGCCCCTCCTTCCGTTACTCCGTCGGCTTCGCGCAACCATTATATATATTTGGTGTCCAGAGGGATAAACCCGGCAGACGCACGCCGAACTCCGGCTCGATAGAGCCGGTTTCGATGAGCCATTGCCGCTCGCGCGCCAAAAGGCGGTAAGCATTACGCTATATCAGCGTATCGCTTTTCTAAAGCCGGTTCGCTGCTCGATCTCGCAAGTTCATCGAACTCCGCAGCCCTTGCCAAATATTCCGCGACGCTGCGCAGACCCGTACCTCCGCCAATCAACGCAAATCGTCAATCGAGCGTTCGGAGAAAATCCGCCGATCGGTTCACGTTGCAACAGTGGAAGCTTATCTACTAAATTGATGACGAGGTATGAACATGTAGGCGCGGTCCCGCCCGGAGGACAAGGTGTCGGACGGCAAGGCGGCCCGACCTATTAACTGCGGGCTTTGGGGACGCTTTCCTGAACGGGGGGCGAAGCCCCGCTAGACGGTTACCGATTGCGATATCGGCAATACTCGTCGCCGTTTTCGTCCTCGATGCAGACTTTCACCCGACGCGAAGATCGACCTTCATCGTAAGAACGGCCGTAACGATCTCGGTCTGACCGATCAGAGCTTCGGTCTCCTCGGTCTGCGTCGCTGTCCATGTCATCACTGTCGCGGTGCATTCTGTAACCCCAGCGCTTCATCATTTGCCGGCACATCCTCATGTGGTCCTTCATTCGCGCCATCTCGTCTTCGCCCATGGGACCCATACCTTCCATCATTCGTCCCATGCCATCCTTGCCCATGCGACCCATCTTGTCGCCGTCGCGCGATTGCGTTCTCCAATCGCGACCGACCTGGACGTCCTCCGCCCGATCCTGACCTTGCTTACGAGCTTGCTCCGATTGCTGTGGGGTTCGCTCGGGCTGCACAGGAACAGTCTGGGGCTGAGTAGGGGCCGGAGCCGTCTCGGACTGACTCTCAGCCGGAGCCCTTCCCCGCTCTTGGGCGAGTGCAGGAACGAGGCTGGATGAAAGTAAGAATATCGTGGCTGTCGCAAAAACACGCATGGCCATCTCTCCATTCTAAGGCGGGACCAGTTCTAAGGCGGGACCGTAACGGCTCGGGTGTTGTTTGGTTCGGATAGGAGCGGGTTCTTTCAGTTGTGCGCTGCAGGAAAACCAAAAGGTGGGTTCCTCAGCTTGATCGCTGGTCCACTTCCGGCCAGCCGAGGACCGCGTTGAGACGCAGCAACACTTCCCGCCCGGCTTGGGCTGAGCGGGATCGTTTGGACAGCAGCTTCAGCCGCGCTTGGCGGCCGCAACGTAGCCGGCGGTGACCTCGTCCTTGTGGGCGGCAAAAGCTGCCAGGTACTTCGGCCTTCTGACGCTTCGGGACTTTGGCGAAGTCTAGGGTTCGTCCGAGTTCGGCTGCGACCTCATCGAATTCGGCCGGGAGATTCGAAGATCGCGGTGGGCCTCCTCAAGGCCGAGCGGCGTCTTGCCGGGCTTGGTAGCGGTGAACTGGAAGGGCCCACCCGAAACGTTGCAGACCCACAGCGTGCGCATGAACTTGAGGCCGGGCACCCTTTCAGGTTCTTGGTGTGCCATTCTCGCAGTTGCGGGTTCTTGGACTTCTGGCCCACGACCGGGTTCTTGACGACGGCGTCGCTGAAGTGATCCACCACCGCCGCGATGGCGAATACGCCCCCAAGCCGCTCATACAGACTTTTCTCAGACGTGGTTTCCTTCGCCTGCGCGCAGGCGTTATTAGCCCCCGCCAAAGCGACTGGCGCGGCGCTCAGCGCCAGCCCTGCGACTAGACTTCGTCTTGTGATGGAAGTCGAAAGATCCTGTTCCATTGGTTGTCCTCCCTGGTTATGTTCGAAGGCATCCATCCCGAGCCGCGTGCGCGCTATGCGAGAACTCGGTATTGTCCGGCGCCAACGGTCCGTCCACAGGTAACTGGACGTCGCATCGGCGCTTTCCTCTCTGCCTACCTTGGATGGTCTTGAAGGGAAAAGGTTCCCGTCCAAAACCGGAGGGGGGCGTCGGATCCACAGGACCGCAGGGCGCAATGGCGATATCCCCGAGGAGCAGACCGTTTCTGAGCCGGTCGGCACTTCGCATTCGTGCCAAAAACCGGTCCTCATGCACCGCAGCAACCAGCGAGCCTTTCGATCACTTCATTAGCTCGAACGAGAGGCGGCTGTCGCAACGTCACACCGAGCGGACTGCGTTCACCTTGGGAGCGTACCGACTGACGTCTTTCGCCTTCCGGATTCTTCACAAAATGATAGCATCATGCCGTCCAGGAGATGGTCGGTGAAGACGATCACGGCATTAGCAGCCAAGAAGTTGGGCAAGTTTCTCGCCAAAGATTTCCGGCGCATTTTTGGTCCAGCACAGGACGATATGGCTGAGCGTTTAGGCTCCTTTGCGCGCAGTGAAAAGCTGGTAATGCCGGCCCTGGGATTCG
>CAVTNA010000032.1:0-128664 GCA_963735835.1 uncultured Alphaproteobacteria bacterium | reverse complement strand
ACCGCGAGCAGGCTCCTCGGTTCGGCATCCGGGCCATTCCAACCCAGATATTCTATGATGCCGACGGACGCGAGGTTTCCCGGCATGTCGGTTTTATGAGCGAAGCGGCTATTGTCGAACAGCTCACCAAAATGGGAGTCCAATAGGAGCTGCCATGCTGGATGCGATTTTTCTAACCGTCAACGAGTGGATGGTCGCCGGCAGCCTCCTGGCGGCAGCGGGGTGCTTTGCCTGGGGGATGATCAGCGTGCTGTTCAGCCCCTGTCACCTGGCTTCCATTCCGCTCATCGTCGCTTATGTCGGCGGCCAGCAGAAAGCCTTGGTGCCGCGCCAGGCGGCGGGCTATGCCGTGGCCTTCAGCATTGGGCTTTTCATCACCATCGCCGTTATCGGCGTGATCTGCGCCTTGCTGGGCCGCATGCTGGGGGACATCGGCAGCTGGTGGCAAGTTCTGATCGGCGGGGTGTTGATCTGGGTGGCTCTCGGAATGCTGGGCGTTGAATCGTGTTCCATGTCCGGCAGCCTGCTCTACCGACTGAATTTCAAGGGCCTCGCCGGTGCACTGGCCCTCGGCCTGGGTTACGGCATCTTGTCCGGCTCGTGCACCTTCGGCTTCATCGCGCCGATTCTGGCCATCATCACGGTGCAGCAGGAGGTGGCAACCGGCATCATCTTCATCCTGCTCTTCGCCATCGGCCACTGCCTGCCGATCGCCGTTGCCGGCAGCTCCACCGCCGCCGTCCGCCGCCTGGTCGAAAACAGCGCTTGGCAGGACGCCGGCGGCTGGTTTCGCAAGGCCGCCGGTGTGGTCATCTGCCTGCTGGGGCTTTACTTTGTTATCAACCCGATCTGGGCGAACTTCGCCGCGGCGTGACCCGCCGTCATTTTCACAGGAGAGCTGCAGTGTCTGCCATGAAAAAAGAAACGGCCGGGCAACTTCAAGCCGAGCCAAAAGCCGCTGGGGACCACCACGCCGATGACGGCTCCAGCTGCTGCCATCATCACGCGCCCGCCATGGAAAACCAAACCGGTACGCGGCTGCTTTTGACCTTAGGGTTAAACCTGCTGATCCCCGTGGCCCAGATCATCGGCGGCGTGACGGCCAACAGCATGGCATTGATTTCGGACGCCACGCACAATTTCAGCGACTTCGCCGCCATATTGATCGCCTACCTGGCCTTTCGCATCGCACGCCGCGGCGCCTCGGTCCGCAACACCTTCGGCTACCGGCGCGCCGAAGTATTGGCGGCCTTGATCAATGTCGCGCTGCTGATCGGCGCTGCAATCGTCATCGTCATCGAGGCCGCCGAACGGCTGCGGAACCCTGCGGCCGTTTCCGGGGGCATCGTGATGGGGCTGGCGGCCGTAGGCATTCTCGGCAACGGCCTTTCCGCCTGGCTGCTGCACCGGGACGCCCAACACAGCCTCAACGTCCGGGGGGCCTTCTGGCACATGGTGGGCGACATGCTGACCTCCGTGGCCGTGCTGGTGACTGGCGCCATCCTCTACTACCGGCCTTGGTACTGGCTGGACCCCGTGCTGTCGTTTGCGATCGTCGTCTTCATTCTTAAAAACTGCTGGGGCATCGCCAAGGAGTCGGGCCTGATCCTGATGAACTCGACCCCTTCCCATCTCGACCTGGAGAAGGTGCGCCGCCACCTGCAGGAGTTGCCGGAAGTCTGCGGCGTGCATTATCTGCATGCCTGGAACGTGTCCTCGAGCAGCGTCGCGTTTTCCTGCCATGTGGTGGTGCCCGACCAGGCGGTCAGCGCTACGGAACCGCTGGCCGAAAAAATACGGCGTGACCTCCTGGCATCCTTCGGCATCGATCATCCCGTGCTGCAGTTCGAGACCGCGGCCTGCGGCGACGGCGACCTGTTGTGTCAACTGTCTTGCGGGACGCGGCACTCATGTCTGAAACTCGAAGCAGCGCCTTACGAGGAGTCTGAAACCATGCGTTGGGCCGGATTGGCGGCGCGGCTTGCCTTGGCCGGCATCTTTATCTATGCCAGCATCGATAAGATCGCCCACCCGGCGGCCTTCGCCAAGGACGTCTACAACTACCAGATCCTGCCGGACGCCCTGGTCAACCTGACTTCCCTTGTACTGCCGTGGCTCGAGCTGTTTCTGGGCCTGTGCCTGCTGGCCGGCATCTGGCTGCCCGGCGCGGTGCTGGCGGTCAACGGGCTTCTCGTCGTGTTTCTGGCCGCTTTCATTTTCAACATGGCGCGGGGGCTGGATGTCAACTGCGGCTGCTTCAGCACCGGCAGCGACGCACCCGCGATGTCCGCCGGCTGGTACCTGCTGCGGGATTTCGGGTTTTTTGCTGTAGGGGCTTTTTTGTTTTACGCGGTGTTTCTGAGCTGCGACTCGCACCGGCCGGAAACAATCGCCCCGAAGCCTGAAAACGGAAAGTGAGGAGCGGTCCGATGATGAGACGCCTGTCCCACCAAGCCGCCCTGGTGATCGTCTGCTGTTTGCTCGGCCCTCTCCTCGCGGGCGCGCAGGAGGGCTCTCGGGCGGCCGTCTTGCCGGAGAACCATTACGGCCTCGGGACGGCCGCCGAAAGCGAACCGGCGCGGCATGGTTTCCTTTTGTGCTGCAGGGGCAGCGCGGACCTCGGAATCGAAAAGTGAAAAGAGGGGGTAATCATGCTGCTGAAGAGCTACACGAAAAGAATATTCCGGGCGGAGTGCAACCCGCAGTTTGAATCCCTGCACTGCATCGCCAGCCTGGACCAGGATGTGTCGGATGCGCTGCCGTATCTGAATGCTGTATTGGGGGGCTTCGAATACCTGAAAAACCCCCCGGCCGTGGTCTTCCGCTCACGCGGACGTTTGATCACCGTTCAAGGCCGCGAGATCGCGATCAACGCCTTAAACGACGAGGCGGAAGCGGACAAGATCCTGGAATGGCTGAAACGCGAAATCAACCAGGCCTGGGAGCAGCGGGCGGATATTACGCCCAGCACCGACGGAGCGCCCAAACCCCTGGTCATCGAAATTCTCAAGCTGCTGCCCCGCACCAACTGCCGCGAGTGCAGAGAGCCGACCTGCATGGTTTTCGCTGCGCGGGCGGCCGAAGGGGCTAAAGGCGCCGCGGACTGCCCGCCGCTCACCGGGACGGCCAAACAGCGCCTGGAGGAATATCTTAGCCGGTTTAATTTCGACGCTTGACGACTTTCGAGGAAGTCGAGTTGAAAATCCCCCTAACCCCATTTGCCTAATCGGGAAAAAGAAAGTGGTCATGTTCGATTCCAACGCATCCTGGAAACAGGCGGGCTGGCAGGTCCCGGTGTTGGTGGTTTTGAGCGCCACCTTGGCGCTGGCGGTCAACGCCTTGCGGGCGGATCGCCTGCCCCTGGTTGGCGACTTTTCGGTGGCGGCGCGGATGACCGCCGCCACCGGCGA
Source organism: uncultured Alphaproteobacteria bacterium (assembly GCA_963735835.1). Lineage (GTDB taxonomy): Bacteria > Pseudomonadota > Alphaproteobacteria > Rhizobiales > Xanthobacteraceae > Bradyrhizobium. The sequence continues at coordinate 125,254 of CAVTNA010000032.1, read as the reverse complement.
GCGCATGGACATCCCCCTGGAAGAAGCGGAGAAGCTCTTTTTTACCCACGCGGCGGTGTTCATCGACGCCCGTTCGCTCGACGACTACGTCAAAGGCCGGATTCAAGACGCCCGCAGCCTGCCTTGGCAGGAGGTGGACAGCAACTTCATCGGCGCCACCCAGGACCTGGACTTAAAGACCCGGATCGTCACGTATTGCGACGGAGAAACCTGCGAGTTGAGCCATGACCTGGCGCTGTTCCTGCGTGACGCCGGTTTTACGAACTCCCGGGTGCTGGTCAATGGCTGGACCGTCTGGCAGCAGGCGGGACTGCCGGTGGAATCCGGCGAGCCTATAACGCAGAAGTGATCTCAACGCCTGCACGCACCCCAAAGCATATGCTTACGGAAGCGCCCATAAACATGACAGAATTCGAACCGGAAACGCTGCAAATCGCCCTGGACGGGTCCCTCGTCTTCACCGATGATCAGCGTAATAGATGGGGGTTGGCCCCGGGTTCCAAAGTTGTGATTCGGCAGACCCCGAACGGACTGCTGGTCTTCCCCGAAGACCCGCCGCTGAGCCGTGCCTACGTCGAACCGACCTCCGCCTGCAACCTGAACTGCCGCACCTGCATGCGCCACTCGTGGACCGAGCCCACCGGATCCATGACGATGGCGACCTTCAATGGCCTGATCGAAGGGCTGCGCCGGGCACCGGCGCTGCATACCGTTTCGTTTTGGGGCATGGGTGAGCCGCTGCTGCATCCCCACATTGCGGACATGGTGGCTGCGGCCAGTCAGCTGGGAGCCGACACGGAGCTGATCACGAACGGCCTGTTGCTGGATGAAGAGAAAGCGATTTCCCTGATCGAAGCCGGGCTGGGTCGACTGATCGTGTCCGTGGACGGGGCCACGCCGGCAACGCACGCCGAAAACCGCACCGGCGCGGACCTGGACCGGGTAAAATCCAACGTGAAGGGATTGCGGCGGCTGCGCCGCAGCATGCGCCGCGAGAACCCGGATATCGGGATCGAATTCGTGCTGATGCGGCGCAATCTCGGCGAAGTCCGGAAACTTCGCAGGCTCGCGATCGACATGGGCGCAGGCTTCATCATTCTCACCAATGTGCTGCCTTACGCCGAAGAGCTTAAAGGCGAAATCCTCTACTGGATGTCGGCCGACCGGCCCTGGTCGAACGGTAAATCCCCCTGGTTCCCTAAAATCTCCGTGCCGCGGTTCGATGCCCGCCGTGAGCACCTGGACGCCTTCAACGATCTGCTTTGGTCAGGGTGCACGGCCGAGCCGATCCAGAGCATTCATCGCAACCCGGATGCCGACGGTCACTGCCGCTTCGTGGAGCGAGGGTCGGTGGTGGTCGCCTGGGACGGCGAGGTCAGCCCCTGCGTCGCGCTGATGCACTCCTACCGGTGCTTTGTGCTGGAACGCGAAAAAACCATCCATCGCTACACGCTGGGGAACGCTGCAACCGAGGACATCCTGAAGATCTGGAACAAGGATGAGTTCAAGCGCTTCCGCAAGCGGGTGCTGGATTTTGATTTCTCTCCCTGCGTTCACTGCGGCGGTTGCGATTTCGCCGAATCCAACCAGGAGGACTGCTTCGGTAACCACTTCCCCACCTGCGGCGACTGTCTCTGGGCGCGGAACATCATCGTCTGTCCCTGACCCGCGTCTTATATCGGCCTAAGCTGCAGGCGGGCCGGAAGGTTGCTCAAACCATGTGCCATGATTGCTCTTACCTATTTGTCGGGCTGTGGCTTTTGCTCTCGGCCGGGGTCATTTCGCCATACCCCCGGGGCAATTTAGTGAACCATTTGACGGCCGGCGTCCTGTTAGCGGGATTAGCTGGCTGGGCAGGCTTCACCTTCGGGAAATGGTTGGGTTGGACGGTATCCGCCGTCGGCGCATGGCTTGTTCTATCCGCCTTCCTATTCGCCTCGAACCCTCCTTTACGCCGGATCAGCTGTAACGTTGCTGGGGTATTCCTTATTTTTGCCAGCTTCTGGCCGTTCTATTTTTGATTCTTTTTTATTAGATTCTGGTTAGGCGCGAGGCATAAACGTATGGATGTCGAAAACTGTTTCCCGGATGACTTAGTCAGAATGAAGGCTTGCCTGTTGGTGGCGAAGGCAATTCAGGAGAATCTGTTGCCCCAGCAACCGCCCTGCGTCGAGGGCCTGGATGTCAGCGGACGATCCGTATATTCCGGCCTCATCGGCGGTGATTACTTCGATTACATGGACTATTCCGAGGTCTGTTGCCGAAGCCCCGAGCACATCGCTACCGTCGTGGGCGATGTGTCCGGGCATGGAGTCAGCGCGGCATTGCTCATGGCCACCATCCGGATGGATTGCCTTTGTTTTCGAGGTCGAGTTCGAACCGCTCGGACGGATATATGGTCGCGCAGCCTGCAGCCCGGCTATTTCTTCTCGCGAACGAGAGCGCGGAGTTTTCGAGCAGGAAAATTCCGCCGATCTGGCCATTGGCGTCGCGTGCCACCGAAAAACCTTCCATGTTGCGCCCGATGAAGAACGCCGGGATGACCTCATTGATGATGCCGGGATCGAGCGGAACGAATAACGTGCTGACGGTTGCGGGCGCAGCGGCCAGCCCCATGCCGGGTCGTTCGCTCTCCCGTCCGGCCGCAAGGGTCGGACATCCGGGCAATTGCCGCGGGAAAGATTTGTGTGTGCCAGCGTCATGGCGGTCATTGCGTGTCCAGCGGTTGCGCCGCAGGTCCCTGGAGCTGCCGCGGACGGGCATACCCGGCCTCCGCCGCAGCCCGTTGCATCCGGTTGCTGACAAACGCGTCGAGCATTTCATGGAGACGGGCGATGACGGTCTTGAGCTGTTCGCGGGCGTGTTGCTTCTGATGTACGGTATTGAAGGTGATCGCAGCCATGGTGGTCTCCTCGAATCCAACGGCCATGATGTGCCGACGAGAGGCCGTAGGAATGCCAGATGGCCCAGCGTTGCCTCTCATAGGAGAGATATAAAAATTCCGGAGGAGAAATAGCGTGCCGCCGCAACCCGCTCCGGCCACTTATGCCGCGCCTATAACGGAGAGTCGCAGGCCGCCTCGATTTCCTATGCCCTCATCCGCATCTTCATCCCAATAGCTCGCAATCCGGGCTGACGTGGAGATCGAAGATGTGTCACTTTCTTACCAACGATGATGAATACCGGGATTTGATCTACGACGATGATTATCGGTCGTATCTCATGGCCCGAAGCAATTCATCGGGCGACTATCGTTTCGGCAGGACGCCGGGAAAACGCGCTCGCGTCCACGCGCGCAATGCTTTGAGGCGCGTCAACGGCTACCTGAAGAACATGATCGAGGCGATCGCTGATGCGAAGCTGCGGCGTATGGAGCGTGAGCTCGAGCTGCGTGGGTATTCGCCTGGACCGGCCCAATAATAATTGGGTGACGCGCGAATTCCCGCCGACAGAACGTTCGTGAGGGAAGGCGGGCCGTCAGGCCCGCCGATTCGGATTCTCGTTTTCGCGTGGAGCGTCTCATATGCCACGAATTTCGTTCACCGTATCCGTTCTGGTTTCTCTTCTTCGCAACACCGCCGGCGCCGTGCTGACGTTTCTCGGCCCGTCCTGGGACGGTCCGAGCAGGAAATACCGCCCGCACGACCATTATATGCGCGGTCCCGGGCCTAAATGGCACGAAAAACATTCGCTCGATCGCGCGTCTGCCGACCGCGCCTGAATTCGCGGCGCTATCCCTCACCTCCTGCGCAACCCACGAACCGGCTGGCTGGTTCGCGGGGAAAGCCCCCTCCAGAGGCCATCGTCGTGTTTGAACGGTTTGCCGGTCGAAGATGTCTTCGGCTCGCCGGTTTCGATGGCCGCGGCGAAGGCGCGCCGCAGCCGGCCGTCGTCGATCCGCGCAAGGTGCTGCCGCAAGACCGCGGCGTTGAGCTCGTTCGGCTGCAGAATGGCGGCGCATAGCTCGGCGCTGGTCCTGCCGAAAGAAACCGAACCCCGGCTTGTCCTCTGGGCCAAGCCTGTCGATCTCGCTGGCAATGGCCAGAGCGGCCAGTCTGTCGGCCTTGTCCAGGGTAACCGCGAAACGCAGAATCGCCAGTTGCCACGCGCGCAGTGTCCTGGCGTGCCATTCAGCTCCGGGAACGTTCGAACTCATTCGAGCTGCCTCCAACGACGTAGCGGCCAGGGCTTGGGAAAGCGGCCACCATGCCAGCTCTCGATCGGACAGGCGAGATCCTCGTCGCCGATCCCGGCGATCGCGCTCGCGACCTCGGCTTTCGCTGCATCGTCCAGTTCGACGATCGGCAGGCGGGTGACCGGGCGACATAAAGCCGAGCAGGCACAGGGCATATTTCAGGGCCGCGGGGCTCTCCTTGGCGAGCGCAGCCGTCAGCGGCGCCAGCCGGCTTTGCAAATATCGCGCGGATTGCAACCGCCCCTGCCTGCAGCTCGTGAAGATCGTCCGGCACAGATCCGGTGCGATGTTCGATACGAGCGATATGCAGCCGTCCCCGCCATCGGCGATGAAGGCCAGCGCGGTTGCGTCGTCTCCGGACAACAGCCGAAACCCCGGCGGCAGCAGCGGCCGCAAGCGCATCGGACGCGTGACGTCGCCGGTCCCATCCCTCAATCCGATGAACTGCGACGATTCCGCCAGCCGCGCCAGCGTGTCGTCGGACAGCTCGCGGATGGTCCGGGAGGGAATGTCGTGCAGGATGATGGGCAGCGAGGTCTGTGTCGGCGATCGCCCGAAAGTGCGCGTAAATGCCGGTCTGCATCGGCTTGTTGTAATAAGGGACCACCGAAAGCACCGCATCGGCGCCGGCGGCCTCGGCGCGCCGCGTCAGCTCGATGGCCTGGCTGGTCGAATTCGATCCCGCCCCCGCAATGACGCGGACGCGGCCGCGCGCGATCTCGACGGCGGTGCGGATACGATGCTGTCGTGCTCGGCCGGCGTCAGCGTGGAGGCTTCGCCGGCGGTTTCGCCGACCACGATGGCCGAGACGTCGGCCTCGATCTGGCGTTCGCAAAGTCTTGCGAATGCCGCCAGATCGAGTTCACCGTTCTTCATCGAAGGGCGTGGGAAGGTCGGGGATGTAACCCGCCAGCCAGGTGGCGGGATGTGCGCGGTGTTTCATCGGATATCACGCTGCGTTTTCCATCTGGCCGAAGCCCTGCCGATAGGCGGACAAGCACCAGGCCCTGCTGGCAGCTGACGCCGGCCTCGATCCGAAAACCCATCTGTTCCAGCTTGCTCCGGATTTTCAGCGCAGAGGCCGCTTTCGCGGGAATCGATCAGGACGGCAATGGCTGCGTTGGGTGAGAGGAATTGCGAGATCTGGGTCAAGCGCCGTCTCGATGGCCTGAAGCGAGTTTTGCCCCGTGATCAGGCCGACCGCGTGCTGTCCCTTTGGAATGCGGCAGGTCGCGGCAGTGGCCGACGCGAATGAACCCGCGCCGCCGCAGCGCAAGATAGAGTTCCAGGCTGTCGCTGCCGGCGACGATGGCGCGATGCAGATGGGACAGGCGGGTGAGCCCGATCATGGTGTCGACGACCTGCTCCCGGTTCGAAACGGAATGAGGCTGAACCATCTGGCTCTCCTGAATGACGGTTGCGGCGGGTACTCGATTTGTCATGCGGCGCGCCGGGTGCCGGCGGCGGGGAGGGGGAGCTTGCCGCCCATGTCGAGTTCGATTTCGCGCGACAGCTCGATGATGGTTTCGGGGTGATGGCCGTTCTCGAACAGCGCGTATTTGACGGCTTGCGCGCGGCTGACGAACAGGCCGCCATACAGACCGTTCTGTTCCTGGGCGACCCATTGGCCGCGGCTGTTCTTGCCGATGAAGACGATCGCAGATGCAGAGCTGCACGATGGAGGTTCGACGAGCTTCACGTTGGTATTCCTTCCGGTGGCCGAGTAGCGCGTACTTCCGACGCCGCGGACACATCCGTCGCCATGTTCTTCCATGCGGATTGTTCGGATGGCTGTCGGGTGGTCGGGAGACTGCTTGACTCATGCCGCCCAATATCTTCCCGGCCGGATATGAATTCGAGGGCGACACGGCGGCGATCTCATAGGAGCCGCATAGGATCGTCGCCGGGCCGTCTCAGACCGGGACGGATCGATCGAAGCCGCTGACCAGGCAACACAGGGCCGCGTAGGCCATCATCTCGTCCCAGTGGTTGAGAACTGCGTCGAACGGCGGCTCGCGCCGCATCGCGCCGACGACGGCGCTGAGGATGATCGGACATCCACAGCAGTGCGGCAAGGCCCCTGCCGAAGCCGACGCTGGCGAAGGCCGCGAAGACGGCCAGGATGCTCATGCGCAGGAAAAAGCGAACGAGCACCTGGGTCGATCTCAGTTCTCGCGACAGATTGGGAAGCTGCGCCAAGGCCTCGTAGCTCCGACGCCGGTTCGATCCGCGGCGTTACGCGAAATTGTCGCAGCAGACCGGCTCGTAGAGCGGGTTCGCGTCGCGCGATACCGTCGGGACGCTCGGACTGGCTCGCCGGCGCGCTGACGCGCTGGGCCTCGACGAACGCGCTCAGGATCGCCAGCGGCAGATCCGCGTGGCGGGCTTCGATCGAGCGGTCGAGCCAGTCGGGCAGCTCGCGCTCGCGCGACAGCGCGCAGTACCACTCGCCCTCGTCATAGGCGATGCGGCGGACCTGCCACAGCGGCAGCTCGAGGTCGATCAGCGCCAGCGCGGCATCGGTCCAGGCTTCGGACCGAAGCAATCGTTCGATCCGAGCGGTCTTTTCGGACTGTCCCATCGACGGAAAGCGCCGGCACGCCTCGCCGATAATCTCCGACATCAGCTCGGCCGTCACCGCATGCGCGGTGCGAAGCCGGTCGCTGAGTTCGGCGGGATCGCGATGTTCTCTGAGGAGGGGCATGGCATTATCTCGCATAGTCGCGGCCGCTGTCGGCAGCCGCCACGTGCCAAGATGGTCAAAACGCCATTTGAAAACGAGGTGAGGCGAAGGCCTCAGAAATAAAGATGTCATAAAGGCCGGCGGGTAGGGGGCTTTCCGCCCACGACGGACAGGTTTGGCGCAACCACAGCAGGCCCCCTGCGCCGTGTGCCCGGGCTGTGTGACAGCCGTCTACTGGCAATGGGGTCAGAGGCTTACGGGTCCGACCCGCTTGGCTGGCTCCGAACCACGGGGCTTTTATGAGATTCCTATAACGTTGCCATTGCTCCCGCCTCGAAAACCTATGCGCCGGGTGGCACTTCACCGCCACTGATACGGGCAAGGCAAGGGTTACAATCCGATCCGCGATTGATCCATCGCAATTCGCCTTCCCGAAAAAGCGCAGAAGTTGCGCGCGGCAACAAGCGCGACAAGGAGCATTTTCATGTGGGATGTCGTCATGCTGGCCCTCGGCCTCGGCTTCTTCGCAGTCGGCATAGGCTACGCCTACGCCTGCGAACGGCTCTACGTTTGACGCGTTTTCTTCACGCGAACCGGTACCCACTTCGCTGGAAAACGCTTTTGAGAGGAGAGCGACCATGATCTTCGATTATTCACTCGCCGCCATCGTCTCGGCAGGCCTGCTGTTTTACCTGACCTACGCGCTACTGCGGCCCGAGCGGTTCTGACCGCATTCCCCGCACAGATCTGCGCAATCCCTAGGACATACGACCATGACCGTCATCGGCTGGATTCAAATCATTCTGTACTGCGCCATCATCGTCGCACTGGCAAAACCGCTCGGCGGGTACATGACGCGCGTCTTCAACGGCGAGCGCACCTTCCTGTCTCCGGTGCTGCGGCCGGTCGAGGCCGGGATCTACTGGATCGGCGGCGTCGACGAGAAGCGCGAGCAGCACTGGCTGACCTACACGGTCGCGATGCTGCTGTTCCACGTCGGCGGCGTCCTCATCATCTATGGGTTGATGCGGCTGCAGGCATTCCTGCCGTTCAACCCGGCCGAACAATCCGCGGTCGCCGAGGATCTTTCCTTCAACACGGCGATCTCTTTCATCACCAACACCAACTGGCAGAACTACGGCGGCGAGAGCACGCTGTCCTATCTGGTGCAGATGCTGGGCCTGACGCACCAGAACTTCCTGTCGGCGGCGACCGGCATCGCGCTCGCGGTCGCGCTGATCCGCGGCTTTTCCCGCTCCTCGATGCGCACCATCGGCAATTTCTGGGTCGATGTGACGCGCTGCACGCTCTACGTGCTGATGCCGATCTGCGTCGTCTACACGCTGTTCCTGGTCTGGCAGGGCATGCCGCAGACGCTTGGCGCCTATGTCGACGCCACGACGCTGGAAGGCGCCAAGCAGACCATCGCGGTCGGTCCGGTCGCCTCCCAGGTCGCGATCAAAATGCTCGGCACCAATGGCGGCGGCTTCTTCAATGCCAACGCCGCGCATCCCTTCGAAAACCCGACCGCACTGTCGAACTTCGTGCAGATGATCTCGATCTTCTCGCTCGGCGCGGCGCTGACCAACGTGTTCGGCCGCATGGTCGGCAACCAGCGCCAGGGCTGGGCGATCCTCGGAATTATGGGCGTCCTGTTCATCGCCGGCGTCACCGTCGCCTATTGGGCGGAAGCCGGCGGCACCACCGCGCTCCATGCGCTCGGGCTCACCGGCGGCAACATGGAAGGCAAGGAAGTCCGCTTCGGCATCGTCGCCTCCTCGCTGTTTGCGGTCATCACCACGGCGGCGTCCTGCGGCGCGGTCAACGCCATGCATGACAGCTTCACCGCGCTCGGCGGCATGATCCCGCTGATCAACATCCAGCTCGGCGAGATCATCGTCGGCGGCGTCGGCGCTGGCCTCTACGGCATGCTGCTGTTCGTCGTGCTCTCGATCTTCGTCGCCGGCCTGATGGTCGGCCGCACCCCGGAATATGTCGGCAAGAAGATCGAGGCGCGCGAGGTCAAGATGGCGATGCTCGCCATCCTGGTGCTGCCGCTGATGTATCTCGGCTGGACCGCGGTCGCCGTCGTCTTTCCGCCGGCGGTGGCCTCGATGGCCAATGCGGGCCCTCACGGCTTCACCGAGGCGCTCTATGCCTATACCTCGCAAACCGGCAATAACGGCTCGGCCTTCGCGGGCCTCACCGGCAACATCTTCTTCTACAACGTCACCGGCGCGGTGGCGATGTTCGTCGGCCGCTTCTTCATGATCGTGCCGGCGATGGCGATGGCGGGCTCGCTCGCCGGCAAGAAGTCGATCCCGCCGTCGGCCGGCACCTTGCCGACGACGGGCGGCCTGTTCGTCGGCCTCGTGGTCGGCGTCATCCTGATCATCGGCGGTCTCACCTTCTTCCCGGCGCTGGCGCTCGGACCCGATCGTCGAGCACCTCGCTGGCAACGCCAACACCCTGTTCTGATCGAACGTCATTTTCGGAGTTACGTCCATGGAAGTCGTCCAGAAACTGAATAAGCGGATGCCGGTGTCGGCGATGCTCGATCCGAAGATCGTGATTCCCGCGATCGGCTCGGCCTTCGCCAAGCTCGATCCCCGGGTGATGATCAAGAGCCCCGTGATGTTCGTGGTCGAGGTCGTGGCCGCGCTGACCACGGTGATCTTCCTGCGCGATCTCGTGACCGGCGGCGAAAGCCTCGGCTTCACCTTCCAGATCATCCTGTGGCTGTGGTTCACGGTGCTGTTCGCGAACTTCGCCGAAGCCGTCGCCGAAGGCCGCGGCAAGGCGCAGGCCGAATCGCTGCGGAAAACCCGGACCGAGAGCCAGGCCAAGCTGCTTGACCGGCTCCGACAAGACCTATCGGCTTGTCTCCGGCACCAGCCTCAAGGTCGGCGATATCGTGCTGGTCGAGGCCGGCGACAACATTCCCTCCGACGGCGAAGTGATCGAGGGCGTCGCCTCGGTCAACGAGGCCGCGATAACAGGCGAGTCCGCGCCCGTGATCCGCGAATCCGGCGGCGACCGCTCGGCGGTCACCGGCGGCACGCAAGTGCTGTCCGACTGGATCCGCGTCCGCATCACCGCGGCGCAGGGCTCGACCTTCATCGACCGCATGATCAAGCTGGTCGAGGGCGCCGAGCGGCAGAAGACGCCGAACGAGATCGCGCTCAACATTCTGCTGGCGGGCCTCACCATCATCTTCGTGTTCGCGACCGTCACCGATCCCGAGCTACGCGGCCTATGCCGGCGGTTCGATTTCGGTCGTGATCCTGGTGGCGCTGTTCGTGACGCTGATTCCCGACCACCATCGGCGCGCTGCTGTCGGCGATCGGCATCGCCGGCATGGACCGGCTGGTGCGCTTCAACGTGCTGGCGATGTCGGGCCGCGCGGTCGAGGCCGCCGGCGACGTCGACACCCTGCTGCTCGACAAGACCGGCACCATCACGCTCGGCAACCGGCAGGCCACCGCGTTTCGCGCCCGTCCGCGGCGTCACCGAGCAGGAACTGGCTGACGCGGCGCAGCTGGCCTCGCTGGCGGACGAGACCCCGAAGGCCGCTCGATCGTCGTGCTGGCGAAGGAAAAATACGGCATCCGCGGCCGCGACATGGCGGAACTGGCCGCGACCTTCATTCCCTTCACCGCGCAAACCCGCATGAGCGGCGTCGATGCCGGCGCCTCCTCGGTCCGCAAGGGCGCGGTCGACGCGATCCTGAACTACGTCAGCGATGGCGGCGGGACCCGCACGGTGGCGGCAGGAAACACCGTTCGTGCGATCCAGTCGGCGACTTCCGAAGTTGCCCGCGAGATCCAGGCGATTTCCGACGAAATCGCCAAAGCCGGCGGCACGCCGCTCGCGGTCGCCAAGGACGGCCGTCTGCTCGGCGTCGTGCAGCTCAAGGATATCGTCAAGGGCGGCATCCGCGAACGCTTCGCCGAGCTGCGCCGCATGGGCATCCGCACCGTGATGATCACCGGCGACAATCCGATGACGGCGGCCGCGATCGCCGCGGAAGCCGGCGTCGACGATTTCCTCGCGCAGGCGACGCCGGAGGACAAGCTGAAGCTGATCCGCGACGAGCAGGCCAAGGGCAAGCTGGTGGCGATGTGCGGCGACGGCACCAACGACGCGCCGGCGCTGGCGCAGGCCGACGTCGGCGTCGCCATGAACACCGGCACGCAGGCCGCGCGCGAGGCCGGCAACATGGTCGATCTCGATTCCAACCCGACCAAGCTGATCGAGGTGGTCGAGATCGGCAAGCAACTGCTGATGACCCGCGGCGCGCTGACCACGTTCTCGATCGCCAACGACGTCGCGAAATATTTCGCCATCATCCCCGCGATGTTCCTGGCGTTCTATCCGCAGCTCGCCGTGCTCAACATCATGCATCTGGCGAGCCCGCAGAGCGCCATCCTGTCGGCGATCATCTTCAACGCGCTGATCATCATCGCGCTGATTCCGCTGGCCCTGAAGGGCGTGGCCTATCGCGCCATCGGGGCCGGCGCGCTGTTGCGCCGTAACCTGATGGTCTACGGCGTCGGCGGCATCATCATTCCCTTTATCGGCATCAAGGCCGTCGACCTCGTCGTCAATGCCTTGCACCTCGTCTAACCCTTAACCGTCATTGCGAGCGCAGCGAAGCGACGCAAGAAAGTCATTCCGGGCGATGCAAAGCATCGAACCCGGAGATCCAGATCCGTTCGCGCTGTTCGCGCGCCCGGAATGACTGCAGTGGGATTGCTTCGTCGCTTCGCTCCTCGCAATGACGGAATGAGGAGAAAAACCATGTTGAAAGAAATTCGCCCCGCCATCCTTATCCTGGTCGCATTGACGCTGATCACGGGCCTGGCCTATCCGCTGGCCATGACCGCGATCGCGGGCGTGTTGTTTCCCAAGCAGGCGCAGGGCAGCCTGATCGAAATAGACGGCAAGGTGGTCGGCTCGGCCCTGATCGGGCAGGAGTTCAAGGACGACAAATACTTCCACGGCCGCCCTTCCGCGACCACCGCGCCGGACCCGGCCGATGCCACCAAGACCGTGCCTGCGCCCTACAACGCCGCCAATTCGGGCGGCTCCAACCTCGGCCCGACCAGCAAGGCGCTTAACGATCGGGTCAAGGAAGACGTCGACAAGCTGAAGGCCGAGAATGGCTCGGCGGCCGTCCCGGTCGATCTCGTCACCACCTCCGGCAGCGGCCTCGATCCCGATATCTCGCCGGAAGCGGCGCTATTCCAGGTGCCGCGTGTTGCGAAAGCGCGCAATATGCCGGAGGATCGCGTCCGTGCGTTGGTCACGCGAGAACACGCAAGGCCGCTTTGCCGGCCTGCTCGGCGAGCCGCGGGTCAATGTGCTGGCGTTGAATCTGGCTTTGGACGCGGCTGCGTCCAAATAGAGCCACCTAGGCGGTATCGGGCGTGAGGACTATATTGCCGTATGGCAAATCAACGGCGCGACCCTGAAAAAAGACCCTCGCCGGAAGCGCTTCTGGAAGCCGCCCGGCGACGAGAAGCGATCAGGCCGGCCGGCTCAAGATCTTCGTCGGCGCCGCCCCCGGCGTCGGCAAGACCTATGAGATGCTGCAGAGCGCGCAGGCCAAGCGAAAGGCCGGCGCCGACGTCGTGGTCGGCGTGGTCGAGACCCACGGACGGGCCGAGACCGAGGCGCTGCTGCACGGCCTTGAAGTTCTGCCGCGCAAGCGGATCGAGTACAGGGATCAGACCATCGAGGAGATGGATCTCGACGCGCTGATCGCGCGCCATCCGCAGATCGCGCTGGTCGACGAACTCGCCCATACCAACGCGCCCGGCAGCCGCCATCCCAAGCGCTATCTCGACGTCGAGGAGCTGCTCTCCCGCGGCATCGACGTCTATACCGCGGTCAATATCCAGCATATCGAGAGCCTCAACGACGTGGTCGCCCAGATCACGCATGTGCGGGTGCGCGAGACCGTGCCGGATTCGGTGTTCGACCGCGCCGACGCCATCGAGCTGATCGATCTCACGCCGGACGACCTGATCCAGCGGTTGAAGGAAGGCAAGGTCTACGTCCCCAAACAGGCCGAGCGCGCGCTCGAGCATTATTTCTCGCCGGGCAATCTGACCGCGCTGCGCGAGCTGGCGCTGCGGCGGACCGCCGAGCGCGTCGACGAGCAATTGCTCACGCATATGCAGGCCAATGCCATCGCCGGCCCCTGGGCCGCGGGCGAGCGGATCCTCGTCTGCATCAGCGAGGATCCGCGCGCGGCGGGGCTCGTGCGATACACCAAGCGCCTGGCGGACCGGCTGCACGCGCCCTGGACCGCCGTCAGCATCGAGACGCGGCGGAGCCTGCAACTGACCGACGAGCAGCGCGACCGGCTCGCCGACACATTGCGGCTGGCCGAGGCGCTGGGAGGCGAGGCGCTCACCATTCCCGGCGTCGGACGTCGTATTGCCGACGACGTGATCGGCTTCGCACAAGCCAATAACGTGACCCAGATCATCATCGGCAAGTCGACGCGTTCCTGGTGGTTCGAACTCAGGCGCGGCTCGGTGGTGCATGACCTGGTGCGGCGCGCCGGCAATATCAGTGTCAACGTGATCGCCGGTGACGAACTGGCTGTCGGGCCCGTTGCCAAGACGGCGGTGCAGACCGCCGCGCGAGCCGAACCGTTCGATCCCAAGCCATATCTGTTTGCGCTCCTGATCGTGGCCGTCGGCCTGGCCGCCGCCGAACTGATCAAGCCGTGGTTCGGCATCGAAAACGTCGACCTTGTATTCCTGACGGCCGTGGTCGGGGTCGCCGTCCGCTACGGCCTGTGGCCGTCGCTGCTGGCGAGCGTCGCGGCGTCGCTGTGCTACAATTTTTTCTTCCTGCCGCCGGTCTATACCTTCACCATCACCGATCCGACCAACATTGCGGCGTTCTTCTTCTTCATGCTGATCGCGATTTTGGTTTCCAATGTCGCCGCACGCGTGCGCACCCAGGCCGTCGCTGCGATCGGCAGGGTGCGGACCACGGAATCGCTTTACGCCTTCAGCCGAAAGCTCACGAGCACCGCGACGCTGGACGACGTGTTGTGGGCGACCGCCTACCAGACCGCGTTGATGCTCAGGGTGCGCGTGGTGCTGCTGTTGCCGGAGGAGGGCGTCCTGACCGTCAAGGCGGGCTACCCACCCGAGGACGAACTCGACAAGGCTGATCTTGCCGCCGCCAACTGGGCCTGGAGCAACGACCGCCCGGCCGGGCGCGGCTCGGATACGCTGCCGGGCGCCAAGCGCCTGTTCCTGCCGATGCGAACCGGGCGCGGGCCGATCGGCGTCATCGGCATCGACGACGACAAGACCGGTCCGCTGCTCACCCCGGACCAGCGCCGCCTGCTCGATGCCCTGATGGACCAGGGCGCGCTGGCGATCGAACGGGTGCTGCTGGTCGAGGACATGGATCGCGTCAAGCGCAGCGTGGAGTCCGACCGGCTGCGCTCGGCGCTGTTGACCTCGATCTCGCACGATCTCAAGACGCCGCTGGCCTCGGTGCTCGGCGCCGCCTCCACGATGCGGGATCTCGCCAGCGGCCTGTCCGAGCACGGAAAAGCGGGACCTGCTCGCAACCGTGATCGACGAGTCCGAGCGGCTCAACCGCTTCATCGCCAACCTGCTGGACATGACCAAGCTCGAATCCGGCGCCGTCGTGCCGAATACGGCGCGCCACGACATCGGCGAGATCATCGGCAGCGCCTTGCGCCGCGCCAGCAAGATTCTGGTGCGCCACAAGGTTTCGCTCGAACTCGCCGCCGATTTGCCGATGCTGGAGCTCGACGCGGTGCTGTTCGAGCAGGTGCTTTTCAACCTCCTGGACAACGCGGCGAAATATTCGCCCGCCGACACCACGATATCGATCAGGAGCTTGCGGGATAAGGATTGGGTCACCTTGCAAATCATCGACGAAGGGGAGGGCATTCCGCCGGCGGAGCTGGACAGCGTCTTCGACAAATTCTATCGCGCGCAAAAGGGCGACCACGTCCGCCCCGGCACCGGCCTCGGGCTGGCGATCTCCCGCGGCTTTGTCGAGGCGATGCATGGCACGATCATGGCCGCCAACCGCACCGACCGCAGCGGCGCCGTGCTGACCATCCGATTGCCGATCCCGGCGGCATCGAATGCACTGGACACCGCCGCATGAGCGCCACGCCGATCAAGGTCCTGGTCATCGACGATGAGCCGCCGATCCGCAAGCTGTTGCGGATGGGGCTGAGCACGCAGGGCTACGAAATCCTGGAAGCCTCCAACGGCAAGCTTGCGCTCGAATTGCTGGCGCAGAATCCCGACCTTGATCATTCTCGATCTCGGCCTGCCGGACATCCAGGGCCATGAATTGCTGCGCATGATCCGCGGCCGCAACGACAGCGTTCCGATCGTGGTGCTGTCGAGCCGCGGCGACGAGGCCGGCAAAGTCCAGGCGCTCGATCTGGGCGCCGACGACTATCTGACCAAACCGTTCGGGATGGACGAACTGCTCGCCCGCATGCGCGCGGCGCTGCGGCATCAATTGCAGGTCCATGGCGAGCGTCCGGTGTTTCGATCCGGCGATCTCTCCGTCGACCTGGTGCGCCGCATCGTCAAGGTAGGCGATAAGGACGTGAAACTGTCGCCCAAGGAATACGAATTGCTGCGCGTGCTGGTGCAGCACGCCGGCAAGGTGCTGACCCACCGGTTTCTGCTGAAGGAGCTGTGGGACGAACTGACGGATGCGCAATATTTGCGGGTCTATGTGCGTCAGCTCCGGCAGAAGATCGAGGTCGATCCGGAGCGACCGCAATTCGTACTGACCGAAACCGGGATCGGCTACCGGCTGCGCGCGCCGGATTGACGGAACTTTTCCAGATGGCCGAGATTATTTTACCGCAATCGGGAGAGTAATCATGGCACGTAAATATTCGAAGAAAGCATCCGCCAAGGTCGAGCGCGCGATGAAAAAGCGCAACGCCGGCACACTGAAGAGCGGCCGTTCCGGCAAGCAAGGTCACGAGCCGGAAGCAGGCGATCGCGATCGGGCTTTCCGAAGCGCGAGCCGCGGGACAAAAAGTCCCGAAGCGGGTCTCCAGGAGGAGCACTGCCAAGAAATCGGGGCGTAAATCGAGGTAGTCGTCGGCGGTTCGCCGGCTTGCGCTTCTTCCGCGCGCTCGCCGGCGCGTGATAGGCTGCGGATCATTGAACTTGCGCGGGACTGGCGTGGCCTTGAGAAAGCTTTCCACCTATCGAAAAAAGCGCGATTTCGAGAAAACCGCCGAGCCGAGCGGTGACACGCCGGTGAAGCCTTCGAAGCGGCGGCGCTTCGTGATCCAGAAGCACGCCGCGACCCGGCTGCACTACGATCTCAGGCTGGAGTTCGACGGCGTCTTCAAGTCCTGGGCGGTGACGAACGGCCCCTCGCTCGATCCGCACGACAAGCGGCTCGCGGTGGAGGTGGAGGATCATCCGCTCGATTACGGCGATTTCGAAGGCACCATTCCCAGGGGCGAGTATGGCGGCGGCACCGTGCAGCTCTGGGACCGCGGCTATTGGGAATCCGACGACCCGGGAAAGGGATTCAAGAAGGGCGACCTCAAATTCACGCTGCACGGCGACAAGCTGCACGGCAGCTGGGTGCTGGTGCGCATGCGCCACGACCGCGACGGCGGAAAGCGCACCAACTGGCTCCTGATCAAGCACCGCGACGAGTACGCGAGGGAGGGCAAGGCCAACGACATCCTGGACGAGGATCAATCGGTCGCCTCGGGGCGGACCATGGACCAGATCGCCGACGGCAAGGGCAGGGCGCCGAAGCCGTTCATGACGGCGAAGTCAGCGCGCGGCAAAGCCGACGCGGTGTGGCATTCGAACCGAGGTGACGACGTCATCCGCGTCGCCGCGCCGCCGAAGGAGCTGAAGGCCAAGAAAGTCGCGACGATGCCGGATTTCGTCGCACCCGCAGCTCTGCACCTCGGTCGATCGCCCGCCCATCCGGAGAGGGATGGTGCCACGAGATCAAATTCGACGGCTATCGCGTGCAATTGCGCGTCGAGGACGGCGAGGCCCGGCTCAAGACCCGCAAGGGCCTGGACTGGACCGACAAGTTCAAGGCGATCGCGAAAGAGGGCGGCGCGCTGCCGGATGTGCTCATCGACGGCGAGATCGTCGCGCTCGACCACAATGGCGCGCCGGATTTTTCCACGCTGCAGGCCGCGATTTCCGACGGCAAGACCGACGAGCTCGATCTTCTACGCGTTCGATCTGCTGTTTGCCGGCGGCGAGGACCTTCGACGCCTGCCGCTGGGCGAACGAAAGGCGCGACTGAAAAAATTGCTGGAAGCGCGGCCGAGGGCCAAGACGAGATCGATCCGCTATGTCGAGCATTTCGAAAGCGGCGGCGACGCCATCCTGGAATCGGCGCGCAAGCTGTCGCTGGAGGGCATCGTCTCCAAGAAGCTCGAGTGCGCCCTATCGCTCCGGCCGGTCCGAGAGCTGGACCAAGGCCAAATGCCGCGCCGGACACGAGGTCGTGCTCGGCGGCTGGAAGACCACCAACGGCAAATTCCGCTCGCTGATGGCCGGCGTCTATCGCGGCGATCATCTGGTCTTTGTCGGGATGGTCGGCACCGGCTTCGGGCAGGACAAGGTCAGGCGCATCATGCCGGCGCTGAAGGCGGCGAGCTTCGGACAAGAGTCCGTTCGGCGGCAAGGATGCGCCGCGCAAGACCCGCGACGTGCATTGGCTGAAGCCGGAGCTCGTCGCCGAAATCGAATTTGCAGGCTTGACCGACGGCGGCAACATCCGGCAGGCTGCGTTCAAGGGGCTGCGCCAGGACAAGCCGGCCGACGAGGTCGTCAGCGGAAAAGCCGGCCATGAGCAAGATCGCCAAACCTGCTTCAAAGCCCGCACCCAAATCGGGCAAGGCGCCGGCGAAGCCGGCGGCGGGTAAATCCGCCGAGGTCATGGGCGTCGTCATCTCGAAGCCCGACAAGGCACTGTGGCCGGACGCCGGCGACGGCGAAGGCGTGACAAAGCTCGATCTCGCCCGCTATTTCGAGGCGGTCGGCGACTGGATGATCGGCCATCTGAAGGGACGGCCGTGCTCGATCGTGCGCGCGCCCGACGGCATCAACGGCGAGAAATTCTTTCAGCGCCACGCCATGCCGGGCACCTCGAACCTGCTGGAGCTGGTGAAAGTCTCCGGCGACCGCAAGCCCTATCTGCAGATCGACCGCGTCGAGGGCCTCGCGGCGGTGGCGCAGATCGGCGGCCTCGAACTGCATCCGTGGAATTGCGCGCCGGATGCGCCCGACATTCCGGGCCGGCTGGTGTTCGATCTCGATCCCGCGCCGGATGTCGAATTTGCCGACGTCGTCGAGGCCGCCAGCGATATGCGGCAGCGTCTCGCCGACGTCGGCCTGGAAAGTTTCTGCAAGACCACCGGCGGCAAGGGGCTGCACGTGGTGACGCCGCTGGCTTACGGCGCGAAGGACAAGGTGACCTGGAAAGAGGCCAAGGCCTTCGCGCTGGGCGTTTGCCAGTGGATGGCCGATGAAAATCCCGAGCGCTATCTGCTCAACATGTCGAAGAAACGCGCGGGGAAAGATCTTCCTCGACTACCTGCGCAACGACCGCATGGCGACCGCGGTCGCGGTGCTGTCGCCGCGGGCGCGCGAAGGCGCCACCGTCTCGATGCCGCTGACCTGGGCGCAGGTGCGCGGCGATCTCGATCCGAAACGCTACACGGTCCGCACCGTGCCGGCGCTGCTCGCCAGGACCAAGGCGTGGGAGGGCTATGATGACGCGGCGTCATCGATCAAGGACGGCGATCGAAGAAGCTGGCGGGAAAATTGCGTAATACGGCATGCGTGCATCGGGCTCGGGTGCATCCGATAGGACCAGCCGCCAGATATCGCGTCGCACGGAGCGAGCGCGGAATCCGCGTGGCCGCGATCCGCGCGATCGCTGCGCATGGTGGGCACGGCGCAACAGCGCCTTTGCCCACCCTGCGATCTAATCGAGGATCAAAGCCTTCCCAGCAGCAGCAGGATCAGCAGGATGACGACAACGAGGCCGAGGCCGCCGCCGCCATAATATCCGGTGCCATAGAACGGTCCGCCTCCGATGCCGCTGAAGCCGCCGAGCAGGGCGATCACGAGAATAATCAGGATAATCGTTCCGATAGACATTTAGCGTCTCCTCCAGCCCGGCAGTCGGCACCGTTGCTCTGCCATTGGCCGGAAAAACAGATCGGGAACCCGGAAAGTTCCTCGCCTCGTCGGCGGTTATTCGCCCGCCTCTTTTCTGGAGATAATTTGCGAATTACATGCACTTAGGTCGTACAGGAGAAAAACATGTCCGCGCCCCTCATCGTTTCCATTCCCGCATCGCCTCGGCCGCGAAGAAGCGACGCGCCGCCTCAAGGCGGGACTTGACGCGCGCCGCCTCCAGCATTCCCGTGCTGAAGGTCGATGAGGAGCGATGGGAGGACAATCGCATGATCTTCCGCGTCCGCGCGCTCGGGCAGGCGGTGTCGGGCCATCTCGATGTCGCGGACGACCACGTCCGGCTGGAAGTCACGCTGCCGTGGCTGTTGCAGCGCTTTGCGGAAGTGGCGCAGGTCGCGATCAGGAATCGCGGCCGTCTGCTGCTGACGAAACGAAACTGACCAACATGATATTGCTGCGCAGCAACAAATGCTGTGAAAACCTTCGCATGCGGTCATTTCGTGAGCCTGCCGGTAACGAATATTCCGGAATATCGGACCTGCGCGGGGAGGGAACCGAACTCTTGAGTCGGCACGACATCCGCCAAGGCCGTCCGGCCCTCGATCCCGGGCGGCTTTCGCGTTTCCAGCGCGGCATGCGCCATGTTGCGACCGACGCCGGGCTTCAACGCGCTTCCATGCGCCAGAACACCGACCAGGGGCAGGACCGATCGCCGGCCTCGTCGCCCCAGATCGCGGTGCCGGTGTCCTTTGGCGCCCTGTTGCGAGCAACGGCATGTCCGACAGGTTAGCCAGCAAGTGAAGCGTCGCGCCGTCGCCCATCCGCCAACTCGCCGTCAGCAGGCCATTGTCGGCGGCCTGCGCTTCGCCGAAGGCTGCGCCCGCCAGCCGGGGAACGATCTCGTCGCCGGCGTATCGCGAGCAATTGCTCGCACCAGCGCCAGCCGTTTCTTTCCCGCCGCTTCGCTGCGCAATTCCCAATCCAGCACGGCGGATCGAAACGTCGATAGCGCAAGCGGATCGGGAACCTCGTCGCCATATTTCGCGTAGGCCCAGCCGTACTCCCGGCGCCGCCCCTTGCGGACGGCGTCGGCGAGATCACCCTCGAAATCGCAGAAGAACGGGAACGGCGTCTGCGAGCCCCACTCCTCGCCCATGAACAGCATCGGGATGGTCGGCGCCAGCAACGTGATCGCCAAGCGCTGCCTCGATCGCGTCGCGGCCCACGATGGCCTTCGAGCCGGTCGCCGAGCGCGCGGTTGCCGATCTGGTCGTGGTTCTGCAGGAAATTGACGAAGGCGGTCGGCGCGAGCCTGCCGCTCGGCTCGCCGCGCAATTGCCCGCCGCGGAACGCGGAGGCTTCGCCCTGATAGACAAAGCCGGAGCCGAGCGCGCGCGCGATGTCCGACAGCGGCGAACGCTGGTGTAGTCGCCGTAATAGCCCTGCGTCTCGCCGGTCAGCAGCACGTGCCAGGCGTGATGATAATCGTCGTTCCACTGCGCGCGGTATTTGCCGCGCGGCGGCTCTTGTCCGGCATCCAGCAGGCTGGCGCGGTTGTCGCCGTTTTCGAGCACCAGATGGATGTGACGGCTGGTTTCCGCGGCAAGCTTGCCTGCGGCATGGCTGAGATCGTGCAGCAGCGGGATTTCGCCGGGCTCGGAGATGGTATTCACCGCATCGAGCCGCAGCCCGTCGAAGCGATACTCGCGCAGCCAGTACAGCGCATTCTCGATGGCGAAGGCGCGAACCTCCGGCACCCGGTAATCGATGACGTTGCCCCAGGGCGTCTGCGCCTCCGTGAAGAAGGAGGGCGCATAGCGGCCGAGGTAATTGCCCTCGGGACCGAAGTGATTATAGACCACGTCGAGAAACACCATCAGCCCGCGCAGATGCGCTTCGTCGATCAGGGTCTTGAGATCGTCGGGGCGGCCATAGACATGATCGGGCGCGTACCACAGCACGCCGTCATAGCCCCAGTTGCGCGACCAGCGAAATCCGCAAGCGGCATCAATTCAAGCGCGGTGATGCCGGCAGACGCGAGATGATCGAGCTTGCCGATCATGGCGCGGTAGGTGCCTTCCGGCGTGAAGGTGCCGACATGGGTTTCGATCAGGACAGTTTCCGGCCATGGGCGTCCCCGCCACTCCGAGGCGCGCCATCGGTAGCCCAGGTGATCGATCACCTCGCTCGGGCCGGCAACGTCGTCGGGCTGAAAGGCGGAAGCCGGATCGGGCACGTCGATCTCGTCGTCGATCCGGAATTTGTAGCGCGCGCCGGCCTTTACGCCGGACACGTCGGCGAAAAACCAGCCGTCATCGCCACGCTGCATCGGACGCGGCGTATTCCAGCAGCAGGTCGACGCGTTTCGCCGCCGGCGCCCACAGCCGGAATGATGCGCCGTCCGCTGTCAGTCGTGCGCCGAATTGCCGCGCATTCATGCCGAACCCGCGAAGGCAAGGACCGAGCGGGGAGGCGCCTTGGCCTCGCTTCCCGACGCGAAATCCCTGACCTCTTGTTTGGCGTCGGCGGTGTTCAATAGCTGCTGCCAGGCTCTTGTATTCCGGCATCTTCGGCAGTTGGAACGCGATCTCCTCGGGTGCGGCGTTCAGCACGACAAAGATCGGCGCCCCGCCTGGTTCGGTCGGGCCGAGCACGTAGGCGAGAAACCGGCCTTCCGGAAAATTCCAGTCCTGCTCCTTCATCTCCTCGGCCGCCGGCGTCAGCCACAGCACGCCATATGATCCGTCCGCGCGCCGTCCGTCGAGCCAGCGGTGCGAACGTATCTGCGGAAATCGCCGGCGCAATCCGGTCATGTGGCCGATGAAATCGGTGAGATCGTCGCCTTCGCGGCCGAGACCTTCCCAGCCGACCCAGCCGATTTCGTTGTCCTGGCAATAGGCATTGTTGTTGCCGGACTGCGAGTTGCCGACTTCATCGCCGGCCAGAATCAGCGGCAGGCCCTGCGCCAGCAACAGGCAGGCAAGCTGGTTCTTCCGAAGCTGGCGGCGAAGCGCTGTTATCGTCGGGTCGTCGGTCGGGCCTTCATGGCCGCAATTGTTGCTGTGGTTCTCGCTGGAGCCGTCGCGATTGTCTTCGCCATTGGCCTCGTTGTGCTTTTGGTTGTAGCTGAACAGATCGGCCAGCGTGAAGCCGTCATGGACGGTGATGTGATTGACGCTGGCGCGGGGCGTGCGGCCGTCATGGTTGAACAGGTCGGACGAGCCGGTCATGCGGCCGGACACCTCGCCGATCAGGCTGCCTTCGCCGCTCCAGTAGCGCCGCATCGCGCTGCGATAGCGGTCGTTCCATTCCGACCATTGCGACGGAAACGCGCCGACCTGATAGCCGCCCATGCCGAGGTCCCAGGGCTCGGCCACCAGCTTCACCGCCGACAGCACCGGGTCTTGCCGGATCGCGGTGAGAAACGCGCTGTTGCGGTCGAAGCCGTTCGGCCCGCGCGCCAGCGTGGTGGCGAGATCGAAGCGAAAGCCGTCGACGTGGCAGACCTCGACCCAGTAGCGCAGCGAATCCATCACCATCTGCAGCACCCGCGGGTGGGTGAGATTGACCGAGCTGCCGCAGCCGGTGAAATCGTCGTAGAACCGCGGATTGTCCGGCTTCAGCCAGTAGTAGGAGGCGTTGTCGATGCCGCGGAACGACAGCGTCGGACCCATATGGTCGCCCTCGGCGGTGTGATTGTAGACGACGTCGAGCATCACCTCGATGCCGGCGTCGTGCAGCCGCGCCACCGTGGTGCGAAAGGCGTCGAGCGGGTTGTCCTGCGCGTAGCGCGGCTCCGGCGCGAAAAACGACAGCGTGTTGTAGCCCCAGTAATTCGACAGCTTCCTTTCGACCAGCACCCTGTCGTCGACGAGGCCATGTATCGGCAACAGCTCGATGGTGGTGACGCCGAGCCGCTTGAGATGCTCGATCATCGCCGGCGAACACAACCCGCCATAGGTGCCGCGCAGGTTTGGCGGCACGTCCTCGCGCCTCTCGGTCAGGCCCTTGACGTGCGCTTCATAGATGATGGTGTCTTCCCAGGGGATGTTGGGACGCATCTCGCGGCGGCCCCAGTTGAAGGTCTCGTCGACGACGACGGCCTTGGGCATGCCGCGCGCATTGTCGCGCCGGTCGAACGAGAGATCCTCGCGCGCGCTGCCGGTGCGATAGGCAAAATGCGCATCGCTCCATACCAGCCGTCCGGCAAGCCGCCTGGCGTAGGGGTCGAGCAAAAGCTTGTTGGCGTTGAAGCGCTGGCCGTGTTCGGGCTCATAGGGCCCGTGCACGCGATAGCCATAGAGCTGTCCGGGTGAAACGTCGTTCAGATAACCGTGCCAGACATCTTCGCTGCGCTCGGGCAATTCGATGCGTTCGAGCTCGCGGCGGCCCTGGCTGTCGAACAGACAAAGCTCGACCTTTTGTGCGTTGGCGGAGAATAACGCAAAATTGGTGCCCCGGCCGTCCCAGCTTGCACCGAGGCGCGAGAAGGTTCCGGCGGATAATCGCATACGTCAGCTTTCCGGTACGAAAAAAACGGCGGCCAGTGGCGGGACGGTGAGATTGAGCTCGGGTACCGGAGCTTCCAGCGTCCGGAGTTCGCCGACGTTACCGACATTGCTGCCGCCGTAATGGGCGGAATCCGAATTGAGAACCTCGCGCCACTTGCCGGCGAACGGCACCCGGACGCGATAATTGTAATACACATTGGGCGAGAAATTCACGACGACGAGGCAGCGCGCGCGGGCATCGTTGCCCTTGCGAATCCAGGCAAACACGTTGCCACCGGCGTCATCGGTCACGACCCACTCAAACCCGGATGGATCGCAGTCCAACTCGTGGAGCGCCGGCAATGCGCGATAAAGGCCGTTGAGATCGCGGATCAGGCTGTGGATGCCGGCGTGCTTGTCCTGGTCGAGCAGGTGCCAGTCCAGCGAGCGATCGTGATTCCATTCGCGCTCCTGGCCGAACTCGCAGCCCATGAACATCAGCTTCTTGCCGGGGTGTCCGAACATGAAGCTGTAATAGGCGCGCAGGTTGGCGAAGCGTTGCCAGTCGTCGCCCGGCATCCGGCCCAGAATCGAGCGCTTGCCGTGGACCACTTCGTCATGCGACAGCGGCAGGATGAAATTTTCCGAAAACGCGTAATGCAGGCCGAACAGGATGTCGCCGTGATGATACTTGCGGTGGATCGGATCCTTGCTGATGTAGTTCAGAGTGTCGTGCATCCAGCCCATATTCCATTTGTAGCCGAAGCCCAGCCCGCCATATTCGACCGGGCGTGACACCTGCGGCCATGCGGTGGATTCTTCCGCCGCCGTGGTGGCCTGCGGGAAACGGGCGAATACTTCGGTATTGAAGCGGCGCAAGAAATCGATGGCCTCGAGATTTTCCCGGCCGCCATATTTGTTCGGGATCCAGCCGCCGGCAGGCCGGCTGTAGTCGAGATACAGCATCGAGGCGACCGCATCGACGCGCAGCCCGTCAATGGCATAACGCTCCAGCCAGAACAGCGCGTTCGACACCAGGAAATTGACCACTTCGGTGCGGCCGTAATTGTAGATCAGCGTGCCCCAGTCGAGGTGGCGGCCCTGCAGCGGGTTGGCGTGCTCGTAAAACCCGGTGCCGTCGAAATTGCCGAGGCCGTGCGGATCGTCGGGAAAATGCCCGGGCACCCAGTCCAGCATCACGCCAAGACCTTCGCGATGGCAGGCGTCGACCAGAGCGGAAAAATCCTCCGGCGGGCCGAACCGGCTGGTTGGCGCGTACAGGCCGGTAGGCTGATAGCCCCATGAGCCGTCGAACGGGTGTTCGCTGACCGGCAGGAATTCGACATGGGTAAAGCCGAGATCGCGGGCATAACGCGGAAGCTGCGCCGCCAGCTCGCGATAGCTGAGCCATTCGTTATTTCCCTTGCGCCGCCACGAACCGAGATGGACCTCGTAGATCGACATCGGCGCGCCGAGCGCGTTGACATTGGCGGGCGCGGGACGCGGATGCGGCAGCCTGGTCTCGTCAAACACGATCGAGGCGGTGCTCGGGCGCATTTCCGCGGCGAACGCCATCGGATCGGACTTCAGCGGCAAATGCTGGCCCTGCGGGCCGATGATATCGAATTTATAGTGGTCGCCCGCCCTGGCGCGGGGCACGAACAGCTCCCAATAGCCGATACCGCGCACGCGCATCGGATGTCGCCGCGGATTCCAGAAGTTGAAATCGCCGACCACGCTGACCCGACGCGCGTTGGGAGCCAGCACCACGAAGGCGACCCCATCGACGCCGTCGAGCGTCATCGGATGCGCGCCAAGCTTGTCGTAAAGCTGCTGATGGGTACCTTCGCCCAGCAGATAAAGGTCGAAGTCGGTCAACACGGGCGGAAAGCGATAGGGGTCGTCGAGATCGACCACGGTGTCGCCGAAGCGGGCGCGCAACTGGTAGCGCCTGGAGCCGTTCGGCAGCGCGCCGGCGAACAGCCCGGCGTCGTGAATGCGCGAAAGCTTCGCCGTTTCGCCGTGCTCGCCGATCGCCTCGACGTTCGAAGCCTCGGGCAGGAACGCGCGCACCACGGTCTTGCCGCCCTCGGTATGAAGCCCGAGATAGTGAAAGGGATCGGAGTGGCGGCCTTCCACAATCGCATAGGCCTCGGCGGAAAGTTTGGTCATGAGGCCTCGTTGGTATACTCGGACAAAATGCGGATCGCGCCGGTCAACGGCACGCGCAGCCATTCAGGCCGGTGGGCCAACTCGTATTCGATCTCGTGGAAGGCTTTTTCGAGCAGAAAGAAGTTCAGCAGCCGCTCAGCGGCCACGCGGGTCGGCCGGCCACAGACGCGCCTGGGTCATGATCTCGCGATAGGCGGCCAGAAACGCCGCGGCCGCGCGATCGCGCCATTCCCCAAGCGCCGCGCCAAGCTTGCCGTATTCATCGGGCGCCACCTTGAGCGCGCGCTCCAGCGCCGCCGTTGCCGAATAGTCGATCGACCGGATCAAGCTTGCGACGTCGCGCGCCGCGGGCGCCTTGCGCCGTCGCTCGTCAAGCGTTCGCCGGGCCTCGCCCTCGAAGCCGATGATGAAGATATCGTCCTTGACGATCAAAAGCCGGCCGAGATTGAAGTCGCCATGGTGACGGATATTCAGGCCGTCGATTTCAGGCAGAAGCAGCTCGCTCAGGCGGTCGTGCAGGCCCTCGCGCTGCATCAGTACCTGATCGACGAGCGGACGATCGGCTTCCCTTAATTCATCGCGCCGTTGCTTCAATGTGTCGAACAGGCGTTCGGCCCGGGCGATGGCATCCTCGACCCAGCGCTGCACGTCCGCAGGCACTATTGGCTCCGGCGCAAAATCGGCGCATTCGCCGTTGCCGGCAAGCGCGAGGTGCATTTCGGCGACGCGCCGCCCCGCTTGCGACATGTAACGCAGATAGGGGACCTGCTCCTCGCTTTCGCCGGGATGCTCGCTTGCCGCCAGCAGGCGCTGTTCGTCGACAAAGCGATCGAGATAGGCCGAAGTCACGGTCCAGCCGTCGCCCTGATTTTGAACGAAGGCATGCACGATCGCGATCGCGCTTCTGTTGTCGCCTTCGACCAATTCGACGCTGCCGATCAGTGCCGGCGTGTTGGCAAAGCCCGCGACGTCGGTCAAAAACCGGCCGATCTCGATCTCGGGATGGATGCCGGATTCGAGCTTGCGATAGAGCTTGACCACATAGTCGTTATCGACCAGCGCCACGCTGGAGGATTGCTCGGTTTCGACGACGCGGATGTGCTGCGGCGGCTGGATCGGCTTGTCCGAAAGCCCGGCGGTCGGCCTGAATTCAAGCCGTCTGTGCGGTTCTTCAATGGTCAAGGCGTTGTGGAGATTGCGCAGCAGCAGTCCGATAAAAATCGGGTCGGTTGCAACGTCCAGCAAGGTTCCTTCGCGCGCGCCCTGGCGCACCGCCGCCAACGCGTGGGGGTTGTAGCGTTCGCGGTCGAAGCGCACCCATTCGATCAGCATCGGCAGAACGTAACGCGCCGTCACGCCGCGCTGGGCGGCGTCGAAAAAGGCGAGCCAGGGCATGTTGTCGCCGATATCGCAGAACGGAATCGCCGAGGTGAGGGTGGGGTGAATCGACTCCGGCGAACGCTCCGGATACCAGCGGGTTCGCGCCAGATGTCCCGGCAATACTTCGCGTTCGAATACGCTGCGGGTGTGGGCCAGCGACACCCAGGTCGAGCCGAGCGGCACCACCAGGGTCTCGAATTCCGGAACCACTGAGGGTGCGACGCGCTCCGATTTGTCGCGTTCCCTAAGCTGGAACCAGTAGAAGCCATAGGGCGCCAGCGTGATCATGTAGGGCAGTTCGCCGATCGCCGGAAAGCGGGTGCGGCCGAGCATTTCCAGCGGTATTCGATCCTTCCATGGCGACAGATCGAGTTCGGTGGCCTGCGCCGAGCGCGACAGGTTGGCGACGCAGAGGATGACCTCGTCGCCGTACTGTCTGACATAGGCAAGCACCGAGCGATTGAGCGGGCGGATGAACGTCATGGTGCCGCGGCCGAACGCCAGCGTGGATTTGCGCACCGAGATCAGCCGCTTGGTGGAACTCAGCAGCGAAGACAGGCTGCGCGACTGCGCCTCGACATTGACGGCTTCATAGCCGTAGACCGGGTCCATGATGGTCGGGGCGTAAAGCCGTGCGGGGTCGGCGCGGGAGAAGCCGCCATTGCGGTCCGGCGTCCATTGCATCGGCGTGCGCACGCCGTTGCGGTCGCCGAGATAGATGTTGTCGCCCATGCCGATTTCGTCGCCGTAATAGATGATCGGCGTGCCCGGAAACGACAGCAACAGCGAGTTCATCAGTTCGATCTTGCGCCGGTCGTTGTCCATCAGGGGCGCCAGGCGCCGGCGAATGCCGAGATTGATGCGCGCGCGCGGATCGTTGGCGTAGGTCGACCACAGATAGTCGCGCTCGACGTCGGTGACCATTTCCAGCGTCAGTTCGTCATGGTTGCGCAGAAACAGCGCCCATTGGCAGTTGGCCGGGATATCCGGCGTCTGCCTCAGGATATCGGTAATGGGAAAGCGGTCTTCCTGCGCGATCGCCATGTAGATCCGCGGCATCAGCGGGAAATGATAGGCCATATGGCATTCGTCGCCGCGGCCGAAATATTCCTGCACGTCCTCCGGCCATTGATTGGCTTCCGCCAGCAGCACCTTGCCCTTGGCATAGGCGTCGAGCTCGGCGCGCATCTTCCTGATGACGGCGTGGGTTTCCGGGAGATTCTCGTTATTGGTGCCGTCGCGCTCGCACAGATAAGGGATCGCATCGAGCCGGAAACCGTCGACGCCGGTATCGAGCCAGCGCTTCATGACCTGCACCAGCGCGCTGACCACGCGGGGATTGTCGAAATTGAGGTCCGGCTGGTGCGAGAAGAAGCGGTGCCAGTAGAAGGCGCTGGCTTCGGTGTCCCAGGTCCAGTTCGACTTCTCGGTGTCGGTGAAGATAATTCGCGTGCCAGAATATTTCTGGTCGGTATCGCTCCACACATACCAGTTGCGCGCGCTCGATTTGGGATCGCTGCGGCGGGCGCGCTTGAACCAGTCATGCTGATCGGAGGTATGATTGATCACGAGCTCGGTGATGACGCGCAGGCCGCGCCGCTTGGCTTCGACAATGAAGCGGCGGAAATCCTTCATGGTCCCGAAATCGGGATTGATGGCGCCGTAGTCGGCGATGTCATAGCCGTCGTCGCGGCCGGGCGACGGATAGAACGGCAACAGCCACAGCGCGGTGACGCCGAGATCCTGCAGATAGCCGAGCTTTTCCGTCAGTCCCGCAAAGTCGCCGATGCCGTCATTGTTGCTGTCGGCAAAGGCCTTGACGTGAAGCTGATAGATGATGGCGTCCTTGTACCAGAGCTCGTCGCTATCAAGCGCGGTGACCGGCAGCTCTGAAGCATCAATGGAGGACAAACGGTTCATGGCGCCCTCACGCCGAACGGCGAAAGAGCGGCGCAGGACCGCGCGCCGGGTCGATCCGCAGACGAATGCCGCCCCATTCGGCGGGGTAGCGCCCGCCGGCCGCGGCGCTCTCGACAGATTGGGTTGTTTTGTTCACGGTGATGCCATTGACATGGGGACGGCGTCCCGTTTCGTTTGCGGGAAAGGAGACGCTCCGGACTTATATAGGAAAGCCGCTGGCCGGGCATTGGTTCCCGGGGGAACCGCGGGGCCGGCTGAGAGTTAAACACGGCTATCCTCTTACCTGCATCTACTGAATTTTTGCGAACAGCTCCCGCTGTTGCGTGCAAACCGCGTGCCGAATGGACCTTTTCACCAAAGCCAAAGAGCTGGGTATCCAGACCGAATTCCTGGACGGTCAGGGTCACCGGCATGTGACGGACGCAGCCGCGCTAAAGATCATTATCGACGCCCTGCCGGCCCGCTGTCCCGCACCGGTTTCTCAACCAGGCGGTGGTGATCCGGTCCGGTCGCCCCGCGCGGATCGGGCTCAAACAGGCTGCCACGTTCCCGCTGCGCTGGAAAATCGTGGCTGGTCCTAAGGTTATCGCTGAAGGCGAGACGGGGGATCGCAAGGCCGACCCCGGGGATAGCGTCATCGTCTGGCCGCGGAATTTGCCCGAGGGCTCCTACCGGCTAAGGCTGACCGATGGCTCCGCGTTCACGGAGGAGACTCCGCTGATCGTCTCGCCACCCAGGGCCTTCGGCGGTGCTTTCGACCGCTGCTGGCTGCTGGCGATCCAGCTCTATGGTGTCAGATCGGCGCGCAACTGGGGAATCGGCGATTTTACCGATCTCGAAGGGTTAATCGAACTCGCCGCCACTCTGGGAGCCGATGGCGTCGGCCTCAATCCGCTGCATGCTTTGTTCGATGACCGGCCGGCCGATTGCAGCCCCTATTCGCCGAACAGCCGGTTGTTTCTGAATGCGCTCTACATCGACGTCGAAAGACTGCCGGAATTCGAGCCCGGCAATTTTAACGGCAATAGCGACACCCTCGCCCGGCTGAGACAGGGCGACATCGTCGACTATGTCGCGGTCGCCGAACTGAAATGGCGCGCGCTGCGAACAGCCTTCGAGAATTTCAGGACGCAGCCGCCGAGCGGCCGCCAGCGGGATTTCGCAAAATTCCGCGCCGAGCGCGCGCCGCTCTTGTCGCGGTTCGCCTGTTTCGAGGTATTGCGGCACACATTCAGCGCGCCATGGTGGGAATGGCCCGAGCAGTGGCGGCAGCCCGATGAGGCCGGCTGCGCGCGCCTGCGTGACGGGCCCGACAGGGTCGAAATCGAATTCGTCGAATTCGTGCAATGGACCGCCGACCGTCAGCTGCGGGCTTGCCGGGATCGCGCGAAAACGCTGGGCATGAAGGTCGGCCTCTATCTCGACGTCGCCGTCGGCGTGCAGTCCGATGGCTTCGATGCCTGGAACGAGCAAGTCTCCGATTTCGCGTGGTCTCGCCGTCGGCGCGCCGCCGGATTCCCTGAACACCGTGGGCCAGAACTGGGGACTTGCCGGGTTCAACGCCGCTGGCCTGGAAATCCAGTCCTTCGAGCCCTACCGGGAGATGCTGCGGGCCTCGATGCGCTATGCCGGCGCGATCCGGCTCGATCACGTACTGGGCCTGAAGCGGCTCTATCTCGTGCCGCACGGTTTTGCCGCCGACAACGGCGTCTATGTGCAGATGCCGTTCGAGGCGCTGCTGGCGGCGACCGCGCAGGAAAGCATCAAGCATCGTTGCGTGGTGATCGGCGAAGATCTCGGCACCGTGCCGGAAGGCTTTCGCGAAGAGATGGCCGACTGGGGCATCTGGTCGTATCAGGTGATGATGTTCGAGCGCGACGATCATGGCGGGTTTCGCGGCGCCGACCATTATGCGCCGAACGCCCTCGTCACCTTCAATACCCACGATCTCTCGACCTATGCGGGCTGGCGTTCGTTCAGCGATCTGAAGCTGAAACGCTCGCTCGGGATCGATCCCGGCGAGAGCGACGATTCACGATGGCATGCCCTGACGATGCTGAGCGACGTGCTGCGGCATCACGCCATCGATAGCCACGATCTTTATGCCGTCGCGGGCTTTCTGGCGCGGACCAAATCCCGCCTGCTCGCGATCTCGCTGGAGGATCTGCTCGAAGTGATCGACCAGCCCAATATTCCCGGCACCGTCAACGAGCATCCGAACTGGCGGCGACGGCTGCCGCTTGCGATCGACCAGATCGCATCCGTGATCGACGTGGCCGCACTCAAGCGCGCCACCGCGGAGCGGACGCGCGCGGCGATCTGACGTAACCTTTCAAGGGTGACAAGACTTGGCCAGCCGAATCGAGGATTATGGGTTGATCGGCGATTGCGAGACCGCGGCCCTGGTCGGCCGCGATGGCTCGATCGACTGGCTGTGCTGGCCGGCCTTCGATTCCGACGCCTGCTTCACCGCGTTGCTCGGTACCCACCGTAACGGCCGATGGCTGATCGCGCCGGCTGGCGAAGTGACAAAAACCGATCGCCGTTACTGGGACAATACGCTGATCCTGGAAACGCGGTTCGAGACCGCGAACGGCACCGTCGCGCTGATCGATTTCATGCCGCCGCGGGGCCGCGCCTCCGACGTCGTTCGGCTGGTGCGCGGCGTGCGCGGCCGTGTGAAGCTCAAGATGCAGCTCGTGATCCGCTTTGGCTTCGGCACGGATATCCCCTGGGTCAGGCGCACGCAAGACGGCGCGCTGCTGGCGATCGCCGGACAGGACATGACGGTGCTTCGCACGCCGGTCGAGACCCGCGGTGAGGATTTGACCACGGTGGCCGATTTCGAGGTGAGCGAAGGCGAAACGATCCCCTTCGTGCTCACCTACGGCCCTTCGCATCTGCCGCTGCCCGAGCCGATCAATCCCGCGCAGGCGTTGCAGGACACCGAGGATTTCTGGACCGAGTGGTGCAGCCATTGCACCTATGAGGGCGACAACGCTGATCGCGTGATGCGGTCGCTGATCACGCTTGAAGGCGCTGACCTACGCGCCGACCGGCGGCATCGTCGCGGCCCCCACGACCTCGCTGCCGGAAAAGCTCGGGGGGCAGCGAAACTGGGACTACCGCTTTTGCTGGCTGCGCGACGCCACCTTCACGCTGCTGGCGCTGATGAACTCCGGTTACACCGAAGAGGCTTCGGCCTGGCACAATTGGCTGCTGCGCGCGGCGGCGGGAGCGCCGGCCAACATGCAGATCATGTACGGCATCATGGGCCAGCGGCGTCTGCTGGAATGGGAGGCGGGCTGGCTGCCCGGCTACGAGGGCGCCCAGCCGGTTCGGGTCGGCAACGCCGCGCATGCCCAGCTACAGCTCGATGTCTATGGCGAGCTGATGGACGCGTTTCATCAGTCGCGGATGGCGGAACTGAAACTCGATGACGGCACGTGGGACCTGGAATGCGCCGTGCTCGACCACCTTGCGGAAGTCTGGGACCAGCCCGATCACGGCATCTGGGAGCGGCGCGGCGAAGGCAAGCACTACGTCTCGTCGAAGGTGATGACATGGGTCGCGTTCGATCGCGCGCGTCAAGAGCGCCGAAAAATTCGGGTTCGACGCGCCGCTCGAGCGCTGGCGGACGCTTGCGCGATCGGATCTGCCGCGAGGTCTGCGAAAAGGGTTTTGATCCCTCGCAGAACGCCTTCGTCGAATCCTACGGCTCAACATTGCTCGATGCCAGCATCCTGCTGCTGCCCGCGGTAGGTTTTCTTCCCGCTTCGGATCCGCGCGTTCGCGGGACCATCGCGGCGATCGAAAAGCACATGATGCGGGACGGATTTGTGCTGCGGCACGATCCCCGCGAGGTCTCGGACGAACAGCAGCCGATCGAAGGCGCGTTTCTCGCCTGCACCCTGTGGCTCGCCGATGCCCATGTGCTGGCGGGCGAAATCAACAAGGCGCAGGCGCTGTTCGACCGCGTGATTGCCGTGGCGAACGATCTTGGGCTGCTGGCGGAGGAATACGATTCCGGCGCAGGCCGTCAGACCGGGAATTTCCCGCAGGCGCTAACCCATATCGCGCTGATCAACACCGCGCACAACCTCAGCGCGGCCAGGAAGCCGGTCGAGAAGCCGGCGGTGCAGCGGTCGAAATAGACGGTCACTGAGCCGATAATTTGTGCAAGACGCCTTGCCGTCATGACGACAGCCAGGGAACTAGCCAGCCGAATCTCATTGTCTTGCAATCATTGCTGGAGGTTGGACAATGCTGCGCCCGCCGTTATTCGCGACCATTTTCCTGGGCTGGCTGGTCTTCCCGGCGATGGCAGCCGGCATCGATGCGAGGGCGATCAACGATGCGGAATATCGTGCAAAGCCTGCTGCCGAAGACAGCGTCGAGGCCGCAATCGTAAAGGCCGGGGTCCTGCTGGACCGGGCACATTTCTCGCCCGGAGAAATCGACGGCAAGCTTCGGTGACAACGCGCGAAAGGCCCTGAAAGCGTTCGCCGAAGCCAAGGGATTGGCGTCCGACAAGCCGCTCTCGCCCGAGATTTGGACCGCGCTTACCGGGACGAGCGGCGACCCCGTCATTACCGACTACACGGTCGCCGCAAGCGATCTGAAGGGACCTTTCCTGAAAAAACTTCCCGCGAAAATGGAAGATTTGAAAGGCCTCAAGGCGCTCAGTTACACGAGCCCGCGCGAAGCCATCGCCGAGAAGTTTCACATGAGCGAGGAGCTGCTGGCGGCCCTGAACCCGGGGAAGAAATTCGATCGGGCCGGCGAGGTTATTTTCGTTGCCAACGTTCTCAACAAACAGACCAAATTGACGATTGGCCGGATCGAAGTCGATAAGTCACGTCAGACTGTAAGGGCGTTCGACCCGTCGGGCGCTCTGATAGCCTTCTTTCCGGCGACCGTGGGAAGCGAGGAGAAGCCGACCCCAAGCGGCAGCTTCAAGGTCGTCTCCGCCGATGCCAACCCGAACTACCGCTACAATCCCGACTATCAATTCAAAGGCGTGAAATCCAAGCAAGTGTTCACGATCAAGCCGGGGCCGAACAATCCGGTGGGATCATTCTGGATCGGGTTGTCGGCGGAGGGGTATGGTATCCATGGGACGCCCAATCCTTCAAAGATCAGCAAATCTGAATCCCACGGTTGCGTTCGGCTGACGAACTGGGACGTCAATTGGCTCGGCGCCGACGTCAAGAAGGGAACGCCGGTCGTCTTTGTCGACGAGCCTCAGGACAGACGAAAGAGCTGAGCGGGGCGACGTTGGGGAGGCAGGCGGGCGTTCCCCCCGCTAGAGCGCTTTGTTATTCCTCAAAATCATTTCCACTGCGCCCGCAAAACCCTCGTCCTCGTTGGACGCCGTGACATGCGTCGCCTGCTGCCTGACGTCGTCGGTGGCGTTGCCCATCGCGATCGACATCCCGCTTTTGCGAAACATTGCCAGATCGTTCTGCATGTCGCCGATGGTGGCGACCGCGTCGGTCGAAATATCGAGCCGTCTTGCCATCGCCTGCACGAAAGTGCCCTTGTCGCAGCCCGGCGGCGTGACGTCGAGATAGTAGCTTTGCGACCGCACCGCGGTCGCCTGCGCACCCAAAGCTTGCTGCATGGCGACCTCACAGCGCTGCAGCAGCGCCGGGTCGGCGCTGGAGCCGACGATCTTGCAGGCGGCCGACAAAAACGGTGAAAAATCCCCGACGACGGTCGGATCGGCCCGGATCGCCAGCTTTTCAAGCGGGACGTATTCGCCGTCGCCGTTGCGGGTGAGCCACTTCTCATTGGTGAACAGCCAGATATCGACGCCGAATTCGCTCAGCACCGCCAGACTGCGTTTCGCCGCGGATGCCGGGATCAGGTGCTGCTCGATCGGGTTGAGCTTGGGGTCGACGATGCAACTTCCGTTGAAAGCGCCGACCGGCAGCGTGATCGCAAGCGGCGCGATCAGAAAACCCATGCCGATGGTCGGACGGCTCGAGGTGATGGTGAAGCCGATGCCGGCGTCGTGCAGCCGTCGCACCGCGCGCCTTGCGCCGCCGGTCAGGGTCTTGTCCCTGGTCAGCAGCGTGCCGTCGACATCGGACACAACGAGCGCGACGCCGGTCATGCGCGGTTCCTGCGGCGCACGCCGTTGTCGGCGGGATCAATCCCCAGCTGGCGCACGATGTCATCGACGATGGCCTCGATCGAAGCATCGATCGAGACCGTCACGGGGTTTTCGTCTGCGATCCGGCGGTTCAAGGGTCTTGAACTGGCTCGCCAGCAGTCCCGCCGGCATGAAATGCCCCTTCCGCCGGGCGAGACGGTCTGCGATCAATTGCTGGGTGCCGTTGAGAAAGACGATGCGGACGTCGTTTCGTCCATGCACCAGCACGTCGCGATAGGCGCGCTTCAGCGCCGAGCAGGCGATCACCGCATGCTGGCCGGCCTTGCAGACCAGGTCGATCTCATCGGCAATCGCCTGCAGCCAGGGCCAGCGGTCCTCGTCGGTCAGGGGATGACCGGCGCTCATCTTGGCGACGTTGCTGGCGGGATGAAACCGGTCGCCATCCTCGTAGCTCCAGGATAGTCGCGCGGCCAGCTTCTCTCCGACGGTGCTCTTTCCCGAGCCGGACACGCCCATCACCACCAGCGCGCAGGGTATTTTGCCGGTTTTATCGGTCACCAAAGTTCTCCGGCGCGGCCGCTTTGTCCACGAGCCAGATGGTTTCACCCGTGGCATGCGCGCGGTTGGCGGGCAGGTTCTCGCCTGCGAGCACGCGCGTCAAGATCGCGCGCTTCTCCGAACCCGCCGCCTCGAACAGCATCTCGCGACAGGAGCCGAGCGCGGGCAGGGTCAGCGTCACCCGCGGCACGAAGGGCGCGACATGCGCCTGCGGCACGCCGACCACCCAGCGCCCGGCCTCGTTCGAGGGCTGGATCGTCCGGAAATAGCGATGCCGTATGGCCATCGGGGCCGACGCCCATCAGCACGACATCGAACAGGGGCCGCTCTGGGCTCAATCCTTTCGCGCCGTAGAACGATTGCAGTTCGCGCGCGTATCGCAATGCGCTTTCGTCGGGGTTGCCGGTGTCGGTCGGGAATTGGATGGATGTTGGAGGCTGGCGCGCACTGGTCGAGAAGAAGCCGCCTCGCCATGCCCATATTGTTGAGCGGGTCGTTCGCCGGAACAAAACGTTCGTCGCCGATGAACCAGTGCACGCGGTCCCACGGAATTCGGCTTCGATAAGGCTCGGTCGCGAGCAACGAGTAGAGTTGTTTCGGGCTCGAACCGCCGGTCAGGCAAATCGCCATGCGTTCGCTGTTTTCGGCAATCCGCGCCAGGACGCGTTCCGCGGCGCTGTTCGCCAGCTCGGCCGGATCGGCAACCACGATAACGCGGCGATCTGGGCGTGCGGTCATCCGCGTCAGCCCAGCTTGCGCCAGCTGCGGCCGTCACGCTCGGGCAGTTCGCCAGCGGCGGCGGGACCCTCGCTGCCGGCCTTGTAGAGTTCCAGGCCCCTGGCGCCCGCCTTCTTCCAGGCATCGAGGAACGGTTGCACCGCCTTCCAGCCGGCTTCCACGCTGTCGGCGCGCTGAAACAGGATGTTGTCGCCGATCATGCAGTCGTAAATCAGCGTCTCATAGCCGGTGGCGGGCTCGGCCTTGAAGTAGTCCTTGTATCGGAATTTCATCTCGACGCCGTCGATGTTGATCGTCGGGCCCGGCACCTTGGTGTTGAACTGCAGCGTGATGCCCTCGGTCGGCTCGATCGCAGATGACGAGGTAATTCTGTGACAGCCGGTCGACCGGCGTGCAGCTGAACATCGCGAACGGCGCCTGCTTGAACTTGATCGCCACCTCGGTGCGCTTGATGCCGAGCGCCTTGCCGGTGCGCAGATAAAAGGGCACGCCGGCCCAGCGCCAGTTGTCGATCGTCAGTTTCAGCGCGACGTAGGTCTCGGTGGTGCTGTCGGGCTTGACGTCCTCGGTCCTGTGTAATCCGGAATCTCGGTGTCGCCGATCTTGCCGCCCCGATATTGGCCGCGCACGGAATTCCGCAGCGCGTCGGCCTCGCTCTGGGTCTGGATCGCCGCCAGCACGTCGGCCTTCTCCGAGCGTACCGAATGCGCGTCGAAGCGCGTCGGCGGCTCCATCGCCACCAGCGACAGCAACTGGAACAGATGGTTCGGCACCATGTCGCGCAAGGCGCCGGTTGAGTCGTAGAAGCTGCCGCGATGGCCGACGCCGAGCTTCTCGTCGACGGTGATCTGCACGTGGTCGATGTGATTGCGATTCCAGATCGGCTCGAACATGCCGTTGGCGAAACGCAGCACCAGGATGTTCTGGACCGTCTCCTTGCCGAGGTAATGATCGATCCGGTAGATCTGGTGCTCATCGACGAATTTTCAGCAGTTCGCCGTTCAGGGCCTTGGCCGAGGCGAGGTCGGTGCCGAACGGCTTTTCGACCACCAGCCGCCGCCATGCGCCGTTGGCCTCCTTCAACAGACCGGTGCGGCCGAGCTCGCGGCTGATCGGCGCGAATGCATTCGGCGGCGTCGCCAGATAGAACAGCCGGTTGCCGCCGGTCTTGCGTGCGGCCTCCAGCTTTTCGAGCTGCTCCCGCATCGCATCGAACGAGGCCGGGTCTTTCGGGTCGGCTTCGACGCTCGTGACGCATTGCAGCAGACGTTTGGCGATCGCATCGTCCACCGGGCGGGTGGCGAATTGGCGTAGGCCCTTCATCAGGCTGTCGCGCAATTCGTCGTTCGACATGCCCTTGCGGGCGACGCCGACCACGCAGAATTTGTCGGGCAACAGGCCGGTCGCCTCGAGATTATAAAGCGATGGGATCACCAGCCGGTGCGTCAGGTCGCCGGTCACGCCGAAGATCACGAAGGAGCAGGGGTCCGGCTTTTTCTGGTTTGTCAGCCGGGGCTGATTTGAGGAGACGTCTGTCACGAGCGGCCGGCCTTTGGCTTGACGATGTCGGGGGCGCTCTGCCGCGCCGGATCCGGATGCTGCTGCGGCTCCTTGTGGCCGCCGAAGCCGGCGCGCATCGCGGAAAGAATCTTTTCGGCGAAGGTATGTTCCTTGCGCGAGCGAAAGCGCGCGAACAGCGCCGCGGTCAGCACTTCGGCCGGAACCGCCTCGTCGATCGCGGCATTCACGGTCCAGCGGCCTTCGCCGGAATCCTCCACGAATCCGGAATAGCTGCCGAGCGTGGGATTTTCGGCAAGCGCGGACGCCGTGAGATCGAGCAGCCATGACGGGATCACGCTGCCGCGCCGCCACACCTCGGCGATATCGGCAATATCGAGATCGAAGCGATGCTCCGCGGGCAGCGCCTCGATATTGGCATTCTTCAGGATGTCGAAACCCTCGGCATAGGCCTGCATCAGGCCGTATTCGATGCCGTTGTGAACCATCTTGACGAAGTGGCCGGCGCCGACGGGGCCGGCGTGGATGTAGCCCTGCTCGATCCTGGCATCGCGTCCCTCGCGCCCGGCCGGTGCGCGGGATATCGCCGATGCCCGGCGCCAGCGCCGCGAAGATCGGATCGAGACGATCGACCACCGCCTTGTCGCCGCCGATCATCATGCAATAGCCGCGCTCGATGCCCCAGACGCCGCCGGAGGTGCCGACGTCGACGTAATGGATGCCGCGCTCTTTCAGCGCCTTGCCGCGGCGGACGTCGTCCTGCCAGAAGGTGTTGCCGCCGTCGATGATGACGTCGCCGCGCTCCATCAGTTTCGACAGCGCATCGATGGTGGCTTCGGTGATCTTGCCCGCCGGCAGCATCACCCAGGCGGTTCGCGGCTTCTCGAGCTTCTTGACAAAATCCTCCAGCGCGCCTGTGCCGACCGCGCCGTCGGCCGCGATCGCGGCGACCGCCTTGGCATCCTTGTCGTAAACGACGGTGGTGTGTCCGTGCTTCATCAGCCGGCGGACGATATTGCCGCCCATCCGCCCCAAGCCGATCATGCCGAGCTGCATCTTCGAATGAATCCGCTCAGTTCAACGGCCTCATGGATCGCTTATCGAGCATCTTCAGTCCCGCTTCGAGATCGCCCTTGAGATGCACGTGCAGCGCGCGCCGGCCGCGTTCGGTCAGCACGTCGAAATCGCCGCGGGCCTGGGCCGCCTTGATCACGCCGAAGCTCGCCTTCTGGCCGGGCACGGCGAGATCCTTGGCGTCGTCGGCCGTGATCTGCAGAAATACGCCGCTGTCGGGGCCGCCCTTGTAGGCCTGCCCGGTGGAATGCAGGAAGCGCGGGCCGAATTCGGCGCAGGTCGCGACGTGACGCTTGTCGCGCAGCGCAAGCCGCATGTGCTGCAGGGCGTCGATATGCGCGGTATTGCGTTCGATGTAGGCGAGCAGCGCCACATAATCGTCCGCGCCGCGAGCGGGCGAGATGCGCTTTCAGCCAGGAGCC
Source organism: uncultured Alphaproteobacteria bacterium (assembly GCA_963735835.1). Classification (GTDB taxonomy): domain Bacteria; phylum Pseudomonadota; class Alphaproteobacteria; order Rhizobiales; family Xanthobacteraceae; genus Bradyrhizobium. The sequence goes on along the minus strand of CAVTNA010000032.1, from coordinate 85,753 downwards.
GAGATCGCCATCGGCGCCTGCCTTGCGCAGGTCGGCGGCATTTCTCTCGTCGGTATAGAGATCGGCTTCGCGCCGAGGACATCACCGGTTTTTCCGCCGGCAGCGCGCCGGATTTCTCGAACGCCGTGGTCAGTTCGCGGGTCTTGATCTTGGCGGCCTCGACGTCGGGCTGGTTGAACGGATTGATGCCGAGAATGGCGCCGGCGACCGCGGTCGCCATCTCGAACCGGAAAAATTCCTGGCCGATATGGTCGATCGATTTCATGACGATGCGGACCACGGGATGTCCGGCTTTTTCCAGCGCGGCGAGCTTGTCGTCATGCGCGGCGTCGCTCTCGCCTTCGGTGCGGATGTCGATGAAGAAGCGGTCGCTGCCGTAGATCGCGGGATCGCCGAGCGGTTCGCCGTCGATCGGGATCAGGCCCTTGCCGTCCTTGCCGGTGGATTCCGCGATCAGCTGTTCGGCCCAGGCGCCGAAATCGGCGATCTTCTTCGACGACAGGATGGTCACCTTGTCGCGGCCTTCGAGACCGGCGAGGCCCATGGCGAGGCCGAGCTGCACGCCGGGATTTTCGTGCGGCGGCACGTCCGGCCCGCAGGAGCGCACCATCGAAAGCGCGTGTTTTATCAGGGTGCGAACATCGATGCCGGCGGCCGCGGCGGGCACCAGCCCGAACGGCGACAGCACCGAGTAGCGTCCGCCGATCGTGGGATCGCCGTGGAAGATGCGGGCAAAGCCTTGTCTGGTGGCGACCTTTTCCAGCGACGAGCCGGGATCGGTCACCGCGATGAAGCGGTGCCCGGCCTTGTCGGCGCCGATGGCCTCGGCAGACGCGGGCGAAGAAATAATCCTTCATCACGTTCGGCTCGGTGGTGCCGCCGGACTTGCTGGAGACGATGAACAGCGTGTTGGCGATGTTGACCGTGGCCTGCAAGGGTGCGGACCTGCGCCGGGATCGGTTGAATCAAGCACGTGCAGTTTCGGGAAGCCGGCCTTCTTCGCAAAGGTCTGCGCCAGCACTTCCGGTCCCAGGCTCGATCCGCCCATGCCGAGCACCACGGCGTCGGTGAAATTCTGTCCCTTCACGCGCTGCGCGAAGTCCTCGTAGTCGGCGATATCGGCGGACGCCGCGCTGTTGAGCCAGCCCAGCCATTTGTCTTCGTCGGTTCCGGTCCAGACCGATTTGTCGTGCTGCCAGAGCCGGCGGATCTTGGCCGATGCGCGCCAGTCCTCGGTGGCCGTCTCGACCGCCTTGCCGATGCCGTTGCCGAGCGCCAGCGCCTGCCGGTCGATGACCGGCCGCCGAGCACGGTGGCGCGCTTGTGCGCGACCGCGCCGTAAAGCTTGTCGGCGGCGTCCGCGAACAGTTTGACGCCGTCCTTGACCAGTTCGGCGGTGATCGCATCGAGCGAGATGCCGGATTTCTCGAGCTCCGCAAGCACGCGCCTGGCATCCTCGACATTTTCCTCAAGGCTGTCGCGCGGCATGCCATGATCGCGGAAGGCGTCGAGCGTCGCCGGCGGCACGGTGTTGACGGTGTTGGGACCGATCAGCTCCTCGACGTAAAGCACGTCGCTGTAATCCTTGTTCTTGGTGCCGGTCGAGGCCCACAGCAGCCGCTGCGGCTTGGCGCCCTTGGCCGTGAGCTTCTCCCAGCGCGCGCCGGAAAACAGCCGCTTGTATTCCTGATAGGCGAGCTTGGCGTTGGCGATCGCGACCTTGCCCTTCAGCGCGGCGAGCCGCTCCTTCTCGGTGGGGTCGTTGGCGCGCGCGATCTTTTCGTCGAGCTGCTTGTCGACCGCGCTGTCGATGCGGCTGACGAAGAAGCTGGCGACGCTGGCGACATGCGAGGGATCGCCGCCGCCCTGTGACGTATTTCTCCAGGCCCGCGAGATAGGCCTCGGCGACCTGCACATAGACCTTCTGCGAGAACAGCAGCGTGATGTTGATGCTGATGCCCTCGCCGATCAGATGCTGGATCGCGGGCAGGCCTTCCGGCGTCGCCGGCACCTTGACCATCAGGTTCTTGCGGCGCACGTCCTTCCAGAGCCGTTCGGCCTCGGCGATGGTGCCCTTGGTATCCATCGCCAGATAGGGCGAGACTTCGAGGCTGACGAAACCGTCATCGCCATTGAGCTCGATCATAAACCGGGCGCAGCACGTCCGCCGCGTGCTGGATGTCTTCGACGGCGAGATGCTCGAACAGCTCGGCCACCGGGCGATCGCCCTTTTTCAAGGCGCTGCCGATCGCGCCGTCATATTCGTCGGAACTGCCGATCGCTTTCTCGAAAATCGACGGATTCGACGTGACGCCCTTGACGCCGTCGGTATCGATCAGCTTTTTCAGGTCGCCCTTGGCGACGAAGCCGCGGGCCAGGAAATCCAGCCAGACCGCCTGGCCGTGGTTTTCGAGTGCTTTGACGGGATTCATGATGCCTGTTTCTGTTCGAGCTGGTCCGTTGGCCGGGTTCCCGCACCTTTTGGCGGGAAGCCGAATGTTGTCAACCAGCCCTTGAGGAGGTGCCGACCAGGCGAATATGGCGTATTCCCCGCTTATAACGCCATTCACAACATATCGATCCCGGCGGAATTGGAGGTTTGGCGACATGGCCCCGGATAAGGGCATTGGCAGGCCGGCGACGATCCGGGCCTTGGCTGGCGTAGGGCGTCGGCGGCGCCTGGCATCATTCGCAACGCGTGGCCGGCCGGCCGGTGCCTTCGCGAGGGCGGTCGCGCGCTCGGTGCAGGAACCCTGACTAGCGCAGGCTGGCGTTGATCTTGTCCAGCGCGGCGGAGCCGGGGCAAAGATCCTTGGCGTCCAGCGTATTGAGCGGCGTCTCCACGGTGTCGAGATGGGCGTGCAGGTCTTCCGCCTCGGGATCGACATAGAGCAGCCCGGTGACGATCTGGCCCTTGGCGGCGTGCTTCTGCAGGAACGTCATCGCCGCCGAGCCGGTCGTTCGGGTCGTAGTCGGCGTCGATCTTGCGCAGCGCCAGCCGCGTGCCGTCGTGCTGTTCGACCACCTGCACCGTGCCCGGCGCGTAATCGACCGTGATCGGGTCGCGGCCGGTGATGCACGTCGAGGCGGTTCACCGCGTCATTGTGCTCGCGCACATAGTCGAAGCTCTTGGTCGAGCCGGCGTGGTTGTTGAAGGCGACGCAGGGGCTGATCACGTCGATGAAGGCCGCGCCCTTGTGCTGGATCGCGGCCGCGATCAGCGGCACCAGCTGGGTCTTGTCGCCGGAGAAGCTGCGCGCCACGAAGCTCGCGCCGAGCTGCAGCGCGATCGCCACCAGGTCGATGGCGTTGTCGGTGTTCATCACGCCCTTCTTGGACTTCGAGCCGCGGTCGGCGGTGGCCGAGAACTGGCCCTTGGTCAGGCCGTAGACGCCGTTGTTCTCGACGATATAGGTCATGTTGACGCCGCGCCGGATCGAATGCGCGAACTGGCCGAAGCCGATCGAGGCCGAGTCGCCGTCGCCGGAGACGCCGAGATAGATCAGGTCGCGGTTGGCGAGATTGGCGCCGGTCAGCACCGACGGCATGCGGCCGTGCACCGAATTGAAGCCGTGCGAATTGCCGAGGAAATAGTCCGGCGTCTTCGACGAGCAGCCGATGCCGGAAATCTTGGCGACGCGATGCGGCTCGATCGAAAGCTCGAAGCAGGCCTCGATGATCGAGGCGGTGATCGAGTCGTGGCCGCAGCCGGCGCACAGCGTCGAGATCTTGCCCTCGTAATCGCGGTGGGTGTAGCCGAGATCGTTCTTCGGCAGGCCGGGATGATGGAATTTCGGCTTGGCGATGTAGGTCATGACTTCACCTTGCGGAGCGGGGTCACCTTGAGCTGATCCTGATGGTCGCCGATGGCGTCGGCGATGAAGCGCGCGGTGATCGGCGTGCCGTCATAGTGCAGGATCGGCACCAGCCGGACCGGATCGATGCCGTTCTCGTTGACGATCAGCGAGCGAAGCTGCGCGTCGCGGTTCTGCTCGACCACGTAGACGAAATCGTGGTCGGCGATGAAGCTCGCCACGCTGGAATGGAACGGGAAGGCGCGGATGCGCAGGCGGTCGAGCTGATGCCCGCGCGCCTCCAGCAGCCCGATCGCCTCGTCCATCGCCGGCGCGGTCGAGCCGAAATAGATCACGCCGTATTTGGTCGGCTTGGCGGCGTTGGCCTGCAGCGGCCGCGGCACCATGTCCTGGGCGGTCTCGAACTTGCGCACCAGCCGCTGCATGTTGTCGGCGTAGACCGCGCCTTCCTCGGAATAGCGCGCGTAGCGGTCGCGCGAGGTGCCGCGGGTGAAGAACGAGCCCTTGGTCGGATGCGTGCCGGGATAGGTGCGGTAGGGGATGCCGTCGCCGTCGACGTCGAGATAGCGGCCGAAGTCGCGGCCGTTCGTCGAGCATCTCCGCGGTCATCACCTTGCCGCGGTCATATTGCCTGGCGTCGTCCCACTTCAGCGGGCGGCACAGCCGGTGGTTCATGCCGATGTCGAGATCGAGCATCACGAAGATCGTGGTCTGCAGCCGCTCGGCGAGATCGAACGACTGCGCGGCGAATTCGAAGGCCTCGGCCGGGTCTTCCGGGAACAGCAGCACATGCTTGGTGTCGCCGTGCGAGGCATAGGCGCAGGCGATGATGTCGCATTGCTGGGTGCGCGTCGGCATGCCGGTCGAGGGGCCGGCGCGCTGCACGTTCATGATCACGGCCGGAATTTCGGCGAAGTAGGACAGGCCGATGAACTCCTGCATCAGCGAGATGCCGGGGCCGGAGGTCGCGGTGAAGGCGCGCGCGCCGTTCCAGGACGCGCCGATCACGATGCCGATCGAGGCCAGTTCGTCCTCGCCCTGGACGATGGCGTATTTCGCCTTGCCGGTTTCGGGATCGTGCCGCAGCTTCTTGCAGTGGCTGGTGAAGGCGTCGGCCAGCGACGACGACGGCGTGATCGGATACCAGGCGCAGACGGTGGCGCCGCCATAGACCGCGCCGAGCGCGGCCGCGCTGTTGCCTTCGATGAAGATGCGGTCGCCGACCTTGTCGGCCTTCTTGACGCGCAGGCCGATCGGGCATTTCAGATTCTGCAGCGCCCAGTCGCGGCCGAGATGCAGCGCGTGGACGTTGGACGACAGCAGCTTTTCCTTGCCCTTGTACTGCTCGCCGATCAGCTGCTCGACCAGCTTCGGGTCCATGTCGAGCAGCGCGCACAGCGCGCCGAGATAGATGATGTTCTTGAACAGCTGGCGCTGGCGCGGATCGGTATAGGTCGAGTTGGTGATCGCGGTCAGCGGCACGCCGATCACGGTGATGTCGGCGCGGAATTTCGACGACGGCATCGGCTTGGTCGAATCGTAGAACAGATAGCCGCCGGGCTCGATCGAGGCGACGTCCTTGTCCCAGGTCTGCGGGTTCATCGCCACCATCATGTCGACGCCGCCGCGGGCGCCGAGATGGCCGGCCTCGGTGACCCGCACCTCGTACCAGGTCGGCAGGCCCTGGATGTTGGAGGGGAAGATGTTGCGCGGGCGAGACCGGCACGCCGTGGCGCAGGATCGAGCGCGCGAACAGCTCGTTGGCGCTCGCCGAACCCGAGCCGTTGACGTTGGCGAAGCGGACGACGAAGTCGTTTACGCTGCTGATCGGGCTTTGGACTGGCATGTTGTACCTGCGTGAGTCATATCGATGAGGTATTTCTGCATGTCCCAGGCGCCGGTGGGACAGCGTTCGGCGCACAGGCCGCAATGCAGGCAGACGTCTTCGTCCTTCACCATGACGCGGCCGGTCTTGAGGCCGTCGGCGACATAGAGGTCCTGGTCGGGATGCGGCGAGGGCGCCTTCAGCCGCTGCCGCAGATCGGCTTCCTCGCCGTTCTCGGTGAAGGTGATGCAGTCCATCGGGCAGATGTCGACGCAGGCGTCGCACTCGATGCAGAGCGGGCGCGGAGAACACCGTCTGCACGTCGCAGTTCAGGCAGCGCTGCGCCTCGCCGAGCGCGAGCTTGACGTCATAGCCGAGTTCGACCTCGGCGCGGATGTCCTTCAGCGCGATCACCTTGTCGCGATGCGGCACCTTGTAGCGCTTGTCGCCGGAGATGTCGTTGTCGTAGCTCCACTCGTGGATGCCCATCTTCTGCGACGAGATATGCACTTCGGGAAGCGGGCGCTCGGTGATGTCCTCGCCGGAGAGCAGCTTGTGGATCGACAGCGCGGCGTCGTGGCCGTGCGCCACCGCCCAGATGATGTTCTTCGGGCCGAACGCGGCGTCGCCGCCGAAGAACACCTTCGGATTGGTCGAGCCCATGGTCTTGGCATCGACCTTGGGCATGTTCCACTTGTCGAACTCGATGCCGCAGTCGCGCTCGATCCAGGGGAACGCGTTCTCCTGGCCGACCGCGACCAGCACGTCGTCGCAGGGGATGGTCTGGTCGGGTTCGCCCGACGGCACCAGGTTGCGGCGGCCCTTGGCGTCGTATTCGGCCTTCACCTTCTGGAAGGTGACGCCGGTGAGCTTGCCGTTGTCGTGGGTGAAGGCGACCGGCACCATGAAGTTGAGGATCGGAATGTCCTCGTGAATGGCGTCTTCCTTTTCCCAGGGGGTCGCCTTCATCTCCTCGAAGCCGGAACGCACGATCACCTTGACGTCCTCGCCGCCGAGGCGGCGCGCGGTGCGGCAGCAATCCATCGCGGTGTTGCCGCCGCCGAGCACGATCACGCGCTTGCCGATCTTCTCGACATGGCCGAACGACACGCTGGACGAGCCAGTCGATGCCGATGTGGATGTTGGCGGCGGCTTCCTTGCGGCCGGGAATGTCGAGCTCGCGGCCGCGCGGCGCGCCGGAGCCGACGAAGATCGCGTCGTAGTTCTCGTCGAGCAGCTTCTTCAGGCTGTCGATGCGCTGGCCGCCCTTGAACTCGATGCCGAGGTTGAGGATGTAGTCGGTCTCCTCGTCGATCACCGAATCCGGCAGGCGGAATTTCGGAATCTGGCGTCCGCATCATGCCGCCGGCCTTGGGATCGGCATCGAACACGGTGCAGTGATAGCCGAGCGGCGCGAGGTCGCGCGCCACCGCGAGCGAGGCGGGACCGCCGCCGACGAGCGCGATGCGCTTGCCGTTCTTCGCCGACGGCTTCGGCATGCGGTGCTTGACGTCGTCCTTGAAGTCGGCGGCGACGCGCTTCAGGCGGCAGATCGCGACCGGCGTTTCCTCGACGCGGCCGCGGCGGCACGCCGGCTCGCACGGACGATCGCAGGTGCGTCCGAGAATTCCCGGAAACACGTTCGATTTCCAATTGATCATGTAGGCGTCGCTGTAGCGGCCCTCGGCGATCAAGCGGATGTATTCGGGAACGGGCGTGTGCGCGGGACAGGCCCATTGGCAATCGACCACTTTGTGAAAGTAGTCGGGCGCCGAAATATCAGTCGGTTTCATTCCTACCTTGTCCGCGCGATTTCAAGGAACAGCGCGGCCTTACTTCTGCCTGCGAACGCTCAGCACGGCGTTCTTGTGGTTTCTTGAATTGGATCATAGGCTTACCTTATTAGAGCCATTCCATGATCGCGGTGCACAAAGGCAATTTTTGCGTGATCGCCCATCTCTCGATCGGTCTGGCGCCCCAGCTTTAATGCTGCGTCGCGCGCTATGTGGCACTGCAGCATATGCATTGTCGAGCGCGGTTCACGCATTGATCTAGGACAAGCGATGTCGCTCTTCGCCAGATCCCACATCAGACGATAGACGCCGCTCGAGATCCGTATTCCCGGCTTCGAACGCCGCGATTCCCGCAAAGCGCGCCGCGATCGCGGCCGAGACCGCGTTCACATCGGTGGCGTCGATCAGCACGAACCAGTCGCCGGCGCCGGGATTGGGCGCCGGGGGATCGTCGGTGATCGGCTTCGACAGCGCCGGATCGCTCTCGATCAGATGCATCGAGATGATGCCGTCGAGCTTGGCCGGATCGAGCTGCTCGCGCAGCGCGGCGCGCAGTTTGTCCTCGCCGCCGGCGCGGGGCGCAGCGGATGATGCCGAGCGCCGCGCCGCGGCCCGTGCCGCGGCTGATCGTGATGCGCGCGACCGCGCGGATCATGTTCTTGAAGCGCGCGATATTCGCCTTCGACCAGTCGGTCTGGTTCGCCAGCGCGGTGCGATAGGCCGGGCTGTCGAGCACCTCGAACGTTTCGGTGGAATAGAGGCAGAGATATTTCGGGTTGCCGTCGATGGGCGACATAGCGCCGGGCTTCGAGGAAGCCGTCGATCGCGACGCGCTCCTCGAGATGTTCGCGGTCGTACCAGCGGTTGAATTCGGCTTCGTCCGCGGCGTCGATGTCCATCGACGTCAGCAGCATGCCTTTTCCGGCGATCGGCATTTTCGATGTTCCTTATCTGGCTGATTCTGGAAGCCATGTCCGCGATCGCCTTCATCACGGCGTCGCGGACGCCGGGATCGTACAGCGTGTGGCCGGCGCCTTCGACGATGCGAATCTCGGCGTCGCGCCACCGCGCGGCAAGCGCATGCGAGGTCGCGGGCGGACACAGCAGATCGTAGCGGCCCTGCACGATGATGCCGGGGATGCCTTCGAGCCTGCCGGCTTCGCGCAGCAAGCTGGTTCGGCTGCATGAAGCAGTCGTTGGCGAAATAATGCGCTTCCATGAACGGCGTCGCCGGCAGGGCGCCGCGATGAGGTCAGCGCCGTCGAGATCGAGCCGTGTCGCGGTTCGGCGCGTGCTCGGAAAGAATGCGTTCGGTGTCGTCCCAGGCCCGCGCGGCCGGGCCGTGCACGTCGGGATCGGGATCGAGAATGCGGCGGAAATAGGCCTCGAGCGGCTGCGCGCGTTCGCTCCGCCGGCAGCACGCTCGAGGAAATCGTCGCTAGAGGCCGGGATAGAAGCGCGGCAGCGCGTCGAGAAATCCGCTTTCGATTTCGCCGCGGCGTGCCGAGAAAGGTCGCGCGCAGCACGATGCCGGTGACGCGGTCGGGATGCGCCTGCGCATAGGCCAGCGCCAGCGTCGCGCCCCAGGAGCCGCCGACGACCATCCAGCGCTCGAAGCCGAATTTCTCGCGGATCGCTTCCATGTCCGCGATCAGATGCGGCAGCGTATTGTCTTCGCGGCGGCCCTTGGGGCGGCTGCGGCCGGCGCCGCGCTGGTCGAACAGCACGGCGTGGAAGCGCTCGGGATCGAACAGCCGGCGATGGTCGGGCTGGCAGCCGCTGCCGGGCCCGCCATGCAGATAGACCGCGGGAATGCCGTCGGCGCGGCCGACGCTTTCGACATAGATCTCGTGGCCGTCGCCGACGGCGAGCTGCTCCGAGGTCAGCGGCGCAAACGGATCGGCGCGTTTGAGCGGATTTGCCGGCGTCGGCGTCAGGCGCCATGGTCGCCGTCCGTCTCCAGCGTGCCGCCGGCGAAATTGCGATAGAGGAAGCGGTTCTGGTCGCGCGGCGGCCTCGCGCTCGGCCTGCTTGAAGATCTGCTCGTGCATCGGCGACAGCGTGCAGGCCGGATCGGTATTGCCGGCATCGCCGGTCAGCGCAAAGGCCTGGCAGCGGCAGCCGCCGAAATCGATTTCCCTGAACTCGCAGCTCTTGCACGGCTCCGGCATCCAGCCGGTGCCGCGATAGCGGTTGAAGGCCTCGGAATTCTGCCAGATCCAGGCGATCGAATGATTGGAGCGCACCGATTCGAATTCGAGCCCGGTGATGCTCTCGGCGGCGTGGCAGGGCAGGATCTTGCCGGCGGGCGAGATGTTGAAGAACTGCCGGCCCCAGCCGCCCATGCATTTCTTCGGCCGCAGCGCGTAATAATCCGGCACCACATAGTCGATGGCGAGAATGCCCTTCAGCCGCGCCTGCGGCTTCCTCGACGATGCGGCTGGTCTCCTCGATCTGCTCGATGCGTCGGCATCAGCGCGGCGCGGTTCTTCAGCGCCCAGCCGTAATACTGCACATTGGCGACCTCCAGCCGGTCGGCGTCGAGATCGACCGCCATCTGGATGATGTCGGGCGAGCTGGATGCAGGTTCTGCCGGTGCATGACCGCGTTGACCGTCAGCGGCAGATCGAGCTCGCGCGTCCATTTCGCGGCTTCGATCTTCTTCTCGTGCGCGTTCTTCAAGCCGGCGACGCGATCGGCGACCACGGGCTCGTTGCCCTGGAAGCTGATCTGCACGTGGCAGAGGCCGGCATCGGCCAGCGCCGAAAGTTTTTCGCTGCGTCAGCAGCACCGCCGAGGTGATCAGATTGGTGTACAGCCCGACATCGGTGGCATGCTGCACCAGCTCGACCAGATCCTTGCGCGCGGTCGGTTCGCCGCCGGAGAAATGGATCTGCAGCACGCCGATTTCGGCGAGCTCGGTCAGAACCTTCTTCCATTCCTCGGTCGTCAGCTCGCTGCCGCCGCGGTCGAGCTCGATCGGGTTGGAGCAATAGGGGCATTGCAGCGGGCAGCGATGCGTCAGCTCGGCGAGCACCGCGAGCGGAATGCCGAACGTCTCCGCGGTCGAGCCGCTGCGTTCCAGCACCGCGAGCCCGTCGCTGGGCGCGGCGCCGGCCGTTTTGCCGCTCGGTCGAGAATGTCGACTCATGACGTCTTCTCGCGCGCTTCGGTCAGAAAACCCTTGTCGGCGAGGTCCTGCAGCATGGCGATGACGTCGGTCGGCGATCGCCTCGCGCGGTCGGCGGCGTATTTGGCGGCGAGCTGATCGACCATGTCGCCGACGCTGCGCACGCCGTCGCAGAGCTGCAGCACTTCCACCGCGATCTCGTCCGGCGCCAGCACGCGCTCCGGCGCCAGGATCACCCAGACCTGCCGCGTCTCATCGAATTTCAGCCTGGCGTGCCGCGGCAGAACCGGCCGGCTCGCCTCGCTGACACTGATGTTGCGGCTGCGGCCGCCATCGCTATCGCCTCTAGTCTCCTTTGGGCACGAATGCGCCCGGCGGTATATGGCCCTCGACATAGGCATGATACAGCGCGTCGAGCTGAACCCATAGCACATTGGTCTTGAAGATCAGCGCATTGCAGACCGCCTCGCGCTCCGCCGGCGTCGTCGCGTGGGTCTTGACGTAGTCGAGCGCGAAGTTGGCATCGCGCGGCGCCTGCGTCAGGCGGCGGCTGAAATAGCTCATGATGTCGGGATTGACGAAATCATAGTGCTGCAGCATCCCGGAGATGCGCTCTTCGTGCAGGTTCGGCGCGAACAGTTCGGTGAGCGAGGAGGCGATCGCCTCCAGCGGGCGTCTTGTCGCGGCAGAAATGCACATAGGCCTCCACCGCAAAGCGCGTCGCGGGCAGGATGCCTTCGGTCGGATTCCACATAGGCGCTGTCGAGCCCGAGGCCCTCGGTCAGCTTCAGCCAGCGCTCGATGCCGCCTTCGGTGCCGACATCGCCGTCATGATCCTCGATCCGGTGCCGCCATTCGAGCCGGATGGCGCGGTCGCGGAAGCGCGAGATCACCATCGCGTCCTTGAGCGGGATCGTGCTCTGGTAATAATAGCGGTTCAGCGCCCAGGCCTGCACCTGGCCCTTGTTGAGCTTGCCGCCGTGCAGCAGCCGGTGAAACGGATGCAGATTGTGATAGCGCGTCGCGCCGATGTGGCGCAGCGTCGCTTCCAGTTCCTCGGCGTTGTTGAGCGGCGTGCCCTTGCCGATCGACAGGGCGGTCATTTGCCGGTCATTCAGGGTCATCGACGTTCACAGCGTGATCTCCGTTCCATCGGCGGGAATCTGCCAGCCCGCGCGTTCGGCGATCTTGCGCTCGGCCGAGCCGGCGAGCAGCGCCGGGTTGGAGTTGTTGATATGCAGAAACATCTTTCGGCCGATATCGAGGCCGGCAAGGCTCTCGATCGCGCCGTGCTCGCCCGACATCGAAATATGTCCCATGCCTTGTCCCGGTCTTGGTGCCGAGGCCCGGCCGCGATCAATTCGTCGTCGCGCCACACCGTGCCGTCGAAGAACACCAGCGCGGCGCCCGCCAAGCCGCGATTTGAGATCGTCGGTCACGTCGGCGCAGGCGGCGAGGAAATAGAAATACTTGCCGCTGCGCCTTGTCGCAGATGCGAAGCCCCAGCGTGTCGCCCGCGCCGTCGCCGCCCGCCGGATGCGCCTTGCCTTCGAGATACCACGCGCCCTTGCCGGGAACCGCGAAGGGCAGGATCTCGATGCCGGACGGCGAGCCGTCGGGCAGGGCCGGCTCGAACGCCTTGTCCACCTCGATCGGCTGGCGCTGCACGTTCTTTTCGCTCAGCACGTTGAAGATGCTGTTGGATCGTCAGGATCGCAAGCACCCGCGCATGCGCATAGAGCGTGAAGGGCGAGCCCTCGCGCATCGACAGCAGCCCGGCGACCGCATCGACCTCGCCATTGGTCAGGATCACGCCGGCGATCGGGCTGTGGCGGAGCTCGCCGGCCTTGGGGTGAAGCTGCGGCGTCGCGATCAGCTGCTGGCGCAGATCGGGCGAGGCGTTGATCAGAAACCAGTGCGCGCCGTCGGCGCTGACCGCGATCGAGGCCTGGGTGCTCCGCAGTTCGGGATTTTCGCTTCGCGCCTTCCGGCACACCGGACATCCGCAATTCCACTGCGGAACGCCGCCGCCGGCCGCGGCGCCCAGGACGACGACGCGAAGCATGATCCGTCTCCTGGAGCTTCCAGACGCTTGAAGATACGAAATCGAGCTACAAACGCAGCAAGGTGGACACCGGCCTCGGACACGATCCCGCAATCGGGAACGTGTCAGGCCCGGAAGTCCACCTGCGTGAGATGTGAAGCTGTCGCTGCCGCTTACTTGCGGGTGGCGCACGCATACATGTTGATTTCCATGCCGACCGGCACTTCGACGATCTTCGGTGCTTTCCAGGCCATTTTGGCTCTCCTTTTGCTACCGGACGAACTCCGCCCTTGCAGGTTAAGGTACTGCGGATCGAAAAGTTCGCCAGTGAAATCTTTTGCCTGGAACCCGCATGTGTTTATGCTGCAGTGCGAAAGGATTTCACGGAGTTGTGCGGGGCCTGCGGTCAAAACAACGTGGGATCAAGCGTTTCGCGGTTGTTCGCAGCATCGCGAATGCCGATTCTGGTGCGACGGGCGCTGCCGGCTCCGGATAAAGAACGTGTGAGATAGCGCCGGCCTCCGGTTGCGGGGCCTCAACCGGAGTCAGGTTTCCGCCGATGCCGCGATATTATCTTCAACACCCGTATCGGCGATGAGCTGATTTCCGATCCCGACGGCGAAGTGCTGCGCGATCCCGATCGCGCCTGGGAAATGGCGCGCGCCATGATCCGGGAACTGCTCAAGACCGAAGGCGCCGACGGCGCGCTGCTGAGCGCGATCATCGAGGTGACCGACGACGACGGCGAGATCGTGCTGGAGTTTCCGTTCGCCGAAGCGATCCTCGATGCCCCCGGCGGCTCGGTCACCAAGCACTGACGCGCGTGACGCGGTCGGCGCGGCCGCATTCGGTGGACGCGGTTTCCGTGCAGCATGTTTCCGATTGCGCATCGACGGAAAAATATTGGAGACTGCCGTCCAGGAAAGCCACCGGCGTCGGCACCTTCATGTGCCGCGCGAGAGAATAAGGCTTCCGCCAAGGGAGAACGCCCATGATGAGTCATTCGTCGGCGCCGCGCAGCCTGTTGCTGGCCGGTGCCTTTCTCAGTGCCTTCACGCTAGGCTGCCGCCGCCCAGCAGCCCGCCGCATCCGCCGGCCGCCGGCGCACGCCGCCTGCGGCCGCGCCGCTTCCGCCGGGATCGCCGTTGATCGGGCGGCCCGCCGGCAACGAAGCCGCCGCCAAGCTCGCGCCGGATCGCGCCGCCGCCGATCCCCGCCGCGCCGGACAAGCTGCCGACTGGCGAAGCTGAAAGTGCCGGCCGGCTTCAACATCGAGGTCTATGCCGCCGGCATGGCGAATGCGCGTTCGCTCGCCGTGGGCGACAAGGGCACGGTGTTTGTCGGCAGCCGCCTGGTCGACAAGGTCTATGCCATCGTCAACAAGGACGGCAAGCGCGACGGTCAAGGTGCTGGCCTCCGGCCTCTACCGGCCGAACGGCGTCGCGTTCAAGGACGGCACGCTCTACATCGCCGAACTGTCGAAGATCTCCAAGATCGACAAGGTCGAGGACGATCCTCGACAACCCGCCGAAGCCGACCGTGATCTTCGACAAGCTGCCGAAGGACGAAGCCCATGGCTGGAAGTTCATCGGCATCGGGCCCGACAACAAGCTCTACGTTCCGGTCGGCCAGCCCGGCAACAACGTGCTGCATGACGACGAGCACGGCCAGATCCGCCGGATGAATCTCGACGGCTCGGGCGCCGAAGTGATCGCGCTGCGGCGTCCGCAACACCGTCGGCTTCGACTGGCATCCGGAGACCAAGCAGCTCTACTTCACCGACAACGGCCGCGACTGGATGTCGGAAGACGTGCCCGCAGGACGAACTCAACCGCGTCACCAAGGTCGGCGAGCATTTCGGCGCGCCGTACTGCCTGCAGGGCAACATCGTCGACCCCGAATTCGGCTGGGGTACAATCCTGCAGCGACTTCACCGCCCCGGTCGGCCTGCTGGGCCCGCATTCCGCCGCGCTCGGCATGCGGTTCTACACCGGCAGCATGTTCCCGAAGAGCTACAAGAACGTCGACCATCATCGCCCGGCACGGCTCGTGGAACCGCTCCAAGAAAGTCGGCGGTGACGTCGTCGTCGTCAAGCTGAACAAGGACGGCACGATGAAGTCGATGGAGCCGCTCATCACCGGCTTCCTGGAAGACAACAAGTATATCGGCCGCCCGGTCGACGTGCTGCAGATGAAGGACGGCTCGCTGCTGGTCTCCGACGACTGGAACGGCGCCGTCTACCGCATCACCTACGGCAAGCAGAAGGTGGCGGGCAAGCAGTAGCGTCAGCCGTCATTGCGCAATCAGCACGTCATTGCGGGCGAAGCGAAGCAATCCATGCCTCAGGAAGCTGGATTGCTTCGTCGCTGGATTGCTTGCAGTCCGAGCTTCCGCGCCGCTCCGCAATGACGCAGAGTGTCGGAGATCGGTCCGATGCGTAAAACAATAACGGCGCTGGCGTTTGCCTTGATCGCATCGTCCGCGAGCGCCGAAACCATCGAAGAGCGCATCGCGCCGTGTCTCGCCTGTCACGGCGAGAACGGCCAGTCCGAGACCGAGAACACGCCCTCGCTCGGCGGCCAGCAGGCGCCTTACGCGCTGATCCAGCTCTTCATGTTCCGCGAAAAGCTGCGCGCCTTCGAGCCGATGAACGAGATGGCGAAGCCGCTGACCGACGACGATCTTCGCACCTTTTCCGATTTCATCGCCAAGATTGCCGAAGCCCGCAGCCCCCGGCCGACGCCGGCGATCCCGCGCGGCTGCAGCGCGGCCAGGCGCTGGTGCAGCAGCACCGCTGCGACACCTGCCACAACCCGGATTTGTCCGGCAAGGAGAACGTCCCGCGCATCGCCAACCAGCGCGAGGACTATCTCGCCAAGACCCTTGCGCGAATACAAGGACAACAGCCGCCACGGCTATGACGGCAGCATGGCCGACGTGATGGGGCCGGTCACGCCGGAGCAGATCGCCGATCTCGCCTATTATCGTCGCCCGCGTGCGCTGAGCTCTCATGCCGCGGCGACCGCTGTTTCCCGCTGGCGTTGCCCTGCGCGCGGCGCTACAAGGGCGGCGATCGAACGGAGTTTTGCATGCAAGATCTCTGGCGTCTGTCGGCCGCGGAAATGGCTGCGCTGATCAGGTCGAAGAAAGTCTCGGCGAAGGAGGCGGCGACCGCCGCGCTGGCGCGGCTCGACGCGGTCAACCCCAAGATCAATGCCGTGGTCGACCACCGGCCGGAGGACGTGCTGGCGCAGGCTGCCGCCGTCGATGCCGCGATCGCGCGCGGCGAAGACGCCGGTCCGCTCGGCGGGCGTGCCGGTCACGGTCAAGGTCAATATCGACCAGGAAGGCTTTGCCACCACCAACGGGCTCAAGCTGCAGCGCGACGTCATCGCGCAGCAGCAACAGCCCGGTGATCGACAATCTGCGCAAAGCCGGCGCCGTCATTCTCGGGCGCACCAACTGCCCGGCGTTCTCCTATCGCTGGTTCACCACCAATCTCATCCATGGCGACACCAAAAACCCGCGCGACCCCGGCATCACGCCGGGCGGCTCGTCCGGCGGCGCGGGGGCGGCGGTCGCGGCCGGCATCGGCCATATCGCGCACGGCACCGATATCGCGGGATCGATCCGCTATCCGGCCTATGCCTGCGGCGTGCATGGCCTGCGGCCGACCGTCGGCCGCGTCGCGGCGCTTCAACGCGGCGCTGCCGGAACGGCCGATCGGGCCGCAGATCAGCGCGGTCTCGGGTCCGCTGGCGCGCACCATCGGCGATATCAGGATCGCGCTGGCGGCGATGTCGGCGAAAGACGTGCGCGATCCCTGGTGGGTGCCGGCGCCGCTGGAAGGGCCGGCGATGCCCAAGCGCGTCGCGATGTGTCTCAACCCCGACGGCCTCGATCCCGTGGCCGAAGTGAAGGCGGCGGTCGCCGATGCCGGCAAGCGGCTGGAGCGCGCGGGCTGGATCGTCGAGGAAATCGCCAACACGCCGCCGCTGCGCGAGGCCGCCGATCTGCAGACCAAGCTCTGGCTCGGCGACGGCTATGAAGCGCAACTGGAAGCGGCCGAGCGCGAAGGCGATCCCGGCGCGCTGGCCTGCCTGCGCGGCAACCGCGCCAAAGGTGTTTCCGTTCGATGCCTGCTCTCGAAGACGCTGACGCGGCGCGCGACGCTGACGCGCGAATGGCTGGCAGTTCTTCGAGAACTATGCCGTGCTGCTGATGCCGGTATCCGGCGAATTGCCGTTCCCCGATCAGCTCGACCGCAAGGACGAGGCGTCGTTCGCGCGGGTCTGGCATGCGCAATTGCCGCAGATCGCCATTCCCTTCATGGGGCTTCCCGGGCTAACGGTCTCGACCGGACTGGTCGGGCGCGTTCCCGTCGGCGTGCAACTGGTTTCCGGCCGCTACCGCGAGGATCTGTGCCTTGCTCGCGGGCGAGGCGATCGAGGCCGGCGGAACGCCGTCGGCGGCGATCGATCCCGCCAGGCTGAACTGAAGGGCTTGAGAGAACACGATGGCAGGCGTTTACGATTTCACGGCGAAGTCGCTCGCCGGCGAGGAGGTTCCGCTGAAGCGGTTCGAGGGTCAGGTGCTCCTGATCGTCAACACCGCGAGCGCCTGCGGGTTCACGCCGCAATACAAGGGCCTGGAGGCGCTGCATCGCGAACTTTCGCCGCGCGGCTTTTCGGTGCTCGGCTTTCCCTGCAACCAGTTCGGCGGGCAGGAGCCGGGCGACGCCAGACAGATCGAGCAGTTCTGCGACAGCAATTATGACGTGACGCTTTCCGATGTTCGCCAAGATCGACGTCAACGGCAGCCATGCGCATCCGTTGTTCAATCATCTGAAGAGCGAGAAATCCGGGACTGCTGGGCTCGTCGATCAAATGGAATTTCACCAAATTCCTGGTCGACCGGTCGGGCAAGGTGGTGGGGCGGCTACGCGCCGACCGCGACGCCCGAAGGACTGACGAAGAGAAATCGAGGCACTGCTGTGAGCGAGACCAACAAAGCGATGACCGACCAATTGCCCGACCGTCTCTCGGTCGATCCGAACAGCCCGTACTACAACGACGAGATCCTGGCGCGCGACGTCGGCATTCGCTTCAAGGGCGTCGAGAAGACCAATGTCGAGGAATATTGCATCAGCGAGGGCTGGGTGCGCGTCACCGCCGGGCAACGCCAAGGACCGCTACGGCAACCCGCTGACGATCAAGGTGCACGGCCCGGTCGAGCCGTATTTCCGCGATCAGAAGTGACGTCGCTGACGCCGTCATTCCGTGCGTCAGTGCGAAGGACCGGACTCAGACGCAGCAATCTCGCATCGACTGCATCGCTCGCGAGTATGACGGATGGCTTCGATCGCTCCGCTCGCTCGGCAATGACGAAGGCATCGAAAGCCAAAGCCATGTCCGTCCGTATCGTCGACGTCCGCGAAATCACAAAGCCGATCTCCTCGCCGATCCGCAACGCCTATATCGATTTCACCAAGATGACGACGAGCCTGGTCGCCGTCGTCACCGACGTGATGCGCGACGGCAAGCCGGTGGTCGGCTACGGCTTCAATTCCAACGGCCGCTACGGGCAGGGCGGATTGATCCGCGAGCGCTTTGCGCCGCGGCTGATGGAAGCCGATCCCAAGACGCTTGCTCGATGAGGCCGGCGACAATCTCGATCCGGACAAGGTCTGGGCGGCGCTGATGTCGAACGAAAAGCCGGGCGGCCATGGCGAGCGCTCGGTCGCGGTCGGCACCATCGACATGGCGGTGTGGGATGCGGTGGCGAAGATCGCGGGCAAGCCGCTGTTTCGATTGCTCGCCGAGCGTCACGGGCGAAACGCCAATCCGCGGGTATTCGTCTATGCCGCCGGCGGCTACTACTATCCCGGCAAGGATCTGTCGAGCTGCTGCGCGGCGAGATGCGCGGCTATCTCGATCGCGGCTACAACGTCGTCAAGATGAAGATCGGCGGCGCGCCGATCTCGGAAGACCGCAAGCGCATCGAGGCCGTGCTCGAGGAGATCGGCAGCGAGGCGCAGCTCGCCGTCGACGCCAATGGCCGCTTCGATCTGGAGACGGCGATCGCCTACGCCAAGATGCTGCGCGACTATCCGCTGTTCTGGTACGAGGAGGCCGGCGATCCCCTCGATTTCCAGCTGCAGGCGGCGCTGGCGGAATTCTATCCGGGACCGATGGCGACCGGCGAGAACCTGTTCAGCCATCAGGACGCGCGCAACCTGCTTCGCTACGGCGGGATGCGGCCCGACCGCGACTGGCTGCAGTTCGACTGCGCGCTGTCCTATGGGCTGTGCGAATATCAGCGCACGCTGGAGGTGCTCGAAGACCATGGGCTGGTCGCCAGGCCGCTGCATTCCGCATGGCGGCCATCAGATGTCGCTGAATATCGCGGCCGGCCTCGGCCTCGGCGGCAATGAGAGCTATCCCGATCTGTTCCAGCCCTATGGCGGTTT
Organism: uncultured Alphaproteobacteria bacterium; assembly: GCA_963735835.1. GTDB lineage: Bacteria > Pseudomonadota > Alphaproteobacteria > Rhizobiales > Xanthobacteraceae > Bradyrhizobium. Next base: position 66,676 of record CAVTNA010000032.1, on the reverse strand, counting down.
CCCCGACGGCGTTCGCGTCGAGGATGGCCACATCACCATGCCGGATTTGCCGGGCATCGGGTTCGAGGGAAAATCCGATCTCTACAAGGAGATGAAGGCGCTGGCGGCGTAGTGAGTGCAAGAGTCATTCCGGGGCGCGCCGTAGCGCGAACCCGGAATCTCGAGATTCCCCGATGTGCAATTGCACATCTGAGGTTCGCGTTTTCAACGCGCCGCGGAATGACGAAGGCCTTACGACAGCCGCATATCCAGCAATCGCCGGCCTTCGCCCTTGAGCAATTTCTTCACCGCGCTGGAGGCAACGACCTCGCCCTGGTTGGCGTAGGCCTCGTGGTTCTTCTCGATGTCCTCGAGCCGATAGAGATAGTTGACCATGATGCCGGCGGACTCGCGCAAACCCTTCGGCGAGAGATCGCCGAGCCAGTCGATCCGCTCCAGCCGCGCGCCGTTGCCGAGATGGAAGCGCGCCACCGAATCGATCAGCCGGCCCTTTGGCGTGCGGGCTTTGAGGAAATAATGCGCCGCCAGCGGCTCGAGCACCGCGCGCAATTGCGCCGCCAGCTCCGCATTCTCGAACCAGTCCGGCTTTTCGAGATTTTCCAACAGCGCCCGGTCCTCGTCGGTGACCGGAACGTCGCTCGGCCTGCTTTCAGCCATTGCATGAAGCCCGGCACCGGCGACAGCGTGACGAAATTTTCCAGCTTCGGCAATTCGCGCCGCAATTCCTCGACCACCTGCTTGATCAGGAAGCTGCCGAAGGAAATGCCGCCGAGGCCGCGCTGGGTGTTGGAGATCGAATAGAACACCGCGGTGCGGGCGCGCTCGATCGGCACCAGCTGCCGGTCTTCGGCGAGCAGCGGCGCGATCGCGCCCGGAATCGATTCGGTCAGCGCCACCTCGACGAAGATCAGCGGCTCGTCGACCAGCGGCCGGATGGAAGAACGCGTAGCAGCGCCGGTCGACGGGGTCGATGCGGCGGCGCAGATCGTTCCAGTCGCGGATTTCGTGCACCGCCTCGTAGCGAATGATCTGTTCGAGGATGTTCGCCGGTGTCGACCAATCTATCCTGCGCAGCACGAGAAACCCCCTGTTGAACCATGAAGACAAGAGATGAACGACGTCGCGATCGAGCGCGGCAAGCTCCTTGTGGCCGCTTCATCAGCGAAAGCAGATCGGCGCGCATCGACACCAGTTCGCTGGTGCCGCCCGGCGCGCGGTTGAGCCGGCGGATCAGTTCCTGCCGCCGCGGCTCGGAAGCGAAATGCAGGTCGCTGGCGTCGTCTTCGTTCGGCTGCGCGCGCCAGCTCTCGATCGCGTGCGCCAGCTTTTCCCGGTCAGGGCCGAAGTCGCGGGTCAGCGTTTCGAAGAATGCAAGCCGCTCGGCTTCGTCGAGATAGTGGTAGCGGTCAAGCACCTCGCGCGCCATCGCGGTGCCGGAGGCCTCGCCCCGGCCTGACAGCAGCGCCTCGCACAGGGCGATCAGTTCGGCCCCATCCGGTTTGGCGTCGGACGACCCGACGCGGCGAAGCAGCGTCCGGCCGCGCTCGGAAATCGAGGAGAGAAGATCCGAGAAAAAGGCGTTGCTGCTCATGTCGGGCGGGTCGAATCCAGTCGGGGCGAATCTAACATGGGATTTAGGGCAAAACCGATCACAATCAAGCGCGCGTGACAGACAGCCCAAAGAACGGTCATGCCCCCGCCAATGGGGCGGCTCCAGCCGGCGTTCCCTGCGGCGTGGTATCCTCTGATGGCGGCGATTGGCGTTTCGGCGATACCCATTGGCCACACACCGTCGGGACAAGACCGTATAAGCTCCTTGCAAAGGACCTGAGGATTCGACCCATGAACAGCCCGGCCCGGGTGATCGGTTTCGTCAACGCCGCCCACTTCATCGACCATTATTCGATGTTGATCTTCGCTGCCGCCGTGATCGTGATGGGGCCGGCGCTCGGCATGGCCTATTCGGAGCTGCTGCCTTACGCCACCCCCGGCTTCGTCGCCTTTGGCGCCGGCTCGCTGCTGACCGGCTGGCTCGGGGATCGCTGGAGCCGCCGCCACATGATGGTGATCTTCTTTGTCGGCATCGGCGCCTCGATGATCGCGGTCGGCCTCGTGCAGACGAAGCTCGAACTCGGCGCGGCGTTGTTGTCGATCGGCCTGTTCGCGTCGATCTATCATCCCGTCGGCACCGCGATGATCGTTTCCTATGCCGACCGGCTCGGCCGCGAGATGGGGCTGAACGGCGTCTGGGGCAATCTCGGCGTGGCGTCGTCGGCGCTGGTCACCGGCGTGATCGGCCAGTATCTCGGCTGGCGCTGGGCTTTCGTCGTACCCGGCATCGTCACCATCGTGATCGGCGTGGCCTTCGCGCGAACCGTGGTGCACGAAGACCGCTCGGGCCACAGGCAGGCGGCGGCGCAGGCGCGGGTGGCGAAAGCGGACATGTGGCGGGTGATCGCCGCGCTGCTGATCGTGGTGATCGCGATATCCACCACCTTCAACGCAGTGACGGTGGCGCTGCCAAAGCTGTTCGCCGAGCGGCTTGCCGGACCTCACCAAAAGCCCGGCCTTGCTCGGCGTGATCGCGGCCTGCGTCTATGTGTTCGGCGCGATGACCCAGTACACCATCGGTAAGCTGATCGACCGCTATTCGCTGAAAGCGGTCTCCTTGCCGCTGTCGTTCGTGCTGGCGCCGTTTTTGTATCTGGCGGCGACCTTGTCGAACCTGCCGCTGATCCTGGCGTCGATCGGCATCGTGATGGGAGCGTTCGGCCAGGTGACGGTCAACGACGCCATGGTCGGCAAATATACCAGCGAGGAATGGCGCTCGCGCGCCTATGCGGTGCGTTATTTCGTCGGTTTCACCGCGGCGGGCGCCTCGGTGGGCCTGGTGGCGTGGCTGTACGAGCAGGGCGGTTTTGTGACGATGCTGCATGCGTTCGCGGGGCTTTGTCTGCTGGTGATCGCCGCCGCCATCATCCTGCCGACGGAGATCAAGGTGCCGGCGGCTGGCGCGAACTGACCGCGATGGCGCTTTGGGCCAACGGTGCGAAATCAGCGGTGTTATCGCAGACCCCCATTCAACCCGTCTCGTGACGAACCCGTTGCGACATTCGCCGCGCTGCCGAGCGGCCCTCAGTAAGGCTCACACCGCGGAAGTCGGGTATGGTAGGATTCGCCATTCTCCCGACGGTCCGGCAGGCGCAGCTCATATTTGGAGGTTCTCGGGGTGATCGGATGAAGCGGCGGGAGTTTATCGGGGACTCGGTGCCATTTCGACCTGGCCGCTGACGGCGCGCGCGCAGCAGGCGGGGATGCCGCTGATCGGATTCCTGAGCGGGAGGGCTTCCGAGGATTCCGGATATCTGGTCGAGGCCTTCAATCGGGGCCTTGCGGAAAATGGTTTCGCCGAGGGCAAGAACGTGGCGGTCGAATACCGCTGGGCCAGCGGCGCCTATGACCGGTTGCCGAAGCTCGCGGCCGAACTGGTGGGCCGGCAGGTGGCCGTGCTGGTGGCGGTCGGAGGCGACGCTTCGGCGCGCGCCGCGAAGGCCGCGACCTCGGAAATTCCAATCGTCTTCGGCATGGGCAGCGACCCCGTGGCTGCGGGTCTGGTCGCCAGCTTCAGCCACCCCGGCGGAAACGTGACCGGCGTGAGCATCTTGACCAATCAAATGGAGGCGAAGCGGTTCGGCCTGCTGCATGAATTGCTCGGACCGGTTGTTGTCGGCGTTCTCGTCAATCCGAAATTGAATGCCGCTTCTTTCCTGAGCAACCCACGGCTGGACAATGATGCCTGAAGCCGAAGCCGACCCATTACACCGTTTTCCGGTGTTCCGGACTTCCAATCCCGAGGAGCTGCGGCAACTCGCGGCGAAGCTGTTCGGCGCCGCCCAAATCGATCTGGGAAGCCTCGACAACTTCGAGGCCCGCGTCAATCTGATCCGGATGCAGGAGACGGGCCTCGCCTTCGGCGCGACCAGCGCGGATCTGACGATCGATCGTCTCGCGACGGACTTCATCCGGCTGCAAATCGCGCGCCGGGGCCGTGCGACCATTTCCGCAGGTGGCAGAACGACCGACATCAACGATCGCCAGTTTGCGATTACGCCAGCCGGCACCCGATCGCGGAACGTTTGCGAGGCCGGGCATGAATGCCTGATGCTTCGGCTGAACGGGCCGGCGTTGTTGCAGAGGCTGACGGCGCTTCTCGGCGCCAAACCGAAGGGCGAAATGACATTCGAGGCCGCGATCGAGGCGGGTCAGCCTCACGCGCAAGTCCTTTCCCGCCTCGTCCTTTTTTTCTCGCAGCAGCTGGACTCGGCGGCGTTCCACTTGCCCGCCGCCGTATGCCTTGAGCTCGAGCAGGCGGTGCAGATCGCGTTTCTCTATGCCAGCCGCCACGCCTTCAGCCATCTCCTGGAAAATCAGGAAGGCATGCCGGCGCCCTGGGTGGTCCGGCGGATCGAGGAGTTCATCGAAGCCCACTGGCAGGAACCGATCACGATCGATCGACTTGCCGCCGAGGCCGGCGTCAGTGCGCGCGCCATTTTCAGGGCCTTCGAGCGCAGCCGGGGCTATTCGCCGATGGCTTTCGCCAAGACGATCCGGCTGAAGCGCGCGCGGGAAATCCTGATGTCCGGCGAGCCCGGGGTGAACGTCACGGCAACGGCATTCAAAAGCAATTTTGCAAGTCCGAGCCGCTTTGCAAAAGATTATCGTGACGTTTTTGGCGAACTTCCTTCTGAAACCCTTTCCCGGACGCGCCGCTAGAGAGCGTTTTCGGGCGAAGACAGCGGTTTGCCGGCGGCATCGGGCACGCGCCCTGCAAATATATGGTCTCCGCCGGGAATTTTTGGGTTTCAACGCTTCGCGCAATCGACCACAATGGCCGGTGAAGGCTCGATCGTTAATAACGGGCCGCCGGGAGGGAAATTCCGATGTCCAATCGATCCTTTTTACCGGGCATGGCCGGTCTCATTCTGGGTGTCGCTGTCATGATGGCCGGTCCTGCGAGCGCCGATCCCCTGAAGGACGAGATCGCGCCGACCGGCAAGCTGCGGGTGGCGATCGCGATCAGCCCGGCCGGCGGCGCATTCTGGTCCACCAAAAACGCGGCGGGAGGTTATGCCGGGGTGCCGGTCGATCTCGGCAAGGAGATGGCAGCGCAGCTTGGCGTTCCCGTCGAATATGTCGCCTACCCGAATTCCGGAAAGATCGTCGACGCCGTGGCCACGGGCGCCTGGGACGTCAGCTTCCTGCCGAAGGACCCGGAGCGCGAGGCGAGGATGTCGTTCGGGCCCATTTACGAGGTGGCGGACGCGACCTACATCGTCAAGGCGGGCTCGATGGCCACGAATTTTGCGACGCTGGACCAGCCCGGCGTCAAGGTCGCCGCGGTCAACAGCACCACCACCATGCGCGGCGCGATCGCGCATCTGAAGCATGCCAAGGTCACGGGCTATCAGACCTATGACGAGATCTTCACGCTGCTCAAGAACGGCGAGATCGATGCGTTTGCGCTGTCGCGCGACCAGCTCAACGCCATGGCCAGCAAGATCCCGGGAACGCGGGTACTGGACGAAACCTTCAAGAAGACCGTGACCGCGGTGGCGGTGCCGCTCAATCATCCGCTGGCGCTGGCTTTCGCAACCAAATTCATGATCGAGGCCACATCAAACGGAACGCTGCGCAAGGCCTATGACAACAATGGTCTCAAGGGCAACCCGATCCGGGTGGAATAGCGCGGTAGCCAAGGTATCCGCCGTCCTTCCGGACGTCCGCCAAGCGCACCGATCCGGAATCTCGAACTGATATGCGGACTTGTTTGCGCAGAGATTCCGGGTTCGCGTCGGAGCCTGTCATCGGGCCGCGCTTTGCGCGGACCCGTTGGACGCGCCCCGGAAATGACGGTCTGTCACGAATTGACGTGCACGAAATCCCGCAGCAGCGGATAGATTTCGTTGTTCCAGCGCTTGCCGGAGAACACGCCGTAATGGCCGACGCCAGCCTGCATGTGATGCACCTTGCGATAGGCGCGCACGCCGGTGCAGAGGTCCTGCGCGGCCAGCGTCTGGCCGATCGAGCAGATATCGTCCTTCTCGCCTTCGACCGTCATCAGGCCCATCCGCCTGATCGAGGCGGGGTTCACCGGGCGGCCGCGATAGGTCAGCTTGCCCTGCGGCAGCAGGTGTTCCTGAAACACGTCGCGGATGGTTTCGATGTAGAATTCCGCCGGCAGGTCCATCACGGCAAAATATTCGTCGTAGAAGGTCTTGATGGTTTCGGCCTTCTCCTTCTCGCCGCTGGCCAGATGCGCCGCGAGATCGATGTGCGACTTGATGTGGCGCTCCAGGTTCATCGACACGAAGGCGGTGAGCTGGACGAAGCCGGGATAGACCTGCCTGAACGCGCCTTTGCATTGCACAGGCACGTAATTGATCAGGTTCTTCTCGAACCATTCCAGCGGCTTGCTCTTGGCGAACTCGTTGACCTTGGTCGGCTGGATACGGGTGTCGATCGGGCCGGCCATCAAGGTCAGGGTCGCCGGGCGAGCGGGATGGTTGTCCTCCGACATGATCGCGGCCGCCGCGAGCGCCGACACCGACGGCTGGCAGATCGCCACCATGTGCGAACGCGGACCCAGCTGGTCGAGAAAGGTGATGAGGTGTTCGGTATAGTCGTCGAGGCCGAACTTGCCGTGGTCGAGCGGAATGTCGCGCGGATTATGCCAGTCGGTGATGTAGACGTCGTGATCCTGCAGCAGTGTCTTCACGGTGCCGCGCAATAGCGTGGCGAAGTGGCCGGACATCGGCGCCACCAGCAACAGCCGCGGCTGCTCCGGCGAATTTTCTTTTTGAAATGCAATAGCGATCCGAACGGCGTCGCATAGACGGCTTCCTCGATCACCTCCAGCTCCTGGTTGCCAACCAGCACCTTGTCGATGCCGTAAGGCGGGCGCGTATAGGTGAGCGAGGTGCGCGAGATCAGTTCAAGTGCAGCGGCGAGCCGCCTGAACAGTCTGTCGGAGACGCCTTGCGGGACGAGGTTGAGATATTTCAGCGCGTGCGCGGCACCGGACCGCCATGGCGCCGCCAGGTCCATGTGGTTCTGATAGGCCTGATACATCATGGACATCATCCGGATCCGCCCCCGTCGGTGTCGCCATGCAATATCGAAGCCAAAGCGGATCCAGACAGCTGCAAACTGGCACGTCGCTTGCTGTTGAAAATGCTGAAAGTGATCGAACTGGCGCGAAGCATGGGCAACGGGCATGGCGGCCCGGCGGGCATTCAGGGGTTGAGGGAAAAGCCATATGGCGAAAGCGACACTGACCATCAGCAGCAAGAATTATTCGTCGTGGTCGCTGCGCGGCTGGCTGCTGACCAGGTTCTCGGGCCTGGAATTCGACGAAATCATTACCGCGCCCGACGATGCATCGGCGCGGGCCGAAATCCTGCTGCTGTCGTCATCGATCCTGGTGCCGTGCCTGCGGCACGAGGGCGCTACCGTGTGGGATACCCTGGCGATCGCCGAATATCTCAACGAGATCATGCCGGATGCCGGCCTGTTGCCGGCGGACCGCATATTGCGGGCGCATTGCCGTTCGATTTGCGGTGAGATCCATTCGGGCTTTACCACGTTGCGCGCGTCGCTGCCGGTCAACCTGAAAGGTCATTTTCCCAATTTCAAGATCTGGTCGCGTGCCCAAGCCGATATCGATCGGGTCTGCACGATCTGGCGCGAATGCCTGGCCGAATCGGGCGGCCCGTTCCTGTTCGGCCAACGCACCATGGCGGATGCGATGTACGCGCCGGTCGTGACCCGCTTCATCACCTATGACGTGAAGCTGGAGCCGCGGCTTAAGGCCTATGCCGCCATGATCATGGCGCTGCCGGAAATGCAGGAATGGATCGAGGCCGCCAAGGCCGAGCCCGCCGACATCGAGGAGCTCGAGGTCGAATATTAGGCAGCGCGCGCGCCGCTCTGCCTGTTTTAGGGGCTCAACCGGCGGGCAAGCCTTGCTCAACTTGCTGCCATCAGGGACGCCTGAAGCACCCGCGCCGCGGCGCGGGCGAGGCGAGGTCGAAAATCGCTCGAACTCAAATTTCGGATTGCAGCCAAGAGCTTCCGTGCCCTCGCGGCGGCGGCGATCGAATTCGCCGCGGCGCAGCGCGGCTGGCGTGATTTTCGCATAGCCCCATGAAGCTTCGAGCGCGCCGATCCGCGCTGCCGAAAAATTGGACGCCGGCGATTGTCGCGATCGCGCCAAAACGAACATTGGAGGCTTCAGATGAATCAGCACGCGGTCGTCAGCAAATTTTCCCACGTCAAACCTGATGATACCGAATTCAAGGGAGGGGGTCTGCGCGACTTCTTCCTGTATCGCGATCTCGGCATCGCGGCCGCGACCGGCGGCCAGGTGATCTGCCATCTGGTCAAGGCCAATCCTGACATGCCGCCGGAAGACGGCACCGGCTGGCACCGGCACGATTGCGACTTCCAGATCGTCATCATGACCAGGGGCTGGGCGCGCTTCATGTATGAGGACAAGCCGACCCTGGTGCAGGCCGGCGACGTCGTGCATCAGCGGCCGGGGATCGTGCACTACCTGTTCGATTACTCGCCGGACATGGAATATCTCGAAATCGTAAGTCCCGCCGATTTCAAGACCGTCGACATGCCGCCGGCCACCGACAAGGTGCCGCCGGTGACGCCCTGGAAGTGACGGCGATGTCATCCCCGGAGGAATTAACCTTTGTTGTCGGTCGCCTGCTGCGCGCGATCGCGGTGGTGCTGTATGTGGTGCGGCGTATCGGATTGATGCCGACATCTAGCCGTGAACACGGCAGGACGGCGCCCGACCGCTGATTCGGGCGTGGTTCGTTCCGGGCACGTTCCGAAGCTTAAAATAGGCCCGGTTCCCGTCGCTTTTTGGCACAGCCTGGCGGCGACCCAGGGCGTTGCTTCAACAGAAGGCTTTCCTTCCGGCCTGGAATCAGGGACGCCGCAGGCGCCAGCCGACCACGGTCGCCTCGACGGTGCCGCCGAACTCGTGATTGCGCCATTCCCCATCGACGAAGCGGCACGCGAACGGCAGTTGATAGGTGCCGCTGTGGTCCTCGCACAGCACCTGAACCGGCTGATCCGGCGGCGGTTCTCCTTCGCCGTTGAATTCGGCCAGACGTCGTTCGCGCGTTGCCATGCCGTTATCCTCCTCCGTGACCGACGCGCAGGCGCCCATCGTGTTCCACCGCCGGCGCCCCAGTTCCCTGGCCAGGCTGGGGTGTCCGCCGCAAACCTCAACGCGCGAATGCGGTTTCGGTGTGATATCTTCGGCGTCTCGCCCCTGGCTCGCAACAAATTGACCGTGACGAGCGCTGCCCTGAATGAGGATTTCGATGATCGGCCGGATCGCTCTTTTCGCGTCGCTGGTTGTGGCGCCCTGCATGCTGACTTGCGGCGGTGCAACCGCGCAGGATGTTCCCGGCATTGAAATCTGCACGGTCGAGAAAACCATGGAGCGGCGAACCAGCTGCCTGCAGAGCAATGTCGATTTCCTGCACAAGACAATTACAAAGCTCGCGGCCGACCATCAGCAGAAGCTGGACGCCGCCAGCCGTCAGATCGAGGGCCTGAAGAGCACGGTCGTCTCCCTGCAGAAGATCGTGGACGACCTGCAGGCGGCGCAAAAGAAGACGATCGAGGATCAGAAGAAGAAGGCCGAGCCGCCGCCGGCCAGGGATGCGCCGGCGGCGAAGGAGGGGGCGAAGTGAGGCGGCGATGATCGCCAGGCCTGATTGCGTGCCCGCATTTCTGATCCGCCGGATTGCGGGTCCGAACGATTCGCCGATGCCGCAACACAGTTCAGCGAAGCCGCGAACGAGAGCAAGGACTGTCAAATGCGGCGCGCGCCAAACGATCATGATGCGCGCGCTTCGAATGAAGGCCGATCGTCCATGAATCCTGCCCAGAAGGCGCTCTGGTTTATCGAAAGCCATCTCGCCGACGTGTTGACCCTCGACGAGATCGCGGGCGTTGCGGGAATCTCGCGCTTCCACATGGTGCGGGCGTTCGCCGCCGCGACGGGGCTGTCGGTGATGCGCTATGTGCGTGCCCGGCGGCTCAGCGAGGCGGCGCGCGCGCTGGCTGCCGGCGCGCCTGATATCCTTCAGCTGGCGCTGGATGCGGATTACGGCTCTCACGAAGCATTCACCCGCGCGTTCCGCGACCATTTCGGCGTCACGCCCGAAGCGGTCCGGGCGTCAAAGCGCCTCGATCATCTCAAACTTCAGGAGCCGATCCCCATGGATTCAACCCGCACAGACCATCTTCAAGCGCCGCGTTTTGAAACCAGCAAGCCGCTACTCGTCGCCGGCCTCAGCGAGCGCGTCAGCCAGGAGAACGGCGCCGGCATTCCCGGCCTGTGGCAGCGCTTCCACCAGTCGGTCGCCAATATTCCCGGTCGGATCGGGCAGGTGGCCTACGGCGTCTGCTGCAACGGCGACGACGCCGGCAATTTCGACTACATCGCCGGCGTCGAAGTGTCCGACTTCTCCGACCTGCCGCGCGAATTCTCAAGGGTGCGGATTCCCGAACAGCGCTACGCGGTCTTTACCCACCGCGACCACATCTCGACCATTCGCCGCACCATCAACACGATCTGGAATCACTGGCTGCCGGCCTCCGGACTGAAAGCGGCCGATGCGCCCAACTTCGAGCGCTACGACGAGAAGTTCGATCCGCTCACCGGCAATGGCGGGCTGGAAATCTGGGTGCCCGTGCGGGAATAGACCGTACGCTGGGCTGCCTTGCGCGATCTGGTGCCGGTGATTGCTTGGCAAGCGATAGCGACTTTGCCATAACATGACGCAACGAAATCGTTGCGCGTGCGGAAATCAGCTTGCAAATCCGCCTGCAGCCAAAAGAAAGCCGGGAGGATCTGATGTCCAGCGTTCGCGTGCTCGCCACCGGTCTGGAATTTCCGGAAGGGCCGGTGGTGATGCCGGACGGATCGGTGGTGCTGGTCGAAATTCGCGGCCAAAGGCTGACGCGGGTCTGGCCCGACGGGCGCAAGGAGGTGGTCGCGCAAATTCCCGGCGGCCCCAACGGCGCGGCGCTCGGGCCTGACGGCAAGATGTATGTCTGCAACAATGGCGGCTTCAGCTGGATCCCCTCGCGCGGAACCATGATGCCGGGCGCGCCGGAGCCGCATGAATATATCGGCGGCTCGATCCAGCGTGTCGATCTTGCAACCGGCAAGGTCGAAACCCTGTTCACCAAATGCGGCGAGCATCCGCTTGAAGGGGCCGAACGATCTGGTGTTCGACCGGCACGGCGGGCTCTGGTTCACCGATCTCGGCAAGCGCCGCGCCCGCGACATGGATGTCGGCGCGTTCTACTACATCAAGCCCGGCATGCAGGAGATCGTCGAGGGCGTGTTCGGCATGCTGCCGGCCAACGGCATCGGCCTGTCGCCGGACGAGAACACCGTCTATGTCGCGGAAACGCCGACGGCGCGGCTGTGGGCGTTCGATCTGTCCGCGCCCGGCACGGTCAAGCCGCGCGACGTGATCTATCGCGGCGAGCGGGGAAAACCGATCGCGGGCCTTGGCGGCTACCAGATGTTCGAACTCGCTGGCGGTGGAAGCGTCAGGCAATGTCTGCGTGGCGACCCTGATCTCGGGCTGCATTTCCGTGATCGCGCCTGACGGCACCATCGTCGAGCAGGTGCCGACCGGCGACCGCGTCACCACCAACATCGCCTTCGGCGGACCCGAGCTGAAGACCGCCTACATCACGCTGTCGGGCAAGGGCGAACTGATCGCGATGGACTGGGCGCGATCCGGCCTGCCGCTGAATTTTCTGAACAAGTGATGGTTGCGAAAAGCGACAATCGTCATTGCGAGGGCGTCGCGTCTTGCGCACGCGTCTCGAACCATGACGAAGATTGGCCTCATCCTTCGAGACGCGCTTCGCGATGCGCTCCTCGGATGAGGGAGACGGAGTGCTCGATGCCCTGGCTTGAACCGGTGACGCTGAGCGGCCGCTTACGCGCAGCTAAAACCGCTGTCGCACGATCACCTCGACGGGCTGACGGAGGCGGTGAAGGACGGCGAGTTGTGGAAGCTCTGGTACACCTTCGTGCCCAAGCCCGAAGACATGGGCAAGGAGATCGACCGCCGGCTCGGCCTGCAGGCGGCGGGCTCGATGCTGCCCTGGACGGTGTTCGATACCGACGGCAAGATCGCGGGCATGACCACCTATATGAACGTCGATGCGCCGAACCGGCGCGTCGAGATCGGTTCGACCTGGTACGCCAAGCGGGTGCAGCGCAGCGCGCTCAATACCCAGTGCAAATTGCTGTTGCTGACGCCATGCCTTCGAAAAGCTCGAACTGCATCGCGGTCGAATTCCGCACCCATTTCTTCAATCACCAGAGCCGGCGCGGCATCGAGCGGCTCGGCGCCAAGCTCGACGGCATCCTGCGCAGCCATCAGCTTGCATCGAACGGCACGCTGCGCGACACCGTGGTCTACAGCATCATCGCCAGCGAATGGCCGACGGTGAGGGCGCATCTGAACTATCAACTGAATGAAAAGGCGCGTCCATAGCGTTTTCGAGCGAAGTGGGCACCGGTTCGCGTGAAGAAAACGCGTCAAAGATAAAAAGACGCCAGGAAGCGAGACGATGGATACATTCGATTATGTGATCGTGGGAGCGGGCTCCGCCGGATGCGTGCTCGCCAACCGGCTGAGCGAGGATCAGGGCAACAGCATCTGCGTGCTCGAAGCCGGTCCCCGCGACTGGCATCCCTACATCCATCTGCCGGCGGGTTTCATCAAAACCTTTCACATGAAGAGCATCAACTGGGCCTACCAGCAGGAGCCGGGTCCCTGGACCGGGGGACGGAGCATCTATGCGCCGCGCGGCAAGACGCTCGGCGGCTCCTCCTCGATCAACGGCCACATCTACAACCGCGGCCAGCGCCAGGATTTCGACACCTGGGCGCAGCTCGGCAATCGCGGCTGGGGCTATCCGGACGTGCTGCCCTATTTCAAGCGGCTGGAGCGGCGGATCGGCGAGGGCGATGACGCCTTTCGCGGTCGATCGACGGCAATCTGACCGTCACCACCATGGACTGGCAGGACCCGCTCTGCGAGGCGTTCATGGCCGGCGCGATCTCACTCGGCATTCCCAGAAATCCCGATTACAACGGCGCGATCCAGGAGGGCGTCTCCTACGCCCAGCGCACGATCAAGAACGGCCTGCGCGTCAGCGCCGCGACCGCGTTTCTGAATCCGGCGATGAAGCGGCCGAATGTCCATGTGCGCACGCACGCGCATGCGACCAGCATCATCTTCGAGGGCAAGCGCGCGGTCGGCGTGCGCTACGTCAGGGGCGGCAAGGGCGGCACGCCGGTCGAGGTGCGCGCGAGCAAGGAAGTGATCCTGTCAGGCGGCACCTACAACTCGCCGCAACTGCTGCAATTGTCCGGCGTCGGATCGCCGGATCTGTTGGCCTCGCTCGGCATCGAGGTGCGCCATGCACTGCCCGGCGTCGGCGAGGGATTGCAGGACCATTACGCGCCGCGCTCGGTCGCCCGCGTCAAGAACATCAAGACCATCAACGAACGCCGGCGCGGCCTCAGCCTGGTGGGGGAAGCGATCAAATGGGCGACCACGCGGCGCGGCCTGCTGTCGCTGTCGCCGACCATGGTCTATTGCTTCTGGCATTCCGGCGAGACCACCGAGAGTTCCGATCTGCAGCTGACCTTCACGCCCGCGAGCTACAAGGAAGGCGTGCAGGGCCAGCTCGAGGACGAGCCCGGCATGACGGTCGCGTCCTGGCAGCAGCGGCCCGAAAGCCGCGGCTATGTCCGCGCCCGCTCGGCCGACCCGTTCGAGCCGCCGATCATTCAGACCAACTATCTGGTCGCCGAGCTCGACCGCCGCGTCGTCGTCGCCGGCATGAAGCTGGCGCGGCGGCTGCTCGCCTCAAGCCCGCTTTCGCCCTACTACGCCTATGAGGATTTTCCCGGACCCGGCGTGCAGAGCGACGACGAATTCCTGGCGGCGGCAACCCAGCGCGGCACCACGACGTTTCATCCCGGCTGCACCTGCCGCATGGGGCCGGCCGACAGCACATGGGCCGTGGTCGACGACCAGCTGCGCGTGCACGGGCTGCAAGGCTTGCGCGTGATCGACGCCTCGATCATGCCGCGGATGATCTCGGCCAATCTCAATGCCTCGACCCTGATGATCGCCGACAAGGCCTCGGATCTGATCCGCGGCCGCAGCGCGACGACGGCGTAGCCGGCGGTGGCCTGCCCAATGCCCAATGGCGGCGAAAAGAAAGGGAGTTCGGATGACGCCAGATAACGTCGCCCTGTTCGCGACCATCATCCTGCTGCTTCCGATGGTCTATTTCCTGCTGGCGGCGCCCGCCTTTCTGCTGGTGAAGCTGGACATCCCGCCTGTCACCTTGCTGTTGCGCGCCATGTTCAGCGGCTATTTCCTGACCGTGGCCATTGCGGGATTGGTCGGGACGATGGCCGTTGCCGCGACCGGTCGGCTGGGTTTAGCCATCGGCATTGGCCTGATCTCGGCTTTCGCGGCGTTGTGGCGTCGCTGGTTCCTGCGGCAGATGGATGCCCGGCTCAGTGACAGGGACGCTGGCGACGCCGATGCCGTGCGCCGGCTGCGCCGGCTGCATTGGGGTGGCATGCTGAGCAATGCGGTCCAGCTGGCCGCTGTCGTGGCCTGCATTCCCTATATCGCTGTTGCGCCGCCGTCCGTTTGAGACTTCGGCGATCTGTTGACGCCGGAGCACCAGTTCGTGCGCCCGCAAACGCGCGAGTATCAATTCATGAACTCGCCATGCGGTTTTCCGCGCTTGACCATCTCGCGGCAATAGGCATAGAGCGCGTCGTAGACGATCCACTCCGCGGCATTGTGCTCGTGGTCGTCCTTGAACCCGAGATGCCGGAAGCCTTCGGCGACGGCTTCGAGGCCGGGTCCCTCCGGCTGATGGTACAGCGTGTTGTCGGTGTCGGCGCCGTTGACGATCCGCCCCAGCAGCACCAGCGCCGGATCGCCGGTCAGCTTGTACTTCTTCAGGATCGCTTCGAACGAGCATTCCTTGCCGTGATGGCCGAGCTCGACGTCCTTGACGTCGTAGGGGATGGCGTCGAGGCGCTTCGCCTCCGTCATCACCTTGTCGGCGGGCACGAACATGAACTCGGCGTCCTTGTCGACGAATTTCTTGATGAGCCATGGGCAGGCGACGCGATCGACCTTGACCTTCTCGCGGGTGATCCATTTCATGCTGAGTTTCCTTTGCAGTTCCTGAGTTCGGTCGGACATCAGTTGTCCGAAAGGACCAGAATTCCGCCGTGCGCGGGTGAAATCACATAGAGCCTGTCCGGCGGCACCAGCACCGTCGTATGAGCGCCGGGCCGGTCATGGTCTGCGTGCCGCCGCCGTTGCGCGGATCGATGGTTTCGACCAGCCCGGGCTCCCCGATCGCGACGTGAACCAGACCGGTCGCCGGGTTGAAGAACGTGACATCGGGCGAGCCTGCGATCGGCCAGACGTTGGTGACTTCGCCCGAGATGCTGCTCATCTCGACCAGGGCCGAGTCGTCGCAGGCGACGTAAAGCCGTCCTCTGGACATGATCGATGTCGAGGCCGTGTGCGCCTGCCGAGGGCACTTTCCAATGCGTCACCGCGCCGAGATCGGGCAAGCGGGCCACCAGCACCATCGATGGCTCGCGGATGCACAGGAACACTCGCTCCGCGGCAGCATCGGTGACGCACCAGCGCGGCCGCCCCGGCAAGTCGATCGACACATGTCGGTGATCCCTCAATCCGTATAGCTGAAGCGTCGGCGTTTCCATAGTCGTCGCCGATGCAGGCGGCGATGGCGACGCCGGATCGGGCGACGACCACAGCGCCGTTTGGCTGCCGCCGGTCTTGAACAAGGCACGGTGTTTCTAGGGTGCCGGCATCGAGAAGGCGACACTGGCCGCTGCCACGGTTGGTCACCAGAACCTGCCCGTCGTCGGCGACGGCACCCGCCACGCCGGGAAATCCCGGCAACGTCGCGATGTGTTTGCCCAGGTCATGGTCGATCACTTCAAGGCAGTCGCGCGCAGTGTGGGCAATGAAGACCCGTCTGCTCCTTGCGTCGAACGCGCCGTGATCGAAGGCGCTGCCCGCGGCATTTGGTATGGCGATGGTTCCGATCTTTTTCAGCGGCATGACGGCCTCACGGCGCCACGTGCGCCATCCATTGCGCTGACCACGATCGGGAGACGGGATAAAAGAAAAACGGCCCTGGCTTCGTCCATACGCAATCTCCTCGACACGTCGAGTGTTGCGCAGAGCTTGGACGGGAAGGGCCGTCTGGTGGGGAGCCTGCTTTTCCCCGGTAGGTCAAACTAGTCCGGCAAGAGCGTTCCCGCAAGACCCCCAGCTCTCGTCTATCCATTGAAACCTCCGATGGCTAGAAAGGAGCAAGGCGGTGGGCCAAAATGCCCAAAAGGGGAATGCTAACCGGTGTCTATTTTCCAGGCCTGGTTTACGACCGAGAGCATCCGGTTTCGGGTTCGCGCGCTGAAGGCTCTCCTTCGCGATCAGCGAGCGGAGTTCGTCGCAATCTGGCAGCATCTTCGTCCAGGCGATATCGTTTGTGATATCGGCGCCAACAAGGGCAGCTTCATTTATTGGCTTTCGTGGTGGGTCCGGGATGGCCGGGTGGTCGCGTTCGAGCCGCAGCCGGAACTGGCCCGCTATCTGGTCCACATCTGCCGCGTGATCGGGCTTGGTAACGTGACGGTTGAAGCCAAGGCGGTCTATTCGCATTCCGGTAACCAGGATCTGTTCCTGCCATCGGCCATCAGCCCGGTGCGTCGCTCGTGCGCGGGGAAATGGAAGCTGAAAGCGTTAACAACGCTGTCGGTGCCGGTGGTCGCGCTGGACGACTATTTCGAGAAGAATGATAAGGTCGCGCTACTCAAGATAGACGTTGAAGGCGCCGAACTGGGTCTCCTAAGGGGCGCCGAGCGGATTTTGCGCCGGCAGGCGCCATTACTGGTTTTCGAATGCGAGAACCGCCATCTCGCGCGCGGCAGTGTCGGGGACGTTTTTTCCTATCTCACCGGCCTCGGCTACGAGGGGAGTTTCGTGTGCCGCAACCAACTTCTCCCGATCTCGCAATTCGATGCCGCCATTCATCAACGCCAGGGCAGCAAATGGTTCTGGAAGAGGAAGGACTATTGCAACAATTTCATCTTTCGCAAACCGCGCGGGAGGAGTGATACTGCGCATTGACGACTGGTTGGCCGCGCGGGTACGCCCGAACGCGCGGCGGATGACAGGCTCCGCCACGAAGCAATCCGCTCTTGCCGCATGCTGATTTGCCCGACGGGCAAATCAGTCGCTTGCTCTGGCCTGTCCAGCCCCCTTCGCAAAAATATTTCTGTTTTTCCGAAACGCAAATCAGCGCTATATCCGCGCCGTCCCGTCCCACAGAGGGGCGTTGCGCAACGTCACGAACGCGGGGCGGGATGCGGTGGACGCGGATGGTGCCGCAAGACGAGCGCGCCTGATGCGGACGGAGAAGTCGTGTGGTCCTGACGCCCCGACGCTGGCGTCAAGCTCCTGAGAAGCAAGCTTCTCGGGAGTGACGGTGGCAAAAAAGCCCGGTCACCGGGGAGAGCGCGAAGGAAACCGTTAAAACCATTGCGCGGGGAATGCCGGGTGATTTCCGGTGTGACCTGACTAACGCGTGTGCGTTCTACCACTACGCACACGCGGCTATCGGGCGCATCGAGCGTCCGGCATTCCCTGCGCCCTCTTGTTGGAGAGGGCGGGAAGTTAATGAGCAAACCTCGGGCGAATACGCGCGGCGAGATCGCGAAGTCGTCCACGTGAGTTCCCCTCCCCGCCGCTTCGCGGGGGAGGGGAACTGTTGCCGTAGCGATGGCGGGCTGTTGGAAAAATTGAATCCGAAGTGACTTACGCGTGCAAATGCACGCCTCACTCTCAGCCGTCATCCCCGCGAAGCGGGTGATCCAGTATTCCCGAGAAGACGGTGATGGAATTGAAGGCTTCGGCGTACTGGATACCCGCTAGCTCCGCTCGCAAGGCGCTGGCGGATGACGACTTCTTCCTGGAGGAGCGCGGTGTGCCACACCATAGGCGGAGACGATGATGAAAGATTGCGCGGCCAGAATCCCCTCACACCTCTCTCCGGCTCAAAAACGCCAGCCGCTCGAACAGATGCACGTCCTGCTCGTTCTTCAGCAGCGCGCCGTGCAGCGGCGGGATCAGCTTGCGCGGATCGCGCTCCCTCAGCATTTCCGGCGTCATGTCCTCGTTGAGCAGGAGCTTCAGCCAGTCCAGCAGTTCCGAGGTCGACGGCTTCTTCTTCAGGCCCGGCACCTCGCGCACCTCGAAGAAGATCCGCAACGCCTCTTCCACCAGGCGCTTCTTGATGTCGGGGAAATGCACGTCGACGATCCGGCTGCATGGTGTCGTCGTCGGGAAACTTGATGTAGTGGAAGAAGCAGCGGCGCAGGAAGGCGTCCGGCAATTCCTTCTCGTTGTTCGAGGTGATCATCACGATCGGGCGCAGCTTCGCCTTGATGTTCTCGCCGGTCTCGTAGACGAAGAACTCCATGCGATCGAGTTCGAGCAGGAGGTCGTTGGGAAATTCGATGTCGGCCTTGTCGATTTCGTCGATCAGGAGCACCGGGCGCTTCTCGTGGGTGAAGGCGTCCCACAACTTGCCGCGCTTGATGTAGTTGGAGATGTCGGACACCCTGGCATCGCCGAGCTGGCTGTCGCGCAGCCGCGACACCGCGTCGTATTCGTAAAGGCCCTGCTGCGCCTTGGTGGTGGACTTGATGTGCCAGGTCAGAAGCGGCGCGCCGAGCGCCTTGGCGACTTCCTCGGCCAGCACGGTCTTGCCGGTGCCGGGCTCGCCCTTGATCAGCAGCGGGCGCTCGAGCACGATCGAGGCGTTGACGGCGATCTTGAGGTCATCGGTGGCGACGTAGTCCTTGGTGCCGGTAAATTTCATCGAGCATTTGCCTTGTTGTTTGTTCTTGAGCGCGCCGGCGCGCCTCTGGCCTGAACAGGAAACGACCGCCGGTCCGGCGGTCGCTGTCGGGGATGAAGGGACGTTGTCAAACGCGTTTGATCAGCGAGAGGATGACGAGCACGACAACCGCGCCGATGGTGGCGTCGAGGATCGAGCCGAGCGTGCCGACGGCCAGCTCGACATGCAGCTGCGGCAACAGCCAGCCTGCGACCAGCGCGCCGATGATGCCGACCACGATATTGCCGATCAGCCCGAAACCGGCGCCGCGCACGATCAGGCCGGCCAGCCAGCCGGCGATCGCGCCGATCACGAGTGCCGCTAAAATACCCATCGAGAATGCCCCGTTGAAAAGCGCCCCTTGAAAAGGCCTTGGGGCTCAATTCTAGTTGAAAAACCCGGCAGGTCTAGGCCTCGTCTGCCCTTGACGTCCACGGTCCGGCGGGCAATCTGTGATCCATGTTTTTGCAATTCTTCACATCGCTGCGCGACGCGCAGGTCCCGGTGACCTTGCGCGAATATCTGACGCTGATGGAGGCGCTCAACGCCGACCTCGCCGAGCAGACGGTGGAGAATTTCTACTATTTGTCGCGCGCCGCGCTGGTGAAGGACGAGCGCAATCTCGACAAGTTCGACCGCGTGTTCGGCACCGTGTTCAAGGGGCTGGAGAGCCTGCTCGACGCCATGGAGAAGGCGGACATTCCGGCCGAATGGCTGAAGAAGCTCGCGGAGAAATACCTGACCGAGGAAGAGAAGAAGCAGATCGAGGCGATGGGCTGGGACAAGCTCATGGAGACGCTGCGCCAGCGCCTGAAGGAGCAGCAGGGCCGGCATCAGGGCGGCAACAAGTGGATCGGCACCGCCGGCACCTCGCCGTTCGGCGCCCACGGCTACAACCCCGAAGGCGTGCGGATCGGCCAGGAGAAGAACCGCAACAACCGCGCGGTGAAGGTGTGGGACCGCCGCGAGTTCAAGGATCTCGACGGCAACGTCGAACTCGGCATCCGCAACATCAAGATCGCGCTGCGGCGCTTGCGCAAATTCGCCCGCACCGGCGCGCCGGACGAACTCGATCTCGACACCACGATCAAGGAGACCGCCAACCACGGCTATCTCGACGTCGTGATGCGTCCCGAGCGGCGCAACGCGGTCAAGGTGCTGGTGTTCTTCGACATCGGCGGCTCGATGGATTCGCATATCGAGCAGGTCGAGGAACTGTTCTCCGCGGCAAAGACCGAATTCAAGCACATGGAATATTTCTACTTCCACAACTGCCTCTATGAAGGCGTGTGGAAGCAGAACCGCCGCCGCTTTACCGACCGCACGCCGACCTGGGACGTGCTGCACAAATATCCGCACGACTACAAGGTGGTGTTCGTCGGCGACGCCTCGATGTCGCCTTACGAGATCATGGTGCCCGGCGGCTCGGTCGAGCATGTCAACGAGGAGGCGGGGTCGGTCTGGCTCGATCGCATCACGCGCACCTATCCGCATGCGGTGTGGCTCAATCCGGTGGCGCAGCGGCACTGGGACTATTCGGAATCCACCACCATCATTCGCCGGCTGTTTTCGGAGCGCATGTTCCCGATCACGATCGAGGGTCTGGAAGGCGCGATGAAGGAACTGGTGCGGTAAACAAGTCCTGTCGTCATTCCGGACGGTCCGAAGGACCGATCCGGAATCTCGAGATAGCAATTCGATCGAGATTCTCCGATGTGCAATGCGCATCGTAGTTCGATGCTTCGCATCGCCCCGGAATGACGTAAGAGAGGTATGATAAAATGCCCCAGACCATTCACCGCGGTATCAAGGCGCTGATCGACGAGGCCAATGCCGAGATCGAAACCGTCAGCGCGGCGGACGCCATCAAGATCGCGCAAAGCGACGACGTCGTGATCGTCGATATCCGCGATCCCCGCGAGATCGAGCGCGATGGCCGAATTCCCGGCGCGTTCTCCTGCACCCGCGGCATGCTGGAATTCTGGATCGATCCGGCGAGCCCCTATGCCAAGCCGATCTTCCAGCAGGACAAGAAGTTCATCTTTCATTGCGCCGGCGGCATGCGCTCGGCGCTGGCGGCGAAAACCGCGCAGGACATGGGGCTGAAGCCGGTCGCGCATATGGGCGGCGGCTTTGCGCGCCTGGCGCGACGCCGGCGGCCCGGTCGAGAAGGTCGAGCCGAAGAAGCCGAAGGGTTGAAGTATTCCTCGTCATTCCGGGGCGCGCCGAAGGCGCGAACCCGGAATCTAGAGCTAATTAACATCCGGATTCCGGGTCTGCGCCTTCGGCGCATCCCGGAATGACAATGAGGGATCCTTCCATGACATCAGCCACCGACGATCCGCTGGTCTCCACCGATTGGCTTGCCGCCCATATCGACGATCCCAAAGTCAAGATCATCGACGCGTCCTACAAGATGCCCGGCGTGCTGCCGCTGCCGTCGGACGATTATCTTGCCGCGCATATTCCGGGCGCGGTGTTCTTCGATGTCAATGCCATCGCCGATCACGACGATCCGCGGCCGCATATGTATCCGAGCGCCGAGCAGTTCGCGCGCGACGTCGCGGCGCTCGGCATTTCCTCCGGCGATACCGTGGTCGCCTACGATTCAGGCGGCTGGGTCGCGGCGCCGCGGGCGTGGTGGATGTTCCTGTCGTTCGGCCATCGCGACGTGAAGGTGCTGGACGGCGGCTTGAAGAAATGGCTGCGCGAGGGACGCCCGACCCATTCCGGCAAGGTCACGCCGAAACCGGGAAAATTCCAGGCCGTGCTCGATTCGAGCTTCGTGCGCAGCAAGCAGCAATTGGTCGGCAATCTGGAAAACGCACGCCGAGCAAGTGGTCGACGCGCGCCCGCGTCCGCGGTTCGAGGGCACGGTCGCCGAGCCGCGGCCGGGCCGCCGCTCCGGTCACATCCCCGGCAGCCGCAACGTGCCCTATGCCGAACTGTTCGACGCCGGCACCGGCGCGATGAAGCCGCTCGACGAGCTGCGCAAGGCGTTCGCGGCCGCCGGCGTCGACATGACAAAGCCGATCGTGACGACCTGCGGCTCCGGCGTCTCGGCGCTGGTGCTGACGCTGGCGCTCTATCGGCTCGGCGTGCGCGGCATCGCGCTGTATGACGGCTCGTGGTCCGAATGGGGCCTGCCCGATGGACCGCCGGTCGCGACCGGTCCGGCCTGACATGCAAAAGTGACCTTGGGCGATAGCGCGCGCGCCGGCGGCGTGGCGTGAACGGCTGAGCAAACGGGTTGGCCGGCTGCTGCGGCACCTGTCGCGCCAGTCGCGCCTGCCGCGCCGCGCGCTGCAAGCCTGCGCCGATGGGCCGCGCGCCGCGCCTGCTGGCGCTTCTTGGTGGCGCTCTGGTCGGGCTTTGCGCTGTCGGCCTTTGCCGGCGGCGTCTCGATGGCGACTGGCGGGCCGCCGAGCGTGGCGATTTTTGTCGAGGTGGGATCGGTGTCCGGCGAAGCCTGATCGCTCGCTTGCTCGGATGACGGCCGGGCGCGGCTTCGGTTCGCCGGCAACGAGCCGGCTCGGCTTGAAGCGGCGCTTTGGTTTCGCTCAGCGGCAGTCGGCGTTGGATTGCTTATCTGCGTCGGCGGCCGCGGGCGCGTCGGCTGGCGCCGGGCGCCTCTCGCTCTGTGCCGGGCTTTCCAGGACGCGGGATTTCGGGCCTTGCGGCCTCCGGCGGCGAGCTTCCTCCGGCTTCAGCGCGGCGATGCTCTCGGGCTCGGTCGGCGGACGGAGCGCCGCTTGCTCGGCCGGCGCCAGCGTGGCCGGTGCTGCTGATGGTTGCTCCGCGGCCGGCAATCGCGCGGGATTTTCCGATGGCTTTGCCTCTGCGGCTGCCGGTTCGACCCGCAGCATCGCCAGCACCGGCCTTGTGGTTTCGGCTTGCTGCGCAAACATCGCCTCGGGCGCGGCGTGCCACGACGGGTTGCTGGCGAATTCCTCGTGGGCCGCGCGCAGCAACGCCGCCGCGCCAAGTCCGAAGACCAGTATCGACATCGACAACACGATCGCGGCGAACAGAAAACGGAAGCCGGGGAGCATGGAGGGCGGATTCCGCCTTCGCGCGATGCTGCGAAGGCCCTTGAGACATCGGGGAACGCGGTGACCACTGAATTGGCCGCGTTCGCGACGCATCGGACACCGCCAGCGCGCAGCGAATCAGGCTGGTTCGAGAATACCGCAACGGCTTACGCGGCGCTTGCTAAAAATCCGTGGCGTGGACGCCTGCCCGCGATGCCGGAATACGTTTCCCCGGCCGGTGAGGCTTGGCTGCAACGGTGTTCCCGGGACCATCACAAAATGCCGAAATTGGGCCGAACTTCGCCGGATTTGTCTTGAATGCGCCGCTATCTTCCGCCATCTGCCGTTAACGGTCCGGTGTCGGCTTGGGGACTATACAAGAGCGATGATGAGCAAACGCATTCTGACGATTTGTGCTGCCGTGGCGGCGGGCGCGGCGGGAACCTCGTTCGCGCTGGCGCAGGGCTATCCGGTTCCCCCCGGTGCGATCTATTCGACGGCGCCGCAGCCCTATCCGCCCGGCGGCTATCCGGCCGATTATCGCCGTGCGCCCGGGTGCGCCGGATTTCGATGCGCTGGAAGATGACGAGGCGCCGAACGCGCGGAGTTCGACCGCGCTGCCGCCGCCCGGCCCGGTGCTTTCGCCCGACGATCCGCGCTATGGCCGGCCCGATGGCGCTCGCGCCGGTCTATTCCGACCGCGCGATGCCGACCGGTCCGATCCTTTCGCCGGACGATCCGCGCTATGGCCGCCCCGCTGGCGCCCCGCCGGTCTATTCCGACCGTGCGCGCCGACCGGTCCGATCCTTTCGCCGGACGATCCGCGCTATGGCCGTCCCGATGGACCGCCGCCGGTGATCTATTCGGACCGACCCGCCGGGCCGCCGCAGCAGACCTATTCGGATCGCGGCAACGGCGACGACAACCGCGCGCTTCGTCCGCCCGAGGCGATCGGAGCTCCCGGCAATGTCACGGGATCGGTGCAGCCTCCGCATCGGGGCCGACGGCAAGCCGATGGTGCTTTCCGCGCTGCCGCCGGATGAACAGCCCGAGGCCGGTCCTGCGCAACTTTCGCCGAACCTGCGCCGGCAGGAAGTCGCTTTCGCCACCAAGGAGCCGGCGGGAACGCTGATCGTCGATACTCCGAACACCTATCTCTATTACGTGCTGGGTGGCGGCCGCGCCATCCGCTACGGCGTGCGCGTCGGCCGCGACGGTTTCACCTGGACCGGCGTGCAGAAAATCTCCCGCAAGGCCGAGTGGCCGGATTGGCATCCGCCGACCGAGATGATCGAGCGTCAGCCCTATCTGCCGCGCTTCATGGCCGGCGGCCCCGGCAATCCCCTGGGCGCGCGCGCGATGTATCTCGGCAATACGGTCTATCGCATCCACGGCACCAACCAGCCCTCGACGATCGGCAAGTTCGTCTCGTCGGGCTGCATCGGCATGCTGAACGAGGACGTCTCGGACCTGTTCGATCGCGTCAAGGTCGGCACCCGCGTGGTCGTGCTGCCCGGCGGTCCGCCGCCGGGGTCGACCACTACCGCCTCGGCAGCGCCGTTGCCCGGACCTGCCGGCGCAGCGCCGGCGCCCGCGCAGATGTCGGGGGGCGTTACCCCCGGCACGCAGCCGACCGTGGTGCCGCCGCTGCCGGCGCCGGTGACGGTGCGCTAGCCGCTACGATCGGTTCCGTCCTGAAGGGCGCGCAGTTGCGCGCCTTTTTGTTGCGCGTGCAATCGCCTTGATCTCGGTCGATAAGACGCGGTTAACCATTCGTTCATAGAAGTCAGATTGTCTGGTCCTTCCGCTGATCGCGGAAACCATGGCTGCCATTGTTTCTCGGGGCCGGAGGGAGCTGGTGGTGAGCACGATCGCTAGTCGAATTTCGCCCGTCAATGAGAAGCTCTATCACCAGAGTAATCTGCTGGGTGACTGGAAAGGCTCATTCTCCAACAATAATCAAGCCATCGATTTCAAGGTCGTAAGCATCACTGGGGATACGGCGCAGATCGAATATTCGCATAACGGGCATAAGGAGGTAGGTACAGCCAACGTCGATAAGAACACCATCACCTACGGCAACGTCACGATCGCGACCCGCGATGGACAGAAGGGCGCGCTGGAGTTTTCATTCGGGACGGTGAGACAGGCAGCTGTTATCGACAAGGTGGCCGCGCCGGCCACGGACCAGAACCCGCTGGTGGGCAATTGGATCGGCAGTACGGACACGCAGAGCGCATCCTTTCAGGTTCTCTCGATCAGCGGGCGGGATGCGCAGGTCAGATATAACATCAATGGGCAGAGCGGGCAGGGTGTCGGCGACGTCGTCAACAATTCCGTCCTTTTTGGCAAACTGACGTTCTCAAACACCGATGGATTGAACGGGAAGTTGATATTCCCGGCCCAAGGCCAGACGCTGTCGCTCGACGTAACGAAGTTCACGCCAGTAACCGCTTGATCGCTCGGGCAGCGCGCCAATCTGGCTGCGCGTCGCCGGGAGCCTTGCCGCAAGCGAATTTAAGGGCCGTTGAATCCGTCTTAAGCCAGCCTTCGCAGCGTCTCGCCCTTGAACCAGGCGTCGATGCACTCGACCATCTGGCTGTAATGGGCGCGGAAGGTCTCCTCGGTGGTGTAGCCGAGATGCGGCGTCAGCACGAGGTTGTCCAGCTTGCGGAAGGGATGATCGACCGGCAGCGGCTCGACCGAGAACACGTCGACCGCGGCGCCGGCGATCTTGCGCGCTTTCAGGGTTTCCAATAGCGCGGCTTCGTCGACGATCGGCCCGCGCGCGGTGTTGACGAGATAGGCGGTCGGCTTCATGCGCGCCAGATCCGCGGCTCCCACCAGCCCGCGCGAGCGCTGGCTCAGCACCACGTGAACGGTGACGATGTCGGCGGTCGCGAATAATTCCTCCTTGGTGGCGTAGTCGACGCCGACTTCCTTGCATCGCTCGGCCGTCAGGTTCGGGCTCCACGCGATCACGTTCATGCCGAACGCCTTCGCCAGTCCCGAAACCTTGGCCCCTAACTTGCCGAGCCCGATCACCCCCAGCGTCTTGCCCTCGATCTCCATGCCGATGAATTTCTGCAAGGGCTCGCCGGCATGCATGCGGGCGCTCTCGCGGCCGATGTTGCGGGTCAGTTCCAGGATCAGGCCCATGGTCAGGGGCGCGGTGGGGTCGCGGCCCCATTGCGTCCCGCACAGCACCACCTTGTGGTCCTTGGCGGCCTCCATATCGATCGCGGCGTTGCGCAGGCCCGAGGTGATCAGCAGCTTCAGTTTGGGCAATGCCGCAAACATGGCGCGCGGAAACGGCGTGCGCTCGCGCATCGCGCAGATGATCTCGAAATCCCCAAGCGCGGCGGCCGCGGCTTCCGGGGAGGCGAAGGGCTGGTTGAACACGGTCAAATCGACCCGATCGCCGATCTTCGACCAGTCCGCCATCCGCAACGTCAGATTCATGTAGTCATCGAGAATTGCACAGCGCAGCCGCGTCATGGGAAGGTCCGTTCATGGCGATGGTGACGGAGCGGAACTGCGCCGTCCGGGAGGCTTCATGGTCGCGCGCAATCGGCGAGCGCGCAAGCGCCCCGCGGCCTAAAAAGCGCCGGCCGTTATGAATGTGAAGGTGAGTCTGAGTGCCTTGGCGGCCCGGATTTCGGCGACCATCGACTGGACCGCAGGTGACACCGCGCCCTGCTTGGCCCGGCAGGCCGGTCCCGGACCCCTCATATAATGCAGTTCCGGCCGGTACGGGTCGAATGCCCTGGTGAAGAACTGGCGCCAGAAGCCCCTGATCTCGTCGAGCACGCCGGATCGGTGATTGCGGCCGTTCGCCGGGGAGGAAAGGGATTCTGACGCAATGGTTGCCATGACGCGGCCCGTTGTTTTCGCCCGCGGCTTGGGCCGCGCAGAGCGCTTTTCGGCGCTGAGGACGAGTTTTGGCCTGATTTATTAAAAGAAGGTTTCAATTGTTCTGATCCGGCCCGAGCATGGTATCGATCCCGTAACGATCCGTGGTGAACGGATGGAAAACATTCGACGCCGGTTGCCCTTTGGGGGCCGCGCCGCTACATCAGCGGCAGCAAATTTCCATAAATCCTCTCGATTTCAGGGATCTCGATGGCGCGCCAGTTCGTCTATTTCATGCAGGGTTTGTCCAAGACCTATCCCGGTAACCGCAAGGTGCTCGATAACGTCCATCTGTCGTTCTACCCCGACGCCAAGATCGGCGTGCTCGGCGTCAACGGCTCCGGCAAATCGACGCTGCTGCGGATCATGGCCGGCATCGACAAGGAATATAACGGCGAGGCCTGGGTCGCCGAGGGCGCGCGGGTCGGCTACCTCGAGCAGGAGCCGCAGCTCGATGCCGCCAAGACCGTGCGCGACAACATCATGCTCGGCGTCGCCAAGCAGAAGGCGATCCTCGATCGCTACAACGAACTGGCGGTGAACTATTCCGACGAGACCGCCGACGAGATGACCAAGCTGCAGGATCAGATCGAGGCCGCGGGCCTCTGGGATCTCGACAGCAAGGTCGATCAGGCGATGGACGCGCTGCGCTGCCCGCCCGACGATGCCGACGTGACAAAACTCTCCGGCGGCGAGCGCCGCCGCGTCGCGTTGTGCAAGCTGCTGCTGGACCAGCCCGATCTCCTGCTGCTGGACGAGCCGACCAATCATCTCGACGCCGAATCGGTGTCATGGCTGGAAGGTCACTTGCGCAACTATCCCGGCGCGATCCTGATCGTCACCCATGACCGCTATTTCCTCGACAACGTCACAGGATGGATTCTCGAACTCGACCGCGGCAAGGGCATTCCCTACGAGGGCAATTACACCGCCTGGCTGTCGCAAAAGCAGAAACGGCTGGCGCAGGAAGGCCGCGAGGAGGCCGCCCACCAGCGCACGCTGGAGCGCGAGAAGGAATGGATCGCGGCCTCGCCGAAGGCGCGCCAGGCCAAATCCAAGGCGCGCTACCAGCGCTATGAGGAACTGCTGAAGCAGGCGAGCGAGAAGCAGACCCAGACCGCGCAGATCACGATTCCCGTGGCCGAGCGTCTCGGCCAGAACGTGATCGATTTCGAGGGCCTGACCAAGGGCTACGGCGACCGCCTGCTGATCGACAATCTCACCTTCAAGCTGCCGCCCGGCGGCATCGTCGGCGTGATCGGCCCCAACGGCGCCGGCAAGACCACGCTGTTCCGGATGATCACCGGGCAGGAGAAGCCGGACAAGGGCACCATCACCATCGGCGAGAGCGTGCATCTCGGCTATGTCGACCAGTCGCGCGACAGTCTCGACGGCAAGAAAAGCGTGTGGGAGGAAATTTCCGGCGGCAACGAATTGATCCAGCTCGGCAAGCGCGAGGTCAATTCGCGCGGCTATTGCTCGTCGTTCAACTTCAAGGGTGCCGACCAGCAGAAGAAGGTCGGTTCGCTGTCGGGCGGCGAGCGCAACCGCGTGCATCTGGCCAAGATGCTGAAATCCGGCGCCAACGTGCTGCTGCTCGACGAGCCGACCAACGATCTCGATGTCGATACGCTGCGCGCGCTGGAAGAAGCGCTGGAGGATTTCGCCGGCTGCGCCGTGATCATCAGCCATGACCGCTGGTTCCTCGACCGCATCGCCACCCACATGCTCGCCTTCGAGGGCGACAGCCATGTCGAATGGTTCGAAGGCAATTTCCAGGACTACGAGAAGGACAAGATGCGCCGGCTGGGGCAGGATTCCATCATCCCGCATCGGCTGAAGTACAAGAAGCTGACGCGGTGATCTCGCGTTCGATGTCGCCAAACCTGTCGAGAAAATTCCGCGCCCGGGGCAGCGCGTCATGAAGGAATTGCGTTCGGCTCGCATCAGCCAAAGCCCCTCGATTTGGCGTGAGCGTGCTCGACGAGATCGTTCGGAAGCACCGCCATATCCGGTATGCTCCCCTCCTGCGCCGCCGGCCTGCGCTGAAGCCAAAGCAGCGCGTCGGTAAGGCTGGATTGTCTGAACGGTTGCCCATGTGCACGTAGATGTGGTTCCGGTGCTGTCCAGGGATCGCTCGAGCTTTCCGAAGCGCACGGATCGCGTCTCCAGACCGCCTCCAGGCCAGCGTGGCAGCGATTCGAATCCGGCCGACACTGAGGCGGCCTGGATCATCGTTCATCGCCTCGTCGTTTCAGATCGCCATGTTCGCCGCGGTCGCGATTGCAGATCGCCTTCGCCGCCGATGCCGGCTTCGCGCAGTTCATCGCTTCGTTGTGGCCGGAGGCGCAGGCGGCAGGCGTGTCGCGCGCGACCTTCGACGCCGAGACCCGCGGTCTCGAGCCGGATTACAAATTGCCCGACCTGATCCTGCCCGGGCGTCCCGCGACCGGGGCGCCGTCGCAGGCCGAGTTCGTGCAGGTGCCCGCCGATTATCTGAAGGAAGCCAGCATCGCGCGGCTGGCCGAACAGGGGCAGCGGCTGATGGCGAAGTACCGCCCCGCTCTGACGCGCGATCGAAGCGCGCTTCGGTGTTCCCGCGTCAATCGTGCTGGCGATCTGGGGCCGCGAAACCGATTACGGCCGCTATACGCTGCCCTACGATGGCTTGCGCGTGCTGGCCACGCAGGCCTATGTCGGCCGGCGCAAGGATCAGTATCGCACCGAGTTCATCCTGGCGCTGAAGATGCTCGGCGACGGCGTGGTGACACGCAAGGACATGCGCGCGTCCTGGGCCGGCGCTACCGGTCTCACCCAATTTCTGCCGTCGGAATTTTACAAGCACGGCGTCGATTTCGACGGTGACGGGCGTATCGACATCTGGCATTCGGTGCCGGATGCGCTGGCCTCCGCCGCGCAGCAGCTCGTCAACAAGGGCTGGCAGCCCGGCGTGCGCTGGGCCTATGAAGTGCGCGCGCCCGCCAATGTCGATTGCACGTTAGGCGTGCCCGAGTTGACAAAACCGATCGGCGAATGGTTGCGCGCAGGTTTTGTGCCGGTGCGCGGACAAAAGCTCAGTGCAAACGAGCAGGCGCAGCCGGCCTCGCTGCTGCAGCCCGAGGGCATCTACGGGCCGGCGTTTCTGACCACGAAGAACTACTTCGTCATCAAGGAATATAATTTTTCGGATCTCTATGTGCTGTTCGTCGGCCACCTCAGCGACCGCATGTCGAGCCCGCAACCATTCGCGACCCCGTGGTCGGCTTCGACCCAGCTGCGTACCGCCGATGTCGAGGCGATGCAGCGCCAGCTCACGCGGATCGGCCTCTATGCCGACAAGGTGGACGGCAAGGCGGGGATGAAGACGCGCGCCGCGCTCGGCGCCTATCAGAAATCGGCCGGGCTCAAGGTGGACTGCTGGCCCAGCGAAGCGGTGCTGCGATCGATCAGCGCGGCGCGCTGAGAATCGCTCGCCGGCCTGACGAGAAAGAAAAACCCGGCCGATGCATCGGCCGGGTTTTGAAATCCAGGCGCGATAGATTGCGCGCCGGCTCGCGATCAGTCGCAATACTGCACGCGGCGGAAGCGCCAGCCGTAACCATCCCAGAAGCGCTCGCGAACCCAGCGGCAGGGCGCGCCTTCCACATACGCCGGACCGGGACCGGCATAATACGGGCCCTGCTGGGAGGCGATGGCGCCACCGACGATCGCGCCGCCGATCAGTCCGGCCGCCACGCCTGCGGCGACGCCGCGCTGTGCGCTTGCGGGCGTCGCGACCAGCGAACCGGCGATCGTTGCGACCGCGACGAAGGCAGCTAATGTCTTCTTCATGTCTTGGACTCTCCTTGGAGATGGCGCCTTCAGCCGGCGCCGGGTTTAAGGTGACTCTCACGCCGTATTCGAAACCGACCGTTTCGCCAAAAAGCGCGCGACCGTCAATCGAAAGTAAACGCTGGCGCGCTGGTGGGCTGGAAAAAAGGTTTTTTCACGCCATTCTTTCAAGACATCCCCGAAAACGCGCCGTTTCCGGGGATGCCCGAGCTGTTTTAAGGTAGATGAACGGAAATCAGCCGCACACCCGCACGCGGCGAATCCGCCAGGCATAGCCGTCCCAGAAACGCTGCTGCTGCCAGACGCAGCCGCCATAATAGTCGTCGGCGACATAGGCCGGACCGCCGTAATAGCCGTAACCGGGTCCGTAATAGCCGGGGCCGTAATAATAGCCGGGGCCGGCCAGCGCGCCGCCGACGATGGCGCCGCCGATCACGCCGGCAGCCAGACCCGCGCCAAACCCCCGTTGCGCGTGGGCGGGCGCCGCGACGGCCGAAACAGCCAGGGTTGCGACGGCAGCCAGCGCCATCAATGTTTTCCTCATGGCTTCACCTTTCTCATGGAGCAAGGACAGCGAATAAGCGGTCTGTCGCAGCGAAAGTTCCACATTTCGCTTGAATGATCAATGAACGGGGCTGCCACATTTGGCGACGAAAACTGGTCGGCGCGGTCGCTATTTTGCAGTGCACAATCGGATACCCACCTAGCATAAAGGCTTCTACAGCTGCGTCCTGTTGCGCGCCTCGACCTCGGCCTGGGTTTCCGGCTCGCCCAGTTTGGTCTGGTCGTGGATCACCTGGCTGATGCTGGGAAAACCCGATCGTTCGACCTGCGCCTCGCTTGACCACAGACGCGCGCGCATCAGCGCCTTGCCGCAATGGAAATAGGCCTCCTGCACGTCGATGCCCAGCACCGCGCGCGGCAGCTTGCCGAACTCCTCCATCGAGGCCAGCAGATCCGGCTCCGCCGACAGCCTGCCGGTGCCGCCGACGCGCAGCGTCTCGTCGATCCCGGGCACGAAGAAGATCAGCTGCACGCGGCCGCTGCCCTCGACGATATTCTTGAAACTGTCGATCCGGTTGTTGCCGGCGCGATCGGGCATCAACAGCCGGTTCGGCCCGGCGACGCTGACAAAGCCGGGATTGCCGCCGCGCGGCGAGGCGTCGACGCTGCCGTCGGAGCCCGAGGTGGCGAGCACGCAGAACGGCGACATCGCGATGAATTTTCGCGCATGCGCGTCGATCTCCGGACGCGCCTTTGCGATCACGCGCGGGGTGGGCTTTGGGTAGATCGCGGGAAGGTCGCTGGCGGCAAGGTCGGTCACGGGCTTTCTCCGTTGGAAGTTTTGGGCGGGCGATCACGCTCGGTTTCTCACGCGCTCACATCGTCCGCTGCGGCGCGCTCTGCAGCAATTCCTGCAATTGCTGTTTGTAGAACTTTGCATTGCCGGTGGTGAGATGGCCGCGCGTCTCGGCGCTGGCGGGGATCAGATAGAGCTTGCCGTTCTTGACCCGCTTCAGCGCGGCGTCGGTGACGCCGGTTTCCGGCGGATTGCGTTCGTCGTCGGCGGAATTGATCAGAAGCAGCGTCGCCTCGATTCGCTCCATCCCGGCGGAAGGGTTGTAGTCGTGCGAGGCGTCCCATTGGTAGATGAAGTCGTTGGCGTCGGCCGCGATCGGCGTGGCCAGCCGGTCGTCCACCATCTTGTCGGCCTTCGCAGCCGTCGGCGCCAGCGTCTGATAGCCGAGCGTGCCGCCGGCGCTCGCAATGCCATAGGCGCTGATGGCGTATTTCATCATCCGCGGCTGCGCGGTGTAGTTGCCGCCGTTGTAATCGGGATCGTTGCGGATGGTCTCGAGCATGATCCGCCGCAGCATCCAGTTGCGCGCCGCCATCTCGGTCGGCTGCGAGGCCATCGGCACCAGCGCGTCCATATACGAGGGATACTTCACGCCCCAGATCCAGGTGTGCATGCCGCCCATCGAATTGCCGATCACGAGCCGCAGGTGCTTGACGCCGAGGCCTTCCTTGACCAGGCGGTACTGCGCATCGACCATGTCGTCGTAATCGTATTTCGGAAACGCCGTCTTCATGCCGTCCGAAGGTTTCGACGATTTGCCGTGGCCGATGCCGTCGGGAATGATGATGTAGTATTTTGCGGCATCGAGCGGCTGGCCGGGACCGAACAATTCACCGGCGAAGCCCGGCGTCAGCATGCTCGCCGCCGAGCCGCCGGAGCCGTGCAGCACCAGCACCGGCTGGCCGCCGGGCTCGCCGACGGTGGTGTAGTGAAGCCGCAGCTCCGGCATGGTTTCGCCGGTGTGGAATTTGAAGTCCCTGGCGATCCAGTCGCCTTGCTTCGGCGCGGGGTAATCCGCCGCCACGGCGGCAAAAGAAGTCATTGCAAAGACGACAGCCGATAGCGCCAGGCGCGAATATTTCATGGATAGCGTCTCCTCAGGGGCGCGCCTTAACCGGGCCGCTTCGCGCAGCGAGTCTATCACGCCGTGCGGACCGTGCGCTACGCCGTGTCCTCGACATCGGTTTCGGGGCGATCGCCGCCGGCGGCGGTCTCGATGTGCCATTTGCCGTCGGCGGTCTCGTATTCGATCGCCTCGGTGCGGCCGGGCGTGCGCTGCTCGGCGGCGGCGCGCTTGGCCGCGGCAAGTGCCGCGGCATGGGTCGCAAACGGCTTCCGAAAACACGCCGTCGACGGTGTAGGCCCAGCCGCCGTCATGCTGAACGATCTTGTAGGTGACATGGGACATGCGGGAACTCGCCGGGTCTGATGACGGGGGTGAACGCCGCGCCCATTCTATGCCAAAATCAGCCCCGATATAATCAGTGCTTTCGGCAGGCGTCCCAGGGGGCGGGCGGGACAGACCGACGGGTCGGACGGACCAGGGAGAAGACAAATGTGCCGCAACATCAAGACGCTGTTCAATTTCGAGCCGCCCGCGACCGAGGATGAAATCCACGCCTCCGCGCTGCAATTCGTGCGCAAGCTTTCCGGCTTCAACAAGCCGTCGCAGGCCAACGCGGCGGCCTTCGATCGCGCGGTCGCGGAAGTGTCCGGCGTCGGCCCGGCGCCTGCTGGCATCGCTGCATACGCATGCGCCGGCGCGCGACCGCGAGACCGAGGCCGAGAAGGCGAGGGAGCGCTCGAGGCTGAGGTTCGGGTGAGGGGGCTGGCGTGGCCGGTGCTAATCCGCATCCCACCTCACCGGCAAATTGAGCAGGCCCGCGGAACGCCCAGCCGCCGATCCGCACCGGCTCTGCTGCGTCGAGCCGCAAGCCCTTCAGTCGCGCGAAGATGCCGGGCAGCGCCACGTCGGCGACCATCGCGCGGGAGGCAAATGCGCCGGCGCAATAATGCGGGCCGGCGCCGAAGGCGATGCTCTTCTGGGTGTCGCGGGTGATGTCGAAGCGGTCGGGATCGGCAAAACAGGCCTCGTCGCGATTGGCCGAGCCGAACATGAGGAACACGCGATCCTCCGGCTCGAAATCGACGCCGCGATACGACCACGGTCTCGCCACCCGCCGCGGCGACATCCCGATCGGCGCGATCCAGCGCGCATATTCCTCGAACACGTCGATCCACCTCGCCTTGCCGCCGCGGACCAGCGCGAGCTGATCCGGATGCGTCAGCAGCGCCCAGATCGTGCCCGAGATGGCGTCGCGCGGCTCGTTCTGGCCGCCGGAGATCGCAAGCTTGACATTGGCGCGGACGCTCTCGATCGGCTGGCCGGCGGACAGCAGCACGCTGAGGATCGAGCGGTTGGGATGTTTGCGTCAGCACCGGAATCATGTCGGCGATCGCGGCATCGATGCCTGATGTGGCGGCGTGGCAGCGCGCCTCGACCGCCTTGTCGCCCGCGTAGTTGGCGATGCCGTCGATCATCGCCTGCGACCACGCGTCCATGTCCTCAAAGCGCATGTTGGTCAGCCCGGTGATGTCCTTCAGGCACTCGGCCGACAGCGGCAGCGCGAACGCCTTGCAGAGGTCGGCGTGGCCGCGAGGCGACGAGCTCATCGAGGATGCGGTCGGCATGGGCCTGGAACTGCCGGCTCCAGGTGTCGCGCACCGTGCGCGGCGACACCGACGGGAACATCGCGGCGCGCTCGTTCATGTGCGCCTCGCCGTCCTTGCGCATCATGTTGTGGCCCATCAGCCGGTTCATCAGCCCCGCCGGCTGGTGCGAGGAGAACACGTCGATGCGTTTTTCGCAGGCGAAGATGTCGTCGCGGCGGGTGAAGATGGTCGAGCCCAGCTGCGGCACGAACGCGATCGGCGCCTCTTTGCGCATCCTCGCCAAAGCGGGATAGGGGTCGGCCCAGAACGCCGGCGACGTCGATGTTGTAATGCGGGGCGTTGGACATGGCGC
This sequence comes from uncultured Alphaproteobacteria bacterium, assembly GCA_963735835.1. Lineage (GTDB taxonomy): Bacteria > Pseudomonadota > Alphaproteobacteria > Rhizobiales > Xanthobacteraceae > Bradyrhizobium. The sequence goes on along the minus strand of CAVTNA010000032.1, from coordinate 31,413 downwards.
CGGGGCATCCGGTGGCAGCGCGACTTAGCATGTCATTGCCGGACTTGACCCGGGCGAGTATCCATCATCTTCGCGAGAACTCTCGCGAAGACGGCATGGGTACGCGGGTCAAGCCCGCGTACGACGGTTCTGGGTTTGCCGCGCTCAAATCGTCCGGTAGCCGCCGTCCGCCATCACGATCGAGCCGGTGACGTAGGCCGACAGGTCGGAGGCGAGGAAGATCGCGGGGCCGACGATGTCCTCGGGCTTGCCGGCGCGGCCGAGCGGGGTGTGATCGAGGAAGATCTTCACCAGCTCGGGATCGTTGGCGCGCACGCTGGCGTTCAGCGGCGTCTCGATCAGGCCCGGGCCGATCGCGTTGACGCGCACGCCGTGCTTGCCGAGTTCGGCGGCGAGCGCCCGGGTGAAGCCGAGCACGCCGTGCTTGGAGGTGGTGTAGGCCGGCGAGTTCGGCGTGCGCACATGCACGAAGGACTGGATCGAGCCGATGTTGACGATGCGCCCCTTGGCCGCGCAGCAGCGGCTCGAGGAACGCATGCGTCACGTTGAAGACGCCGTTGAGATTGATCGCCATGATGTCCTGCCAGTCCTTCAGCACGGCGCTCGGCGTCCGCGGTGAAGGCGTTGCGGCGGTTGATGCCGGCATTGTTGACCAGGATCGAGACCTGCCCGACCTGTTCGGCGATGCGTTTGGCGACCGCGATGCAGTCCTCGCGCCTGGTGACGTCGAGCGCGAAAGCTCTCGGCCTGGCCGCCGCCGTCGCGGATCGCCTGCGCCGCCTCGGCCGCCGCCTTCTCGTTGATGTCGAGCAGCGCGACCTGCGCGCCCTCGCGGGCGTAGCCGAGCGCGATCGCCCGCCCGATGCCGGAGCCGGCGCCGGTGACGACAGCGATGTGGTTCTTGAGAAGCGGCATGGGGTTTCCTCTGCTGTTGGTTTTCTGCGCTTTCGATACAAGCTAATTCAAAATTACGGGGCCGAAAACGGAAAGCTTTACCGGCAAGGGCGTATTCATGGCGGGCGGTGTTGCGCCATGGACAGACACTTAAGGGAATGGAAATTCAGCGTTGAGCGGATCAGGTCGGCGACCGCGCCCGACTATGGCGAAGCCGCGCGCCTTGTCGCCGAGATCGCGCGCGCCAGCGAGGAGGAGACGCTGCGGCAGGCGGCCGCCCAGGCGCTGCCGATCCTGCGCAGCGCCGCGGCGGGCGATGCGGACCAGGCGACCCTGCACGCCGCGCGTCGCCGCCTCGGCGTCATCAGCGAAGTCCTGATCGGGCTCTCCATGCCGCACTTCGGCAGGCGCGAGAATAGTCCGAAGCAGCTCACGCCGGAGGAACGTTACCGGCAGATGCTGGGATTGCCGCTCGACGGCCGGCTGTCGGCGCCGGAAATCCACCAGGCCTGGAAGCGCGCCGCCAAGGCCGCGCATCCGGACGCCGGCGGCAGCGCGCAGCAATTTCAAGGCCTGTCGGTGGCGCGCGACGCGCTGATCCGGGAAGTGAGACTGGAGCGCAGACTGTAGGGCGGGCGGGCCGGCGTGCCGACCGGCGCGAGACGCGAATAGCGCTTTGCCGATCCCGCCCATCGGGCTACAATCGCCAAGGCGCGACTCGACGTCGCGGCGCCTGCTCACCACATCCCGGGGAACCCTGCCAATGAACATCTCATCCGCCCTGCGTGCCGCGATGGTCGCGCTGACGGCTTTCGCCGGCGGCCTCACTGTCTTCCGCCGCCCATGCCGACGAGGGCTTCGTGTCGCTCGTGATCTACAAGGCGGGCTGGATCATCGGCGGCTCGGGCGGGGGCGGCACGCTGACTTTCCACGGGCGCAGCTATCCGCTCACCACGGGCGGGCTGGACTATGGCCTCGTGTTCGGCGGATCGAGGACGGTGCTGCGCGGGCGCGTCAGCAACATCGTCAGGCCCTCGATGTCGCCGGCGTCTATGGCGCGGCGGGCGCGGGGCTGGCGGTCGGCTCGGGCGCGCGCGCGATCGTGCTGACCAACCAGAAGGGCGCGGTGCTGGAACTGTCCGGCCACCAGACCGGGCTGATGGCGAACGCCGACCTCAGCGGGCTCGCGATCACGCTGAAGTAGGGGCAGGCACAGTCCACGCGCTTGCCCGGTGCTTCGACCCTGCCCCGGAGGGCGGGTCGGTTCCGTGAACGGGCGTAAGACCAGACCCGGGTGGGGTGATCTCTCCGATTCGTGCAACTGTCACATCGTAGATCGCTGCTCACGCATCACCCCGGCATGACGCATCTGGCTTCGCTGCGTTGCGACGCGACCCTCCCCCTCCAAGGCGGGGTGAAGCGGTCGCGCCACAATTCAAATGTCAAACAGCCTTGGGCCACGCGTCCGCATTCTCGCGGCGCGGAGTGCGCCCGAGCTTGGCGTCGATGGCCACCCTCGGAAAACAAGAGGGCGCAGGGAAAGCCGGGTGCGCGCTGCACCCGCGGTCTCGTGTGCAAAAGTGGAAAAAAACGCACACGAGCAGACAGGTCCAGCGGAGGCAATCCGGCTTTCCCTGCGCGATGGTTTACGGCTTACTTCGCGCTCTCCCCGGTGACCGGGCTTTCTTGCCACCGTCGCCTCGCGGATAACTCCACGCAAACTTGACGCCAGCGTCGGGGCGCCAGGACCACACGACTTCGCCGTCCGCGCGGCCTGCGTTCGTCTGCTCGCAAGCCTCGCGTCCACCGCATCCCACCGCGCGTTCGTGACGATCGCGACCCGCCCCTCTCATCGGGTGAGACGCGCGAAGCTATGCCCCTGATTTGCCCGACGCGTTAAGCGGAATATTTTTCGAAGGAGGGCTGGACAGGTTTTTGGTGATTTGCCCGTCGGGTTGTTTTGTCGCAGGCGCGGCGTCGAGATTACGCTTGCTTCCCCGCAAGCGAGGCGACGCATTCGATTTCGATCAGCATCGCCGGATTCGGAAGCGCCTGCACCACGCAGGTGGTGCGGGCCGGGTAGGGCGGCGGTCCGAACGCACCGGCATACAGCGCGTTCATCGGCCCCACATCGGACGCTCGCGTCAGCAGCACGTTGACCTTGACCAGATCGCGAAAAGTCGCGCCCGCCTCGTCGAGCACGCGCTTGATGTTGTGAACGACGAAACCGAATTGCGCCTCGAATTTGTCCGGCAGCACGCCGTTTTCGTCAAAGCCGGGAATGCCCGAGACGAACAGCAGGTCGCCGGTCCGCGCGGCGAACGACAGCGGCGGCGTGGTCAGCCCGGCGGGAGCGGCGAAATGCTTGATGGGAGCCATGGGTCACCTCTCATGTGAGGCAGCGCAGTGTAGCGTAAAAGCGCAATTCGGGAAGATGGCGCGGAGTTCCGTCCAATGAGCCTCGCGCGGCGATGCGTTCCGGGTTAGCCTGCGCGCCGACGCGTTGGGGGGATACCATGAAATTGCGAACCGTCGCCGTTTTGCTCGCGCTTGCACTGCCGGCCGGTACGGCCGCCGCGCAGCCGGCGAAAAGTCTCAAGGACCAGATCGTCGGCACCTGGAATTTCGTGGTCGCCGAGATCACGGCATCAGACGGCAAGAAGTCGTTTCCGTTCGGCGAGACGCCCAGGGGCATTTTGATCTTCACCGCCGACGGCCATTTCGCGCAAATTCACGTCGCCAGCGACGTGCCAAGAATCGCGTCCAACAACCGCATGACCGGCACGCCGGAGGAATACGCCGCCATCATGCGGCGCAGCCTGTCGGTGTTCGGCACCCGGACGGTCGACGAGGCCAACAAGACCGTCACCTACCACATCGTGTCCTCTTCGTTCCCGAATTGGGAGGGCGAGGCGCAGACCCGCACCATCGACAAGTTGACCTCCGACGAGTTCGTCAACACCAATCCGAATGTCGGTCGCGGGCGCGGCAGCGCGAGCAATTTTTACCAGCGGGCGAAGTAGGGGGCGGGGCGGAGTTGGGCGGGTTGGCCGAAAGCCTGTCCCGGCGTGGCTAGGTCAATGAAATAGCGGTTTACGCTTTTGGCAAATCCGCCTTTTGGCTGTTGCGATAGAGGGCTGGGGGAATGGCAATCAGTTGTGTTTCCGCTCGGCTCAACCTAACTTGAGCGATCTCGTTAGTAGGCGATTTTTATAGATGGTTCAAAAGCATCCCTTTCTTGAAGACGGCTCTCAGTACGGCGTATCTCGATTTCGGCAAATGCGAAAAGCCGAGAAGCGTGAGCTGATGCTTCGATGGTTTTCGGAGAATTTCGAGGACCCTGCAGTACGAACTCCGTATGAGAGCGCCGAGGGTGGCTATCAGTGGATTTGGGGAGGTCCATACGAAGCGCGGGATGAGTTGTATTCCAAATTTGGCGATCTCGTTTCTGAATCTCTAATTGAAGAGGTTGTCGAGGAAGTCGAGCGAGAGGGATTAACTGACTGGGCGCTAGTATCCAGTCCAGATGATTACGACGAGACCGAGCCTCCAGACGAGCCGGCTACGCTCGACATTTACCTCGACGAGCCAAGTTCGCAATATGGCACGCAAGCCGAGCAACAGGCACGCAAGAAAGCACTTATCGCTTTAGGTCCTGTGGACTGTCTAGGGATTTCCTTTTATCAGCAAATCAGATTCAAGGCTGCTTTTGGGGAGGCGGTCTTGGGTGTGATGGATCGTTTGGTTTTGAGCGACGCTGCGTGGGAGCGGATGGCGCCCCTGATCATTGGTCGACCTGACCAGAAAGGCTCGACCGGCCGCGACAACCGGATGTTCGTCGAGGGCGTGCTGTGGATCGTGCGGACGGGCTCGCCCTGGCGTGATCTTCCGGAGGTGTTCGGCGACTGGAACAGCGTGTTCCGGCGCTTCAGCCGGTGGAGCACCAAAGGCGTCTGGTGGCGCATCTTCGAGGCGATGTCGGATGATCCGGACTTCGAATATCTGATCGTCGACTCCACCATCGTTCGCGCCCACCAGCACGCTGCCGGCGCAAAAAAGGGGGTCTGAAGATCAGGCCATCGGCCGCTCGCGCGGCGGCCTGAGCACCAAAATCCACATGGCCGTGCGCGGCCTGGGCTGTCCGGTGCGCTTCATCCTGACGGCCGGCCAGAAGGGCGATGCCCCCCAGGCCGCCGCGTTGATCGAGGGGCTGCCGGCCGAGGTCGTCATGGCCGACACAGCCTACGATGCCGATCACCTGCGCCAGGTCATCGCCGCCAAGGGCGCGCTCGCCGTCATCCCGAACAACCCCTCACGCGCGCTCAAATACCCGCTCGACAAGCATCTCTACGCCCAGCGCCACCTCGTCGAGTGCTGCTTCTCAAAGCTCAAGCAGTTCCGACGCGTCGCAACGCGCTTCGAGAAAACCGCGCGGAACTATCTCGCCGTCGTCACCCTCGCCGCCATCATCCTATGGATGCGATAAGTGTCCACAGGACCTAGAGCGTCTTGAAAAGATCATCACGAAACGTCAGGCGATTGGAATTGGACACAATCAACCGCCGGAGGCAATGGGCGGCGCCGATCTGCCGGAGGTGCAAAAGGCTGTCGCCGAACTTAAGCTTGAGTTTCAAAAGCCGAGTCCCGCTATCGCAAGGATCAAGCAGTGGGCAACGCCAATTCGTAATGCGCTTGTAGTTGCGGGTAAGTGGGCTGCGCAGAAGGCGGACAAGAGCGTAGACGCAGCTATAGCAACGATTGGAGCTGGTGGCGGAACATATGTTCTAACGCAACTGTTCCCGCCGATACATGATGCGTTCAACGCAATTATTGAGTGGCTTGAGATCGCAGCAAAGACCCTTTTTTAGATTTAGAGAGGGCCGCCGGCGATTTGGGAACATGCTGCGGGAATTGTAATAGTCAGAGGGTGAACATGCCGAAATGGGTCTACGGCGTCACTTTGAGCGTGATCTTCGCCGCGTTGGTTGCTGAGGTTTTTGTTTGGTACCACGATAGGCCGTCGTCGTACGATGAATGTGTGGTTAGCGAAATGCGTGGTCAATCGGGGCAGATGATGTACGCCGTTCAGAAAGTATGCGCCGTCCGCTTCCATAAGGAAGATGAACTGCCGATCTCGTACCTGACTAGCGGGAAGATCGATTTCGGGATGCTGCCGGACTTCGCCAAGGACCCTGGCGTGATCATGATGGGGAGCAAGAATTTCGACAAGCCTCCTATGATCATTATGGTCACTAAAAATGAGACGGATTATGAGATCACGCGCGCTCACTTGAAGCATTCTTTTAAGTTCGAAGTGGATTGTAGCAACATATCAGATGACGAATGGGAGGACGGACCAGAGTTTACCTTCTCAAATGGCGTTGCAAACGTAGCCATGCCTAGCGTGTATGATAAAGACAGAAACCTTCATCGTCCTCCGTTCTGCTATCAATATATTAAGATTTGGGGAACGCTGCGTAAGCAGTAAAATCAGTGCCTTTGCCTTATGGGTGGGGTGCCGTCGCGGGGTTGGTAGGAATTGAGTGTGGCGTAGTCTCCGGGGTGATCAACCTCGAATCATCCGGCGTTGAAGCGTCGGACTGGAGACCACGCCATGACGAGCACTACCACGAAGCCTGATTCTTTGCAGCCTGCGGCCGATATGGCCGGCGATCTTTTCGACAACTGGTTTGATCCGCTTGAGACCGAAGTGCGGGCTCGGGCGCGTGAGTTCATCGAAGAACTGCTCCGCGGCGAGCTCGACGCGGCGCTGGCACGGCCGCGTTACGGGCGAAGCCAGATGGCCAGCAGTGAAGGAAGAGCGGGCGTTGCGGGCCACCGCCACGGCAGCCGGACGCGGTCGCTGACAGGCACGTTCGGACCGATCGAGATCGCGGTGCCGCGCGCCCGGCTGACCACCTCCGAGGGCAGGACGACGGAATGGAAGAGCCAGGCGCTGCGGGCCTATCAGCGGCGCACCCTGGCCGCCGACGCGCTGATCGCGAGCACCTATCTCGCCGGCACCAATACGCGGCGGGTGCGCCGCGCGCTCGCGGCCTTGTTCGGCGGGACGGTCGGCAAGGACACGGTGAGCCGGACGTGGCGCAAGGTGAAGAGCGACTGGGACGCCTGGAACACCCGCTCGCTGGCCGGGGAGCCGATCGTGCGCCTGATCCTGGACGGCACCGTGGTGCGCGTGCGGCTCGACCGCAAGGCGACCTCGATCTCGCTGCTCGTCGTTCTCGGCGTGCGCGCGGACGGCCAGAAGGTGCTGCTCGCGATCAAGAGCATGGGCGGCGAGAGCGCCGAGGCCTGGCGCACTGTCCTCGACGATCTCATCAATCGCGGGCTGCGGCGTCCGGAATTCCTCATCGTCGATGGCGCGCCGGGGCTCGACAAGGCCATCGCCTCGGTCTGGGACGGCGTGCCGGTCCAGCGCTGCACGGTCCACAAGCACAGGAACCTGTTCGCACATGCCCCCGAGCGGCTGCATGACGAGATCACCGCGGATTACAACGACATGATCTACGCGACGACGCCTGAGGAGATCGAAGCGCGCCGCAAGGCCTTCATCCGCAAATGGAGGCTCAAGCATCGCGCCGTTGCCGACAGCCTGGAGGAGGCAGGAGAACGCTTGTTCACCTTCACCCGCCTGCCGCCGAGCCAATGGCGCAGCGTGCGCACCACCAATGCAATCGAGCGGCTGCACGAAGAGTTCAAGCGAAGAATCAAGACGCAAACCGTGCTGCCGTCAGCCGACACCGCTGCCATGTTGTTCTGGGCGCTGCTCGCCTCTGGACAGATCAACATGCGCAAGGTCGATGGATGGCAGACGCTCGCCACAAAGCCCAGCAATCAGCCGATTGACCTCGCAGCCTGAAACGATACCTTCATGTTCCCGGAGAATGCGCCACGCCCAATTCCAACCACTTTCCGGACGGCACCATGGGTGGGCAGGGGGAACAGTTACTACTGTAGCCGTTCCATCGTGTATGTAGAACGACTTATCGGGGCGCTTCTGTTTGGTCAGAAGCTTAGAGAGGAGTGGAGCGATGGCTTTGGTTAATGTCGTCAATTCCCGAGCTGCCGCGAACTTCTTGGTTTGCGAAGTGCCATCGCGAGCCGCAGCGGATCTATTGGTCTGTAAAGTCGAATTCACGAGCAGTAGCCCAAGGGGACGATGGATTGTGGTGTTTCGTCGATTCTCGAGCAGCCGCCAGTTCATTAGCCCACTTTGTTACCTCTCGAGCGGCTGCCGATCTACTGATCTGTTACGTCAATTCTCGGGCTGCTAGCGGGTGGACAGCTGACCATCCACTCAAGGGAAAGTTGTAACTGAAGGACAGTCGCCATTTTGGCAGTTGGCGAGCGACTGTCAGTCCTCCAGTTATGCGGGGGGTGTCACAACGAGTGCCTCACAACACCCGATTGCTCTCCTTCACCTTCTCCGCATCCAGATACACCTGCCCGCCCATCTCCCTGAATTTTTGCGACATCTGCGCCATTCCCGCCTTCGCCGCGGCGTCAGTGGGCAAGCCGTCCTCAAGGATGCCGTACATGTCATCCCCACCGCCGCCGGATCGTTCAGCGTCGCCGCGTAGTCGCGCACGTCCTGGGTGATCTTCATCGAGCAGAATTTCGGGCCGCACATCGAGCAGAAATGCGCGACCTTGTGGGCTTCCTTCGGCAGCGTCTCGTCGTGGAAGCTGCGCGCGGTTTCGGGATCGAGCCCGAGGTTGAACTGGTCCTCCCAGCGGAAGTCGAAGCGGGCGCGCGACAGCGCGTCGTCGCGCAGTTGCGCGGCGGGGTGGCCCTTGCCGAGATCGGACGCATGCGCGGCGATCTTGTAGGTGATGACGCCGGTCTTGACGTCGTCGCGGTTGGGCAACCCGAGATGCTCCTTCGGCGTCACGTAACACAGCATGGCGCAGCCGAACCAGCCGATCATGGCCGCACCGATGCCTGAGGTGATGTGGTCGTAGCCCGGCGCGATGTCGGTCGTCAGCGGCCCCAGCGTATAGAACGGCGCCTCGCCGCACTCCTTGAGCTGCTTGTCCATGTTGATCTTGATCTTGTGCAGCGGCACATGGCCGGGGCCCTCGATCATCACCTGGCAGCCCTTGTTCCAGGCGATTTGCGTCAGCTCGCCGAGCGTCTCCAGTTCGGCGAACTGCGCGCGGTCGTTGGCGTCGGCGATCGAGCCCGGCCGCAGGCCGTCGCCGAGCGAGAACGACACGTCGTATTTGCGCATGAGGTCGCAGATTTCCTCGAAATGCGTGTAGAGGAAACTCTCCTTGTGATGCGCCAGGCACCACTTCGCCATGATCGAGCCGCCGCGTGAGACGATGCCGGTGACGCGGTTGGCGGTGAGGTGGATGTAGGGCAGCCGCACGCCGGCGTGGATGGTGAAGTAGTCGACGCCCTGTTCGCACTGCTCGATCAGGGTGTCCTTGTAGAGTTCCCAGGTCAGTTTGACGGGATCGCCTTCGCACTTCTCCAGCGCCTGGTAGATCGGCACGGTGCCGATCGGAACCGGCGCATTGCGCAAAATCCATTCGCGCGTGGTGTGGATGTTGCGGCCGGTCGAGAGGTCCATCACGGTGTCGGCGCCCCAGCGGATCGCCCACACCATCTTGTCGACTTCTTCCTCCACCGACGAGGTCACCGCGGAGTTGCCGATATTGGCGTTGATCTTGGTCAGGAAGTTGCGGCCGATGATCATCGGCTCGAGTTCGCCGTGGTTGATGTTGCAGGGGATGATGGCGCGGCCGCGCGCGATCTCGGAGCGCACGAATTCCGGCGTGACGAAGGCCGGCACCGCGGCGCCAAAACTTTCGCCGTCGGCATATCGCGGCCTCCGCGCGCTCGAGCTGTTGCCTTGCGGCCGAGGTTTTCGCGCGTCGCGACGTAGATCATCTCCTTGGTGATGATGCCGGCGCGGGCGAATTCGAGCTGGGTGATCATGTGGCCGTCCAGCCCGCGCAGCGGCTTGTGATGGGCGGTGAAGGATTTCGCCGCATGCGAGGCGCCGACATTGCCGTTGTCTTCCGGCTTGATCTCGCGGCCCTGATATTCCTCGACGCCGCCGCGTTCCTTCACCCAGGCGATGCGGTTGCGCGCCAGCCCGGCATTGACGTCGATGGTGACGGCGGGATCGGTGTAGGGGCCGGAGGTGTCGTAGACGGGCAGATCAGGCTCGCCGGCGCCTTCGCTCAGCATGATCTCGCGCAAGGGCACGCGCAGATCGGGCGCCTCATTCGGGCTGACAAAGATCTTGCGCGAGGCGGGCAGCGGGCCTGTGGTGACGGCGGGCTTCAGTTCGTCTGACGCGATGGGCTTGTTCATGGTGGTGCTCCCTTCCGGAGATCAAGTTCTTTCAGTGCCAATATCCAAAAAAGCAAAACAGCAATCCGATCACGACCCAGATCGCGGCGGCGATCACTGTGAAATGCGGCTGCTTCAGCATGGTCTTGCCGGCCTTCACCAGGAACGGCGGCGCGAACAGCCGCAGCGCGCCGCCGATCACGTTGAGCCAGCCGAAGATGGTGATCAGCACGCGCCAGTCCGCGGTCCAGATGTTGTGCGTCAGCACGATGGCAAGGCCGGCCGGCATGAGCAGGAAGACCTGAGAGAAAGATCAGCGCCCGGCTGGCCATGAATTCCTCGGCCATGTCGCGGAAGCCGCGCTGGTTGGCGAACACCGCGAGCCCGATCACCAGCATGACCGGCCCGATCAGCCTTGCGAGAAAGAGCGATGTCTGCATCGGCCATCCTCCTTGTTGTCATTCCGGGGCGATGCAAAGCATCGAACCCGCAATCTCGAGATATCCCCGATGCGCAATGCGCATCTGAGGTCTGGTGCTTACGCACCATCCCGGAATGACGGCCGGTGGATCGGTTCTCTCATCTCACGCCGCCTCCGCGTTCAGTCCGAGCCAGGCGCGCACCCGCGCGTCGGGCTCGGCGTTCTGGGTGACGTCGCTGACGACAGCGATGGAATCGGCGCCGGCGGCGAAGATCTCGCGCGCCTGTTCGAGCTTGATGCCGCCGATCGCCACCAGCGGGATATCGCCGATGCGCTTCTTCCATTCGGTGATCTTGGCGATGCCCTGCGGCGCAAAGCGCATCGATTTCAGCGTGGTCGGAAAGATCGGGCCGAGCGCGATGTAATCGGGCTTGGCGCGCAGCGCGGTTTCAAGCTCGGCGTCGTCATGGGTGGAAATGCCGAGCGTGAGGCCGGCCTTGCGGATCGCCTCGAGGTCGGCGTCGCGATCGCCCAGATCTTCCTGGCCGAGATGCAGATGTCTGGCGCCGGCGATGATCGCCGCGCGCCAGTAGTCGTTGACCACGAGCTTTGCCGGCGTGCCCCTGGATCATTTCGAGCGCGTCGCGGACCATCTGCAGCGCCTCGGCATCGTCGAGGTTCTTCGCGCGCAACTGAATGGTGCCGACGCCGAGCAGCGCCAGCCGCGCCACCCAGGCGACGCTGTCGACGACCGGATAAAATCGATCAGGATACGCGTGGCGATCAGGATACGGCATGCCAGAACGGGGTCCCAACGACAGGGGTTGAAGGGGAGGCGAAATCGCGGGCTTCCATCAGCCCGGCCTCATACGCGCTACGTCCGGCCTCGACGCCCGCGCGAAACGCATTCGCCATCGCGACGGGGTCGGCGGCCCTGGCGATCGCGGTATTGAGCAGCACGGCGTCGTAGCCGAGTTCGAGCGCCTCCGCCGCGTGGCTCGGCGCGCCCAATCCCGCATCGACCACCAGCGCGATATCGGGCAGCCGGTCGCGCAACAGTTTCAGCGCATCGCGGTTGATGATGCCGCGGGCCGAGCCGATCGGCGCCGCCCATGGCATGACCACCCTGCAGCCGGCGTCGACCAGCCGCATCGCGACAGAAAGATCCTCGGTGCAATAGGGAAACACTTCAAACCCGTCCTTGATCAGGATGTCGGCGGCCTCGACCAGGCCGACCACGTCGGGCTGCAGCGTGTCGTTGTCGGCGATCACCTCGAGCTTGATCCAGGAGGTGCCGAACAGTTCGCGCGCCAGTTTTGCGGTGGTCACGGCCTCGCGCACGCTGCGGCAGCCGGCGGTGTTCGGCAGCACCGTGACGTCGAGCTCGCGGATCAGCGACCAGAACGCATCGCCGGTCTTGCCGCCGGCGGATTCGCGCCGCAGCGACACCGTGACGATCTCGGCGCCCGAGGCGCGGATCGCGCCCTGCATGATCGCCGGCGACGGATACAGCGCGCTGCCGATCAGGAGGCGGGAGGAGAATTCGCGGTCGTAGAATTTTAGCATGGTTCGCATTCTTCGCCGTCGTCCCGGCGAAAGGCCGGGACCCGATCGCCGGTCATCTCGAGGCACTGTGGCGATGCCTTCCGTAACCACGCCGGGATTACGATTCGCGGCTTTCGCCGGGACGAAGTGATGAGAGCATGCGCGAACGTAACTCATCCTCACCCTCCCTGCCGCGGCGTGATGATCTCGATCTCGTCGCCGTTGCTGCAGCTGCGTCTCCGCCCACTTGCTCTTCGGCAGCACGTCGTAATTCACGGCGATGGCGAAATGCGTGCCCTCATAGTCGAGTTCGCCGAGCAGCGCATCGACGCTGGCGGAGGCAATCTCCCGCGGCTCGCCGTTGACGGTCACGCGCATTGCATCACCTCGTTGTCGATCTGGCCGCGCTCGACAAAGGCGAGCGTCAGTTCCGCCAGCGCCGGCGCGATCAGGAAGCCGTGGCGATAGAGGCCGTTCACCGCGATGCGCTGCCTGTCGATGGCGATGCGCGGCAGATTGTCGGGAAACGCCGGGCGCAAGCCGGAGCCGAATTCGACGATGCGCGCTTCGGCGAACGCCGGATGCACCGCATAGGCCGCGCCCAGCAGCTCCAGCGCGGAGCGGACGCTGACGCCGGTGTCCTCGGCCTCGATCGAGGTGGCGCCCAGCATGAACAGATTGTCCTCGCGCGGAATCACATAGAGCGGCCAGCGCGGATGGATCAGCCGCACCGGGCGCGACAATTGCACCTCGCTGCTCTCGATCAGGATCATCTCGCCCTTGACGCCGCGCAATTCGGGTTGGCTGTCGCGCGCGGCAAGCCCGCGGCAGTCGATCACGAGGCCGTCGATATCCGATGGCGCGGGCTCGCTGTTGAACCGGATGGTGCCGCCGGCGGCGATGATGCGTTCGTGCAGTTTCGGCAGCACGCGGCGCGGCTCGACATGGCCTTCGCCGGCGAAGAACAGCGCGTCGCGGAACCGGCCCTCCAGCGAGGGTTCGAGCTCGGCGAGCCCGCGCGCATCGAGCCGCTTATGGCCGGAGGTGAGCCTGGCAAAACGCTCGAAATCGTTGCGGTCGCGGCGATGCGCCACCACCAGCGAGCCGTTGAACGGCGTATCCGGCAATTCCCTGCGCCACAGATCGAGCGCGCGCAGGCCGAGCCGGCTGATGATCGGCTCGGATACCTCGCTCTCGCACCAGGGCGCGAGCATGCCGCCGGCCCAGTGGCTGGTGGAGAGCATCATCGCCTCGTCGCTGCGCTCGTGCAGCGTGACGGCGTGACCGGCCTGCGCGAACAACAGCGCCTGCCACGCGCCGGCAATGCCTGCGCCGATGATGGATACGTGCGAAATCCCCCTTCGGGGCTTGTGTGAACTCTGGTACATCCCTGTCCCTTCGCCGGCATGACCCGGATCAGGTTCAAAGGGTCACCGCGGTCTCGGACCTCGAAATCAGGTCCCTGAGCTTGCGGTATCTCAGCTCCTCGTCAGAGCTCCCCTCGGAACGGACTTAATGTAGGCCGATGGCAGGGAGTGTCAACGCGGGCGGCGCCGGTTTGCACCGCGTTAGCGCGCGGGAACCTGCTGGGCGTGGGCGTCGGCGGGGCTCCGCTGGCGCTTGGCGACCCCGTAATATCCGCTGGCGTAATAGTGCACGGCGCGGCTGTGGTCGCCATTGGCGGCGCGGTAGGCGCCGGCCAGATATTTCACCCCATAGGTGAGATTGGTGTTGGGATCGCGCAGCCCTGCGGCATCGCCGGTGTAGCCGAGGCCGCGCGCGGTCGCGAGCTTGATCTGCATCAGGCCGATGGTGCCGCCGCGGCCGACCAGGCTCGGCTGGTAGCGGCTCTCGCGCACGATCACGCGATGCACCAGCGCCGCGGCACCCCATTGGCCGCGGCATGGCTGGCGACCAGCGCATCATATTCGGCGCGCTGCGCCCGGGCGCCTTGCGGCAAATAGAGCGCGGTGATGACGGCGAGACAGGCGAGCGATAACAGAGGTTTCATGCGGAAATGACCTTCAGGGCAAGGGGACGTGTGCCCGGTCGAACGCTTAACGCCCCCGTTTGTTGCATCCGCCGGGCATTGATGTGGCCAAAACCGGGCCTTTCCCCGGCCTTTGCCCCCTTTTCGCGGGCGGCGGCTTTACCAAGAATTATGCCCTGGCGTGCTTCGATCGCGGACATTCCCTGGGGAAACCCTCAAAAATCCGGCCGCGCCGATGACCCTGTCCGTCGCCCAACCCACCGAAGCCGCAAGCCCGCTGCGCGGCCTGCTGCCGCTGTGGGTCGGCGTCGGCATCTATGCGTTGTTTCGTGCTGGCCGGAAACCGGCTTTTGATCGATCCCGATACGTTGTGGCAGATCACGGTCGGGCAGTGGATCCTCGATCACCGCGCGGTGCCGGAAACCGACGTGTTTTCCTTCACCATGCGCGGCCAGCCCTGGATCTCGACGCAGTGGCTGGCGCAGGTGCTTTATGCCAAGACCTATGCGGTCTTCGGCTGGAGCGGGCCGGTGGTGTTTTCCGCGGCTGCGATCGCCGCCACCTTCGCGCTGTTCACGAAATTCCTGAGCCGGCGCCTGAGCGAAAGCACGACCCTGGTGTTCGTCGCCGCGGCGCTGGCGCTGACGGTGCCGCATCTGCTTGGCGCGGCCGCATGTGCTGGCGATGCCGGTCATGGTGGCGTGGGTCGGCGGACTGATCGCCGCCGCGGATCGCCGCAGCGCGCCGTCGTTCCGGCTGCTGCCCTGATGGCGCTGTGGGCCAATCTGCACGGCGGTTTTGTGTTCGGCCTGGTGCTGATCGCGCCGATCGCGCTCGATGCCGTGCTGGGCGCGGAGGCGCAGGCGCGCAAATCGCTGGCGCTGCGCTGGGCGGCATTCGCGGCTGGCGGCGCTGCTGGCAAGCTGCTGCACGCCCTATGGCTGGAATTCGCTGCTGGCGTCGCAAAGGAATTCTCGCGCTCGGCGGCGCGCTGCCGCTGATCATGGAATGGAAGCCCGCGGATTTCGGCAGCGTCGGGGCGCTCGAGGTTTGCTTGCTCGCTGGAGTTGGGCTTTCGCTGTGGCGCGGCGTCAAACTGCCGCCGCTGCGCATCGTGCTGCTGCTCGGTCTGCTTCACATGGCGCTCGCGCAGGGACGCGCCGGCGAAATCCTGGCGCTGCTGGCGCCGCTGGTTCTGGCCGCCCCGCTCGCCGGGCAGATCGGCGGCGCCGAGGCGTCAGCCGCCGCGCCGCCCGCGCGCGGCGTGCTGTTCGCAGGCCTCGCCGTCCTGCTGATCGCGGGAACCGTTGCCTATGCGTCGGTGCATCGCTTCGAGCCGCATAGCCACGGCGCGCCGGTCGCGGCCGTCGCCGCGCTGAAGAAATTGAATATGGCGCGCGTATTCAACGACTACGATTTCGGCGGCTATCTGATCGCAAGCGGCGTGGCGCCGTTCATCGACGGCCGCACCGAACTCTACGGCGAAAAATTCTTCGTCGACCACAACGCCGCTTCCGGCTTGATGGAGCCGGAAAACCTGTTCCGGCTGCTGGAACAGTACCGGATCGAAGCGACCCTGATGCGCACGCAAAGCGCCGCCACAAAACTGCTCGATCACATCGACGGCTGGCAGAAAGTGTATGCCGACGACATCGCCACGATCCATGTCCGAAAGGCCGGCGCGGTGCATACCGCAGAGCCCGCGGTCGATCCCAAGGCGAAAGTAGCAGCAAGCCCTCGTTAACGGCAGGGGCGAAAAAGAAATGCGGGGCCGAACGGCCCCGCAAATGGTTTGGATTCCCAGGATATTCGCATGGCTAGGTTTTCGAGAGCACCTTGTCATCATCCCAGATGCTCATTTTGCAAGTCTCGGGCATCAGGAACAGCGAAAGCACGAGGCACACCGCAGGAACTGCGATCGGGTAGATCAGCGCATAGGCGAGACTGCCCGTCGACGTGTAAGCCGCCGTGGTGATGAAGGGCACCAGCCCGCCACCCCAGCCGTTGCCGATCATGTAGGGCATCGATACCGAGGTGTAGCGGATCCTGCTGGGGAAAAATTCCGCGAGGAACGCGCCGATCGGCCCGTAGACCATCCCGACATAGGCGACCAGAATGGCGACAATCAAAATCGCGATCGGCATGTTGATATTGCCCGGCTGCGTGACTGCCCCGAGCCACGTATACAGCGGATAATAGGTCACCGCCGCGAGAAAGAATCCGCCCAGGATCACCGGCTTGCGGCCGATGATGTCAGACAGCCAACCGAACAGGATCAGTGTCGGGGTCCCGATGACCAGCCCGATTCCCACAATGAGAGAGCTGGTGAGCGTGTCCACCTTGGAAACCGTCTGCAGGTAGAACAGCGCCCAGAACTGGCTCGAGTACCAGACCACGCCCTCGCCCAATACCACGATGGTGGCGATCACAACGTATTTGAGGTTTTGGGGATTGAGGAAGGCCTCGCGCCACGGGTTTTTGCTGGTGTGCCCCTTGGCCTTGATCTCCGCGTAGACCGGCAACTCCTCGAAGTTGGCCCGCATATACATGGTGACGAACACCAGCAGGAAGGAGAACAGGAACGGAATCCGCCACGCCCAGGCGTTGAACACGGCTTCGCCAAAGTAGCCGCGGGTCGCGATGATCACGATGAGCGACAGCACGATTCCCAGGGTCGGCGAGGTCTGCAACCAGCCGGTATAATAGCCGCGGCGCTCTTCCGGCACGTGCTCGGCGACATAGGTGATGGCGCCGCCATATGAGCCGCCCAGGCAAAGACCCTGGAGCATGCGTAAACAGAACAGGATGATCGCGGCGCTCAAGCCGATCTGATCGTAGGTCGGAATCAATTCGATCGCCCCGGTGCCGAGAGCCATGCCGACGAGCGTCAGGATGAAGGTATACTTGCGGCCGACCATGTCTCCCAGCCAGCCGAACACAAATGCCCCCAGCGGCCGGACCAGGAAGCCGGCGGTGAACAGCGCGATCGTGCTGAGCAGGGCGGCGACGGGGTGGCTCTTTTCGAAAAATTTGACCGACAAGATCGTGGCCAGACTTCCGAAAATATAGAAATCGTACCATTCGATAACGTTTCCCCCTGCCGCGGCGGTGATGACGCGTCTGAAGTTTGCCGGAATGCGCTCAGCCATGGTTACCTCCTGTGTTATCGGCGGAGCACATCCCATGGCCGCGGGAAATCCTACGGGATTTCACGCGGCAAATTGCCCCCCGGTTGATTAAGCTAGATTATGTCACGCCTCCATTCGTCCTGGACAGAAAACTATATGCGGCTGAAGACGACAGCTCCTTGATTTGTGTCAAATTCCACCTTCCAACCAAAGTCGGGCGATGTTGCTGACGTATACGCCGCTGGCCGCAGCAGCGAATGACCAATCGTCGTCGTTGTGTCGGCGTACGCTTCACAGCCGCACGGTCAACAGTCGCGGCTTTCGCATCGCAGTATTGTTCCAAATCAATTCGTCTCTCATCGCATGAGATAGATTTGTCTTGGCCCGCAATCCTGCAGATTCGCCGGCACCTCAACAATACAGCAAATAAGGGAGGGACCCATGACAAATACCGCGCTAGCTTCTTTATATGTTGGCGAATTGCTTTGCCTCTCGTTTGCCGCGATCGCACTGTTTTATTTTGCCGACAGATTGCGATCTGACTTCTTGGGGAAGCCCTTAGTCCGGGCTTGCCGAGACCACGTCGTTGTCCGAATGACAAAATACCCCCGGAGAGATATAGATACGACGACAGAGCGCTAGTATCCGGCAGCAATCCTGTCCCATTCGCCGTCAGACAAAAAAACAGCAAAGGGAAGCGCGCCATGGCCAGAATTCGATTTCGGCTATTTGCCTCAAGGAAACCCCTGCGCCCAATGCGGCAAGCCAATCGCCACCCCGGGATGGATTGAAAACGGCCCGCGCCGCACGTCATACCTCTGGCACTGCCGGGCCTGCGACTATGAGTTCGAGGCGGTGGCTTTCTTCGAGGAATCGGGTTCCGAAGCGCTGGCGGCCTAAGGGAACCGTCTGGGCGGCAAGCCGTTGATTTAGCTTCATTAACCCAACAGGAGGGTGATGATGACTGAGATCATGGCAAAGCCGCATCAGCTGATCGCGAGCGATCGGGTCGAGGGCACCGCGGTGCGACGGCCGAACGGCGACAGGATCGGCCACATCGAACGGCTGATGATCGACAAGGTTTCCGGCAAGGTGTCCTATGCGATCCTCAGTTTCGGCGGATTTCTCGGCATGGGGACGAACCTGCTTCCGCTGCCTTGGGCGCGCCTCGTCTACAATCCCGGATTTGAGGCCTATGAGCTCGACATCGACGATGACGAACTCAGGCGCGCGCCATCATTCCATGCGGACAAGGATTTCGACTGGGGCGATCGCTCGCAGGAAGCGGCATTGCATCGCTATTACGGAATACCGCCATACTGGAGCGGGTTCTGATCGCGCGTCGAAGACGTTGCCAGGCAGCGATCTGCCGCAACGGCGCGCATGACAGCGTTGCGCGAAACCTGCCAATGCTGCGCTGCGTTACAGCCGAATATGTTCCAGCCATTGGAACAGTCGGCAGCGTCGGGTGTTTTCTTCTGACAAGTTTTTCATCAGGGAGAAAGCACATGCTAGCCAAATATTTCACGGCAGGTGTGACCGCGTCCGCGTTGCTTGCGACCGTTGCGTTTGCGCAAACTCCGACACCAACCACCGACCGCGCCAACATCGCGCCGGCTGCCGCATCGGGCTCGTCGTTCCAGGGTGACTGGCGCGCCTCGAAGATCGTCGGCCTCAATGTCTACAACGACCAGAATGAGAGCATCGGCTCGATCAACGATCTCCTGACCGACAAAAACGGGAGCATCAAGGCGGTGGTGATCGGCGTCGGCGGCTTCCTCGGCGTCGGCGCGCATCTGGTCGCGGTTAGCTTCGACAAGATCAAGTTCGTCACGGAGCCGATCGCCTATACCGGCGTGGCCGGGGCGCCGAACGCCGCGGGCAGCCGGCCGGCGCCATCGACCACCACGGGTACGAGCACCAATACCGCGCCGGCGAGCGTGTCGAAGCCCAATCCGTGGTATCCGGATCACGCGGTGTTCAACGCCACCAAGGATGAGCTTAAGGCGATGCCCGAGTTCAAGTATTTGACCTAGGGCGCGGACGAAACTTACGACCGGATCGCATAATGGCCGGACGGCGCCGCTGCCGCCCGGTCATTTTCTGATCGGCTGCGCGGCTTGCGTCGGGGAACCGCGGCATGGTGCGCCGCATCCTTTTAGCCGCGATGGTGCGATGTTAGGTTTCCATGGCAGGACCACCTGCGTCCTGCCTGACACGAACGGGAGGACGACATGCCTGAGAGCGTCTACAAGGTCATCGAACTGGTCGGCACCAGCAAGGAATCCTGGGAACAGGCGGCCGCAGCGGCGGTCACCCGCGCCGGAAAATCCCTGCGGGATCTTCGCGTGGCCGAAGTCGTCAAACTCGATCTGCAACTGGATGCCAAGGGCAAGATCGAAGCCTACCGCGCCAAGCTCAATATCTCGTTCAAATTCGAGGACTGACGAGGCGATCGCGGCGCGTCCGCTCTGCCTCTCTCTCGCCGCATGTGGGGGAGAGAGGCAGCTCACAGCCCCGGCAGCGAGGTCACGTAAACATTGATTGCGCCCTCGGCCACGGCGATCACGCGCAGCGTCCTGGAATCGAAGGCGATGTCGGCGAGCCGCAGGCTCGTGATATCGCTCGTCACCCGCACGCCTTCCTCGTTCGTCTGAAAGTCCGAAATCGCCGCGGCGATTTTCTTCTGCGCATTTGAAGCGAACGGCTTGAGGTCGATCGTGGCTTTTTCGGCAAGCGCCTTTTGCAGATGCGGCATGACCGCCCGCGCCGCGGCCCCGAGCAGCCCGAACGCGGCCTCCAATTCGACGGCGAGTTGGACATTGCTGAGTCGCAGCGTCTGCTGCGCCTGATCGAGCACCGGCTTGCCCCAGATATGCACCATGGCTTCGCCGCCCAGCCCGAAGAAGCTCTTTTTCTCCCTGGCATTCACCAGCAACGAAATCAGCAGGCGATCGCCCGACGCCGCGACATTTGCGCGCTTGACGGTGACATCGACCGAGCCCGAACCGTCCTCCGGAAATGTCCGGCCGGCGAACTGCGCCTCCACGATATTGCTGATCTCGGTGAACGGCACGTCGATCGGCACGCCGATGTTGACCCCACCGGGCGTCGGCGGGACGATGACGATCCTGGCGGGAAACGGGCAGTCCGGCCTGGTCTCCGCCGACGTAATGCGCGTCTCCGCCTCGATGCCAAGCGAGAGCGTGACCGCCGAGGCATCGACGCGAGGCTGCGCCGCGATCGCGCGGGTCGGCCGCAACTCCAGCCAGAGCGGCGGCAATGTCGAGCCGGCGCCGGCGCCCTGCAGCGGAAACGAACGGCAGGCCTTGGCCCATTGCGTCCTCGCGCTCTGCTCGAAGGTGCGGTCGTTGCGGATCCGCGTCTCCGCCGCGGCGACCTGATCGGCGACGGTCTTTTCAATCAGGGGCTTGACCTGCGCCGGCACATTGACGCGCGCGCCGGCCGCGATGAGGCTGGTGTCGCCGAGCGTCACCTGGGCAGCCAGATTCGGCTCCAGGTGCCAGGCCGCGGCGAGCTTGGGCCGCGAGGTGAAGGTGACGTTACCCCTGATCTCCGCGCTCGCATTGAGCGACTTGATGTTCACGCTGCCGATCTGCCTGGCGACATTGCCGCCGAGCAAGCTACCGAGCGCGTCGCCGACCGCGCCCGTCGCCTTCGACGACAGCGAACCGGTCACATTCAGATTTCCCGTCAGCGGCATCGCCAGCGACAGCACGTCCTGGGCGCCGCTCGCCGCGATCGGCCCGCGCGACGCGGTCCAGCCGATATCGGCATTCTGGAGCAGCTGCGACACCGGATTGTCGGCCTTGCCCGCGAAGCTGCGCGGCGCGCCGCGGTCGGTGGCGTCGCGAATGGCGGCAAGCGCAATCGCGACCGGCACAACGATGCTGGAAACACGAGCGGCGGTCGGCAGCGGCGGCAGTTCGGCCAGTACCGGCGCGCGGACGTTGCCGCGCGGCGACAGCCAGTCCATCGTCTTCAGGCTGACGAAAAACGAGATCACGACCACCGCGATCCCAAACAGGATTGTCTTGATGCTCACCGCCGCTCGCATCGTCCCCCCGGACTGATTCAGCCGGAGAGTCTACAGGGCGGGTTGTTGCGGCGCCAGAGCACTCTTACCGCCTTGTCAGAGTCTCGTCACCGGACTTGCTGCTGGCTCGACCCGGTCGCGAATGACCTAAAGCGATAATTTGCAACGGACAATTATTGGCCGCGCAAAACAACGATTTGGCGAACTTCGACAATCCGCCCGCTCGTCATTTTGCTACACTCGTGGTGCCGCGCAATCCACCCATAGAGGAACGCCGGTCTAGCTCGGATTGTTGTTCCCAACGATTAGCAAAAGCGGCGTCGCCGAACATGTCAGGGAGTTTTATTTTTGTCTGATCGAGAACTCGTATTTGTCGTGGATGATAACCCCGCCATCTTGAGGGGCGTAGCGCGCGTGCTGAAACAGCATGGCTACGACAGCATCCTGTTCGCGTCCGCTGAGGCTTTCAGAGGCCACAACGATTACAAAAGGGCGGCGTGCATCATTCTGGACGTCAACCTGAACGATGGATCAGGTATCGAGTTGCGGCGTAGTCTAAAAGCCGCGGGGATTGACGTGCCTGTTATCTACATGACCGCCAATGACAACCCCGCCTCTCGCGAGGCAGCGCTTCAATCCGGCGAATGTCTCGCATATCTCGAAAAGCCGTTCTCGGCGAAGTCGCTGATCGAGCCGCTCAAGCGAGCATCGGCGGGTTCGTAGGCGCGCTGCCTGTCACCAAAATTGCCCGCTCCTAGCATCATCGAATTGTCACGCTGGTTGCTAAACCGGCAAAGTGATTTCGAAAGTACAGCCTTTTGAACTTGTTTCGGTGAGCCGAAGACTACCGTTATGATCCTCGATGATCCTCGAGAAATCGAAAGTCCCAATCCCATTCCGGAAGATTTCGTTGTGAAGAAGGGATCGAATATGTTGGCCTTACTTTCGGAAATTATTCCGGGTCCGCTGTCTTGGACCAAAATGGAGATGCGGGAGTTCGGACCTCGGGTCGTCACCACTCGTATAGCTTTTATTTTTGCGGGGCCAAGCGATGCCAGTGCATCAATTGCGTTATTGACCAAATTCAAAA
Source organism: uncultured Alphaproteobacteria bacterium (assembly GCA_963735835.1). Taxonomy (GTDB): domain Bacteria; phylum Pseudomonadota; class Alphaproteobacteria; order Rhizobiales; family Xanthobacteraceae; genus Bradyrhizobium. The sequence goes on along the minus strand of CAVTNA010000032.1, from coordinate 8,964 downwards.
TGACTTGTTGTAGTTGGATTTGATCGACGGCTAGTCGTGGCAAATTTTCTTCAAGTTCGGACGAGATTGATATTCCTTGAACGCGGACATTATTCTCGACCATGCTCAGAACCTCACGAACGAGGTCATTAATTTCAACGATTGTCCTTCGACCGGGAACTGACCTAAAGAGTGCTCGGACACCCGCAATTATCTCGCTCGCACGGGTGGTGTCTTTCTTTGCATCTGAAAAACAGGACCGCAGCTCTTCAACGTCAAGGGTTGCCGCTTCGAGGCATTCCAAACCTGCGTCGCAGTTTAACGCCATAGCCGCCAATGGCTGCCTGAGTTCGTGAGCGATTGCGGAAGTAGCCTCGTCTACGCTCATAATCCGATGGACCCGATCCCGCCGCTGCAAGATCATCGCGCTGGCGAGTCGCGCGTAAAGCATCATCGTTTCCCAGAGCAAAACAACCAGCACGGTCCAACTGCCGATCAGTAAAAAGGCCTTGCCGACATACCACCGGACAGAAAAACGGATGGTTACCGCGTAGAGAATCGCTAATGTGAGATCGGGTAACGACACAACGACGCCACGATGAGCCATACATCGAGGATGGTGCGCTTCCGGATAAATAGCAGCACCACCGCTATGGTATTAAGTGACCAGGTCACCACTGCAAAGTACTGAACCAATGGCTGTTGTGTTGCACCACGTTCAGGCCCGGCAGATATCCCGCCGCAAGGAGCCACGTCAGCCTCGCCGTCGTCGCGAATGCGCAAGCGATGGTGATACCGATAGCCCGGCCCGGTCGAAATCTTTGCGACCGGATTAGCGGTTTCCTTCGTGTCCTTTTCAACGATACATAGGCAATCACAGCAAGCGGGCAACGTTATGCGCCAGAAGAAAAAAAACCAGACTGCCCCGCTCGGGGTGCCGGTGACGATACCTGTCGCGCTGTACGCACCCGGCAAGTCAAGCGTTTCGAAAACCAAATAGGCCGCCGCATACATACCCGTTTGCGAGGGCCAGCAGGGCGGGCCGAGGTTGAATAGAAAATTGAGAAAACAAAAAGATCGCCGTAAGGATTTCTGCAAACAACACGATGGCTTTGGCTAACCGTAAGGAAAGCGTCAATACGTAAGGCCTGTATAGTTCGAACGGCATGCTTGCGGCGAAGGCGGCAGACAAGGCAATAACCACGCCAAAGGCAATCCTGCTCGATGCCGCGCGCTGGCGGGTGTGCTTGCAATTGAAACAGGACCTCGTCGCCCACGTTGTGAGCTATTCCTTTTGTTCATCCATTGTACGGGGCCGTTCGGACGAATGTTATCAGGTTCGGACCAATGTTTAAGTGGGAAGCGATGGTCCGGTATCTGGCACATCGCGTCATTTCGCTGCGGCGCGGAGCAGGCCGCGAACGGTCGTCTCGAAGGATATCGTGTCAATTAAAGATCGGTTGGCGTTCGCCGAGGTGATGGAGGCATTGTTCGACAAGAAGCAAAAAAATGGCGCGGAAACCGCGCCATTTTCGCTGACGTAAATTTGCTTGCGCGCTATCCAATCAACCCCGCTTGCCGACCGCGTTGTCGGCGCGGCGGTCCATCGGCAGCACGATCACTTTGGTGCCGACGTTGACCCGCGAGTAGAGGTCGGTGACGTCCTGGTTGGTGAGGCGGATGCAGCCGGACGACACGCGGGTGCCGATGGTTTCGCGGCGCGTTGGTGCCGTGAATGCGATACACCGTGCCGCCGAGATACATCGCGCGGGCGCCGAGCGGATTGCCGGGGCCGCCGGCCATTTGACGCGGCAAATAGGGCTGGCGCGCGATCATTTCCGGCGGGCGGTGTCCAATCTGGCCACTCGGCCTTCCTGGTCACCGACTACACCCCCAGTCAGGTGAAACCTTCGCGGCCGACACCGATGCCGTAGCGGATCGCCTGACCGCCGCCGAGCACATAATAGAAGATAGGTGTTGGGCGTATCGATGATGTGGTGCCGGCGCCTCGCGGGTGGCGTAGCTGACGATCTCGACGTTTCAGCCGCGCCGGCATCTCGACCGCGGTGCCTTCGTCTTCGGATGGTGCTGCCTGCACCGGCGGCGGCGCCGATGGCGCCGGCGGGGCCATGAGGAAAGGAAACAGCTGCAGCGGCGCGGCCGCGGCGGAGCCGGAAAATCGCGATGGTGCCGAGCGCCAGCGCCCCGAAGGCGGCGGCACGGCCGGGAATTTTCAGCTTCAATGCAACCCGATTGAACATGGTCGGCCCCTGTTTTTCAGTCTGTTTGCGCGCCCAGGCGCCATTTCGGCGCTTCATTGGGGTCGATCAGTACAGGGCGAGGGTTTCAGAACGTTTGCGTCGAAGCCGTAGACTGGTTTCATCGCGGTAAGAAATGTTTCGTCACGGTGTCGTGCACGGCGAAAACACCTCGAAAACTGGCGCTCCACGGGGTGAGCCGTTTTTTGGGACCTCGGAGCACCGCCGCCTTTGTGCGGTGCCCACTAATTTTCGTGTCAGAAACTGTCGCATTTGTCATTTGAAGAAGGGGATCATTCTCAGTCTCCCGATCGTATTCTTGTTTGCGACGACACCCGTCGCGGCAATTCAACCACGAGGAAATTGGGATGAACAACAAGGTCCTCAGTCGCCTCATCGCGGGTGCGCTTGCGACGTCGCTTGCTCTGGCGTCACCGGTACTCGCTCGCGGTGGCGGCGGTGGCGGCGGGGGCGGCATGGCAGGCATGGGAGGCATGGGAGGGGGGCATGGCGGCTACGGAGGAGGTGGCATGGGAGGTGGGCATGCCAGCTTCGGAGGAGGAGCCCCCGGTGGCATCAGCAGCGGCGCTCATTTCAGCGGTATGGCCGGCGGCCCGCGTTTCAGCGGTATGAGCGGTGGCCCGCAATTCAGCGGTAGCCGGTTTGCAGGTGTGCGGTCTGCGCATGCTGCATTCTCGCCCGGGTTCTCAAGATATCGGGTTCCATGACCGGGGACGCTTCATCCATCACCGCTTCAATCGCTTTGCGTTCGTTGGCGCGCCCTTCGCCTACGCCGCCTACGATGGCTGTTGGCGCAGGGCGTGGACGCCATATGGACTGCAGTGGGTCGACGTCTGCACCGACTACGGTTACTACGGTTACTAGCGCCACGGGCGTTGCGTCGCGATCGGTGTAACGCCACAGCGAACTTGATCTGGCGAGTTGCCTGGACAACGCCTGCGCGCCGGTCCCGCCGCGTCGGCGCGGTTCGTGAGCAACGATCCAGGCATCATGATGGTCGCCAGCCCCGGCGTCTTCCGATGAAGGGCTGGCGACTGTCACGCCCATTGGCGGGCTTTGCTCACGCAACCTTTGGATCGCGTGAATTGATTTCGGCGCATTGATATCGGCCGCTGGACTTCCGATTTTACTGATGTGACATCGGCTTTTGGCCGGTCGCGTTCGGAGAGGGAACCCCATGACGGGAGGTCACCGCCGTATCCTGGTCGTCGAAGACGACCCGGAAACCGCGGGCCAACTCCTGGAGTCGCTCACGACCAGCGGTTACCAGGTGGATTTGGCCGCCAGCGGCAGCGAGGCGCTGAGCCGCGGCGTCGCCGGCGACTATGCCGTGATCACGATCGACCGGATGCTTCCGGACATCGACGGCATCACGGTCATGCGTCAATTGCGCGACGACGGCATCGCGGCTCCCGTGCTGATCATCAGTGCGCTCGGCGAAGTCGACGATCGGGTGCGTGGCTTGCGGGCCGGGGGCGATGACTATCTGGTCAAGCCGTTTTCCTTCGTCGAACTGCTGGCGCGCGTCGAGGCGCTTGGCCGACGCAGTGACACCATCGTCAAGCAGACCATTCTGCACGTCGGCGATCTCGCGATCGACCTGGTGTCGCGGACCGCCAGCCGGCGCGGCAAGGACATTTCCGCTTTTTCCCCGGGAATTCCAGCTTCTGGAATATCTGGTGCGCAACGAAGGCCACGTCGTATCCCGGGCGATGCTGCTGCAGCACGTCTGGGATCTGCATTTCGATCCCTCCACGAATATTATCGACGTCTATGTCGGGCGTGTGCGTCGCAAGGTCGACGGCCAGCAGGCCTATCCGCTGAATTGATACGGTTCGCGGTATCGGGTACTGTCTCCGTGCTCCTGGCTAAGACGCTCACGTCATCGACTTTCAAGCTGGCGCTGATCGCGATCGGGACCTTCGGCGTAGTCGTGTCGGCCATCCTGAGCTACGTCTATTTGTCCACCTCCGGCTACGTGCGCAGCCGATCCGACCGCGCCATCATGACCGAGTATTCGAGCCTGCGGGATGCCTACGAGCGATCGGGCCGCGAGGCGCTGATCGCCCTGATTCAACGCCGCATCGCCGACCAGAGTTTTGCCGGCAACGTCTATCTCCTCGCCGATCCCTCGTCGGCCGCGCTCGCCGGCAACCTCGAGGCGTGGCCCGCGACGGTCACCTCGGCCGGGGGATGGGCGGAGTTTCGCGCATCGTCGCGTGGGGCGGGCCGGCCCGCCGCTGCTGCGGGCGATGATCGCGACATTTCCGGGCGGCGATCGTCTGCTGGTGGGAAAGGACATCAGCGACCTCGACAGCTTTGCCGATCAGATCAAGACTGCCGTGATCTCCAGCGTTGCATTGATATTCGCGGTTGCGGGCGTCGCCAGCATTCTTGTGACCCGCCGGACCGTGGGACGGATCGAATCGATCAACGCCACCAGCCGGGCCATCATGCGCAGCGGCCTCGACCAGCGCATTCCGCTGCGCGGCACCCACGACGAATGGGATCGCGTCGCCGAGAACCTCAACCTGATGCTGGATCGCATCGAAACATTGATGGCGGAGGTCAAGCAGGTGAGCGACAACGTCGCGCACGATCTGCGGACGCCCTTGACGCGAATGCGCGGACGGCTGGAGAAGGCCTATCACGGCCAGCGCGGGGCCGAGGATGATCAGGCGCTGATCGGCGACACCATCGCCGACCTCGATGCCGTGTTGCGCATATTCGCCTCGCTGACGCGGATCGCCCATATCGAGACCCAGGCGCGAAAGGGCGCGTTCCGCAGCGTCAATCTGGTCGACATCGCCAATGAAGTCGTCGAACTGTACGACGCCGCGGCTGAGCAGGACGGCACGAGTCTCACCGTGACCGGCGACCCCGAGGTGCTGGTGACCGGCGATCGCGACCTGATCTTTGATGCCATCGCCAATCTCGTGGACAATGCGATCAAGCACGGCCGCCCCGGAGGGCACGTCGTCGTTGCGAACGAAACCATCGATGGCCGCCCGGTCGTTTCGATCGCCGATGACGGGCCCGGAATTCCCGCCGGGCAATACCAGCACGTCTTCAAGCGCTTCTACCAACTCGACACAGCCGCTACACGCCGGGAAACGGTCTCGGGCTCAGCCTGGTCGCCGCCGTCGCAGGGCTTCATGGCGCGCGGATCGAAATGCTCGATAACGCGCCGGGTCTCAGGTTCACACTCTGGTTTTCGGCGCCGCCTGCCGGCTAGTCCAGCTCCAGCGTCCAAGCTCCAGCGCAATGTTCATTGCGGCCTCGCGCAGCTCATCGGCGAGAGATTGGTCTTCGATCGATCGGGCCAGCACCATGGCCCCCACGCAAAGCGAGGTGAGCGCAAGCGCGCGTTGCCTGCCCGGCTGCGCGGACGCCGTCATGCCATGCTCGAAGGTTTTGACCATCATCCTGATCGCGGATTCCTGCGCCGCTCTGACCGATGGGTCGCTTCGCGCCAGGTCATTGGGCAGGCCGAGCAGCGGACAGCAGGTCTCGAAGTCGCCAAGGTGCCTTAGAGACAGATAATCGCGAACGATCCCGACCGCGCGATCCGGCGCTTTCTTGATGGCCTCGGCGCCTTCCCGCTTGTCATCTACAAAGCGGCTAATCGTCTCGGCATAGAGTTCGCTTTTGCTGTGAAAATAACTGTAGAAGCCGCCGCGCGTTAGCCCCGCGCCAGCCATGATGTCATCGATCGAGACGGCCGTGAAACCGTGGCGATTGAACAGCAGCGCCGCGCTCTGGATGATTTTTTGCCGGATCTGTTCGCGATGCTGAGGCGGACCGGGCATCGCTTTCAGTTCCGCACCGGTGCGGAATTGTCACGGGTCAGGATATGTTCTGAAACATGCCGCCGTATGTTCTTGATCATATTTCCCCGTCTGTTTCTGTTCGGCTGGCGTTTCCTTCAGGTTGTGGGATCCGCACACCAAACGTCAGGACGCTTCATTGAGGCGATCATTCCGCGATCACGAAAATGTGTGCGGGACATCGGCGAGCGCGCGACGCAGCAAGCGGGGGTTGAATGGCTGGGCGATGGCTGAGGGTCGCGCAGATATTGGAGAGGGATGAGGTTCGCCAGTTCCGGCGAATTGGCTATGCGGGGAAAATATCAGAGCGTGAAAAATATCAGGGCGTAGCGCCCGGAATGGCCAGAGTTGTGTAGGGGAGGCGTAGGTGGGTGCTTTCAAGTTGGTGACAGGCGCAGGCCGTAGCCGGCGCAATTTGGTCCAGGCATCGCTGCGAATAATCGGCGCGGCAATAGTTGTTGCCGCCGCAGGGTTGACAGGTTCGGGCGCATGGGCCGCCTGCGCACCTGCCGCGGGACCGGGACCGGGCACGCCGGCGTCCGGCACGACGGTGACCTGCTCCGGCACCACAACCAATCAGAACGCACCAGCAGGATATGGCACCGGAGGGCAGAACGGCCTGACGATCAACGTGGTCAGCGGCGCATCCGTCATCGGCACAAATGACGGGTTTTCCCTGGACGGTACGACCGCTGCCAACACCATCAATAACAGCGGCACGGTCAGCGACGATGGGTCCAATCCAGCACTCTACAATGGAGTCAGCACCCTCTTCGGCGCCACTATCACTGTTACAAACAACCCCACCGGCAGCATCACCGGCACCTCCAGCGCCGCGAACGCCGTCGTGATCGGCTTGAATGTCGGGAACCTGCTGGGAAGCAACGCCGGCAGTATCAGTGCAACCGCCACCGGCAGTGCAAACGAGATCGCCGGCGTCAACGCCGCGAGTGTCAATTTCACCAACACCGGGACGATCGCGGCCTCGGGCAGCGCCGCGAACGGAACATTTGGCATTCTGGCGCTGAACGATGTCACCGTCACCAACTCCGGCACCATATCGGCAAATGGCGGAACCGGTGCTACGGGAACGGCTATTGCCTCGAACACCGGAAGTCTGACCGTGACGAATCAAGCCGGTGGCCTCATTACCGGCACCGAAACAGGAGCAGGTACCTCCGGCTTTACCTTCGGCATTCTCGCGGCCGGGACCGGCGCCGCGATCATTACCAACAACGCGGGAGCCACCATCCATGGCGATGATCTGGCCATTGGCTCGCTGAGCACGACGTCCAATACGATTGTCAATGCCGGTACAATCTCGGGCGGCGGATCTGGCGCGATCCGGTTCTTCGGCACGGCCTCATCGAGCGTGGAAAATGGCGGCGTTATCACCGAGACCGCCGGCGCGGCGATCCGGTTCGCCGGCAGCAACAACGTATTGACGCTCGACCCTGGCTCGTCGATCACCGGCAATGTAGTGGCCACCGGCGCCGATACGTTCCAGCTCGGTGGCACCGGTACGGCCAGTTTCGATGCCTCGACCATCGGTCCGGCGGCGCAGTATCAGGGCTTCAGCACGTTCAACAAGATCGGGGACCTCGATCTGGACGCTGACCGGAACGAACGCGGCGGCGCTGCCCTGGACCGTCAGCGCCGGCACTTTGTCGGTCGACGGCTCGATTGCGAATTCGAACATGACCGTGAATGCGGGCGCGACGCTCGGCGGCAGCGGCACGGTGGGCAGCACCGCTATCAATGGCGGCACGCTCGCGCCCGGGAGTGTGATGGGCAACGCCTTCGGCCGCTCACCGTCCAGGGCAGCCTGGTGTTTACGGCAGCGTCCAGTTACCTGATCCAGGTCACGCCTGCGAATGCCGGCCGCACCAACGTCACGGGGACTGCGACGCTGGCCAACGCGACCGTCAATGCGATCTTCGCGGCGGGCGCTTATGTCTCCAAGCAATATGTCATCGTCAATGCGACCGGCGGCGTGACCGGTACATTGGCTCGCTTGTCAACTCCAACCTTCCCTCCAACGTCTCGGCCAGCCTCAGCTACGACGCCAACGATGCGTTTCTCAACTTGACGCTGAACTTCGTCCCGCCGTCCGCTCCGAATTTCGGCGGCGGCCTTAGTGGCAACCAGCAGAACGTCGCCAATGCGCTCGTCAATTTCTTCAACGCGACCGGCGGCATTCCTCTTGTCTTCACGACGCTGACGCCGGCGGGACTGACGCAGGCCTCGGGCGAGGTCGCGACCGGCTCGCAGCAGACCACCTTCGATGCGATGAACCTGTTCATGGGGCTATTGACCGATCCCTTCATCGCCGGGCGCGGCGATGGCGTGAGCGTCGGCGGGGGCGCCACGCCATTCGCCGAGGAAAGCGACGGCGCCAGCGCTTACGCGGCCAAGGACAAGCCGCGTTCGAAGAGCGAGCGCGACGCCTATGCCGCGATCTACCACAAGGCGCCGCCGCCCGTGGTCGATGCGTTCGCGCAGCGCTGGAGCGTGTGGGCGGCGGGCTATGGCGGCTCGCAGACCACCGACGGCGATGCGGTGCTGGGATCGAACACACGACCAGCCGGATCGCGGGCGTTGCGGTCGGCGCCGACTACCGCCTCTCGCCGTTCACCCTGGCGGGCTTTGCGCTGGCCGGCGGCGGCACCAATTTCTCCATCGCCAACGCGTTGGGCAGCGGACGCTCCGACCTGTTCCAGGCCGGCGCCTTCATCCGGCACACCGCCGGGCCGGCCTATATCTCGGCGGCGCTGGCCTATGGCTGGCAGGACATCACCACCGACCGCACCCTCACCATCGCCGGCGTCGATCGAGGGTTCCGGCGCACGCTTCAACGCCAACCCCTTCTCCGGCCGCGC
>CAVTNA010000031.1:0-25007 GCA_963735835.1 uncultured Alphaproteobacteria bacterium | reverse complement strand
CCGCTGATGATGTCGCCGAACAGGTCCCACTTCTCGCCCTTGAACCGCATCATCTGCAGCTGCTCGATCGGGGCGAAGTCGGTGGCTGACGTGTTGATCTTGACGCCGGGCAGCAAGGTGTCGGGCGTAAAGTCCTTCAGGCTCGCCGCCTGCTTCATGACGTTTTCGCGGGTCAGGTTGTCGCCGCACATCTCCAGCACCTTCACCATGGTCTGGGCCACACCGTAGCCGTACACCACGGAGCCATCGAGCTTGTTGGCGTCGGGGAAATACTTCTCGAGGAATGCGTAGAACTTCTTCATGCCGGGATCGTTGTCCCACTGCGAGTCGGCGCCGTCCTTGGCGTAGGCGGCCGAGAGAATGCCTTGCGAGTTCTCGAAGCCCGCCGGCTTCATCACGCCGCCGACCGAGGCTGAGACGTTGGAAACGATATGCAGCGGCTTCCATTCGATCTCGGCGAGCTTCTTGATCGCCTGCGCCGCGAATTTCGGCGTGGTGATGCTGATGAAGACGTCGGCGCCGGTGGCTTTCAGCTTGACGATATGGTTGTCGATCGTCGGCTCCGTGGTCTCGTAGCTTTCCTCGGCTGTTATCATCGACGCCTTGGCGCCGAGCCCGTCCTTCAGGCCCTTGAGGTAGTCTTTGCCGAAATCGTCGTTCTGATAAAGGATCGCGATCTTGGCGTCCGGCTTCTCCTTCATCAGGAACTTCGCGTAAATCCGCGCCTCGCTCTGATAGCTGGGCTGCCAGCCCATGGTCCACGGAAAGTCCTTCGGATCGTTCCATTTGGTGGCGCCGGTGGCGACGAACAGCTGCGGCACCTTCTTCGCGTTCAGATATTTCTGGATCGCCGAATTCGACGGCGTGCCCAGCGGATTGAAAATCAGCAGGACCTCGTCGCTCTCCACCAGCTTGCGCGCCTGCTCGACCGCCTTCGGCGGGCTGTAGCCGTCGTCATAGCTGATGAAATTGATCTTGCGGCCGTTGATGCCGCCCTCGGCGTTGATCTTCCTGAAGTAGGCCTCTTCGGTCTTGCCGATCACGCCGTAGGCGGAAGCCGGGCCGCTATAGGGCATGATGTTGCCGATCTTGATTTCGGTATCGGTCGCGCCGGTGTCGTATTTCTTTTGGGCGAGTGCACCGCCGGAGGTGGCAACGAACGCGATGACCGCCGTCGAGAACGCGGCGATACGTAGTTTTTGTTCAGAAAACATAGTCTCCCCTTGGTTAGTTTTTCTTGAGCTTGCCGAGCAGTCTGCTGGGCAACGATGGCGACCTGCCGTGCGCCGTGTGGCACCAGGAAGATGACGAGGAACAGAAGCACGCCGAACACGGCGCCTGAGAGGCCCTTTGAAATCCCCTCCGCGATGTTCGGCACGAAGATGATGAAGGCCGAACCCACGATCGATCCGGGCAGCCATCCCACGCCGCCGACCACCATGCCGAGAAACAGCGAGATCGCCAGCGTGATGGTGTAGCCGTCCGGCGCCACGAACTGCACGGCGATGGCGCCGAGGCCGCCGGCGACGCCGGTGATGCCGGCGCTGACGCCGAACGCCAGCGTCTTGTACAGCGCGACGTCGATGCCCATCGCGGAGGCCGCGATTTCGTTGTCGCGGATCGCCATGAAGGCGCGCCCGGAACGCGACTTCAGGAGATTGACGGAGAAGATGTAGATCGCGATCGTGACCGCGAGCGTGAAGTAATACAGCCACATGTCCTGCGAGATCGGCAGGCCGAACGGCGCATCGGGCTTGGTCACCACCAGGCCCTGCACGCCGCCGGTCCATTCCTCGAAGTAGCCGAGCTTCAGAAGTTGCGGCATCGCGGTTGCCAGCGCAAAGGTGGCCAGCGCCAGATAGACGCCGGAGAGACGCAGCGCCGGCTGGCCGAACAGAAACCCGAAACCGAAACAGATGACGCCGGAGATCGGCAGCGTCAGCGCGTAATTCATGCCGGCATGTTCCATCAGGATCGCCGAGGTGTAGGCGCCGACCGCGTAGAAAGCGCTCTGTCCCAGCGAAAACTGCCCGCTGCCGCCGGTCAGGATGTTCAGCGCCAGCACGGCGAGGCCGTAGATCAGCAGCATCGTCAGCTGGAAGATGATGAAATTCTTCACGAACAGCGGCGCGACGATCAGCAACACCAGCATGACCAGTGAGGTGCCGTAGCCGAGCGTCATGGCCCGCTTGGGAACGGCCTCGACGGCAGGCGCCTTCGGTGACGACTTCCTGAACTGCGCTCATGATCAAACTCGCTTCACGATGGGCCGGCCGAACAGGCCGGCGGGTTTGACGACCAGGACGGTGATGATCAGCGCCAGCGCGATCGGCAGTTTCAGTTCATTGCCGACGCCGGGGATGTAGGTTCCGGCGAGATTTTCGAAGATCCCGACCAGGAAGCCGCCGACCACCGCGCCGAACGGACTGGTCAGGCCGCCGAGCACGGCGGCGGCAAATCCGTAGATCAGGACGCCGCCCATCATGTTCGGCTCCAGAAACACCACCGGGGCGATCAGCATGCCGGCGATCGAGCCGATCGCCGCCGCCATGCCCCAGCCGAGCGCGATCATCCATGAGGTGTTGATGCCGACCAATCGCGCCGATTCAGGCAGCGAGGCGGCCGCGCGCATCGCCAGCCCCATCCGCGTGAACTGGAAGAAGAAATACAGCCCGATCAAGAGCATCACGGTGACGCCGATCATGCCGGCCTGATGGGTGGAGATGAGCTGGCTGCCGAGAAACGGATGCGAGCCGAACGGCGTCGGGTATTGCTTGATCGTGAAGTCCCAGATCAGGCCGGCGACGCTGTTGATGATCGCAAACAGCGCGATGAAACCGGCGACGTTGGTCAGGATCGGCGCTTTCGCCAGCGGCTTGAACAGCAGCCGCTCGATGACGATGCCGCCGGCGAACGAAAATGCCAGCGTGACCACGAAGGCGCCCCAGTAGGGGACGCCCCATTGCATCAGCTGCCAGGAGACGAAGGTCGAGAACATCGCCATTTCGCCTTGCGCGAAATTGAGATGATCGATCGCCTGGTAGATCATGACGACGGCGAGCGCCATGCAGGCATAGATCGCGCCGGTGGCGATGCCGGCCAGGATTTGATTGGTGAAAAGCTCCATGGCCGCGCTCCTCAATAGCCCAGATAGGATTTACGGACGTCTTCGTTATTGGCGATTTCGGCCGCACTTCCCGACATCACGATGCGTCCGGTTTCGATCACATAGGCCCGGTCGGCGAGTTCCAGCGCCAGTTGCGCGTTCTGCTCAACCACCAGAATGGTGACCTTGTCCTCGCGGTTGATCTTGCCGAGAATCTTGAACAGGTCGCGCACGATCAGCGGGGCCAGGCCGAACGACGGTTCGTCGAGCAGCATCAGCCTCGGACGCAGCATCAGGGCGCGGGCCACCGCCAGCATCTGCTGTTCGCCGCCCGAAAGCGTGCCGGCCTGCTGCGCATGCCGCTGTTTCAGCACCGGGAAGTGATCGTACATGCGCTCGATGTCGGAGACCACGCCGGCCCTGTCTTTTCGCGTGATCGCGCCGAGCTGGAGGTTTTCCTCCACCGTCAGGGTGGTGAAGGTGCCGCGGCCTTGCGGCACGTGGGCGATGCCGAGGCGGACGATGTTTTCGGTCGAGCGGCCGGCGAGCGGGGCGCCGTCGAATTCGATCGCGCCGGTCGAGCGCACCATGTTGCATATCGCGCGCAACGTGGTGGTCTTGCCGGCGCCGTTGGCGCCGAGCAGCGTGGTCACGCTGCCCTGATTGAGGGCAAACTCAAGGCCGTGAAGCGCCTGGACCTGGCCGTAATAGGCCCTGAGATCCCTGATGTTGAGCATCGCCGTCATGAATCCTTGCTCCCCAGATAGGCTTTGATGACATCGGGGTCGGACTGCACCATGGCCGGCGTTCCCTCGGCGAGCTTGCGGCCGAAATTCAGCGCGACCACATGGTCGGCGATCGACATCACCAGGCCCATGTGATGTTCGACGAGCAGGATGGTGACGTTGCGCTCGTCGCGAATCCGGCGGATCAAATCGCCGAGCACGTGGACTTCCTCGTGGTTGAGGCCGCCGGCGGGCTCGTCGAGCAGCAGGATCTTCGGGTCGGCCGCCAGCGCCCGCGCCAGCTCGACCCGTTTCTGGGTGCCGAACGGCAGGCCGGAAACCGTGACGTGGGCGACGTCATCGAGGTGGAGATAGCTGATGATCTCATGGACGCGCTTGTTGAGTTCGGCCTCGCCGCGGCGGACCCAGGCCAGCCTCAGGGAGTCGCTGATAATGTCGCTGTTGGTGCGGGCATGGGTGCCGACCCGAACGTTGTCGAGCACCGAAAGATTGGGGAACAGCGCCACGTTCTGGAAGGTGCGGCCGATGCCGATTTCGGCGATCCGGTGCGGCGGGCGCGTCAGGATACTCTGGCCCTCCATCAGGATGTCGCCGGCGCTCGGCTGGTAGAGCCGGGAGAGGCAGTTGAACAGCGTCGTCTTGCCGGCGCCGTTCGGCCCGATCAGGCCGAGGATCTGGCCCTGATGCATGTCGAAGGACACGCCATTCAGCGCGATGATGCCGCCGAACACGACGCTGACGTCGCGAACCGCAAGCAGGGGATATTGTCCCTGCGCGAGTTGGGCCTGCGTCATATCGCTGCCGCCCGTTGCGGCCGGAATGACCCTGCGAAATCGCGCGCCGGGTCACGACGATGAAGGCTACCTGATCCCCTCGACCACACGTGCAACTTTCCCTCCTGCTTTCAACTTTTTGCTTTCTTCTTTTTTTGATTGCGGCGCCGCGCCGCCCAAGGCGACCTCGATGTTCCTTACCATCGCCACGAGGCGAGGTCCAATATCGTTGCGCAGCCGATCTTCCGTGAAGCGGAATGCGGGCGCACCGCAGTTAAACGCATATGGACCGGTTCCGTCATTAAGCTTTAGTGCTACGCCGACCGCATGGATGTCGTCATGCCAGTCGCCCGCCGAGATCGCAAAACCGAGCTTCTCGACGGTTTCGCCGGCGCGTTCGATACCCTCGCGCATCCGGGGCCAGCGGCTGCCGTAATGCTCGCGCAGTTCGCGCAACAAGGCGGCCCGCTCATCGTCCGGCAGCGCCCAGATGAAGGCGCGGCCCATCGCGGTTGTCGCCATCGGGATTCGCGAGCCGACGTCCAGTTGAACGCCCAGCGTCATGCCGCGACTCTGGCCGAAATAGATCATGCTGGTGCGGTCGCGGCCGCCGACCGCGACCGCGCCGCCGGTCTCGCGCATCACTTCCTCGCGAAAAGGTTCGGACAAATGCCGAACGCCGAGATTCGCAAGGGCGGCATACCCGAGCGCCATGGCTGAGGGCGCCAGCTGATATTTCTCGAACCGCGGAACGGGTGTAAGGTAGCCGAGCTTGGTCAAGGTGTAGGTCAGCCTCGAGACGGTTGGCTTTGGCAGGTTCGTACGGGCCGCGATCTCCTGATTGCCAAGAAGCCCGTCGTTGGGATGGAATGCGCGCAACACATCAAGGCCGCGGGAAAGCGCGACGACGAAGCTGCGATCGGTCGCCACTTTCTTGCCTGGACGCTTCATTGCCTGCTGCTGTGCGGACCTCGTTGACAAGGGACGTGCTTCAAAATAACCCTCCGTGTCAAGATGTGGAATTAAATTCCGCAGTGCGAAATTAACTGAGAAAACCCTCGTAACGAACAAAATAACCCAGGGAGAGTGCCGTGAACGAAGTGGTCAAGCTCGAGCGTCATGACGTGGTCGCCATCGTCACGGTCAACAGTCCTCCGGTGAACGCGCTGAGCGCTGCCGTCCGCGGCGGTATTTTCGAGTGCATCAAGAGCGCCATCGCCGATCCCGAAGTGAAGGCGATCGTGCTGACCTGCGGCGGCCGCACCTTCATCGCCGGCGCCGACATCACCGAATTCGGCAAACCGCCGCAGCCGCCGGGTCTCCATGAAGTGCTGGCTGCGATGGAGAACTCGCCGAAACCGATCGTCGCCGCCATTCATGGCACCGCGCTTGGCGGCGGTCTCGAAGTTGCACTTGCCTGTCATTTCCGGGTAGCGACCAAGGACGCAAGGCTCGGCCTGCCGGAAGTCAAGCTCGGCCTGCTGCCCGGCGCCGGCGGCACCCAGCGCCTGCCGCGCGCGGTCGGTCCCGAACTCGCGGTCAAGATGATCGTCGGCGGCGATCCGATCAGCGCGAACGAGGCGCTCAAGAACGGCCTGATCGAGGAAATCGTCGAAGGTCCGGCTTCGGGCGGCGAGGCCTTCGCCCGCAAGGTGCTGGCGGAGAAGCGCCCCTTGCGCAAATTGCGCGACGACGACAGCAAGCTTGCCGCGGCGAAAGCCGACCGTTCGATCTTCACCAATGCGGTCGCCGCACTGACCAAGAAGGCGCGCGGGCTGGAAGCGCCGTTTGCCGCAGCCGACGCGGTCGGCGCGGCCATCGATCTGCCGTTCGATGAAGGAATGAAGAAGGAGCGCGAGGGCTTTCTCAAGCTGGTGTCGAGCGATCAGTCGAAAGCGCAGCGCTACGCCTTCTTCAGCGAGCGCGAGGCGGCCAAGGTCGCCGGCGTGCCCGAAGGGACCAAACCGCGCAATGTCGAGCGCGTCGCCATCATCGGCGCCGGCACCATGGGCGGCGGCATCGCGATGTCGTTCGCCAACGCCGGTATTCCGGTGACGCTGATCGAGACCGGCGAAGAGCAGCTCAAGCGCGGCATGGGCGTGATGCAGAAGAATTACGAGGCGACCGCGGCGCGCGGCGGCATTCCCGCCGACGCGCCTGCCAAGCGGATGGGCCTGATCAAGGGCGTGGTCGGCATCGAGAACGTCAAGGACGCTGACCTGGTGATCGAGGCCGTGTTCGAGACCATGGCGATCAAGAAGGAAGTCTTCGCGGCGCTCGACAAGTTTGCAAAACCGGGCGCGGTGCTGGCTTCCAACACCTCCTATCTCAACATCGACGAAATCGCCAAGGTGACGAGCCGTCCGCAGGACGTGCTGGGCATGCACTTCTTCAGCCCGGCGAACGTCATGAAGCTGTGCGAGATCGTGCGCGCGGCCAAGACCGCGCCGGATGCGCTGACCACCGCGGTCGCGGTGGCTCGCAAGATCGCAAAGGTGCCGGCGGTGGTCGGCGTCTGCGACGGCTTTGTCGGCAACCGCATGCTGGCGCAGCGCGGCAAGCAGGCGGAGAAGCTGTTGTTCGAAGGCGCGTTGCCGCAGCAGGTCGACGCGGTCGTGACCAAGTTCGGCATGCCGATGGGGCCGTTCGCGATGGGCGATCTCGCCGGCCTCGATATCGGCTGGCGTTCGCGCAAGGATCGCGGCGTCAAGTCGGAAATCGCCGATGCGCTGTGCGAGGCCGGTCGCTTCGGCCAGAAGACCGGCAAGGGCTACTACAAATACGAGGCAGGCTCGCGCGCGCCGCTGCCCGATCCGGAAGTGGAAAAGCTGATCGCCGAGACCCTGCAGCGGCTCGGGCGCAAGCGCCGCGTGGTCAGCGACGACGAAATTCTCGAGCGCATGATGTACCCGATGATCAACGAGGGCGCGCGGATCCTCGAGGAGAAGATCGCGGCGCGGCCGAGCGATATCGATGTGATCTGGCTCTATGGCTATGGCTGGCCGATCTATCGCGGCGGTCCGATGTTCTACGCCGACCAGGTCGGCCTGAAGCACATCGCCGACCGGCTGTCGTTCTACGCCAAGGAGACCAGCGACCCCTCGCTCGAGCCGGCGCCGCTGCTCAAGCGCCTCGCCGCCGAAGGCAAGACCTTTGCCTCGCTGGCGCAGACGGCGAAAGCGGCCTGATGGAAATGAAACCGAGGCGTCTCAGCCAGTCGTCCCTGCGAACGCAGGGACCCATACCGCGTGAACTCTCGTTTAGGCGCGGAGGCAGAGACCTTTTTTCAATATCGACGCCGGGGGCTATGGGTCCCTGCGTTCGCAGGGACGACCCGTCGAGAGGTGTTGCGTCAATGCGCTTGCAGGGATGTCCATGACCCATCCCGGCGAGAAATTCTATCCGGAAGGGGTGCGCTGGGACGATCCGATCGCGCAGGGTACGCTGCCCGACCTGTTGTCGAAGGCGGCAAGGGATTACGGCGCGCGGCCGGCGATCGAGTTTCGCGACCGCGGAATCAGCTATGCCGGGCTGGAAGCCATGGTCGAGGTCGCGGCCGCCGCGTTCCTCCGCGCCGGTTACGGCAAGAACACCTCGGTGGCGCTGTTTCTCGGCAATTCGCCCGATCATCCCGTGAACTTCTTCGGCGCGCTGAAGGCCGGCGCCCGCGTCGTGCATCTTTCCCCGCTCGACGGCGAGCGCGCGCTCTCGCATAAACTGAGCGACAGCGGCGCGCGCGTTCTCGTCACCAGCGATCTCCAGGCGCTGCTGCCGACGGCGCTGAAATTCCTGGAGAAAGGCCTGCTCGACCGCCTGATCGTCTGCGAGGACGACAATTGGGGCGCGGTCGGCAATCCGCACACGCCGATCCCCGTCAATCCGGCGATCGTCACCTTCAAGAAATTCACCGAAGGCGCGACCCCGCCTTCGCGGTGGCCAGCGGTCGCGGTCGATGACGTGGCGCTGCTGCAATACACCGGTGGCACCACTGGCCTGCCCAAGGGCGCCATGCTCAGCCATGGCAATCTGACTTCGGCGGTGTCGATCTACGACGTCTGGGGCAAGCCGGCGCGCGCCGAGCGTGACGCCATCGAGCGCGTGATCTGCGTGCTGCCGCTGTTTCACATCTTCGCGCTGACGGTGATCCTGCTGCGCAGCCTCGAGCGCGGCGATCTGATTTCGCTGCACCAGCGCTTCGACGTCGAGGCCGTCGATGCGCGACATCGAGGTCAAGCGCGCGACCGCGTTTCTCGGCGTGCCGACGATGTGGATCGCGATTGCCAGTCTTCCCGATCTGGAAAGCCGCGACCTTTCGTCGCTGGTGTTTTGCGGATCGGGCGGCGCGCCGCTGCCGGTCGAGGTCGCAAAAGTCTTCGAACGCAAGACCAACATGAAGCTGAAGAGCGGCTGGGGCATGACCGAGACCTGCTCGCCCGGCACCGGCCACCCCCCGGAGGGGCCGGAAAAACCGGGTTCGATCGGCCTGATGCTGCCCGGCATCGAAATCGACGTGGTCGCGCTCGACGATTCCAGCAAGGTGCTGCCGCCGGGCGAAGTCGGCGAGATCCGTATCCGTGGACCGAATGTGACCAAAGGCTACTGGAACCGGCCGCAGGAAACCGCGGATGCCTTCGTCGGCGATCGCTTCCTGACCGGCGATATCGGCTACATGGACGGCGACGGCTATTTCTATCTGGTCGACCGCAAGAAGGACATGATCATCTCCGGCGGCTTCAACGTCTATCCGCAGATGATCGAGCAGGCGATCTACGAGCATCCCGCGGTGCACGAGGTGATCGTGATCGGGATTCCCGACGCTTACCGCGGCGAGGCCGCAAAGGCCTTTGTCAAATTGCGCGCCGGCGCCACGCCGTTCACGCTGGACGAGCTGAAGGCGTTCCTCGCCGGCAAGCTCGGCAAGCACGAAATTCCGGCCGCACTCGAATTCGTCGACGAACTGCCGCGCACCTCGGTCGGCAAGCTCTCGCGCCACGAATTGCGCAACCAGCAACCGCGGGCCGCGCCCAAACAACAACTCGCTTCAGGAGGTCGTGTGTAGAGCCGCCAGCGAAAACACCGTCGTCCCCGCGAACGCGGGGACCCATACGCCGTGTCCTCGGCAATGGAAGATGGGGCCAGTTGCCTTTGCGACAACAAACGCCGGTGGTTATGGGTCCCCGCGTTCGCGGGGACGACGAGAGGAAAGCGATCGCGTAACCAAGAAGTAATTCATTCGCTCACAGGAGGATCCGATGGATCTCAGCTTCAGCAAGGAAGAAGTGGCGTTTCGGGACGAGGTGCGGGCCTTCTTCAGGGACAACGTGCCGCCCTCGACGCGCCTGAAACTGCAGGAGGGCCGTCACCTCAGCAAGCAGGAGATGATCGACTGGTGGCGGATCCTGAACCGGAAGGGCTGGGGCGTGTCGCACTGGCCGAAGGAATATGGCGGCACCGGCTGGAGCTCGGTTCAGCATTACATCTTCAACGAGGAACTGCAGATGGCGCCGGCGCCGTCGCCGCTCGCCTTCGGCGTCAGCATGGTCGGCCCCGTGATCTACACCTTCGGCAGCGAGGCGCAGAAGAAGCATTATCTGCCGCGCATCGCCAATGTCGACGACTGGTGGTGCCAGGGCTTTTCGGAGCCCGGCTCGGGCTCCGATCTCGCCTCGCTGAAAACCAAGGCCGAGCGCAAGGGCGACCACTATTTCGTCAACGGCCAGAAGACCTGGACCACGCTGGCGCAGCACGCCGACTGGATATTCTGCCTCTGCCGCACCGACCCTGCCGCGAAAAAGCAATCCGGCATCTCCTTCATCCTGATCGACATGAAGACGCAAGGGCATCACGGTGCGTCCGATCCAGACCATCGACGGCGGCTACGAGGTCAACGAGGTGTTCTTCGACGACGTCAAGGTGCCGCTCGAAAACCTGGTCGGCGAGGAGAACAAGGGCTGGGACTACGCCAAATTCCTGCTCGGCAACGAGCGCACCGGGATCGCCCGCGTCGGCGTCTCCAAGGAGCGGATCCGCCGCATCAAGGAGCTGGCGGCGAAGGTCGAATCCGGCGGCAAGCCGATCTCGGAAGACATGAAATTCCGCGAAAAACTCGCCGAGGTCGAGATCGAGCTGAAGGCGCTCGAACTCACCCAGCTTCGCGTCGTCGCCGACGAAGGCAAGCACGGCAAGGGCAAGCCGAATCCCGCCTCCTCCGTCCTGAAGATAAAAGGCTCGGAAATCCAGCAGGCCACCACCGAGCTTCTGATGGAGGTGATCGGCCCGTTCGCGGCACCCTATCGACGAGCATGGCGACGAGGGCAGCAACGAGACCGATGGACTGGACCGCGCAGATCGCGCCGAGCTATTTCAACAACCGCAAGGTCTCGATCTACGGCGGCTCCAACGAGATCCAGCGCAACATCATCACCAAGGCCGTGCTGGGGCTGTGATCTTCGCCCTCGCCCCGCACTTCGCGGGGAGAGGGTTGGGGTGAGGGGCCTCTCTCCGCGAGCACTGAAGCTAGCGGTGAGTTCGGTACCCCTCACCCGGATCGCAAGGGCGATCCGACCTCTCCCCGCAGGTGGGGAGAGGTTAAGAGACCAACGCGCCGTGACGGCGACAATTCGAGCGACGACTCTTAGTCAAGAAGAAAGCAAGAAAACATGGATTTTGATCTGTCCGAGGAGCAGCGGCTTCTCAAGGAAAGCGTCGACGGCCTGCTGGGCTCATCCTACGACTTCGACGCGCGCAAGAAGTACATGGCGGAGAAGGGCGGCTGGAGCAAAACCGTCTGGAGCAAGCTCGCCGAACAGGGCCTGCTCGGCCTGCCGTTCTCGGAAGACGACGGCGGCTTCGGCGCCGGCGCGGTCGAGACCATGATCGTGATGGAAGCGATGGGCAAGGCGCTGGTGCTGGAGCCCTATCTGGCGACCGTGGTGATCGCCGGCGGCTTCCTGCGCCGCGGCGGCTCGGCGGCGCAGAAGGCCCAGCATATTCCCGCCATCATCGACGGCAGCAAGACCTTTGCCTTCGCGCAGCTCGAGAAGAACTCGCGCTACGATCTGCAGGATGTTGCGACCTCGGCCAAGAAGAAGGGCGCGGGTTGGGTCATCGACGGCGAGAAATTCGTCGTGCTCAACGGCGAGAGCGCCGACACCTTGATCGTGACCGCGCGCACCAAAGGCGGCCAGCGCGACGCCGATGGCATCGGCGTGTTTCTGGTGCCGGGCAACGCCAAGGGCGTCGCCAAGAAGGGCTATCCGACCCAGGACGGCCTGCACGCCGCCGACATCACCTTCACCGGCGTCGAGGTCGGCGGCCGATGCCGCGATCGGCGATCCCGAAAACGCGCTGCCGCTGATCGAGCGCGTGGTCGACGACGCCCGCACCGCGATGTGCGCCGAGGCCGTCGGCATCATGGATGAATCGCTGAAAACCACCGTCGAGTACCTGAAGACCCGCACCCAGTTCGGCGTGCCGATCGGCAGCTTCCAGACCCTGCAGCACCGCGCCGCCGACATGTTCGTCGCGGTCGAGCAGGCCCGCAGCATGTCGATGTTCGCGACCATGGCCGCCGATTTCGACGACGCCAAGGAGCGCGCCACCGCGGTCGCGGCGGCCAAGGTGCAGATCGGCAAATCCGCAAAATTCGTCGGCCAGCAGTCGATCCAGCTCCATGGCGGCATCGGCATGACCCAGGAGGCCAAGATCGGCCACTACTTCAAGCGGCTGACCATGATCGAGAACACGCTTGGCGACACCGACTATCACCTGCGCCGCGTCACCAACGGCGGCGGGCTGGTGTAGGACGCCATCGTCATTGCCGGGCGACGATTCAGTCACGTCATTCCGAGCGATGCGAAGCATCGAACCCGGATCGGGATTCCGGATCTGCGTCCTTCGGACCATCCCGGAATGACGGCCGTCAACGGTCATTCCGGAGCGAGCGAAGCGACGAATCCGATGGCGAGCAAAGAACTTCTGGATTCCGGTTCGCGCGAAGACGCGCGCCCCGCAATGACGCGGAAATCAGGGAGGCACGTGAAAAACACCCCGTTCGATCTCACAGGCCGGGTCGCCGTCATCACCGGCTCCAGCCGCGGCATCGGCCGCGCCTCGGCCGAACTGCTGGCAACGCTTGGCGCCAAGGTGGTGATCTCCAGCCGCAAGGCGGATGCCTGCGAGGAGGTCGCCGCCGGCATCCGCAAAGCCGGCGGCGACGCCCATGTCATCGCCTGCAACATCTCGCGCCGCGCGGAGGTCGAGGCGCTGATTTCGGGCGCAACCAAACACTACGGCAGGATCGACATCCTGGTCTGCAACGCCGCGGTCAATCCCTATTACGGCCCGCTGCTCGACATCGAGGACGCGGCCTTCGACAAGATCATGGGCAGTAACGTCAAGAGCAACATCTGGCTGTGTGCGCTCGCGATCCCGCAGATGGCGGCGCGGGGCAACGGCTCGGTGGTCATCGTCTCCTCGATCGGCGGCTTGCGTGGTTCGACCGTGATCGGCGCCTACGGGATTTCCAAGGCGGCGGATTTTGCATTGTGCCGCAGCCTCGCCGGCGAGTGGGGCCCGAAGGGCGTGCGCGTCAATTGCGTGGCGCCGGGCCTGGTCAAGACCGATTTTGCGCGCGCCTTGTGGGAAGACGAGGAGCGCCTGAAGCGCCGCTGCGCCACCACGCCCTTGCGCCGGATCGGCGAGCCCGACGAGATCGCCGGCGCCGTCGCCTATCTCGGCTCCGACGCCTCGAGCTTCATGACCGGCCAGACCATCATCGTCGACGGCGGCGTCACCACCGCGTCGGTGTAGCTTCTTCTCCCCATCTCTTGCTTATCCCTCCCCCTCGTGGGGAGGGTGGCCCGCTGAGAGCGAAGCGAGCAGCGGGTCGGGTGGGGGGCTGTCTCCGCAAAGCGATTGTCCGCGCACTGCCGTGCGCTACCCCCACCCGGCGCTTCGCGCCACCCTCCCCACAAGGGGGAGGGATAGCTGCGTCGACCGCCATCATATTGACCTCCGCGCCCCAATCCGCTTGCCTCTGCGCAACACCGAAAAAACACCCCGGGAAACCAACTCATGTCCCATGTGCTGGCCATCGATCAGGGCACCACATCCTCGCGCGCGATCGTGTTTCGATCGGACATCTCGGTCGCGGCGTCGGCGCAAGCATGAATTCCCGCAGCATTTTCCGGCCTCGGGCTGGGTCGAGCACGAGCCCGAGGACATCTGGACCTCGACGTTACAGACCTGCCGCGAGGCGCTGAAGCAAGGCCGGCGTCGGCGCAAAGGACATCGCCGCGATCGGCATCACCAACCAGCGCGAGACCACCGTGGTGTGGGACCGCGCCACCGGCAAGGCCGTGCACCGCGCCATCGTCTGGCAGGACCGCCGCACCTCGGACATCTGCGCCAGATTGAAGAGCGAAGGCCACGAGCCCGCGATCTCAGGCAAGACCGGCCTGATCATCGATCCCTATTTCTCCGGAACCAAAGTGGCCTGGATCCTCGACCACGTCCCCGGCGCGCGCGCGCGCGCTGAGCGCGGCGAATTGTTGTTCGGCACCGTCGACTGCTATCTGCTGTGGCGGCTGACCGGCGGCAAGGCGCACGCGACCGACGCCACCAACGCCTCGCGCACGCTGTTGTTCGACATCCACACCGGGCAATGGGACGACGAGCTCCTGAAAATTCTGCGCGTGCCGCGCTCGATGCTGCCTGAGGTGAAGGATTCCTCGCACCATTTCGGCGAGAGCCTGCCCGAACTGTTCGGCGGCGCCATCGCAATTCGCGGCATCGCCGGCGACCAGCAGGCCGCCACCATCGGCCAGGCCTGCTTCTCGCCCGGCATGATCAAGTCGACCTACGGCACCGGCTGCTTTGCCCTGCTCAACACCGGCGCGACGCCGGTGGCTTCGAAGAACAAGCTGCTTGACCACCATCGCCTATCAGCTCGGGGGCAAGCGCACCTATGCGCTGGAAGGCTCGATCTTCGTCGCGGGCTCGGCGGTGCAGTGGCTGCGCGACGGGCTCGGGATCATCAAGCAGGCCGCCGAGACCGGCCCGCTCGCCGACAAATCCGATTCCACGCAAAGCGTCTATCTGGTGCCGGCCTTCGTCGGCCTCGGCGCGCCCTACTGGAATCCGCGCGTCCGCGGCGCGCTGTTCGGGCTGACGCGCAACACCGGCCCCGCCGAACTCGCGCACGCCGCGCTGGAAAGCGTCTGCTACCAGACCTCTGACCTGTGGGCGGCGATGCGCGCCGACTGGCCGGAGGCGAAGGGCGCCCATGTCGTGCTGCGCGTCGACGGCGGCATGACCGCATCCGACTGGACCATGCAGCGCCTCGCCGATCTGCTGGACGCGCCGGTCGACCGCCCGATGATCCAGGAAACCACAGCCCTCGGCGCCGCCTATCTCGCGGGGCTTGCGGCCGGCGTCTATCCCGAGCCCGCAAAATTCGCCGACAACTGGCGGCTGGAACGTCGCTTCAAGCCGGACATGAGCGCGGCGACAAGGGAGCGGAAGCTCGCCGGCTGGGCGCGGGCGGTGAAGGGGCTGCTTGGCGAGCGATGAGGGGGAGGGGTAGGATGAAATCCACCACCATTCGACTAGTTGAGGGAGGACGCGCCCTATTTTTGTGCTGCTTCGATCATTTTTCGAAGGCGCTCAATGGACACCGGTGGATTTTCTTTGTGTACCATTCGATGACAATTTGCACATAAGACGTCGATATCGTCGATCGTAGATGTTCGCATTCCTGAACTGATTGCTATTTTGTGATGAGCTTCAACAAAGCCGTCTCCGATCATTCCGTAAAAATTTTTGAAGTTGAATCCGCAAGCTTGGCAGTTGAATCTTTGTTTTGCTTTCGCAGCGGCAGTAAGCTTGGGGTTCCTTGCCGAAACCATCGTCTCGACTAGATATTGCTGCCCTTCTTCATACGCGGCTTGCTCTTCTGACGAGCGTACCTTTGGAACACTTCCGCCGCGTGCCATCAATCGAAAGGACTCCAAGAATTTGGCATAGTTGGGTGAGGACTCGGGATAAAACCAAAATCTCTCCCCGATATATCCTCTGTCCGTTCTGTGCCTCTTCGCCGGAACCTCGAGTAGAAATCTTTGGCTTACGGGGACAAGGTGTGAGTCCTCGTACTTGGCCTTAAAGCTGTATTGCCACTTTTTGCGTGGGGAGCCGCGCGCTGGGTCTTTCGCGTCGCGATATGCGGTTGCGTTTTCGTACCAACCGATAATGCGCGGACGATTGTCTTCTCTAGGAACAGCAAACCAAATAACTGTTACTCCATCGATCTCTGGATCATTTTTAGACCCACCAAGTTTTTCTAGAGCGATACGGCTGTCGTTCCTCTCAACAAATCCGTAAACATATCCCCCCTCGTTGGCGAAATTCAGTCGTTCGTTAGCGAAGCTATGGAGATGAGAATTCGACATTTTGGCGGCATAAATCTCTTCTTTTCTATCTCGATAGGTGTCAGCCCACACAACCCTGCAAAGTACAACTGACATTTTGAACTCCTAATTAATCGTACTATTTGTGGCGCGATTTCCTTGGAGCGCTTCCTGCTTCGCCCGCGACGGCGAGAATCCGGGCCGGGCGGCGTCGAAGCGGATGATGCCTGATTGCTCGTATTTGCAGGTGAAGCCGCCACGCTCCCAAACTTCTCTGTCGAAGCATCGGTAGGGCCTTGTTGATCGCCTGTCGCCGTGGCAGGTGCGCGCGCTGGTACTCTTCGATGTCATCTCGAACGCGTGTCCCAGTATGACGAAAAAACATTCATTCTATTTTTTGTGCATGAATTTCAAGCAGTTCTCCAAGAACAGCGTCAACATACATCTTGAGTTGCCTGACTTCACTTACGGAACTGACAGTGTGTGCATCTTTTGCGCCCCTACTGTATGCGGTTCGGGCAATGGATGCGCCCAATTCTTCGACCATTGATACCGCGAGCTCGGGAGCCGTTGTCTCCTCGCGCGAGAGGCGGCGCTTTCTGAGAACGTATATTGCCTTCTGCCGTTGCGTCGGTCGTGTCGTGTCCTTTTCGAACTTAATCCGGCCTCCGCGATAACGTCGGAGGCACGCGCGGCATGGGAAACCCTGCCATCTTGAAGTACTTGCGTACGAGCTCAACGTTTATCGTGCGTGATCCTTCGTCTTCGGAAGCAAGCTCGGAAAGATAGTACGCAATGAGCGCAACCATCTCATTGGCAGAACGCGGCTGCTTCTCGGCCGTGAGAGTTCGTATATCTACTCTCATAGCACTGACTGCTGGAGTACTTCGCAGGTCTTCATTGGCTCCGGACGCTGACTGGACCGTTCCCATTTCCAATCGTTTCAAAACGTATTCGAGGACTCTGCTGCGACCCGTTGGATCTAGGGGCTTGAGAAGATCGATGATCGAGCTAATCGCATTAAGTTCTTTGTCTTTTGCGGCCATAAATCACCCTGTCTTCGCCGCACCATTTCTCGGAGTTGCGACGCGATTGCATCAGTCTATCATACTCGTTCGTCATTTTCCGGCGGCTATTGAAAAACAGCCGAAAGCAGCACTCGATAGTTGTTTCGATAGAGAGTATTTTCCTATCCCCCCAGGAGCCTCTATTCCCTCAAGGTGTCCCCCCATGATCCTGATCGGCCAATACGATTCCTCCTTCGTCCGCCGCGTCGCGATTGCGCTGCGGCTGTACGGGCTCGCCTTCGAGCACCGGCCGTGGGCGACCTTTGCCGATGGCGACAAGATCGCGCCCTATAACCCGCTGCGGCGGGTGCCGACGCTGGTGCTCGACAATGGCGAGGCGCTGATCGAGAGCGCGGCGATCCTGGATTATCTCGATGAGCTGGCCGGGCCGGAAAAAGCGATGATCGCAGCAAGCGGGCCGGCGCGCCGCCATGCCCTGAAGATCTGCGCGCTGGCGATGGGGCTTGCCGACAAGGCGGTCAGCCTGCTGTACGAGCGCGTGCTGCGCAAGGATCAATCGAAAATCTGGGTCGAGCGCTGCCAGGCGCAGATATCAGGCGTGCTGGAGGTGCTGGAGAAAGAGCGCGCCGGCATCGCCACGCCATACTGGTTCGGCGGGACCATCGGCCACGCCGACATCGCGGTCGCCTGCGTGCTGCGTCTTACAGGCGAGGCGCATCCGGCCTTGTTCGATGCCGCGCGCTATCCGGCGCTGGCGGCGCATGCTGCTGCTTGCGAGGCGCTGCCAGTGTTTTGCGAAATCGCGCAAAAGCTGAGCCCGCCAAGCGGGGATTGATCTTCTTCCCTTCTCCCCTTGTGGGAGAAGGTGCCCACGATACGAAGTATCGTGGGCGGATGAGGGGTCTCTGTCCGCGGAGACAGACCCTTCTCCCGTCTGCGATGCTTCGCATCGCAACCACCCTCTCCCACAAGGGGAGAGGGAAAGAAGCGCGCAACTCGATTTGCCCGTCAGGCTGTTTTGCGGCAACCCTGTCCAGCCCTTCTGGAAAAAATATTTCTGTTTTTCCGAAACCCAAATCAGTTCTAAACTTCCCCCGTCCCGTCCCGGCAGAGGGGCGTTGCGCAACGTCATCAACGTGGGGCGGGATGCGGTGGACGCGGATGGCGCCGTAGACGACGGCACCTGAAGCGGACGGCGAAGTCGTGTGGTCCTGTAGTCCAGTACTTTTTTCGCGCTCAAAATATTGGATAAAGCATATAAGAACCAATTACTTGTTGGATATGCGCTGATAAAGAAAAAGTCCGCCCGAATGAGGCGGGCCCCAATAGGCCCTAGTTCATAATGATGGTGCTAGGTCGGGTTAGCTGAAACACGGTGGCGACGCCCCTTGCCCCTGCCACGGTTCGGATCGAAATTCGGATTGCGCTCGCCAATGGCCCGCTGCCAAGCGACGACCTCGCTTTCAAACCAGCACCTTCTGTTCGGAGAAATGTAGGTAGCCTTTGGAAAGCGTCTGTCTTCATCATCCTGAATAACGTGGTTCTGCTGACCGGGATGATCTCCAAGACCTGCCGTTCGTTCAGCATGCGTCGCGGCCTGGACTCATCCGGTGCGCCGTCTTCCGTTTCGGCTTCCATTCGTTTTGCCGCGATCATCGAAACTCCCATTATGGATCTTGGTTCGGCATCCGCCTGTGCATCTCCATTGCGGCGAGGATCACGCGCACCTTGGCGACCTTTGCCCGCAGCGCGCCAACGTTGTTCGTCGGCCTTGTCGAGACCCATTAAGACGTTGTAAGCTGGCGACCAATCCTTGGTTACGACAATCGGTGGCCAGCAAGCTGAGATTAAATTGGGCGCCGAGCGACGCCGAGGGGGCGGACGAATTCCACCGTGCGGCGAGACCTGGAAATAAATGGACGATGACGGCTTACCAAACGCCCGTCCAATCGCCTTCAGCGACTCGCCGCGCTGCCAGCGATCCCATAACTCCGTCTTCTCGGCCGTTGTAAACCCCCGACGAAATCCCTGATCCATCGACACACTCCATCTTTTCCCTTTAAGATAAAGTGTTGCGTCGATCGGTTGAGACCACCGCCACAAACGGACTCATGCACCGCAGCAAAGCACGTCCTCACTCGATCACCTCGTCGGCGCGGGTGCGCGTGGGCTCATTCTGGCAACCCCGCTTTCCGAAGACCTTCAATCGGTAGCCTCGCGTTTGTTTGCCCGCCCCGAGCGATCCACGCGGAGATTGTGAAGTCGGGATCAACCTCAAGCAAACGCGCCGCCGCCTCACGAGCCTCAGCGTAAAGTCCGAGATGGGCGAAACCAGACGCCAGACAACGGTAAGCTCCCGAATAGGAAGGGCTCTGACAACAGCTTTCTTCCCGGCGACGATGGCCTCGTCAAAGCGACCAAGCTCAATCAAGGCCGTCCCTATCCCAACAAACGTCAGGTGTAGCCGCGGGTCTACTGGGCTCAAGCGTATGGCACGTTCGAAGCTCCGGACCGCTTCCTCCGGCAGCCCCGCAACTCGATAGACCCAGCCTCTGGCGCTCCATGCGGGAAATGAATTTGGGTTGAGGGCACCGCCGGTCAGCCAATTCAATCTCACCTTCGCTATCGCCGACCATGAATGCCGAGATATTGGAGGCCAATGCTAACGTGTCTGGATCGCCATCATCGACACTCAAAGTCAAGCGAAAAAGCCGGACGGCTTCCTTGCGGTCAAATTGAGGATCGACAGCGTAGCCTTCAACGACGTTTCGCATGTGACTGTTACCTGCCAAAGCCGCCACCAAGCCGAACCGGGGATCTAGCTCCAACGCGCGATGGGCTAGCCTTATCGCCTCGGCCAGCCCTTCTCGGCTCGTTAGATAATACTGTTGCATAGCGCGGAGATAAAAATCATAGGCAGTGAGTTCTCCGGTCGCCGTCGCGCCGCCATTGCAATTTCTGTTTGAAACAATTTTGGCTCAATAGCCGAAACAACGGCGACCGTCACTTCGTCCTGAAGAGCGAAGATGTCTATCAGGTCGCGCTCGAACCGGTCCGCCCATATGTGAGCACCTGTAACCGCGTCGATCAACTGTCCTGCGATGCGAACTTTCCCCGAAGCCTTGCGCACAGAACCCTCAAGGACATAGCGTACGCCGAGCCTCGCGTCCGACCTCCTTCACATCGACGGCTTTGCCTTTGAACGTAAAGCTCGAATTGCGAGCGATGACGAAGAACCATTTGAAACGCGAGAGCGCGGTGATGATCTCCTCAACCATCCCGTCCGCAAAGTACTCCTGCTCGGGATCACTGTTCATATTCTCGAAAGGGAGCACGGCGATGGACGGCCTATCGGGAAGCGCAGGAGCGCTCTCGGGCGCGCCTTCGCCGGGATTTGGGCTCGCAACTTCTCGCGCCTCCCGCACCTGTCCGACGAAACGAAATCCCTTGCGCGGCAATGTCTTGATCAGGCGCTGCTCATCCCCGGAATCGCCGATTGCGCTTCGAGCGACATTCAACCGGGTCGTCAATGCTGCATCCGAAACGATGCGCCCATCCCAGACGGCCTTGATGAGGTCGTCTTTACTGACGACGCGCTCCCTGTTGCGGATCAGGTAATCGAGCAGATCAAATACCTGTGGTGCGACGGAGACGACGTCCGCCCCGCGATGCAGCTCGCGCCGCTCGGTGTCGAATGCGTATTCCTCGAAGAGATAGCGCAAGATGCGAATAATCCCCCTGGATGAGAGCCCACGATAACCGGGGAGCGTTTTGGGCTGACTGGAAATCACAAGAATAAGCTGCCGGTGAGGAAAATGTAAGCTGCCGGTTTAGCGTCCCGCCGATATCGCGGCACCCTCGTGCCGGTGGAAAACACCGTGGCAGAAGACCGCAATGAGCACGACGCACAGCACAAACTGGCTGGAACAGACTTCCATATCGACCCGGAGTGTCTCCAGCTTCATCTGGAAATATTGGGATGCTTTTCGGGAGCATCGCGAACGCCAAAAATTGCGCACGCCGCGATTTTCGATTTAAGCGACAGAGAGCTGACGGATATCGGCACTACGCGCGGCGAGATCGACTGCGTCGCCTCGCGACGAGAAATCGACCCGCGAGGCATTCGATCCGGCGAATGGCTGCGATACCTGCCAACGGTGGACGGCCAGATTGGACCCATCGACTTCCGATAAGGGTCAAACCCGGACCTGACGGCCTCAAAATGCGACTTCCGTTCTACCCCCGAAAGCAGACTCGAGCCGGACATCGCGCCAAGTCCGGTTCGTGCCAAACTCGGAAGTCGGCGTTTCTATTCGATCACCTCGTCGGCGCGGGCTATCAGCGTCGGCGACACGTCCAGGCCCATTGCCTTCGCTGACGCTACATTGATGACGAGTTCGAGCTTAGTGGGCTGCTGCACCGGCAGTTCGGCCGGTTTCGCGCCCTTGAGGATACGGTCAACATAACGCGCAGCCTCCCGGAACAGGTTCTGAAAATTGGGTCCGTACCAGAGAAAAAGGCCGGATCGAACCATCACCTCGTTTACTCCGACGGTGGGCAGCCGGTTGGCAATCGCAATCCTTGCGATCCGTTCACGCTCGGTAGAGTAAACGGGTGCCGGCGAGAGCAAGACGGCATCGACGCCAAGCCGGCGCAACTCGGCAAAGGCCTGCTCGAAATCATCTACCGTCGCGACATCATGACGAATGGCCTCGACGCCAAGTTTGGCGGCAGCCACCGCCGCTTCGTCGAAAAATCGGGGTCCGGCAGGACCGAAGGTCGGCATGACCAGCACCGCGATGCGTTTCAGGCCCGGTATCATTTCACGCAGCAGCTCGATCTGTTTGGCGCTCAGTTCGACGACGAGGTTGGACAGGCCGGTAATGTTGCCGCCGGGATGCGCTAGCGACGAAACGATTCCGGCCTCTACCGGATTGGGATGGATGACAAACACGATGGGGATCGTTGAAGTCGCGCGTTTGGCGGCCGCGACCGCCAGCGGCGAAACGGTAACGAGCACATCCACCCGGCGCTCCACCAGTTCGCGTGTCATGCTCGCAAACAGCTCCGGGCGCTCGGACGGGAAGCGGAATTCAAGCGCGATATTCTTGCCTTCGACGTAGCCGAGTTCGCGAAGCGTGGTTCGGAACGGCTCCAGGTAGGGCGCTTCCTCCTGCTCGTTGGCAGCGTGCCAGACCACACCTACAACCGGCACCCTGGCCGGCTGCGCACGCGCCGGCAGCGGCCAGGTCGTAGCCGACCCCAGCAGCGTTATGAAATCCCGCCGCCTCATTCGACCACCCCCGTGGGCTTTAGCGAGCCGTGCTATTCGCGCGGTTACGCCACGCGCGCCGGTGTAATAGAAACGGACAACGAAGGCACATGCAAGGCTCGTTGGTCCGCTTTGGGTCAATCGCGTCGTTTTGACCCTCTGCCAGCCACTTCCGGTCTTGCCCCGGAAACGGACATCGTCAGGGACGGTCGGAATGTCTCAAAGGTGCACCGGACCCAAGCGCCACTGTCGGAATAGTGGGCCTATTCGACAATCTCGTCGGCTCAGAAGCGGGATTGGCACGCAATCGCGGCGGCATAACGGTATATGCTGTCGGCCATCGGCTGTCTTTTCCGGCGCGTGGGAGGCGAGCATGGGTTTTTCCGAATATTCGAACTATGACGGCCTCAGGCTTGCCGAACTCGTGAAGAAGAAAGAGATTAAACCCATTGAACTCATCGAGGCTGCGATAGAGCGGATCGAGCGGCACAATCCGCAGCTTAACGCCGTCGTCTTTAAGGCCTTTGATGAGGCGCGTGCAACGGCGAAGACTAAACTTTCTGGCCCTTTCGCCGGCGTACCGATGCTGCTCAAGGACATCCTCGGATTTAAGAAGGGCTGGCCGAACCGCGACGGCTGCCGCTTCGTGCCGGCGGTACCGTCGCCCTACGATTCCACGCTGGTAGTCCGCTTCCAGGCGGCCGGTCTCATTCCGCTCGGCAAGACCAACGTGCCGGAATTCGGCGCCCTGCCGCTCACGGAGTCGAAGCTTTACGGTCCCGCGCGCAATCCCTGGAATCTCGTCATTCGACCGGCGGCTCCTCGGGCGGATCGGCTGCCGCCGTGGCGGCCGGCATCGTGCCGCTCGCGCACGCCAATGACGGCGGCGGCTCGATCCGCATACCCGCCTCGTGTTGCGGCCTCGTCGGCCTCAAGCCAACGCGGGGGCGCAATCCGCTAGGCCCCAGGATCGGTGACGTCATGGGCGGCCTCGTCGCCGAGCACGTCGTGAGCCGTAGCGTACGCGACACGGCGGCTGTCGCTCGACGCCACTGCCGGTCCAGAGATCGGCGATCCTTACGCCGCCCCGCCTCCGCCCGGCTCATATCTTGAAGCCATCAAAAGGAAGCCAAAAAAACTCCGCATAGCCTTCACGACAAAGGCCCTCGATGGCGAAGTTGATCCCGAATGCAAGGCGGCTACCGAAGCCGCGGCAAACCTTTGCGCGAAACTCGGGCATCATGTCGAGGAAGGTAGGCCCGAGCTGTCGCCAGACGACGGAGCCAACCTCCGCACGAATATCACCATGATCAAGGCGGCGGGTCTCGCAAAGGTGGTCGAATTTTTCGCGAAAACTTTGGGCAAGACGCCCGCACGCGAGGACTTCGAGGGCCTGACTTGGGGCTACTATCAACTCGGCAAGACCATCACCGCAACGCAATACCAACTTTGCTGGGCGGGCTTGCAGGTTATCTCGCGACAAATCGCGAGATGGCAACAGCCCTACGACGCCTGGATCACGCCTGTGCTCAGGCGACCACCACTGGAAATTGGTGCGCTCGACCTCGACGAGACCGACGTGATGAAGGGCATTGCGCCGATCCTCGACTATATGCCTTTCACGGCGATGCAAAACGTAACCGGCCAGCCGGCCATCAGCCTGCCACTTGCCTGGTCGAAGTCGGACTTGCCAATCGGCGTACAATTTGTCGGCCGCTTCGGCGAAGAGCACGTGCTGCTTCAGCTTGCGGCGCAAATCGAGAGGACTGAGCAGTGGAGCAAGAAGCGACCGCCGGTTTACGGCTGACGAAGGATGAAGCTGACGTCATGGCTGAATTGAGTGAGGTCCGCTAAGGGTCAGACTCGGACCTGTCTGCCTCTCGGCGTCACTTCTGCTTTGCCCCCGAAACCGGATATTGATCGGGGCGGCTGGCATGTCCGGTTCGTGCCATAAGCGGTAGTGCACCGAGCCCTACTCCGAACCGAGGTCCCCGCTTCAGTCAATCACTTCGCCGGCACGTACGATGGAGCGACATCGCAGACTTGGCTTTATATGGCCGCTAATCGGGGCGGCCGATAACCGTCATACTTGATTTCGTGAATCCAGTCCGGCGTGTGGGAACTTTTGTGCCGTGCGTCGGAATGCAAAAATCAAACTGGCTACTCATAGTGCCTTTTAAATAGGCGGGGCGACTTAAAATGCGAATTTTGCCGCTCACATATTTTGCCACAATCAAACTTCAAGTTATGTCTGCGGCACAAGGTGATTCGTCAACGAACAATCGAAGATAGTGAATTAAGCATTTGGAGGTTGCGACGCTCAATCAGGGCAGTCTTCTCGTCACCCCTGATAAATTTTGGTCGTTTGCGACCCCGTAAGAATTGTGGGGCCACTCACATGGCATTTGAATTGACGTTTTGGATGGCGTTTATTGCTGTCAGCCGAATGATTGCCAAGATTTATGACCGGCGGCATGATGCGCTTTATGGACCGTACATCGTGTCGTAGATCATCCGGCCGTCCTGTACAGCTTCGGCTGCGTTTGCTGATGAACTCGCGACGCTGCATGTTCGACCCCAGTCAGGACACCGTACCTGGCCGCTCAGGTGAGTGCACTCGTGCAGCGCACTCAGAATGATGTCGGAAGAAGTCGCCCTCACGTCTCTGTCCGGTTTC
>CAVTNA010000030.1:0-139705 GCA_963735835.1 uncultured Alphaproteobacteria bacterium | reverse complement strand
CCCTGCTGGTCGTAGAGAAAGCACTCGCCGATCGCGATGCCGTCGGTGGCGTGATGGTTCACCACCTCGAAGCCGATCCATTCCTTCACCGGCAGGCGGTGCAGGTACAGCGTGACGTCGCTGTTGATGTAGCCGAGGCCATGGTCGCCGGCATTGGCGAAGGGGCTGGCGAAATCCGCCGCCGCCGCCGCCCGCACGAACGGCGTCAGCGCCGCGCCCTCGACGAAGGTCGCGCACTTCGCTGATCCACAACCGCCGCGGACCGACAGTGCCCATGGCGCCGGTTATCGGGCGGGTGGCCCATTTGCCGTGCATGCCGAGCCGCGGGTCGGTCGGAGCGGGAATGTCGGCGGGCAGAGGCACGTCCCAGTTCGGCGGCGACCACACCGTGCCATCTGGGTTTTCGGTCTTGCGCAGCAGCTGGCAGGAGGCGCGCGCCATGGCGACGCCGCCGCTGAAGAAATCGGCTTCCACCACCTTGATACGCAGCCCGTCCCGGACCAGCCGCGTCTTGACCTCGATCGGCGAAAGGTTCGGCAGCCGGAACATGTCCACCGTCAGCCGCGCCGGCACGAAATCGTCGGCGCCGTGGCGCTGCTCGATCGTGAACGCCAACAGGCCGATGATGACACGGCCGTGCAGCGAGTTCGGGTCCCACGGCCCGCGCGCGGCGTCGGTAGGGATGTAGGCGTCGAGGTCTTTGGTGAAAAAAGGCTGATTTGTCATGGCGCGCGGGACCATGACGGAATTTGCGGCGTTAAATCAAGGCCGCGGAATGCAGAGCGTCATGCGCGAGACCACTCCGTGCGGACGGTCTCGTCCGGTTCAGTGCTCGTCGCCATTGCCGCGCGCGCCGAAAATTCCTCGCGCCCGATCAATTGCGACAGCGCCCACACCGCGGTACCCCGAACCAGCGGGCTGTTGTCAGTCAGTAGGCGCTCGGCTTCGACAGCCAGGGCGGCATCATCAGCGTTGCCGATCGCGATCAGCACGTTCCGGATAAAACGGTCGCGGCCGACGCGCTTGACCGGCGATTTCGCGAACAATGCGCGAAACGCTGTGTCGTCGAGCCGCGCAAGTTCGGCCAGTCCAGGCGCGCGCAATTCATCGCGCGCGGCGAGCTTGGCTTCGTGCCCGGCTTCCGCAAACTTGTTCCACGGGCACACCGCGAGGCAATCGTCGCAGCCATAGATACGGTTGCCGATGGCCTTGCGAAATTCCGGCGGAATCGGGTCTTTGCTCTCGATGGTGAGATAGGAGATGCAGCGTCTGGCATCGAGCTTGTAGGGCGCTGGGAAGGCGGATGTCGGGCAGATATCGAGACAGGCCTGGCACGAGCCGCAATGGTCGGTATCGGCATCGTCGCGCGGCAAATCCGATGTGGTGAAGATCGCACCGAGAAACAGCCATGAGCCGAATTCGCGCGACACGAGGTTGGTGTGCTTGCCCTGCCAACCCAGTCCCGCCGCCTGTGCCAGCGGCTTTTCCATGACCGCGGCGGTGTCCACGAACACCTTGACCTCGGAGCCAGTAGCAGCGATCAGCCATCGCCCCAGCGCCTTCAGCCGCTTCTTGATCAAATCATGATAGTCGTCGCCCCGCGCATAGACCGAGATCGCGCCACCGCGTCCGTTGCCCGAGAATGGCAAGCGGATCTTCATCCGGCCCGTAATTGACGCCGAGCATGATCACCGAACGCACGCTCGCCCACAACACGCGCGGATCAATGCGTCGCTCGGGGCGAGCTGCGAGCCAATCCATGTCGCCATGCGCGCCGGCGCCGAGGAAATCGCGGAAATGCCGGCCGGCATCCGCCAGTACGGCCGGATCGGTAACGCCGACGCAATCGAAACCCAGCGCGCGTGCCTCGTCCGCGAGCACGGCCCTGAGATCGCCGGGAGCGAGCTTTACGGCCGGGTTCAGAAGTCGAGGTCCACATAGGTGCGCGACGCCGGCACGCCCGCCAGCCATTCGCTCAGCAATGGACGGAACGACGGGCGGGATTTCACCCGCGCGTACCACGCCTTTGCTGCGTCGTTCTCTACCCATGGCACGTCGCCCAGATAATCGATCGCCGAAAGGTGAGCCGCGGCGGCGAGGTCCGCATAGGTCAGCCGATCGCCGGCCAGAAAGTTCCGCGTCTGCGCCAGCCAGCCGATATAGGCCAGATGATAGCGCACATTTGCCTTCGCGGCGCGGATCACGTCGGCCGCCGGCGCGCCGCCGCCGTTTTCCTCGCTCATGAAGCGCTTGTAGATGCGCTCGGTGACCAGGGGATTGGAGGCCTCCTCGAAGAATTTTTCGTTGAACCACGCCATCAGCCGGCGCACCTCGATGCGCTCGCCCATCGCCGATGGCAGCAGCCGCCGTTCGCCCATCTCGGCGCCATGGGTTTCGTCGAGATATTCGACGATAATGCCGGCGCCGGGAATTGCAGGCCCGCCCGCCGATATCAGCACCGGCGTGGTGCCCGCGGGGTTGAGCGCCAGAAACGCCTCGCGCCGTTCCCAGACCCGCTCTTCCACCAGCCGCACATCAAGGGCGTGTTCGCCCAGCGCCAGGCGGACGAAACGCGACCTCGGACAAAACGAATGATGAAACAGTGTGAACATGAGCCCTTGATCGTTGTGCGGTCCTTTAGGCGGCAAGTATAAAGCACAAAGGATACCGCGGCCGCGCGTCAAACTACCTAAGCATACAAACGAGGCAACCTGTGTTTTTGCGTTTTTTGCGATTGCGGCAGGGTGGCGAATAAGCGAGAAGAGCCCGGCTTTTCCGGTCGATACCAATCACAACGGACCAGATCATATGATGTCGGATGCATTGAGAGCGGTGATTCTCGGCATTGTCGAGGGCGTGACGGAATTCCTGCCCGTTTCCTCGACGGGCCACCTGCTGCTGGCGGAACGGTTTTTCGATCTCGGCGAGGGCAATTTCTGGAAGAGTTTTGCGATCTTGATTCAGCTCGGCGCGATTTTCGCGATTGTCGCGCTCTATTTTGCCAAATTGTGGCGGGTTGCGTTCGGCATGTTCTCCAATCCCGACGACCGGCGGTTCGTCATCGGCCTGCTGGTGTCGTTTTTGCCAGCGGCCGTGATCGGCGCCGCCGCCGGCGGTTACATCAAGGCCTTCCTGTTCAATCCATGGGTGGTGTGCTTTTCCCTGATCGTCGGCGGCGCGATATTGCTGTGGATCGATCAGCTCGATCTCGACCCGCACGAACACGATGCCACGACCTTTCCGCTGCCGATGTATCTCGGAATCGGCTTCGCGCAGTGCCTTGCGATGATCCCCGGGGTGTCGCGCTCCGGCGCCAGCATCGTGGCTGCGATGCTGTTCGGTGCCGACAAGCATGCGGCAGCGGAATTTTCGTTCTTCCTGGCGATCCCGACCATGGTCGGTGCCTTCGTCTACGAATTCTACAAGAACCGTGCCGACATAAGCTTCGATCACATGGGAATCATCGCGATCGGATTTGTGGTGTCGTTCATCACCGCGATGATCGTCGTCAAGACATTCCTGGCCTACGTCACCCGCCACGGCTTCACGCTGTTCGCGTGGTGGCGCGTCATCGTCGGCACGCTCGGCCTGGTCGCGCTGGCGATGGGAAGGTAAGACTTCCATCGTGACGTCCCCGCGAAAGCGGGGACCTCGAACCTACGCGTCCTTGCGCTGAAACTGCCCGTGGGAGCGGAAGCGCCAGAGATATCGCGGGGCGATCGCCTCAAGCGAATCCGGCAC
Source organism: uncultured Alphaproteobacteria bacterium (assembly GCA_963735835.1). Classification (GTDB taxonomy): domain Bacteria; phylum Pseudomonadota; class Alphaproteobacteria; order Rhizobiales; family Xanthobacteraceae; genus Bradyrhizobium. Next base: position 135,964 of record CAVTNA010000030.1, on the reverse strand, counting down.
GACTCCCAACCCTTCCAGGGTGAGGCCGGCGGCTTTCGCGGCGTCCGACACCACATTGTCGCTGCGCAGCAGCGCCACCTGGTCCGGCGTCAGCTTGAATGGTCCCGGCGCGAACTGCAGGAACAGTGCCTGCAACTTCGCCAGGCCAAACGGCAACGAGACCAGCATGCGCTCGCGTTCGATGGTCGCCAGGATAATTTCCACGATCTCGCGCATGGTCAGCACTTCCGGGCCACCGAGTTCGTAAGTCGCGCCTTGCTTTGTCTTGCCGTCCACGGCGTCGGCAACCGCGGTCGCGACGTCGCCGACATACACCGGCTGCAGTTTTGTCAGGCCGCCGCCGATCAGCGGCAGCACCGGCGACATCCGCGCCAGCGCCGCGAAACGGTTGGTGAACTGGTCCTCGGGGCCGAACACGACCGAAGGGCGCAGGACAGTGGCCGACGGGACCGCCGCCAGCACCGCCTTCTCGCCCGCGGCCTTGGCGCGGGCGTAACGCGAGGGCGAATTTTCGTCGGCGCCGATGGCGGAGACATGCACCATGCCGGCGCCGACGGCGGCGGCCGCCTTCGCCACGGTGCCCGCGCCTGCGCCCTGCACCGCGTCGAAGGTCTGCGCGCCGCTCTCGGCCAGAATGCCGACCAGATTGATGGCGGCGTGGGAGTTGCGCATCGCAGCCTCGACGGAAGCCGGGTAGCGCAGATTGGCCTGCACGGCGTGGATCTGGCCGACCCGGCCGAGCGGCTGCAAATGCCCGGCCAGTTCCGGCCGCCGCACCGCCACCCGGATGCGGTAATCGCGCTTGGCGAGCGCGCGGACCACGCTTCGCCCCAGAAAGCCCGATCCCCCGAAAACGGTGACAAGCGTGTCCAGATTCGATGCCATGGCGTCAATTCCTAGGGTCAAATTCGATCGATCATGCGAGTATTTAGCGCGATTTCGCGATACGCCAACATGTCGGTGCTGTACAGCGCATTTGGATCACACTTCGCCAATTTGACAAGCGCGCGACCGATCCGTACTAACCGGCCCGGGCCCAGGTGGCGGAATTGGTAGACGCGCTGGCTTCAGGTGCCAGTGGCTTAACGGCCGTGAAGGTTCGAGTCCTTTCCTGGGCACCACTTATTCCGGGATGCCCGCCCGTCGCCATACGGGGTCCACCCGCGCTCGCCTCTTTCGGGTTTGAGCGCTAGCTTGGTCCGGTTGCGATTCGACGAGGTTCTAAACATCATGACCGTACGCCTGCATCGCGGCGATCTGCCCGATCTCACCCGCTACACCGATTCGGTGGCGATCGATACCGAGACCATGGGGCTGCACCCGCATCGCGACCGGCTCTGCGTGGTGCAGATGTCGAACGGCGACGGCAGCGCCGATGTGGTGCAGGTCCCCAAGAATCTCTACCGACGCGCCGAATCTGAAGGCGCTATTGTCCAATCCGAAGGTGACAAAGATCTTTCATTTCGCGCGGTTCGATCTCGCCGCGCTCTACAACGCCTTCGGCGTGATGCCGCAGCCGGTGTACTGCACCAAGATCGCCTCGCGGCTTGCCCGTACCTATACCGATCGCCATGGTCTGAAGGATCTGGTGCGCGAGGTGCTCAACATCGATCTTTCGAAGCAGCAGCAGTCGAGCGACTGGGGTTCGCAGACCCTGAGCGAGGCGCAACTGGCCTATGCGGCCGCGGACGTGCTGCATCTGCATGGCTTACGCGAACGGCTCGACGCCATGCTTGTGCGTGAGGGCCGTCTGGAGCTGGCGCAGGCCTGCTTCGAATTTCTGCCGACGCGGGCCAGGCTCGATCTGCAGGGTTGGGACACCGAGGACATTTTCGCGCATTCCTGAGCGCGGGAAAGGCGTTTTGGCGCGGCTGCCGCCCCGTTTCGGTCATAGTGGTGACCCGTTTCGAAGTTCGTAAATGGCTGCGGCGACCTCGAACGCGAACTTCTGAAACAAATGGGTCACCATCAACTATATGTTTCTAATGCCGCATTTCGATTTGAAGTTCATGTTCAGAGCCTGCAGCAATCAATGCAGGAACTTCAAATTGGCGGCATTAGGAACGAGGTGTCCGGGCTGCAACGTTCGGCAAGGCAGGGTAGAATGACCGGCCATAGCAGCGCTTTGGAGCAGCGGTGAATTCGGTTCAGAACCCAGCCTATCAAGCCGGCATGGAGACGCGCTTCGCTATCGCGGCGCGCCACAGCCGGATGGTGCGGGTGCTGCGTGTCGCGGTCCCCGCCGCCGTGATCCTGGCGATGGCGGCCATCGTCACGGTGTCGATCTTCAATCCGTTCCGGATGCTGTTGCCCAAGCTGCCGGTCGACATGGGAAACCTCGTGGTCTCCGGCACCAAGATCACGATGGAATCGCCGCATCTGGCCGGTTACACGCCCGATCAGCGGCCGTACGAAGTCTGGGCGAAGACCGCGACCCAGGATGTGACCGATCCGGATCACGTCGATCTCAAGACGTTGCGGGCCAAGGTATTGATGGAGGATAAGACCACCACCATCACCCTCGATGCCCGCAACGGGCTGATGGACACCAAGAATCAACTACTGGACCTGCATAAGGATATCTTCCTGCAGTCCTCCACTGGCTATGAAGCGCGGCTGTCGCAGGCCCTGGTCGACATGGGCAAGGGCACCGTGACCTCGGAAGAACATGTCGATGTCAAATTGCTCAACGGAACGCTGGCCGCCGACCGGCTGAGGATCACCGGAGGCGGAGAGGTGGTGAGGTTCGAAGGCAACGTCGTGATGAATCTGGACAATCTGGGAGCGTCCGATCAGCCTGAAAGCGCCGCGGCTGCACCCGAGCCCGCGCCTGTTCACCCCGCCAAGGCGCGGTCTTCCTCAGCCAAGACCGCCAACTCGAAATGATTTTCGCGATGATATTTTCCGTGTGCGGCACTTGGTTCAGGCGGATCGCGCATGGCGTCTGCGCCGCCGCCTTTGCGCTCGCGATGATCACTGCCGGTGAGGCCGGTGCGCAGAGCGCGGTCACCGGCGTGCCCAATGCGATGCAGGGTTTTTCGCAGAACCGCGACCAGCCGATCCAGATCGAAGCCGCCAGTCTCGAGATGCGCGACAAGAAGAAGGAAGCGACCTTTTCCGGCAACGTGAAGGTGGTGCAGGGCGACACCACCATGACGTCGAAGACGCTGGTGGTGTTCTACGATTCGTCGCCCGCCCCCGTTCCGGCGTCGGCGGCCAATTCGAAGGCTGCGAAATCGGCGCCGATGCAGTCCGCGACCCCCGGTCCCGGCGGCAGTTCGTCGATCAACCGGCTGGAGGCGAGAGGCAATGTGGTCGTGACCCAGAAGGATCAGGTGGTGACCGGGGAGACCGCCGTGTTCGACACCAAGACCAACCTGATCACCATGCTCGGCGGCATCGTGCTGACCCAGGGCAAGAATGTGCTGCGCGGCGACCGGCTGATGGTGGACATGACGACCGGCGTGTCGCGGGTGGAATCCGATTCAGGGCGCGTGCAGGGCCTGTTTCAATCGTCCGGCGGAGGGACTCCGGCGATACCAGGAATGTCGCCCCCGGCGGCGGCATCCGGGCCGGGCAACTCAAATAAACCGAAATAATATCAATCACTTGTGCGCTACTCGGGGCCGGCAAGGTTGAAGTCTCGCGGTGCGAAGCCTGTATCTACGCGAGGGCCCAGGCGGTTTGGTCCGCGCCTCGAATCGAGGCTGTTTCGCTGGGCAAGCGACATCCATTCCTTCATGTTGCGCGAGCGAATCGAGTAGCCCGCGGCGGGTTGCGGGATCACCGTGAAAGGCTGAACGAAGCGCGGATGGTGGATTTACTCGGCATGTTCCGGCGCCGCCCGGCGAAACGCAGTCCGCCGGGATTTGCGCGCGCGCGCGCGGATATCACCGCGCTCGGCGACAGCATTGGCGAGATGCTGACCAGCCCGGTGCGCGACGCGCCGCCGATTGCCCGCGATGCGCCCGTTGCTGAAACCGGAACCGCCCAGGGCTGAAAAGCCGAAGCCCCAGCGCCAGGACCAATGGCGCGGCGCGCGCCGCGGCTGACGCCGCGGGCGGGCTATCTGGCTGTGCATAGCGTGGAAAAGAGTTTCGGCAGCCGCCAGGTGGTGCGCGGCGTCAGCATCTATGTCCGCCGCGGCGAGGCGGTCGGTTTGCTGGGTCCGAACGGCGCCGGCAAGACCACGGTGTTTTACATGATCACCGGCCTGATCAAGGCGGATCGCGGCACCATCGAACTCGACGGCCACGACGTCACCAAGCTGCCGATGTATCAGCGCGCCCGGCTCGGCATCGGTTATCTGCCGCAGGAGGCTTCGATCTTTCGCGGCCTGACGGTGGAGCAGAATATCCGCGCGGTGCTCGAGGTGGTGGAGCCCTCGAAGAAAAAACGCGAGGCCGAACTCAGCTCGCTGCTCGACGAATTCAACATCGCGCGGCTGCGAAAAACGCCGTCGATCGCGCTGTCGGGCGGCGAACGGCGCCGCGTCGAGATCGCGCGCGCGCTGGCCACCCGTCCCAATTACATGCTGCTCGACGAACCCTTCGCCGGCATCGATCCGATCGCGGTCGGCGACATTCAGGATCTGGTCCGCCATCTCACCAACCGCGGCATCGGCGTGCTGATCACCGACCACAATGTGCGGGAAACGCTGGGGCTGACCGACCGCGCCTATATCGTCTATGCCGGCGAAATCTTGACCGAGGGAAGTCCGGATGAGATCGTCAACAACCCGGATGTACGCCGCCTTTACCTTGGCGAGGAATTCCGCCTCTTAGTCCAAATTTGCCATTCGTCAAGCCGTGTACATCGGCTTTGGACTAGTTTAAGCAAGAATCGGACCAACTTTTGGGATCGGTTCTTGCCTCCATGGCGCTGACGCAGAGATTAGAGTTCCGCCAGTCGCAGTCGCTGGTGATGACGCCGCAGCTGATGCAGGCGATCAAGCTGCTGCAGCTGTCGAATCTCGACCTCTCGGCCTTCGTCGAGGAGGAACTGGAGCGAAATCCGCTGCTCGAGCGCGCCAGCGACGGCCCGGAGGCCCCGGTGGCGGGCGAGCCGATGCCGGAACGGGCCGAATTCTCGGAGTCGGAGGATTCCGGCGCCGCCTATGGCGACGATGCCGGCCCCGAACGTATCGAAATGGCCAATGGCTCCGCCGGGGATGGTTTCGAGCCGGGCCAGGAAGAATGGATGAATCGCGACCTCGGCAGCCGCACCGAGATCGAGCAGACCCTCGACACCCCGCTCGACAACGTCTTCTCCGAGGAGCCGGCCGAAGCCGCCGCGCGCACCGCGCAGGACGCGGCGCCGACCGCCTACACCGAATGGGGCGGCGGCGCCTCCAACGATGACAGCTACAACCTCGAAGCCTTCGTCGCCGCCGAGATCACGCTCGGCAGTCATCTCGCCGAGCAGCTGGCGGTGGCCTTCACCGAGCCGGCGCAGCGCATGATCGGGCAATACCTGATCGATCTCGTCGACGAGGCCGGTTATCTGCCGCCGGATCTCGGCCAGGCCGCCGAACGGCTCGGGGCATCGCAAGCGGACGTCGAAGCCGTTCTCGCGGTGCTGCAGAAATTCGATCCGCCCGGCGTCTGCGCGCGATCCCTGAGCGAGTGCCTTGCGATCCAGCTGCGCGAGCTCAACCGCTACGACCCGGCGATGCAGGCCCTGGTCGAGCATCTCGACCTCCTGGCGAAGCGCGATATCGCTTCCTTGCGAAAATTCTGCGGTGTCGACGACGAGGATATCACCGACATGATCGGCGAAATTCGCCGTCTCGATCCGAAGCCGGGTTTGAAATTCGGCTCGGCGCGCACGCAGACCATGGTGCCGGATGTCTATGTGCGGCCCGGGCCCGACGGCGGCTGGCATGTCGAACTCAACAGCGACACGTTGCCGCGCGTGCTGGTCAATCAGACCTACTACACCGAGCTGTCGAAGACGATCCGCAAGGACGGCGACAAATCCTATTTCACCGATTGTCTGCAGAACGCCACCTGGCTGGTGCGCGCGCTCGATCAGCGCGCCCGCACCATCCTCAAGGTCGCAACCGAGATCGTGCGCCAGCAGGACGGCTTCTTCACCCACGGCGTCGCGCATCTGCGGCCGCTCAACCTCAAGGCGGTGGCGGACGCGATCCAGATGCATGAATCGACGGTGTCGCGGGTCACCGCCAACAAATACATGGCGACCAATCGCGGCAGTTTCGAATTGAAGTATTTCTTCACCGCCTCGATCGCGTCGGCCGACGGCGGCGAAGCGCATTCGGCGGAAGCCGTGCGTCACCACATCAAGCAGCTGATCGACGCGGAAGACCCCGCCGTGATCCTGTCCGACGACACCATCGTGGAACGATTGCGCGAATCGGGCATTGATATCGCCCGCCGCACGGTTGCGAAGTACCGCGAAGCGATGCGAATTCCGTCCTCGGTGCAGCGACGCCGCGACAAGCAAAGCATGCTCGGCAATGCGCTCTCGGCGCCCGCCGCATCCTCCGACCGGTCCCGGGACACCCAGCCTGCCTGATTGCGGCCCGGCCAAATCGGGACTAGTGTCGGCTACCCAGATTCCAATCGAGGCATCAAAATGACTCTCCGGATCTCGGGAAAAAGCATCAATGTCGGCGACGCCCTGCGCGGGCGCGTCAGCGAGCGCACCGATGAAGTGCTGCGCAAATATTTCGATGGCAATTATTCCGGGCACATCACGCTGAGCAAGGACGGCTTCGGCTTCCGCACCGACTGCGCGCTGCATCTGGATTCCGGAATCACGCTCGAGGCCGATTCCAACGCCGCCGATGCCTATGCCAGCGCCGACCAGGCGCTGCTGATGATCGAAAAGCGTCTGCGCCGCTACAAGAGCCGGCTCAAGGATCGCTCGGCCCGCAAGGCCCACGCGGCATCCGCGGCGCTCGCCGAGATGACCGCGCCGACGCTGGATGCGCCGAGCTACGTGATCGAGGCGCCGGCGGAAAGCGATGACGAGGTCACCGGCTACAATCCGGTCATCATCGCCGAGGCGACCACGTCGCTGAAGCGGCTTTCGGTCAGCGAAGCCGTGATGGAACTCGACCTGACCGGCGCCGCCTGCATCGTGTTCCAGCACGGCTCAAGCGGCCGGGTGAACATCATTTACCGGCGGCCGGACGGCAATATCGGCTGGGTCGATCCGCCGGTGGTTAAGTCCGGGGGATAGGCCACAGCCGGCATTGACGCCCCTGGGGACCCTCCCTATGGTCCGCCGCCCCAACTCGAGGGGCATTGGAACAATATTGCGGGAGTTGGCACCGGTCTTGCGTTGGAGTAGAAGCCCCCCAATCAGGACCCGGGTGTAAGCCCGCCTCCCGCCTCATCTTCTTGACGCCGCCCGCTAAAGCCTATTTCGCAACCTGACGGTTCAATTCACCTCGGAACGCCCCATGACGATTACCGATCTGGTCGCACCCGAGGCGATTCTCCCGGCGTTGAAGGTCAACAGCAAGAAGCAGGCGCTGCAGGAACTGGCGGCGCGGGCGTCCGACCTGACCGGGCAGAACGAACGCGCGATTTTCGAGGTCCTGCTGCAGCGGGAGAAGCTCGGGACCACCGCGGTCGGCTATGGCGTCGCCATCCCGCACGGCAAGCTTCCCAAGCTGGAAAAGCTGTTCGGCCTGTTCGCCCGTCTCGAACGCCCGATCGATTTCGAGGCGATGGACGGCCAGCCGGTCGATCTGGTGTTCCTGCTGCTGGCGCCGGAAGGCGCGGGCGCCGATCACCTGAAGGCGCTGGCGCGGATCGCGCGGCTGTTGCGCGATCAGGACGTCGCCAAGAAGCTGCGCGCCTCGCGCGACGCGCAGGCGATCTATTCGGTGCTGGCGCTGCCGCCGGCGACCGCGGCGTAGGGATCGAGATCCCGCCGAAGATGGCGGCCTCCGCGGCGGGTTAACGAACGTCGTTGCAGGGCATAATGGTCTGCCGGGCGCAGACGACGCAGACTGGTCCGCGCTCCCGGCAATCCATCATTTTCTTGAAGATGTCTTTTGAAATGCGATGGATACGCGGGTCTGGCCCGCGTATGACATCGTCATCAGGTCACGCCACGTTCAATCTACCGCAGCAGCGACAGCAGCAAGGCTGCGTCAGTGAACGCTGACGGCCTGCAGTTCGTTGCTCCATGCGTTCGCGATCGCCGCTTCGCGGCTGTCGGTCAGCATGATCGGGGTGCCGTCGGCGGCATGCAGCGCGAACAGCTTCAGGCCCGGCGCGATCTTCGGCGCCTGGGGAAACAGCCCCGGCACGTCCTCGGAGCGGATCTGCTTCACATAGGCGATATGGCCCTCGCCCAAGCGTCGCCAGCGACTCCGTGGAGACGCCGCCGGCTTCAAACACAACATTAGCTTCAGTCATGGTCTCAACTCCTCTGTCAGACTAAGCGGTCGAGTCCGCTACTCGTTCCATTATTCGTGTTCATTGATAGCGATTGTCTTAACGATCTTCTCCGGCTCAGGCCGGGCCAGATCGATCGACAACAGCCCGTTTTTCAGATCCGCGCCCAGCACCTGCATCCCCTCCGCCAGCACGAAGGTGCGCTGGAAGTGGCGCGCGGCGATGCCGCGATGGATGTATTGCCGGGCCTTGTCGTCCTGCTGGCGGCCCCGGATCACGAGCTGGTTTTCCTCAATGGTTACATCGAGTTGGTCGCGGGTAAAACCCGCCACCGCCAGCGTGATCCGCAAGCGTTCGGGCTGGCCGTTGCTGCGGTCGCACCGCTCGATATTGTAGGGAGGATAACCGTCGGCGCCTTTGACGACGCGATCGAGCGCACGCTCGATTTCGTCGAATCCCAGCAGGAACGGACTGGATAACGAAGGAACACGAGTCATATTCTTACAAAGTCCTCTCGAAGCGACTTTGACATTTCAGGGCCCTTGCGGCACCCCATTGTCGACCGGCTGGCGGATTTGCCCTCCGGTCAACAGCCAATATGGGCATGATTTGGGGGCTGTTCAAGCGTCTGTGGAACCAGCCAGTCCTCCACGAGGCATCCCGGATGCGCCGCACGCCCGGATCGATGGGCGGCCTAGAGGTCGATCCGCTGGCGGCCGTCGGCGCTGAACAGATGCAGTTTTTCGCGCGGCGCGACCGCCGTGATCCGCTCGCCGATGGCGGGCGCGATCGCGCCGGGAATCCGCACGATCACCTCGCCCGGCGGCAATTCCCCGGGATTGGCGGCGACGCCCTGCACCTCGTGCTGGCGGGTGCCGTAGATGAAGGTCTCGGCGCCGACGCGTTCGATCGCCTCCACCGTGAGGTCGAGCGCGATGCCGCCGGCGATGGCTGTCGCTCGAAATCACGAAATCCTCGGGCCGGATTCCGAGAATGCCGGCCTCGCTCGCCGCGCGGTTGTCGCCTGCGAGCTGCGATTTGATTTCGTCCGATCGCAGCGGCATCAGATTCATCGGCGGCGCGCCGATGAACGACGCGACGAAGGTCGTCGCGGGCTTCTGGTAGATGTCGAGCGGGTTGCCGATCTGCTCGACCTGGCCGCCATTCATGACCACCAGAATATCGGCGAGCGTCATCGCTTCGAGCTGGTCGTGGGTGACGTAGATCGACGTGGTGCTTCAGCCGGCGCTGCAATTTGCGGATTTCGACGCGCATCGCGATGCGCAGCTTGGCGTCGAGGTTCGACAACGGTTCGTCGAACAGAAACACCTTCGGCTGCCGCACGATGGCGCGGCCCATCGCGACGCGCTGGCGCTGGCCGCCGGAGAGCTGCCCCGGCTTGCGGTCGAGCATCGCGCCGATTTCGAGAATGCGCGCGGCTTCCTGGACGCGGGTGTCGATCTCGGGCTTGGGCATGCCGCGATTGCGCAGGCCGTAGGCCATGTTGTTGTAGACGCTCATATGCGGATAGAGCGCGTAATTCTGGAACACCATGGCGATGTCGCGCTCGGCCGGCTCGATCTGGTTGACGATGCGCCCGCCGATGTCGATCTCGCCGACGTGATGGTCTCGAGCCCCGCGACCATGCGCAGCAGCGTGGACTTGCCGCAGCCGGAGGGGCCGACCAGCACGCAGAACTGGCCGTCGCCGACCTCGAAGTCGATGCCCTTGATGGCCTCGAAGCCGCTCGGATAGGTCTTGCGGACGTCGCGGAGCGTTACGTTCGCCATCGCATCTTCACTTCTCCGTCTCGATCAGGCCCTTGACGAACAGGCGTTGCATCAGCACGACGACCGCGACCGGCGGCAGCATGGCGAGCACGGCGGTCGCCATCGCCACCGCCATTCGGTCAGGGCGTCGTGCACGTCGATGATCTTCTTGATGCCGATGACGATGGTCTGCATGTCGTCGCGCGTCGTGATCAGCAGCGGCCAGAGATACTGGTTCCAGCCGTAGATGAAGAGGATCACGAACAGCGCGGCGATGTTGGTCACCGAAAGCGGCAGCAGCGTATCCCAGAAGAACCGGATCGGGCCGGCGCCGTCGATCTTCGAGGCCTCGACCAGTTCCTTCGGCACGGTCATGAAGAACTGGCGGAACAACAGCGTCGCGGTCGCCGACGCGATCAACGGCAGGATCAGCCCGGCGTAGGAATCCAGCATGTGCAGATCGCTGGTGATCTTGTAGGTCGGAAAGATGCGCACCTCGACCGGCAGCATCAGCGTGATGAAGATGGTCCAGAACGCCGTCATCCGGAACGGGAACGCGAAGAACACGATCGCATAGGCCGAGATGATCGAGATCGCGATCTTTCCCGCGGCGATGCCGAGCGCCATGATCAGGCTGTTCAGCATCATGCTGCCGACCGGCTGCGCGCGTGGTCTTGCCGGTGCCGGAGACGATGGTGTTCCAGTAGGTTTCGATCGCGTGCGAGCCGGGGTAGAGCGGCATCTGGCCGTTGGCGATCACGGTGTTGTCGTGGGTCGAGGCGATGATCGCCAGATAGACCGGAAAGGCGACGATCGCGACGCCGGCCAGCAGGATCAGATGGGGCAGCAGGTTTCCAAAGCGGCGATGCTCGACCATGGCGCTCAGTAATGAACCTTCTTTTCGACGTAGCGGAACTGGAACGCGGTCAGCGCGACCACGATCACCATCAGGATCACCGACTGCGCCGCCGAGCCGCCGAGATCGGCGCCGACCTTGCCGTCCTGAAACACCTTGTAGACCAGCGTTTGCGTGGCGCCGTTGGGGCCGCCGCCGGTCGCGGTGTCGATGATGCCGAGCGTGTTGAAGAAGACATAGGTGATGTTGACGATGATCAGGAAGAAGGTCGTCGGCGACAGCAGCGGAAAGACGATGGTCCAGAACCGCCGCATCGGCCTGGCGCCGTCGATCGCGGCGGCCTCGATCACGCTTTTCGGAATCGCCTGCAGGCCGGCGAGGAAGAACAGGAAATTGTAGCTGATCTGGTTCCAGACCGCGACGATGACGACGAGGATCATCGCATGGGTGCCGTTCAGCACCGGATTCCAGTCGATGCCGGTGCGCTGCAGCGCGCGCGCGATCATGCCGAGCCCGGGCTGGAACATGAAGATGAAGAGCACGCTGGCGACCGCCGGCGCCACCGCATAGGGAATGATGAGGAAGGTGCGGTAGATCTGCACGCCCCGCGATGTTGCGGTTCGCCATGACCGCGAGCAACAGGCCGATGGTGAGCGAGAAAAACACCACCAGCGCCGAAAACACGAAGGTGACGCCGATCGCCTGGTAGTATTCGGGGGTCTGCAGCAGATTGACGTAGTTCTCGAACCAGACGAACTCGGTCGAGAGCCCGAAGGCGTCCTGCACCAGAAACGACTGCTGCAGCGGCCTGCACGGCGGGCCAGTAGAAAAAGATCAGGGAAACCGCGAGCTGCGGCAGGATCAGAAGATAGGGCAGCAGCCTGCCTGAGAAGATCGCCCGGTTTTCCATGATGCCTCGCTGGATCGGATCGTGGCCGCGTCTGCGCCCGGCCACGATCCCTCAGCTTGCCATCACTTGACGGCGGTGCGCTCGAACTGCCGCAGCATCGCGTTGCCGCGCGACACCGCCGCGTCGAGCGCGTCCTTCGCCGACTTCTTGCCGGCGAGCGCCGCCTCGATCTCCTCGGCCCAGACGTCGCGCATCTGCACCATGCCGCCGAAGCGCAGGCCGCGCGAATTCTCGGTCGGCGGCTTGTTGGTCAATTCCTTCAGCGGCACTTCGAGGATCGGGTTCTTCTCGTAGAAGCCCGAGGCCTTGGTCTTTTCGTAGGCCGCCTTGGTGATCGGCAGATAGCCGGACACCTCGTGCAGATAGACCTGGCGATCGGTGTCCGACAGGAAGGTGAAGAACTTGGCGATGCCCTTGTATTCCTCCGGCGTCTTGCCGCCCATCACCCACAGCGAAGCGCCGCCGATGATGGAATTTTGCGGTGCGCCCTTGACGTCCGGGAAATACGGCATCGGGACCGCGGTGTAGGCGAACTTGGCGTTGGCCTTGACGTTCGGATAGAACGCCGAGGAGGTCATGAACATCGGACATTCGCCCGAGGTGAAGCGGCCTTCGCCGGTGTTGGTGCGCCCCGAATAATCGTAGCTCTTGTCCTTCTGCAGTTCGACGAGGTTTTGCAGCAGCTTGGTTTCCAGCGGGGTGTTGAATTCGAGCACGGTGTCGAAGCCGTCGAGCCCGTTGGCCTTGGTGCCGATCGGCACGTTGTGCCAGGCGGAGAACTGCTCGATCAGCCCCCAGGTGATCCAGGCCGAGGAGAAGCCGCAGGTCGGGCTCGTCGCATGCAGCTTCTTGGCGTCGGCGAACACTTCCGGCCAGGTCTTCGGCGGCGCGGCGATATCGGCCTTCTTCAGCGCGTCGAGATTGACCCACAGCACCATGCTCGACGAATTGAACGGAAACGACAGCATCTCGCCCTTCGAGGTCGAGTAGTAACCGGTGATCGCCGGCAGATAGGACTTGGGATCGAACGTCTCGCCCTGCTCCTTCATCAGTTCGGAAACCGGTTTGACGGCGCCCTTGGCCGCCATCATGGTCGCGGTGCCGACCTCGAACACCTGCATGATGCCCGGCGCATTGCCGGCCCGAAACGCGGCGATTCCGGCGTTCAGCGTGTCGGCGTAGCTGCCCTTGAAGGTCGGGACGATCTTGTAGTCGCTTTGCGAGGCGTTGAAATCGTTGGCGAGCTTGACCACGACGTCGTTGTTCGGGCCGGTCATCGCGTGCCACCACTGGATCTCGGTCACCGCGTGAGCGGGCGTTGCGAGCGCAAGCGCAACAGCCACTGTCGCCGCTGCGCCGAATTGTCGAAGTGCCATGGAATTCCTCCGGGTTGGGGCCGTCATCTTCGCTTTGCGCGATAACAGCGCCGGATGACGTGCAAATGACCGTATAAGCGAAAGGATGGTATTGGGGAAGCACGGGCCAAGGGAAGCAGAAAATAGGCGTAAGACGAGCGGCAACCGGATGATCAGTCGCCCGGCGAAGCGCCATACGCCGTGTCCTGTCGGTCAGGCGTTATGGGACTGCTTCCGCGCCAAACACCGCCGGTGGTTATGGGTCCCAGCGTGCGCCGGGACGACGTCGGAATATGCGCTAGCGCTTCCGCGCAGGCCCGCAGACCACGCCGTTGGCGACCAGGGTATCGATCTCGCCCCTGGAATATCCGAACTCCGCCGAGCACCTCGGTGGCGTGCTGGCTGAATTTCGGCGGGACGCGGCGCAGGCCTGGCTTGCTGCGCTCCAGCCGGATCGGCGAGGCCACCCCCTTGTACCAGTCCTTTTCGATGACGTCGCCGCGATGGACGGTGTGGGCGCTGGTCAGCGCCTGGTCGATCGACTGCACCGGACCCGGCCGGCAAGCCTGCGGCGAGCAGGCGGTCGCACAGCGGCTCGGCGTCGTGCTGGCTGAACACGGCGGCAAGCTCGGCGCGCAGCGCATCGCGGTTGGCGATGCGGTCCTTGTTGCGGGCAAAGCGCGGATCGGTGCCGAGTTCGGGCTTGCCGATCTCCCTTGCAGAGCTTGCGGAAGGTGCCGTCATTGCCGACGCCGATGAAGATGTTGTCGGTGCGGGTCGGGAAGATCGCATAAGGCACGAGATTCGGATGCTCGTTGCCGGTGAGCTGCGGCGGCTTGCCGTGCATGAAATAATTCGCGGCATGCGGATGCATGATGGCAAGGCCGGTTTCGTACAGCGTGGTTTCGAGAAACTGCCCGACGCCCGATTTCTGCCGCTCCGACAGCGCCATCAGGATGCCGATCGCCGCGTAAAGCCCGGTGGAGATGTCGACCAGGGGAACGCCGATCCGCATCGGCCCGGATTGCGGCGAACCGGTCGCGGCGATCATTCCGGTCATGGCCTGGATGATGGCGTCATAGCCGGGATTGCCGCCGCGCGGGCCGTCGGCGCCGAAGCCGGAAATCCGGCAGTGCACGAGTCTCGGAAATTTCGCGCGCAGCACGTCGTTGCCGATGCCCCATTTGTCGAGCGTGCCCGGCTTGAAATTCTCGATCAGGACGTCGGCGCCCTCCAGCATCTTCATCAGCACCGCGCGCCCGCCCTCGGAGGCGAGGTCGAGCCCGATCGAACGCTTGTTGCGGTTGATGCCGACGAAATAGGCCGCGTCTTCGCCGTGGAACGGCGGTCCCCAGTCGCGCACCTCGTCGCCGGCCGGCGGCTCGACCTTGATCACGTCGGCGCCGTGGTCGGCGAGGATCTGCGTGCAATAGGGTCCGCCGAGAACCCGCGTGAGGTCGATCACGCGCAATCCGGTCATCGCGCCGGGGGCAGTTTCAGTCGTCATGGGCGTGTTCTTGGCGATTGTTGGAAGTTAGGGCGTCGCGGGCATTAAGCATCAGAGGCGCTTCTTCGCAAATGCCCGGCCGGAGTGCGATTTGAGATATTTCTCGAATTCCAGCGCCTTGTATTTGTCCGGGAAGGCGCAGTACCAGACCAATTCCCACGGCCTGAACTTGGCGGTGTGTGTGGACTTGCCGGCATTGTGTTCCGGCAGCCGCCGTTTCAAATCCGCGGTTGCGCCGACGTATTCCTGTTCGGGGAAATTGATGCTGCGGATGATGTAGACGTACCACATGGCACCCCGCATATGCACCATCACAAGGCCTTCCAGCCCGCTTCGCCCTTCGGGCTACGCCGGGCACCACGCTTCGCCTTCGGACATCGCGTGGCTGCGCCACGCGAAGCCGAAGGCGAAGCGTGGTGGAGCCAGGCGGGATCGAACCGCCGACCTCTTGCATGCCATGCAAGCGCTCTCCCAGCTGAGCTATGGCCCCTTAACTCCATTGTTTGGCACGATCTCCGGGCGAACGCATCGCGTTTGTCCCGAGGGAAAACCAGTTCCCGCTCTTCCGGATCATGCTCCCCGCGCGCCTTGGGCGACGCGCGGGGCACGCAAAACCCTGAACACAGTTCAGGGCCGATCTCAAGTCTCCTCGTCGCCGCCGACGTCGCCGATGATGTCGGTGACGTCCTCGTCGCCCTCTTCCTCGTCGGCGATGAAGGTGGAATCGTCATCGTCGTCGTCTTCGATGGTCTCGTCGATCTCGATGTCGTCTTCCGACTCGGGAACGACGGCCTTGACCTTGCCGGTATTCTCCTCGGCGTCGGCTTCCTCGAGCGGCACCAACTCTTCAGCCTCGACCGGCTCCGGCGTTGCTTCGGCGGCGGAGGCGGCGGCTGCGGCGCTGGCGCGGGCGGCGGCGTCGGCGCGGGTTCGCGGCGGCGGGATCGGCGCAATCGGCACGACCTCGCCGGTGTAGGGTGAGATCACCGGGTTCTTGTTGAGGTCGTAAAATTTCTTACCCGTCGTCGGGCAAATGCGTTTGGTTCCGAGATCGGATTTGGCCACGTGTGGAATCCTGGGAATTTCTGAAAAACGGTGCTTCACTTGGCTAGTTGCCACGCCGCTGTCAATAGCGCTTTGCGGGAGATCGATGCCTGCGTGACGCCGCGCGGCCCATGTGATACCTGCCGCCGGCGCAGAGGACACAATCTTGACCCATTCGGACGCCTGCCGATCATCCCGCGCCGCTGGAGGCCCGTTCGAGCGGGCCCCTGACCGGGAAGGTCCGTGTTCCCGGCGACAAGTCGATTTCGCACCGCGCCCTGATCTTGGGGGCGCTGGCGGTCGGTCGAAACCCGGATTTCGGGCCTGCTCGAGGGCGAAGACGTTCTCAATACCGCCAAGGCCATGCGGGCGCTGGGCGCGGCAGTGGAGCGAACCGGCGATTTCGCCTGGTTGGTGCGGGGCGTCGGCGTGGCCGGGTTCGCCCAGCCGCAGGCTCCGCTCGATTTCGGCAATTCCGGCACCGGCTGCCGGCTGGTGATGGGGGCGGTGGCCGGCTGCCCGATCACGGCTGTTTTCGACGGCGACGCCTCGCTGCGCTCGCCGGCCGATGCGGCGGGTGCTCGATCCCCTGGAATTGATGGGCGCGCGGGTCGGCGCGAGCGGGCAGGGCGGCCGGCTGCCGCTGACGCTTCTCGGCGCGCGCGATCCGCTGCCGATCCTCTACCGTACGCCGGTGGCCTCGGCCCAGATCAAGTCCGCGGTGCTGCTGGCGGGACTGGCCGCGCCCGGCACCACCACCGTGATCGAGACCGAGGCCAGCCGCGACCACACCGAACTGATGCTGAAGCATTTCGGCGCGCAGATCGTCTCGACGCGGGAAGGCAGCCACGGCCGCAAGATCGCGCTGACCGGCCAGCCCGAACTGCATGGCGCCGATGTCGTGGTGCCGGCCGATCCGTCATCGGCGGCGTTTCCGATCGTGGCGGCCCTGATCGTCGAAGGCTCCGACATCGTTCTGTCCGACGTCATGACCAATCCGCTGCGCACCGGCCTGTTCACGACGCTGCGCGAGATGGGCGCGTCGATCGAGGAAACCGAGGCTGCGCGGCGACGCCGGCGAGCCGATGGCGCAGCTTCGGGTGCGCGCCTCGAAACTGCGCGGCGTCGAAGTGCCGCCCGAGCGCGCGCCCTCGATGATCGACGAATATCTGGTGCTGGCGGTGGCGGCGAGCTTCGCCGAGGGCACCACCATCATGCGCGGCCTGCAGGAATTGCGGGTCAAGGAATCCGACCGGCTGGAAGCCACCGCCGCCATGCTGCGCGGTCAACGGCGTCAAGGTGGAGATCTCCGGCGACGACCTGATCGTCGAAGGCAGGGGCCATGTGCCGGGCGGCGGCCTGGTCGCCACCCACATGGACCATCGCATCGCGATGTCGGCCCTGGTGATGGGCCTGGCCTCCGACAAGCCGGTCAAGGTCGACGACACCGCCTTCATCGCCACCTCGTTTCCGGATTTCATCCCGATGATGCGCTCGCTGGGCGCGGAGTTTTCATGATCATCGCCATCGACGGACCGGCCGCATCCGGCAAGGGCACGCTCGGCAAGCGGCTCGCCCACCATTACGGCTATCGCCACCTCGATACCGGCGTGATCTATCGCGCGGTGGCCAAGGCGCTGCTGGACGCCGGCGCCGACCTCACCGACGAGGCGCGCGCGGTCGCCGCCGCGCTGGAACTCGATCCCGAAAAATTCGGCAATCCCGCGCTGAAGACGCAAGTCGTGGGCGATGCCGCCTCGGTGGTCTCGGCGATCCCCAGGGTGCGGGAGGTGCTGGTCAATTTTCAGCGGCAATTCGCAGCCGATCCGCCCGGCGCGGTGCTCGACGGCCGCGACATCGGCACCGTGATCTGCCCGGACGCCGATGTGAAGATCTTCGTCGTCGCCGACCCCAAGGTCCGCGCCCGCCGCCGGACCCTGGAAGCCAGGGCGCGCGGCGAGGACGCCGACGAGGCCGCGGTACTGGCCGATATCCTCAAGCGCGACGAACGCGACCAGAACCGGGCCGCCGCGCCCCTGAAAGCGGCCGCGGATGCTCACTTGCTCGATAACTCGCATTTGGATATAGAAGGCGGCGTCCGGGCCGCCATCGACATTGTCGAGGCCGTCCGAGCGGGCCGGCAGCGGGTTTGAACGCCTCATTGGAAGGCTTCCAAACGAAACCGCTGCCGTCATTGGAGGAAAGCCCGCTCCAGGTCTTGAACATCGATATCCCGATGCAGTCTCGAATCGACCTCGTTCAGGTCCCGGATAAAATCAACGTATCGAACGTGCAGGCATGCTGCCGGCCCGCTGTCGCGATATTTGCGAGAGCGGTCGTTAGGGTTTGCGGACCCCTGACACTTCACGCCCGATACGCCCCTTAACCCGAATGGCCGGCGATACCCGCATCTGGAGAACAAATGGCTTCGACTGCTACTTCCTATAATCCTTCCCGCGACGATTTTGCCGCGATGCTCGACGAGTCCTTTGCCGGCGGCAATCTGCAGGAAAGCTCCGTCATCAAGGGCATCGTTGTTGCGATCGAAAAGGACATGGCCGTCATCGACGTCGGCCTGAAGACCGAAGGCCGCGTGGCGCTGCGCGAATTCGCAGGACCCGGCCGCGAAAGCGAACTCAAGGTCGGCGACGAGGTCGAGGTGTTTCTCGACCGCATCGAAAATGCGCTCGGCGAGGCCGTGCTGTCGCGCGACAAGGCGCGCCGCGAGGAGAGCTGGGGCAAGCTCGAGAAGGCGTTCAACAACAACGAGAAGGTGCACGGCGTCATCTTCAATCAGGTCAAGGGCGGCTTCACCGTCGATCTCGACGGCGCGGTCGCCTTCCTGCCGCGCTCGCAGGTCGATATCCGCCCGATCCGCGACGTCGCACCGCTGATGAACAATTCGCAGCCGTTCCAGATCCTCAAGATGGATCGCCGCCGCGGCAACATCGTGGTGTCGCGCCGCACGGTTCTGGAAGAGACCCGCGCCGAGCAGCGCCAGGAGCTGGTGCAGAATCTCGAAGAGGGCCAGGTCATCGACGGCGTGGTCAAGAACATCACCGATTACGGTGCGTTCGTCGATCTCGGCGGCATCGACGGCCTGCTGCACGTCACCGATATCGCCTGGCGCCGGGTCAATCATCCGACCGAAGTGCTGACCATCGGCCAGACCGTGAAGGTCAAGATCATCAAGATCAACCACGAGACCCACCGCATCTCGCTCGGCATGAAGCAACTGCTCGACGATCCGTGGCAGGGCATCGAGGCGAAGTATCCGCTCAATGCGCGCTTCACCGGCCGCGTCACCAACATCACCGACTACGGCGCGTTCGTCGAACTGGAGCCGGGCATCGAAGGCCTGATCCACGTCTCGGAGATGTCGTGGACCAAGAAGAACATGCATCCCGGCAAGATCGTTTCGACCTCGCAGGAAGTCGAAGTGCAGGTTCTCGAGGTCGATTCGGTCAAGCGGCGGATTTCGCTCGGCCTCAAGCAGACCATGCGCAATCCCTGGGAAGTGTTCGTCGAGAAATTCCCGGTGGGGTCGACGGTCGAGGGCGAGGTCAAGAACAAGACCGAATTCGGCCTGTTCCTCGGGCTCGAGGGCGACGTCGACGGCATGGTCCATCTGTCCGATCTCGACTGGAAGCTTCCGGGCGAGCAGGTGATCGACAACTTCAAGAAGGGCGACATGGTCAAGGCCGTGGTGCTCGACGTCGATGTCGAAAAGGAGCGCATCTCGCTCGGCGTCAAGCAGCTCGAGGGCGATCCGTTCGCCGAGCCCGGCGACGTCAAGAAGGGCGCGGTCGTGACCTGCGAAGTGCTCGAGGTGAAGGAAAGCGGCATCGAGGTGAAGATCGCCGGTACCGACTTCACCACCTTCATCAAGCGGTCCGAACTGGCGCGCGAGCGCTCCGATCAGCGCGCCGAGCGTTTCGCCGTCGGCGAAAAGGTCGATGCGCGGGTGATCCAGTTCGACAAGAAGGCCCGCAAGGTGCAGGTCTCGATCAAGGCGCTCGAAGTCGCCGAAGAGAAGGAAGCCATCGCGCAGTACGGCTCCTCCGATTCGGGGGCGACGCTGGGCGACATTCTCGGCACCGCGCTCAAGCAGCGCACCGACAAGTAAGCCTCTCGCATCACAATCAAGACGGGGCCCCGGTTTCCACCGGGGCCTTTTTAGCGTTTCGCGGAGCGCTGCGCGCTCTTCCCTCTCCCCTTGTGGGAGAGGGTGGCACGGACGCGCGGAGCGCGTTCGTGACGGCTGAGGGGTCTGTCTCTGCGAATAGAGACCCCTCATCCGGCGCGGACCTTGTCCGCCACCTTCTCCCACAAGGGGAGAAGGAAGAAGGGCCTTGTTTTCTTCATATTGCATCGCAATTGATGTAATTGGGATACGGCCTATTGGTGCTGTGCAGATAAACACCGTGCGATCCCCTCAAAGGCCGTCTCTTCGGGAGAAATTCGATGTCGCTTGATTCAGATGTGATCGTCGATCGCCGCAGGATCCGCCGCAAGCTGACGTTCTGGCGCGTGGCCGCTGTACTGGTCGCGATCGCGGCGATCGTCACCGTCGGCGTGATCGTGACGCCGGGCGGGCGCGGCGCGTTCGCGACATCGGGCTCGATCGCGCGCGTCCATATCGAAGGCCTGATCCGCAGCGACAATGACCGCGTCGAGGCGCTGGAACGGCTGGAAAAATCGCGCGCCGCGGCGGTCGTCGTGCATATCAACTCGCCCGGCGGCACCACGGCCGGCTCCGAACAGCTGTACGACGCGCTGGTGCGCCTGAAGGCGAAGAAGCCGCTGGTCGTGGTGGTCGAGGGACTGGCCGCCTCGGGCGGCTACATCACCGCGATTGCGGCCGATCACATCGTCGCGCAACAGACCTCGCTGGTCGGTTCGATCGGCGTGCTGTTTCAGTTTCCGAATTTCGCCGATTTGCTGAAAACCGTGGGCGTCAAGGTCGAGGAAGTGAAGTCTTCACCGCTGAAGGCGGCCCCCAACGGCTATGAACCGACCAGTCCGGAAGCGCGCGCCGCGCTCGATTCGCTGGTCAAGGACTCCTATGCGTGGTTTCGCGGCCTGGTGAAGGACGCGGCGCGGCATGGACGACGCGCTGCTCGAAAAAGTCGCGGACGGACGGGTCTTCACCGGCCACCAGGCGGTCGATCTCAAGCTGATCGATCAGCTCGGCGACGAGAAAACCGCCGTTGCCTGGCTGGTCGCGCAGAAGAGCGTCAAGGCCGATCTGCCGGTGCGCGATTACAAGCTGTCGCCGCGGTTCGGCGACCTGACTTTTCTGCGAACGGCGGCCTCCATCGCGCTCGATGCGCTCGGCCTTGAGCGCGATTGCGCGGCAAATCGAGCAGGCCGGCGTCGCGCAGGCGGTCGATCGCCTTGGCCTCGATGGCATGCTGGCGTTGTGGCAACCCGCGGGCACCCATTGAACCGCATAAATCCGGCCTCCGCACCCTCCTCCCGCATTGCGGGTGGTGTCACAATCCCCAATCCGGCCGTTTGTCACGCGTTTTCGCGGCGTCCAAATTTGATTTAGCGTCTTGACAATTCAAGGTATTTTCACGGAAATGGATACCGCCGCATTCCCGGGTCCCAGTCTCGATGATCAAATCCGAACTTGTTCAGCGTATCGCCGAGCACAACCCGCATCTCTACCAGCGGGATGTCGAGAACATTGTGAACGCGATTCTCGATGAGATCGTCGCGGCGCTGGCGCGCGGCGACCGGGTCGAACTGCGCGGTTTCGGCGCGTTCTCGGTCAAGCACCGTCCGGCCCGCGCCGGGCGCAATCCGCGCACCGGGGCGCATGTACCGGTCGATCAGAAGAGCGTCCCGTTCTTCAAGACCGGCAAGGAAATGCGCGAACGGCTGAACCGCGACGGCGGGGCGCCCGAGGCCGGCGCGTAACGCGGTTCTTGGATCGCGCGTCGTCTGGCCGCAGAACCGGCGCCTTTTCGGGCTGCGGAAGCCGATCTCTGGCAACGCGAGAGGGTCATGCGCAAGTTTTTCACGGCTGTGGTGCTGATTCCGCTGGGCCTGATCTTTGTCGTGTTCGCGGTCGCCAACCGGCATCTGGTGACGGTGTCGTTCGATCCGTTCAATTCGACCGATCCGTCGATCGCAGTCACGCTGCCGCTGTTCGTCGTGATCATCGCGGTGGCGATTCTGGGCGTGCTGGCGGGCGGCTGTGCGACCTGGTTCCGGCAGCGCCACTGGCGGCGCGCGGCGCGGCAGCACGAGGCCGATGCGCGGGCTGCGCGGGCGCAGCTGGCCGATCTGCGCACGGCGCCCCCGCGGTACGATCCGCAGCGCCTTCCCGCCCCGCAGCAGGGCGGTCTATATGGGGCGAGCGGGCGAGACAAGCAGGGCGCGACGTTGTAGAACGCGGCCCGATCGCAACCGCTATTCGGCTCTCGTCGCCGCCCTAACCCGTGCCTTGAAACATGTCCCTGATCGTCAAAATTTGCGGCCTGTCCACGCGCGAGACGCTCGACGTCGCGCTGGATGCCGGCGCGGACATGGTCGGGTTCGTGTTCTTTCCGCCCTCGCCGCGGCATCTCGGCCTGGCAACGGCGCGTGATCTCGGCAAACAGGCAAGGGGCCGCGCGCTCAAAGTCGCGCTCACGGTCGATGCCGACGACGTGACGCTCGCCAATATCGTCGAGGCGCTGCAACCTGATATCCTGCAACTGCACGGCAAGGAAACCGCGGCGCGGCTGCGCGACATCAGGCAGAAATTCGGATTGCCCGTCATGAAGGCGATCGCGGTCGAGACCGCGGCCGATCTCGCGTCACTGCCCGGCTACGCCGCGGTCGCCGACCGCATCCTGTTCGATGCCCGGGCGCCCAGGGAAGCCACCCGTCCCGGCGGTCTCGGCGCGGTGTTCGACTGGCATGTGCTGGAGAAGCTCGACCTCAAGCTGCCGTTCATGGTCTCCGGCGGCCTCACTGCCCAAAATGTCGCCGAAGCCGTTCACGTCACGCGCGCCGGCGGCGTCGATGTTTCCTCCGGCGTCGAGCGCACGCCCGGCGTCAAGGATCCCGAAATGATCCGATCTTTCATTCGCGCGGCGCGCGCCACGGACTTGCTTCACCTCTCCCCGTTCGCGGGGAGAGGTCGGATCGCCTTGCGATCCGGGTGAGGGGGAGTCGCGTCACAGCCTCACCGAATTTGCGCGAGCCCCTCACCCCAACCCTCTCCCCGCAAGAGCGGGCGAGGGAGCAGACGGCGCGCGCGCCAGAAGAGCTGATGGTTCGATGAGCTCGCCAGACCCAATTCCTTCCGCAGCGGTCCCGACGAGCGCGGGCATTTCGGCATTTTCGGCGGCCGCTTTGTCGCGGAAACGCTGATGCCGCTGATCCTCGATCTGGAGAAGGCCTACGCCGAGGCCAAGGCCGATCCGGCGTTCACTGCGGAAATGAACGGCTACCTCAAGCACTATGTCGGCCGGCCGTCGCCGCTGTATTTCGCCGAGCGCCTGACCGAGCATCTCGGCGGCGCCAAGATCTATTTCAAGCGCGAGGAGCTCAACCACACCGGCTCGCACAAGGTCAACAACGTGCTCGGCCAGATCATGGTGGCGCGGCGCATGGGCAAGAAGCGCATCATCGCCGAGACCGGCGCCGGCCAGCATGGCGTCGCCACCGCGACGCTGTGCGCCCGCTTCGGGCTCGAATGCGTGGTCTATATGGGCGCGGTCGATGTCGAGCGGCAGCAGCCCAATGTCATCCGCATGGAGATGCTGGGCGCCAAGGTGATCCCGGTGCAGTCGGGCTCGCGCACGCTGAAGGACGCCATGAACGAGGCGCTGCGCGACTGGGTCACCAATGTGCACAACACGTTCTACTGCATCGGCACCGTCGCCGGCCCGCATCCCTATCCGATGATGGTGCGCGACTTCCAGTCGGTGATCGGCGATCGAGACCCGGGCGCAGATGCAGGAAGCGGAAGGCCGCCTGCCGGACTCGCTGGTCGCCTGCATCGGCGGCGGCTCCAACGCGATGGGGCTGTTTCATCCCTTCCTCGACGATCCCTCGGTCGAGATCTTCGGCGTCGAGGCGGCGGGCCATGGGCTCACGCAGCTGCATGCGGCCTCGATCGCCGGCGGCCGGCCCGGCGTGCTGCACGGCAACCGCACCTATCTGCTGATGGACGATGACGGCCAGATCCAGGACGCGCATTCGATTTCGGCGGGGCTGGATTATCCCGGCATCGGGCCGGAGCATTCCTGGCTGCACGAAACCGGCCGGGTGACGTATCTGTCCGCCACCGACGACGAAGCGCTGGCGGCGTTCCAGTTGCTGTCGCGGCTGGAAGGCATCATCCCGGCGCTGGAGCCGGCGCACGCCATCGCCAAGGTGATGGAGCTCGCGCCGAAGCGGCCGAAAGATCATCTGATGGTGGTCAATCTCTCCGGTCGCGGCGACAAGGACATTCCGCAGGTGGCGGATATTTTGCGGGGAAAGAAGAAGTGACTGTCCGAACGCCGCGGCTTTCTTCACCTCTCCCCGGCGGGGAGAGGTCGGCTGCGCAGCAGCCGGGTGAGGGGTCTTTCCGCTCAATCGAATCGCAGCGTGCTTTCGATCATTTCGAGGACGCCTTCGAGATTGTCGTACACATCGGTATTCGAGACGCGGACAATGTGGAAGCCGCAGGCCTCCAATACATCGGACCTGGCTGTATCTCTTGCCAGCTCTGACGGTTCGGCGTGCGTTACGCCGTCGACTTCTACGATCAGTTTTCCGTCGAGTGTCACGAAATCAACGACGTATCGGTCGATCGGATGCTGGCGGCGAAATTTCCACCGCGCCAGCCGCCGGTTGCGCAGCGCTTGCCAAAGCTTCGCCTCGGCGCTCGTTTGCGACAAGCGAAGATTTCGGGCTCTCGCCTTGAACTTGTCCATCCCCCTCACCCGGCTGCTGCGCAGCCGACCTCTCCCCGACGGGGAGAGGTATAGCACAGCGATCGCCGCATCATGACCACCCGCATCGACGCACGCTTTGCCGAGCTGAAGAAGCAGGGCCGCTCGGCCTTCATCACCTTCCTGATGGCCGGCGATCCCGATCCCGCGACCTCGCTCGACATCATCAAGGCGCTGCCGAAGGCCGGCGCCGACATCATCGAGATCGGCATGCCCTTCACCGATCCGATGGCGGACGGGCCGGCCGATCCAGGCGGCGGGCTTGCGCGCGCTGAAGGCCGGCATGACCCTGAAGCAAGACGCTCGCGATGGTGCGCGAGTTTCGCCAAGGCGATAACGCCACGCCGCTGGTGCTGATGGGCTACTACAACCCGATCTACATCTACGGCGTCGACAAGTTTCTCGTCGACGCCAAATCCGCCGGCGTCGACGGCCTGATCATCGTCGACCTGCCGCCGGAGGAAGACACCGAACTGTGCCTGCCGGCGCTGAAGGCCGGGCTTAATTTCATCCGGCTGGCGACGCCGACCACCGACGACAAGCGCCTGCCCGCGGTGCTCGCCAACACCTCGGGCTTTGTCTACTACGTCTCCATCACCGGCATCACCGGCAGCGCCGGCGCCGATACCAAGGTCGTCGGCGAGGCGGTCGCCCGCATCAAGCGGCATACCAAACTGCCGGTCTGTGTCGGCTTCGGCATCAGGACGCCGGAAGCCGCGCGCGGCAATCGCGCAAAATGCCGACGGCGCGGTGGTCGGCACGGCGCTGGTCGACGCCCTGCGCGGCAGCCTCGATGCGAAAGGCGCCGCGACCGCCAAAACGGTCGATGCCGTGGCCGATCTCGTGGCTTCGCTGGCGCAGGGCGTGCGGGGTGCGAAGCAGGCTGCGGAATAAGCCACAATTGCGGTGGAGACAGGCGCCAGGCGGCGGCTTGCCGGGGGGTATCCCACCCGCCATATATTCAGGGCGCGATCAGCCAAGCGTGGAATCCGGTTTTGCGCCCGATCGCGCGCTAAACTATTGAAAAGCGATTCGATCGCTATTCGGAGCGAAACATGAATTGGCTCACCAACGTCGTCCGGCCGAAGATCCGCAACATCCTGCGCCGCGAGACGCCGGAGAATTTGTGGATCAAATGTCCCGGATTCCGGGCAGCTCGTGTTCTACAAGGACGTCGAGGCCAACCAGTTCGTGATTCCCGGCTCGAACTACCACATGCGAATGGGCGCGGTGGCGCGGCTGAAATCGATCTTCGACAACGAGACCTGGTTCGACGTGGCGCTGCCCGAGGTGACCGCCGATCCCCTGAAATTCCGCGACGAACGCCGCTATGCCGACCGCATCAAGGATGCCCGCGCCCGGACCGGACTGAATGACGCCATCAAGGTGGGTTACGGCAAGCTCGAAGGTGCCGCCACCGTGATCGCGGTGCAGGATTTCGATTTCATGGGCGGTTCGCTCGGCATGGCCGCCGGCGAAGCGATCGTGCGCGGGCTTGAGCTCGCACTGGAAAAGAAATCTCCGTTCATCGTGTTCGCGGCCTCCGGCGGCGCCCGCATGCAGGAAGGCATTTTGTCGCTGATGCAGATGCCGCGAACCACGGTCGGCGTGCAGATGCTGCGCGAGGCGAAACTGCCCTATATCGTGGTGCTGACCAATCCGACCACCGGCGGCGTCACCGCCTCCTATGCCATGCTCGGCGACGTGCAGATTGCCGAGCCCGGCGCGCTGATCGGCTTTGCCGGCGCGCGCGTGATCGAACAGACGATTCGCGAGAAATTGCCGGAAGGATTTCAGCGCGCCGAATATCTGAAAGACCATGGCATGGTCGACATGGTGGTGCATCGCCACGATCTGCGCCCGACGCTGGCGCGCCTTTGCCGGCTGCTGACGAAATCGCCGGCGCCGGAAACCGCCTCCAGGCCCGCGGCGCAAGGTCGCCATTCAGGCCCAGATCGCATCGGGCGCGGATGTGGCGCCGGCAGCGCCCCACGCGTGAAGGCAGCTGCGGCAAAGCGATCGCCGCCGCTCGGCGAATTGATCGCGCGGCTATCCGCCCTGCATCCGAGGCGTATCGATCTCGATCTCGAGCGGATGCAACGGCTGCTGGAGCGGCTCGATCATCCCGAACGCAAGTTGCCGCCGGTGATTCATGTCGCCGGCACCAATGGCAAGGGTTCGACCATCGCGTATCTGCGCGCAATTCTGGAAGCCGCCCAGCTCTGCGCGTCCACGTCTATACCTCGCCCTATCTGGTGCGGATCAACGAATGCTTTCGCCTCGGCCAGCGCGGGCGGCGGCGCGCTGGTCGGCGATGACGAACTGCGCGCCGCGCTGGAACATTGCGAGCGGGCCAATGCGGGCGCGCCGATCACCATTTTCGAAATCGAGACCGCGGCGGCATTCTGGCTGTTCGCGCGGCATCCGGCCGATGTCGTGCTGCTGGAAGTCGGCCTCGGCGGCCGGCTCGATGCCACCAACGTGGTCGACGCGCCGCTGGCGACCGTGATCGCGCCGATCAGCATGGATCACACCGAATTTCTCGGGCAACACGCTGATGACGATTGCCCGCGAAAAGGCCGGCATCATCAAGCGCGACGTGCCGGTGATCTGCGCGGAGCAGGCGCCCGAGGCGATTGCCGTGATCGAGCAGCAGGCCAGGCGCATGCGCGCGCCGCTGCATTCGGCCGGGCAGGAGTGGCACGTCAATGTCGAGCGCGGACGACTGGTCTACCAGGACGATCGCGGCCTGATGGATCTGGCGGCGCCAAGATTGTTCGGCCGGCATCAGTTCGACAATGCCGGCCTCGCCATCGCGACGCTGCGCGCGCAAGACGCCTTCAGGATCGATACCGCAGCGTTCGAGGCCGGTATCGTCAATGCCGAATGGCCGGCACGGATGCAGCGCCTGGCCTCCGGCGCGCTGGTGGAGCAGGCGCCGCAGGGTTCCGAGATATGGCTCGACGGCGGGCACAATGCCGAGGGCGGCCGGGTCGCCGCGGCAGCGCTCGGCGATCTCGAGGAGCGGGTATCGCGTCCGCTCGTGGTCATCGTCGGCATGATGGCCAACAAGGATGCCGGCGCATTTCTCGCCAACTTCGCCGGGCTGACCCGCCACATCATCGCGGTGCAGATACCGGAGCGCGACAACGCCATGCCGCCGGACCGGATGGCGGACGCCGCGCGCGCACTCGGCATGCGGGTGGAGACGTCAGCCAGTGTCGAGGCGGCGCTGCGTTCGCTGGCGCGTCTGGCCTACGAAGTGCCGCCGCGCATCCTGATCACGGGCTCGCTGTATCTCGCCGGCCATGTGCTGGCCGCCAACGGCACCCCGCCGGGATAGGTTTTCAATGCGCTTTGCCGCGATTGCCGATGTGCACGGAAACTACCTCGCGCTGGAAGCGGTCCTTGCCGACATCCGCGCGCAAGGCATCGACGAGATCGTCAACCTCGGCGACATGGCGAGCGGACCGCTCGACGCACGGCGGACGATGGATGCGCTGATGGCGCTCGACGCGGTCCATGTGCTCGGCAATCATGACCGCTGGCTGATCGACCGACCGGTCGAGAAGATGGGCGCGTGGGACCGCCCCGCTTATGCGCAGCTCGACAGCGGTCATCTCGACTGGCTGCGCACGGTGCCACCCACGCGTGTATTTCGCGATCAGGTCTTTCTCTGCCACGCGACGCCCGCGGACGACAACGTCTACTGGCTGGAGACGGTGACGCCCGAGGGCGCGGTCACGATGGCGCCGCTGGACGCGATCGAGAAAGAAGCCGAAGGAATTTCGCAGTCGCTGATTCTTTGCGGCCATACCCATATCGCGCGCGCGGTGAGGCTTGGCGACGGACGCCTGGTGGTCAATCCCGGCAGCGTCGGCGGCCCCGGCTTTTCCTACAACGTTCCGTTTCCGCACCGGATCGAGGCGGGCACGCCCGACGCCCGCTACGCGATCCTGGAACTGGTCGCGGGAAGCTGGCGCGTGACCTTCCGCCATGTGCCCTACGATCACGAAGCGATGGCGGCATTGGCGCGCCGCAATGGCGACCTCGAATTCGCGTCCGCGCTGGCGACGGGGTGGATCCGGCAGGGCTGAAAACAAAACGGCCGGCGATGAGCCGGCCGCCTTCAGAATAGTTGTTGCGCGACGCGATCAGACCGCAGCGGTGATCCACTGCTGCAGTTTTGCCTTCGGCGCGGCGCCGACCTGGCGCGAGGCCATCTCGCCGCCCTTGAAGATCATCAGGGTCGGGATCGACATCACGCCGTATTTCGACGCCGTCTTCGGGCTCTCGTCGACGTTCAGCTTCACGATCTTGACCTTGTCGCCCATCGCGCCGGAAATCTCGTCGAGCGCGGGCGCGATCATGCGGCACGGGCCGCACCACTCGGCCCAGAAATCGACCACGACCGGGCCGGTCGCCTTGAGCACTTCGGCTTCGAAATCGGCGTCAGAAACCTTGCCAACGGCCATCGGAATACCTCGTTCAGTTTGGGAAGGAGGCGGCCTGAGAGAATCGCCGCCGGGATCATGCAAGCAACCTATGAACGCGACCTTGCCGGGTCAAGCTTGGTCGTCCCGCTGCAGATGACAGTGCCAGCTGCCGCGTCCAGCGCAGGAGCAGAAATCTCCATCAATTCAGGCGTTTCGGTCCAGAGCAGCGCGGCGCGGACCGGCCGTTGGGGATAAAGCTTTCCGAGCACCGCCCGGTAGAGCGCGAGCTGGCGGACATAAGTCCGGGGCGCTTCCGCCGCCGCATGTCGGCGGGGCGTGATTGGTCTTGTAGTCGACGATCAGGACCTCGTTCGGCGTCACCACCAGCCGGTCGATTTGCCCCGAAACCAGCGCGGGCGGCCGTCCGGGCCGTTCCAGCCGTCCGACGATCGAGACCTCGGCGCGGCTGCCGGCCGCAAATACCGGTGCAAATCGCGCTATCCCCGATCAGGGCCAACATCTGCTCCGCCAGCGCCTCGCGGTCGCCATCGGTCCAATCGCCGGCGTTGCGGGCGAGGTATTTCAGCGCCGCGTCGCGGCGGCGCTCGGTCGCGAGCTCGGGCAGCGATTGCAGCAGCCGGTGCACCAGCGTGCCGCGCTTGAGGGCGCGGGCGCGCAGTGCGGGCGATTCGCCGCTGCGGAAGGTTTTGCCCTCATCGGTGGCCGGGATCGGACGGGCGCAGCCGGCGGTCGATGGTTGGCTCCGGCGCAGCCGGGGTGTGCAGCCACTCCGGCAGCGATGGATGCGTGCTTGCGCAGCGTCGAGGGCGCTGTCGGTCTCGGGCGTTGCGTCTTCCGCTCGCCGATAGCTTTTCACCACTCCGTCGCCAGCCCGGATTTCCTGGAAAGCCAGGTCCGAATTCGCAAGGCCTCGCGTGATCAAATCGTACCAGGAATTCTCGCGGACGCTGTTCCGGTTGCCGGGCATGCAGCCGGCGATGATCAGCCGATCAGCCGCGCGCGTCATCGCGACGTAGAGCAGGCGGCGATATTCGTGCTCGGTCTCCTCCAGCATGGCGTTGCGCGCGTCGGCCACACAACGCGGATCGTCGGCCTTGCGTCCGGCCCAGACCACGACCTTGCCGCCGTTTCCTTGCGGCAAACGGATGAGGCGGAGGCGCTGGGTGTCCGATGGCGACGTCGTGGTGTCGGCCATGAACACCACGGGGGCTTCCAGCCCTTTCGCGCCATGCACGGTCATCACGCGGACCTCGTCGCGCGAGATCTCCATGTCGCGTTTCACCTCGGTGTCGGCGGCGCGCAGCCACGCCATGAAGCCCTGCAGCGAGGCCGGCGCCTTCTTCTCGTAGGACATTGCCAGTTCGAGGAATTCGTCGAG
The DNA here is from genome assembly GCA_963735835.1 of uncultured Alphaproteobacteria bacterium. Classification (GTDB taxonomy): domain Bacteria; phylum Pseudomonadota; class Alphaproteobacteria; order Rhizobiales; family Xanthobacteraceae; genus Bradyrhizobium. The sequence continues at coordinate 105,374 of CAVTNA010000030.1, read as the reverse complement.
CGCATCGTTGGCTTCGTGCCCGAGCCGGCGCAGGATGCGCGCGCGGCCGTTGTCCCCGCCGAGCAGCCAGGCATAGAAGGCAAACGGAGTCTCGGTGCGAAAGCGTCGCTCGCACTCGGCGAGCCGGTCGAGCGCGCCCCTGAACCTGCCGCTCTCGGCGGCGTGAGCGGTCAGCGCGTCGCGCAGCGATCCCTTGCGATTCCAGGCCAGCGTGAACAGCTCGTCCTCGGTGAGGTTGAACAACGGGCTCTTCAATCGCGACGGCGAGCGCAAGATCGTCCTGCGGCAGCAACAGGGCGTCGGCGAGATTCATCAAGTCGATGATTGCAATGTGTTCGGTGAGTTTGAGCCGGTCGGCGCCGGCCACGGGAATGCCGGCGTGCTTCAGCGCCTGGATGACGGCGTCGAAGAGGTTGCCGCGGCGGCGCACCAGCACCAGCACGTCGCCATAGGTAAGGCGCCGACGATTGCCGATGCGCCCGGTCATGGTGCCGCCGGCGACGAGCCTGGCGATCTCGCTCTGGATGCGTTTCGACAGTTTGACCTCGGCGCTCGTCACCGGGACGCCATCGAACGGCGCGCGCCAGCCCTCGATGTCCTGCTTCTCATCGGGGACCGAAAGTTCCCAGAGATCGATCTGGCTCGGACCTGCATCGGGCAGCGCTTCGTGCAGCGGATAGGCCTTTTCGGCGTGGATGCTGCGGTAGATCGCCTCGTCGCGAAATACGTGGTCGACGGATTCCAGGATCGCCCGTCCCGACCGGAAGGAATAGGTGAACGGGATGGACTCGAATCTAAGCTCGGCGTCCTCGAACTTCTTCTTCAACTCCCACCGGCGTGCATCGAACTCCCGCGGCGCAGCTCCCTGAAAGGAGAAGATCGACTGTTTCTCGTCGCCGACAGCGAACACGGTGCGGATCACGCCGTCATGCGCCCCGGCGCCGGCGGTGAATTCCGAGATGATATGCGCGATGATGTCCCATTGCCTGGGGCTGGTGTCCTGCGCCTCGTCGATCAGCACGTGATCGACGCCGCGGTCGAGCTTGTAGTGCACCCAGCCGGACGCTCCGCTTGCAAGCAGGGCCAGCGTCTTGTCGATCAGATCGTCATAGTCTAGCAGGCCGCGCTCGGCCTTTTCGCGCCGGTAGTTCGCGGCGACCGCGATGGCAATATGAAGCAAGGCTTCGGTGCGGTCCCGTGTCGTGACCGCGCGTCGCTTTTCGATCAGCGGAACCAGCCGGCTCGCCTCAGCGTCGAAGCGGCTTGCGATCGCCGGATTGTCCCGAACGAAATTCTTCGTCACCACTGATTTGCGCGGACTGCGATCGGCGTCGGTCAGGAATATGTCGAGATATTCGTCGACCTGGGCCGCGCCGGCGGCCCGCAGCGCGGCGCGTAGCCGGTCTGCGTTGTCGCGCTCGGTCTTGGCTCCGGTATCGAGCGCCCGCGCAATCTCCTCCCAGCGTGATCGCGGCAGGTTGGGGCCGTCGACGATCTCGCGCTCGACGTCTTCGATGCTGTCATTGGCGGCGACCCCAAGTAGGGCCGAAACCTGCGTGACGGCCGCGTCAGCGCTGCCGGCCGCATCGGTCCAGGCCATGAAATGATCGCGGCAGAAGCATGCCTCGCGCACGACGTCTTTGAAAGTAACGTCAGCTGCGTTCGCCATGGCGGCCAGCAGCGCGCGCCCGATCGCGCTGTCGGGTGCCCGCGAGGCATTGAGCATCACGGCGAGGCTGGCGCGCTCCATCATCTCGGTCTGGTCGCGGTCGTCGAGCACGGTGAAGCGCGCCGGTACATTGGCTTCGAAGGGAAATTGCTGCAACAGGCGGGTGCACAGCGCGTGGATGGTTTGAACCTTCAGCCCGCCCGGTGTTTCCAGCGCCGAGGCGAAGAGTTCGCGTGCCGATTTGCGCGACTGCACAGTCGGGTGCGCAATACCGGCGTCGCGGATCGCGGCATCGAGTGCGTCGTCATCGAGCGTTACCCAGTGGCCGAGCGTCGTGAACACGCGCTCGGCCATGTTGGCTGCTGCTGCCTTGGTGAAGGTGAGGCACAGGATCTTTTCCGGCGGCACGCCGGCGAGCATCAGACGGATCACGCGCTGCACCAGCACATGGGTCTTGCCGGAGCCGGCGTTGGCCGACACGAACGCGGATGCGGCGGGATCGGATGCGCGCGCCTGCGCGTCACGGATGGGCAGGGGAATGGTGCGCGGTGCCTTCACCACTCCTCCAGCGCAACGCCGCCGGCGGCGGACCATTCCTTGACACGGGCGAGGTTGTCATAGTCGCCGTAGCGGGCAGTCCACATCGACAGGACTAGCGATCGATACGGCTCGTTCGGGTTCTCGAACCGGCGGATCAGCGCCTCGAGCTGCGCCCGCGCATAATCGGCCGCATCATCGGGCAGCTGCGGCGTTTCGTTTTGCCTGATCTTCAATTCGACCGTCTTGTGCTCGCCCGGCGGATTGTTGCCGCTCAATCTGACATAGGCGAGTTCTCCGACGGAGGCGCCCGCATCGATACCGGGAAAGCCTCCCTCGCGCAGGATCGCCGCCTCCAGCGTGAGCTGCGGCGACAATCCCATTCGTACCTGCTTTCCGGTCGGCGGTTGCCCGGTCTTGTAGTCGAGGATGGCGAAGCTGCCGTCCCGGCGGCGTTCGATCCGGTCGGCGCGCGCCGATAGCGTGAATATTCTGGCATTGTCGAGGGGGATCTTGATTTCGCCGCGGATCTCGGCGGCGATGGCGGCGATGTCGCCGCGGCGCGCGGCCTCCCATTCGGCGAACCAGCGCGCGATCCGCTGGAACCGCGGCCACCACAGCGCGCGGGCCTCCGGCTTCTCCATCAGCGGCGCGAAATGCTTTTCGCCGATACGGCGCAATACGCCTACCGCGTCGTCCGGAAGTGCATTTGCGTGTTCCTTGGTGAATTCACCAAGCGCTTCGTGGATTGCAGAGCCGCGATCGGCCGCCGACAGCGGCATGTCTACGGGATCGAGCGAGTCGAGATTGAGAATGTGGCGAGCATAGATCGTGTAGGGATCGCGCAGCCAGTCCTCGATCGCGGTGACCGATAACTTTGTCGGGCGCGTCTCGCGCGGCGGCCTGGGCTGCGGCTGCTCGATCGGCTTGACCTCCGTGGGCCGGTCGATCGCGCCGGCATGGTGAACATACTTGTCGCCGGCCGACTTCGCCGCCTTCCAGCGCGTCTCGCCGGCAACGGCTTCCAGCCGGTGCAGGAAGCGCGAGGCGACTGCCGGAGCGCCGCCGACCTTTGCCGAATGGGTGAGGATCACGTCCTGGTGTCCGAGCAGTTGAGCAAAGTCGTGCGCGGAAAGGCCGATGCGGCGCTCCGGAAGGTCGAGACCGAGTTCATGACGCATCGGTCGGCTCAGCCACGGATCGACGCGCGGCGCCGGCGGCCACACGGTTTCGACGAGGCCGCCCAGGATGACGCGGTCGGATTCCGTCAGCCGCGCTTCCAGTTGGCCGAAGATGTGGAGTTGCGCGCCCGGCAACTCCCGCCGCCGCACCAGACGGTCAGCAAAGGCGGTCTGGAACACCTCGGCATAGTCGCCGGCCTCGACCATCAGGCCGATCTTCTCCTGCCGGCCGAGCAAATCGTCGAAGGCGGACGCGAGTGCGATACCATCCGGCCCGTCGAATGCCGTGGCGCCACCTTGCTCGTCGGCGGAGAGATTGGCCAACGCCTCCTGGTGGCGTTGCGCGAGTTCGGCGAAATCATGCGGTCTGGAGCCCGCAAGACCTTCCAACGGCGTCAGCGCCTTGCGGAGCTCCGCGATCAGCGATTGCGCCAGGTCGAGTTCGGGGTCTCTGAGCCGTGCACGCGGCTCGGCACGGTGCAGCGACGAGGTTTCGCCGCCGCGCAACTTGCGCAGTTCGTCGCGGAAGCGCGCGAAATCGGCGGCCAGTCCACTGCTGCCCGACTGCGGCCGGGTGCCGCGCAGCAGCGCAAGCTCGAGCACTTCAATGCCGCGCTTCAACGCGTCATGCATGCCGCCGAGCCGGAACATCGGATGCTTGAGCAGTGCCAGCAGGGTCGGCGGCTCCAATCCCTTTGTCGCGGCTTCCGCCACCAGCCGGGCAAAGATCCCGGCCGGCGTTTCCATCAGCGGGTCGCCGCCGGAATCGTTGAATTCGAGATTCCAGCGGCCGAGCGCTGCCGTCACCCGCCGCGCCAGCGCGCGGTCCGGCGTCACCAGCGCCACCGACTTGTCGAGATGCCGCGCCTCGCGCATTGCGACCGCGATAGCGAGCGCCTCGATCTCCGGGTTTGGGGCTTCGACTACGGCGAGCTTATCCATGCCGGCTGCGATCTGTGCCGCGATATCCAGCCGTTTCAGCCGATCGTGCCATTCCGAGGTGGCGTTTGACGGCCGCATCGCCTCGGATGCCAGCACCTCGCGGCCGCCCTGTGCAGGCTTCACGAGAATTTCGACATCGCCGCGCTTGATGCCGAAGCGCGCCAGCAGCGCGTGCATCGCATATTGCGGATGGTTCGATGCCGGCGGCGTGGTGAATTTTCCTTGTGCGTCCCTGACACCGCCGATCAATTGCCAGGCGTCGTCGTCGAGATCGGTATCGAGGCCCGGCAGCACCACCGCGCCGTGCGGCAGCCTGGCCACGGCCTGCAGGAATTTTGCCGTTGATGGCATCGATCCGGTGGAGCCCGCGGCGATCACGGGACCGTCGGATGATCTTGTGAGGCGCTCTGCTTCAGCATCGATCAATAGGTTGCGGCGCGCGGCGGGCTCAATCTTGTTGGTTTCGGCAAGAAAAGCCGGCCAGAAGTCGCGGGCGATCTTCAGGAAATCCAGCGTGTACTGCCAGTATTTGTCGAACTGGTCAGGCACGAGACGGTCAAGCGCGCTCCAGTCGACGCCGCGCGTCACCATGTCGTCGATCAGCCGCGCAAGGTCGCCGGCCAGTGCAAGCGTGGAGGCAGGGCCGCCGACCACCAGCGGTGACAGCACCGGCCGTTTGGCCCAGGCGGCGACAAGTCTCGCCAGCACCAACCGGCGCTCGAGCTCGCCGAGTTTGGGCGGAACGTCCAGCGGGGCGATACCGCCGGGCTCGGAATCTTCCGAGAAGGCAAGCTCATCCTCGTCGATGTCGCCAAGTGCGACAATGCGCGGCAGGATCGCCGCATCCTTGCCGAGCACATCCAGGAAAATGCCATGCGCCAGCCGCCCCGCGCGCCGGGTCGGCAGATAGAGCGTCGCCTGCGCGAGTTGTGAGGGGTCCGTGCGCGCCTCGAAGCCATTGACCAGCCTGCCATCGATCAGCGCGGCAATGACGCGTGCGCAGGAACGGCGCTGATACTGGAACGCTGAAAACGCGCATGGGCCTTCCTGATTCGCGGATCAGGCGGCATCATGGCATGGGCGGCACTGGGGAGGGAGTTCGATGCGGCCCATGCCGTCATTTCGGGGCGCGTTGGAGACGCGAACCCGGAATCTCGAGATTCCGGGTCTGCGCCTTACGGCGCATCCCGGAATGACGGGAGGATCAGGCGACGCTGGCGAGAAAGGCCGCTTCCGCCGCGCGCACCGCGTCGGGAGTTCCCACATGCATCCACACGCCGTCCAGCCGGAGACCGAACAGCCGCTCCTGCGCGTTGGCGCGGTCGAACATTTTGGTCAGCGAAAAGTCACCCGTGGGCGCATCGGCGAACAGGGACGGCGACATGATCGCCGCGCCCGCATAGACGAACGGAACCACCTGATGTTCCCTGCGCTTGCGCAACGCGCCATCGGGCAGCATCGCGTAGTCGCCGCGTCCGCCATAGCCGATGCTGCTGGTCGTCGGCGCCATCAACAGCAGGATATCCATGCGCGAGGGATCGAAGGCCTCCGCGAGCCGCGCCAGATTGGGCCGCACGCCATCGATCCACAGGGTGTCGGCGTTGACAAGGAAGAACGGCGCGGGGCCGAGCAAAGGCAGCGCCTTGACGACGCCGCCGCCGGTGCCGAGCACCTGGTCGCGTTCATCGGAGATGATCACGCGCGGACGCGCGCGGTCGGCGACGTGGTCGATGATCTGGTCGGGCAGATAGTGAACATTGACGACGGCTTCGCTGACGCCGGCGTCGCCGAGCTTGTCGAGCACGTGATCGAGCAGCGTGTGGCCCGCCACGCGCACCAGCGGCTTCGGCATCCGGTCCGTCAGTGGGCGCATGCGCACGCCAAGGCCGGCGGCGAGGACCATGGCTTTGGTGGGTTTGACGGACATTTTGGGAGTTTTCCCGAACCGGCGTTCTCAGGTAGCGCCAATCATATCATGGTGATTCGCGGAGGCACCGATCGGTTGATGCCATAGCCGCCCCGCATGACGGTTGTGCGACCGGCCTGGCCCGATCAGGCTTCCGCGGTCTGTGGCGCGCGCTTGCCCGTTTTTTTCTTCTTGTCGCCCGTTCTAATGAAATTGACGCCGATCTGGTCGCCGTTGACCCAGGCCAGTTCGCAGCGGCGATAGGCGAGCCCGGTGGACGACAGCAGCAGGAAGAATTCCTTGAGATGCAGCCCCTCGACCGAGCCTTCGACACTGAGTTTCGCGCCGGTCTCCGAAATGTCTTCCATGGTGCATTCGCGCCGCCAGGTGCCGTCGATGCCCATCATGTGCGCGGGGATGCCGCGTTCGAATGTGACGCGTTCGCCTTTGCGTCGTTCTGTCGCCATTGATCCGCTCCAGCCTCAAAGCAACCGCGCCCTGCACTTGGGGCAGGGTCCGCCGCAGATTAGAGGCAGGTTGGCTAACAAGCGGTAAAGGTAAATCAGGGGACCGGTGCGGGGACGTTGGCGGAATACCACTCCCGGGCGCGCGCAAGCGCGGGGTGGGCCAGCGAACGGTCGAGATAGGTCCAGATTCGGGGCTGATGGCGCAGATATTGCGGCTTGCCGTCGCGCCGGTTGAGCCGCGCAAAGGTGCCGAGCAGCCGCGTGTTGCGCTGCGCCGACATGATGGCATAGAGCTCGGCGAAAGCGGCCGGATCGAAGCTGTCGTCGGACGCACGCCGCGCCTTGACGTAGCGCGTCAGCAGCGCAAGCTCGAGCTGCTCGGGCACGTCGATCCGCGCATCCTGCAGCAGCGACGCCAGATCGTAGGCGGCCGGGCCCAGCACGGCGTCCTGGAAGTCGATGATGCCGACTTTTGCTGATGCCGGAGCGCTCGCCAAGCCAGATCAGATTGGGGGAATGAAAGTCCCGCAGCACCCAGGTCCTGGCGGCGGCCGCGGGCTTGCTCAGCAGATCGCGCCACATCATCGACGAATTCGGCGCGCATGTCGTTGTCAGGCTCGGCGCCGCGATCCGGCAGATACCATTCGAGCATCAGTCCGACCTCGACCAACAGCGCATCGGTGTCGAAAATCGGCATGGCGTAGCTGAGCTGCGGCGTCAACGGGAGAATTTCCGGCAGCGCTTCGCGGTGCAGCGCCGCCAGCATGTCGGTCGCGGCCTCGTAACGCTCGGCGATCAGGTGCGGGCGGATCGCCTTCGATAAAGACCTGCGCTGCCGAAATCCTCGGTGATCAGGAATCCGGCGTCGAGGTCGGCGTGATGGATCGCAGGCGCCGAGAAGCCGCGCTCGCTTAATGCCCTGGCGATGGCGACGAACGGCTTGACGTCCTCGGCCAGATGCACGGCGGCGCTGTACGACTTGCCGTCATAGATCGCCGGCCCGTCGGGGCGCTGCGGCGAGTTCATCAGGATGACAACGCCGTCGTCGCGAACCAGCCGCGCATAGGAGCGTGTCGACGCATCGCCGGCCATGCGCTGGCGTTTTGCCTCGCCATAGCCTGCGCCGTCGAGAAACTGCCGCAGCGCCTTCAGCCGCGCGACTTGCGCGGCGGCCTTGCCGTAGCCGGTGATTTCAGCGGCGCGCGCCGTCGATCCCAGCGCCGGACGATGGCTGAGCGCGATGTCGATCCGGTCCTGGGGCAGCGCCGATGGTGCGCGCTCCGGCCATTCGATCAGCGCCACCGTGTCTTCCGGCAACGGCGACAGGCCGATCTCCTCGAGTTCCACGGCGTCGTTGACGCGGTAGAGGTCGGCATGCAGCAGCGGAAAGGGTGGCAGATCGTAGGCCTGTACCAGCGTGAAGGTCGGGCTTGGAACCTCCAATGCGTCGTCGCCGGCGAGATAGCGGATCATGGCGCGGGCGGCTGCGGTCTTCCCGGCGCCGAGGTCGCCGGAAAGAGTGATGACGTCGCCGGGGCCGATCAGCAGCGCGAGATCGGCCATCAGATGCGCGGTCGCCATCTCGTTGGTCAACGCCAGCGAGAATGTCGTGGGAACGGTCATTCCGCGGCGTTGCGATGCGCGGCCTGGTCGATCGGAAAGTCACAGGTCACGGTCGTGCCTTTGCCGACGATCGAATCGACGCGCACCTTGCCTCCGTGCAGTTCGACAAACGAGCGCACCAGCGACAGGCCGAGGCCGGCGCCGCGGTGCCGCGAGCCGTGGGAGTGACTTTCGAACCAGTCGAACACCTTGTCCTTGACGTCGGGCGGAATGCCCGGGCCGGAATCGGTCACGGTGAAGACGACGCTGTGCTCGGTTCGCCTGGCGCTCAAGCCGATGGTGGCGTCCTGAGGCGAGAAACCGACGGCATTCGCCAGCAGATTATACAACACCTGCACCACGCGGCGTTCGTCGCCGACAAAGCTTCCGATGTCGGGATCGACATCGACCTTGAGCTGGATGCGGTCGGTTGCGAGCCGGTCCTGGATGCCTTCGGCGGCGGCTTCGATGGTCTTGCGGATGTCGATGGAACCGAGATTGAGCGACATCGCGCCGGCGTCGATGGTCGCGAGATCGAGGATGTTGTTGATGATCGCCAGCAGCGCGTTGGTCGAGGCGGTGATGTAACCGAGATACTCGGCCTGCTTCGGCATCAGCGGGCCGGTGACGGGGTCGCTGAGGAAGTGCGCAAAGCCGATGATGGTGGTCAGCGGCGAGCGCAATTCGTAGGACACGTGGTGGACGAAATCGACCTTCATCTGGTCGGCGGTCTCCAGCGCCTCGTTGCGCTCGCGCAGCGCGCGCTCGACGTTTTCGGTATCGGTGATGTCCTGGAATGTCAGCATGGTGGCGCCGTCGGGCAGCGGCATGGTCATGCAGTCCAGCACGCTGCCATCCTTGCGCTCCAGCTTCAGCGGCACCTCGACCCGGTTCTCGATCGCGGTGACGGCTTCGCGGATGGTCCGCCAGGTGTCGGCGTCGTCGAACAGCGGCCTGCACCAGTCTTCCACCGTCTCGATATGCGGCTGTTCGCGCAGCGCCTCGGACGACAGCTTCCACATCTTGGCGAAGGCCGGATTGAACAATTGCGCGCGGCCGTTGCTGCCGAACACCGCGACCGCTTCGGCGAGATTGTCGAGCGTTTCGCGCTGGACCCGGATCAGGCCGTCGAACCGCCGGGCGAGATCGAGGCTTTCGGTGACGTCGTCGAACAGATAGGTGACGCCGCCTTCCGGATTTGGCGTGGTGACGACGCTGACGGCGCGGCCATCGGGCAGATACCAGGTATCCTTGGCCGGCTCGACCGCGCGATAGGCCTCGTGCAGCTTGGCCTTCCAGGCCCGGAAATCCGGCTGTTCCGGAACTTTGCGCGCGGCGCGCAGCCGGTCGAGCACGCTCGAATCGTCGGGGTTGCCGTCGAGAAATGCGCGGTCGAGGTCCCACAGGCGGCGATAGGAATCGTTGTAGAACGCCAGCCGCCGCTGGCCGTCGAACACGGCGACGCCGGAGGACAGCTGATCGAGGGTGCGGCGATGCGCCTCCGCCATCCGCACCAGCGCCGCGCGCAGCGCGGTGGCCTCGCTGGCGTCGATGGCGATGCCGGCGCTTCCGCCGCCGAGATTCAGCGCATGCACGTCGTAGACCCGGCGCTCGCCGCCGACCACGATCGGCAGCCGCGCGGTGAAGGCCGAGATCATCGTCGAGCGCCCGGTTGACGTCGTCGCGCTGGTCGCTTTCGAGCAGTTCGAGGTTGCGATCGATCGCGTCCGCGACGCCGGTGGCCTCGGTGGCCCGGGCGTAGGCGGCATTGGCATAGCGAAGCTGGCCTTGCGCGCTCCTGGCCCAGATCGGCCACGGCGCGGCGGCGGCGAAGTCGCGCAGCAGCTCGGTTTCCTCCAGCAGCGCCTTGTAGCGCAGGTTGGATTCGGCCAGTTCCCGGCGCACGCCGCCGAGTTCGCGAATCCGCACAATGGCCTGGCCGCCGATGGCGCGGCCCATGGCTTCGATCGAGCGGCCGTTCGACGTCGTCAGATTGAGCAGAAAACCTTCGCCGGCCTCGCGCAGCGCGTCGACCGCATGGTCCATCTGCAGCGCCGGCTCCGGCGGCAGCCAGGTTCCGAAGGCAAGAATGCGCTGCGGCGGATGCTGCTGGCCATCCTGCGGCATCAGCAGCGAAGTGTCGCCGCTGATTTCGCGGACGATTGTCGCCGGCCGCCCACGAAATCAGGATCTGCGGCTCCGCGAACAACAGCGCGCGGAAACGGTCGGCCTGGACCTGCAGTCCGCCGATGTCGGCGCGCAGCCGCGCCTCGCTTCGTGCCGCGCGGAGCGCGGGTGCGCATCAGCAGGATCGCGGCCACCACCGAAAAGCCGAGCAGCGCCAGCGCCGTGGTCAGCACCGCGAATTCCTGGCGATTGAGATCGAGGATAGGCCGAGATCGTATCCAACAGCGGCAGATCGCCGGCATAGGCCGGTGCGATCGACGCCGAATGCGCGGTGGCAAGGGCGATCAGGCCGTTGCGTGCCAGTGATGTGCACGACAGCAAGGTCCGACGCATCGCAACGATCACGCCCGACATGTTTGCCCCAAACCGCACGACTTTACGCCCGGCGATGCACCGCCCGCCGTGCGCGAATCGAATGACAATATCCCCAACGGGAGCTCGGCGGGTAAGAGTCCAGACCGTGAACGCGAATCCCGGTCGCAAAAAAATGCGGTGATTAAAGCTTGATCGGCGCGATTTTTCTGAAAATGAATCCGGCGCTTTAGCGCGAATTAGCGGCCGGTCGAACCGAAGCCGCCGCTGCCGCGCTCGGTCGTCGGACAGCGAGACCGCGGGAACCAGTTCCGCCCGCGCCACCGGCGCGATCACCATCTGCGCGATGCGCTCGCCGCGCCGGATCGCAAACGGCGCGTCGCCGTGATTGATCAGGAGCACGCCGATCTCGCCGCGATAATCCGCGTCGACCGTGCCCGGCGCATTCAGCACGGTGACGCCGTGCTTGGCGGCGAGCCCGGAGCGCGGCCGGACCTGCGCCTCATAGCCCGGCGGCAGCGCGATCGTGAGTCCGGTCGGCACCAGCGCGTGCTGTCCGGGCGCAAGCATCAGCGGCGCATCTTCGGGGACCGCGGCCAGCAGGTCGAGGCCGGCGGCGTGGGCGCTCTGATAGGCCGGCAGCGCCAGGCCTTCGCCGTGCGGCAATTGCCGGATCTCGACCTTGACGCGTTGCGCTCACGAGGCTTTCTCCACCGTGCTTCGGCGATCCGCGCCACCAGCGCGGTGGCGACCTCTTCCTTGGTCATCGACCGGCCAGGAGTCGACGTTGATGTCGGCGCCGTCGCGGGTCAGCAGATGAACCGTGTTGCGGTCGCCGCCCATCACGCCGGTCGCCGGCGAGACGTCGTTGGCGACGATCCAGTCGCAGCCCTTGCGCGCGAGTTTGGCCTTGGCGTTGTCGATCAGATGTTCGGTCTCGGCGGCAAAGCCGATCACCAGCGGCGGCCGCCTGTCCGTCAGCTTTGAGATCGTTGCGAGGATGTCCGGGATTTTCCACCAGCTGCAGCGGCGGCATGCCGGCCGCGGTCTTCTTCAGTTTCTGCTCGCCTGCATTGGCGACGCGCCAGTCGGCGACGGCGGCGGCGAAGATCGCGATATCGACCGGCAGCGCGGCCTCCACCTGCGTGCAGCATGTCGCGCGCGGATTCCACGTGCTTCACCGTCACGCCGGCGGGATCGTCGAGATCGACCGGGCCCGAGATCAGGGTGACATCCGCGCCGGCGGCCTGCGCCGCGGCGGCAATGGCAAAACCCTGCTTGCCGGAGGAGCGGTTGGCGATGTAGCGCACCGGATCGATCGGCTCGTGCGTCGGGCCGGCGGTAATCGAGGACGCGCTTGCCGGCGAGCGGGCGCGGCTGCGGCGGGCGCAGAAAGCGCTCGGCGGCGGCGGCGATCTCCAGCGGCTCGGCCATCCGGCCGACGCCGGCCTCGCCGGCTTCGGCCATCTCGCCGGCATTGGGGCCGACCATGGCGACGCCGTCGCGCTGCGAGCTGCGCGACGTTGCGGCGGGTCGCGGCATTGTTCCACATCAGCGGGTTCATCGCCGGCGCCAGCAGGATCGGCCGGTTGGCCGCGAGCAGAATGGCGCTGGCGAGATCGTCGGCATGGCCGCTGCGCCATCTTCGCCATCAGGTCGGCGGTCGCCGGCGCCACCACGATCAGGTCGCAGTCGCGCGCGAGACGGATATGGCCGGCGTCGAACTCGCTCTCGGGATCGAACAGGTCGGTGTAGGCGCGCTCGTTCGACAGCGCGCTGGCGGCAAGCGGCGTGACGAATTGCTGCGCGGCCTTGGTCAGCACGCAGCGGACGTGGATGTGCCGCTCCTTCAGCCGCCGGATCAGGTCCAGCGCCTTGTAGGCGGCGATGCCGCCGCCGATGATCAGGGTGACGCGGGCCTGATCGGCCGCATGGCCGCGCCGCGGAGCGCGGAGCGGGCGTCCGCGGGCGGCGAAGCGGCGTGCGATGGCGCGGCGGCGAATCGGGGCGGCCCTGGACGGTCTCGCGCAGGATGACCCGGACCTCCTCCTCGACCGAGCGGCCGTTGCTGGCCGAACGCAGCCGCAGATAGGCCTTGACGGCCTCGTCGAGCTTTCGGATGGTCAGGCTGGCCATGGGCGGCTCCCGAGCAAGATATGATAGCAATGCTATCACATCATGCATGCATTGCAATCACAATTGCCGGACAGCGAACAGGATCGCGATAAAGGTCGCGGCGATGATCCAGAGCGCCAGCGTGCGCCAGCGGCTCTTGCGGCCCTCGGTCCGGCCCATCGCCGCGATCGTCTCCGGCGACAGCGTCAGGCCTTCCCGGGTCATGGTCTCCAGCTGCTCCAGCACGGCCACCGACCGCGCCGCGATCGCCGGCAGGCCCGCCAGCACGCGGCCGAGCTCGCCGGCGCCGGACATCGCGCCCTGAATGCGTCCGACCGGGCCGAGATTGCGCTCGATCCATTCGCGCACCACGGGATCGGCGATCTTCCAGATGTCGAGTTTCGGGATCGAAGCTGCGCGCGACGCCTTCGACCACCACCATGGTCTTTTGCAGCAGGATCAGTTCGGGGCGGGTCCGCATGTCGAACAGGCCGGTGACCTCGAGCAGCAGCGTCAACAGCTTCGCCATCGAGATTTCTTCGGCGGTGCGGTTGTGGATCGGCTCGCCGATGGCGCGGATGGCCTGCGCGAAATTCTCGACCGAGTGATGCGCCGGCACATAGCCGGCCTCGAAATGCACCTCGGCGACGCGGCGATAGTCGCGGGTGATGAAGCCCGAGCAGAATTTCGGCAAGGAAGCGCCGCTCCTTCACGCCGAGCCGGCCCATGATGCCGAAATCGACCGCGACCAGCCGGCCGGCATCGTCGAGGAACAGATTGCCGGGGTGCATGTCGGCATGAAAGAAGCCGTCGCGCAGCGCATGGCGCAGGAAACTCTGGATCACCTTGCGCCCGAGATCGGGCAGATCGACCTGCGATTGCTCCAGCCGCGCATGATCGCTGAGCGCGATGCCGTCGATCCATTCCATCGTCAGCACGTTGTGCGTGGTGCGGTCCCAGTCGACGGTGGGCACGCGAAAGTCCGGATCGTCGCGGGTGTTCTCCGCCATCTCGGAGAGCGCGGCGGCCTCCAGCCGCAGGTCCATCTCCATCGCCACCGAGCGCGACATCGTATTGATGACCTCGACCAGCCGCAGCCGCCGCGCTTCCGCCGAATAGGCTTCGGCCTTGTGCGCGACAAAGAAGAAATCGGCGAGGTCGCGGCGGAAGCGCGCGGCCGACGTTGGGCCGCAGCACCTTCACCGCGACCGACGTGCGCACGCCGTCGCGCTCGGTTTCGCCGCGATGCACCTGCGCGATCGAGGCCGCGGCGACCGCGGGGCCGAAGCTCGCAAACGCCTGCGCTACCGGGCGTTCCAGCGACTGCGCGATCACGGCTTCGGCCTCGGCTTGCGAAAACGGCGGCAGCCGGTCCTGCAGGCTTTCCAGATCGCGCGCCATCATGACGCCGACCACGTCGGGCCGCGTGGCGAGAAACTGTCCGAGCTTGAGATAGGCCGGTCCGAGCCGGGTCAGCGCGCGCGACAGCCGCGGACCGGATTTGGCGCCGGGGCGTTCGATCAGCCGCGCGAGCCGCAGCGCGAGCTGCCCGGGCGGCGGCACCAGGCTCGGATCGACCACGCCGAACACGCCCTCGCGCGCGAACACGAAACCGGCGCGGGCGAGCCGCGCGATGTGGGTCAATGCAGAGATCACAAACGCCAGCCCGAATGCAACGCCACGATGCCGCCCGAGAGGCTCTGCCAGTTGACGCGGGAAAAGCCGGCGGCGCGGATCATCTCGGCAAATGCGCTCGGCTTGGGAAACTTGCGGATCGATTCCACGAGGTAGCGATAGGATTCGGCGTCGCCGGTCACCGCGCGGCCGAGCGGCGGAATCACCTTGAACGAAAACAGATCGTAAATCCGATCGAGCCCGGGCACGTCGACGGTGGAGAATTCCAGGCACAGGAACCGGCCGCCGGGCTTCAGCACGCGAAACGCCTCGCTGAGCGCGAGATCGATCCGCGGCACGTTGCGGATGCCGAACGCGATGGTGTAGGCGTCGAAACGCGCGGTCGGGGAAAGCCAGCGCCTCGGCATTGCCTTCGACGAACGACACCCGGTCGTCGAGATGGCGCGCCGCCGCGCGCTCGCGGCCGACGCCGAGCATGTCGGAATTGATGTCGCAGACGGTGGCCCTGAAAGCCGGCGCCGGCGGCCTTGGCGGCGCGGAACGCGATGTCGCCGGTGCCGCCGGCGACGTCGAGCAGCGCAAACGGCGTATCGCCGCGCGGCGGATTGAGCGCGTTGATCATCAGGTCCTTCCAGACCCGATGCAGGCCCGCCGACATCAGATCGTTCATCAGGTCGTAGCGCGACGCCACGCTGTGAAACACGTCGTTCACCAGCGTCTGCTTGTCGCCCAGGGGGACGTCCCTGAAGCCGAAATGCGTGGTTTGGTCCGGCCGATCCATCGACTTTACGCCCTCAAACCAGCAACGGCCGGACCATAGCGCGCCCGCCGCAATGTCGCTATCACGTCAACATCACAAGGTGAACGCCCATCCATGCCCGAATTACCCGAAGTCGAGACCGTCCGCCGCGGCCTGCAGCCGGTCATGGAGGGGGCGAAGATTGTGAAAGCGGAAGTCAGGCGCAAAGACCTGCGGTTTCCGTTCCAGAAGGATTTTGTCGCGCGGCTGGACGGGCCAGACCGTGACCGGTCTCGGCCGTCGCGCCAAATACCTGATGGCCGACCTTGCCTCCGGCGACGTGCTGCTTGATGCATCTGGGCATGTCGGGCTCGTTCCGCGTCGTCAAGGACGAGGAAGAGAACGCGCCGGGCAAATTTCACCATCCGCGCGCCAAGGATCGCGCGCATGACCATGTGGTGTTTCACATGTCGTCGGGCGCGGCGGTCGTCTTCAACGATCCGCGCCGCTTCGGCTACATGAAGATCATTGCCCGCGAGGCGCTCGAGCGAGGAGCCGCTTGCTGAGCGGCCTCGGCCCCGAGCCGCTCGGCAATGAATTCGACGCCGCCATGCTGGCGCGCGCCTGCGCCAACAAGAAGACCAGCCTGAAGGCGGCGCTGCTCGACCAGCGCGTGGTCGCGGGGCTCGGCAACATCTATGTCTGCGAGGCGCTGTATCGCGCGCATCTGTCGCCGCGACGGCTGGCCGCGACGCTGGCGACCAAAAAGGGCGAGCCCACCGATCATGCCAAGCGGCTGGTCGCGGCGATTCACGCGGTGCTCAATCAGGCCATCAAGGCCGGCGGCTCGTCGCTGCGCGATCATCGCCAGACCTCCGGCGAACTCGGCTATTTCCAGCATTCATTTCAGGTCTACGACCGCGAAGGCGAGAAATGCCAGACCGCCGGCTGCGGCGGCATCGTGCGGCGATTCACGCAGAACGGACGCTCGACCTTCTGGTGCCCGAAGTGCCAGAAGTGATTCGCGGCGCGCACAAACGAAGCTAGGATGGACGGCGCGCCGGACCGGGTGCATGGCGCATTGATGAAAGTCGATGAACACTCCAACCCTTTCGACTCGACGACTGATCTTGAGGCCGCTGGTGATCTCCGACGCACCGGCGATCCAGCGCCACTTCAACAATTGGAACATCATCAAGAACCTGGCATCGGTCGTGCCCTGGCCGTATCCCGATGATGGCGCGGAAACCTTCATCAGGTTGCAACTGGAAAAAATCGCCGCGGGTGAGGAAATCTATCAATGGGTCCTGGCTCTGCGGTCCGGCGACGGGCAGGCGATCGGAAACATTCATTTTCGCCCCAATGCGGACAGTCCAAAGGGCAATCGCGGATTTTGGCTCGCGGAGCCCTATTGGAATAGAGGGCTGATGACCGAAGCCATCGCATCCGTGAACGACTTCGCTTTCCAGACGCTCGGGATCGAGAGCTTCCACGTCTGCAATGCGGCTTTCAATGCGGCTTCACGCCGGGTCAAGCAAAAGACCGGCGCCGAATTTGTCGGCTATGTCGAGATTCCGCATCACGATGGGCAGACGAAATCGGAAAAATGGAAGGTGACGCGGGAAAGCTGGCTGGGCCGAAGAGGCAAGGTGACAGATGACCGGTAACTGGCGGGATCGCGCGGGCACGGTTTTCCAATGCCAGAAGCAACCGGCATCGGGCAGCCGCGGCATGGTGGTCAGCAATCATCCGCTGGCGTCGGCCGCGGGCGCGGAGATGCTGGCCGCCGGCGGCAACGCCATCGATGCGGCGATCGCGACCCTGTTCGCGCTGACCGTGGTCGAGCCGATGATGGTCGGGATCATCGGCGGCGGCATGGCGCATATCCGGCTGGCCGACGGCAGCCACCGCTTCATCGACGGCCAGAGCACCGTTCCGCTCGCCGTCAGGCCCGACACCTACCGGTCGAAGCCGGGCTCGGCGCATGATGTGTTCGACACCGTCGACGATGAAAATCTCAACGGTCCGAAGGCGGTGGCGGTGCCCGGCTCGCTCAAGGCCTGGTGCGAGACGCTGCAACGGTTCGGGACGCATGCCGCTCGCCGATGTCATGCAGCCGGCGATCAAGCATGCCGCGCGCGGCTTCGCGGCGACGCCTTATTTGCACGAATGCATCGTCGACGGCGCGCGCCGAGATGCTGAAGGACAAGCCGATCTCGGCGATCTATCTGCCGAACGGCAACGCCGCTGAAGGCCGGCGACCGCGTCGTGCAATCGGAATATGCCGAGACGCTCAGCTATATCTCGCGCCACGGCGAGGCGGCGCTGTATCACGGTCCGCTCGGCGACATCCTGGTCGACTACATGAAGGCCCACGGCGGTTTCGTCAGTCGCGAAGACCTGACGTCCTACCGGACGGTCGAGCGCTCTCCGATCCGCGCGGACTATCGCGGCTGGCAAATTCTCGGTCCGCCGCCGCCCGCGGCCTCCGGCGTGCACATCGCGCAGATGCTGAACATTCTCGAGGGCTATGACATCGCCGCAATGGGGTTCGGCACTTCAGAGACGATCCATCTTCTGGCCGAAGTGCTGAAGATCGCCTTTGCCGACCGCGCCGCCGCCAGCGGCGATCCGGAATTCATCAACGTTCCGGTGGAACGGCTGACCTCGAAGGACTATGCGCAGCGAGCGTCGTCGCGCGATCGATTCCGGACGCGCGCAAAAATGGGGCGCCGGCGTGACGCAGCTCGAAAGCGCGCACACCACGCATATGACGGCCGCCGATGCGATGGGGAACGTGGTCGCGACCACGCAGACCATCAACAACCTGTTCGGCGCGAAGTTCCTGATTCCCGGCCTCGGCACCGTGCCGAACAACTACATGAATCTCTACGATCCCCGCCCCGGCCATGCGCTGTCGCTTGCGCCGGGCAAGCGCGTGACCACCTCGATGTCGCCCGTGATGGCGCTGCGCGACGGCAAGCTCGTCTATGCGCTCGGCCTGCCCGGGGGAAAACGGATTTTTCCAAGCGCGCTGCAGGCGCTGATCAACCTGATCGATCACGGCATGAGCCTGCAGGAGGCGGTCGAGGCGCCGCGGGTCTGGACCGAAGGCAATGCGCTCGAGGTCGAACTGGCCGTTCCCGATGAGCGTTCGCGAGCGCGCTGCGATCGATGGGCCATGAAGTGAAGGCGGTGCCGACCGTGGCCGGCGGCATGAATGCGATCCAGTTCCATGATGACGGCCGGCTGACCGGCGCGGCCTGCTGGCGCGCGGACGGCACGCCGATCGGCCTTGCCGGAGGGCTGGCGCGCGCGGGCGTTAGATTTGGGCTGGCGTGAGAAGGCGGAAGCGGCGCTGGCGATGGCAATGGCAGAGAGGGAGATCGAAATGTGGTTGACGCGCGTTTGCTCGGTCCTGGCCGGCCGCTGCATGGTGCTCACTTCACAGGCGGCCTCCGCCGCGCAACCGACGCCGGAAGAACTGGCCCGGCTGTGGGTCGAGGCGATCAGGGAAGATTCCACGGCAAAAATCCGCGCTCTGATTCATCCGGCATGTCCGCAAAATTCAATTTCGCCGGAAATTCTCGCGCGGATGGTGCAGGGCGGCCTGCCCGAGAGCTATCAAATAGAAACCAGCGAGCTTGGACCCCGGGAGGAGCTGCAACGGATCTATCAAGTTGTTCCGGGCAAGCAGCTAAACCTGAAATATCGGACGAGCACGCCGGAAGAAAAGGCAAGATACGGGCTGGGCAAGGGGTTTCCGATTGCGAGAGCGTCGGGTGATTGGTTCTTTGTGATCTGCGTAAAACCCACTTGAGCTCGAACGGGACCCTCCTCGGAAGGCAATTCTACTTCCTCACGCAGATCACGCGTACCACCGACGCCTTCGCATCCGTCGATCCAGCCGCGGCATTCACGCCATTGGCCTTGAGAAATTCGCGCACGTATCGGCCGGCACCAGCACCGCCTGTGCTGCCGGCGTGGCGTTCGCCGGTCCGGCGACAACGATCGGCTTCAACAGTGCGATGCCGGCGAATTTGCCGTCGCCATCGAGCGCCGCCGCGCCGGAAAAGCCAAGCGCCGGCGGCGGCGACAGCGCGAGATCGCCGCCGCCGCCGACCTGGGCCGCGGCCTTGACGTTGCTCACCGCTGCGCCGCCGCCCTGGTTTTGCGGATCGGCAATGCCGGTCAGCTCGACGACGGATTTCGCAGCCCCATCGGTCAGGCCGAGCGGCTTCAGTCCGCGCGCGCCGTAAATGCGCAGCAGCGCGAGATCGTGGTCCTTGTCCTCGGCGACGCGATCGGCATTGCCGAAGCCTGCGATCGCGATCGCGAGGCAGCCGTCGGTGATCTGCGCGGTCGGCGACGATGGCGCCATCCTCGCTGACGACAACGCCGGTGCCGTATTCGACCGTCTTGCGCGGCGGCGGCCCGCGATTGCGCGCCGATCGGGAACGGATTGAACGCGCTCGACATCGCGATCACCACCGGCTCCACCGTGCCTTCGGTGGCCTGATCGTAGAGAATGGTGAGGATGCGGACCTCGTCGCCCTTGAATGCGCCGCGCACGTAGAATTTCTTCAGGCCCTGCATGCCCGACAGCACGAAGAAATCCGGCTTGACCACGGTGTATTCGACCTTGCGGCCGGCGGGTTCCTTCTTTTCCTGCTCGGCGAGTTTCGCCGTGGTGGGGTTGGCCTGC
The DNA here is from genome assembly GCA_963735835.1 of uncultured Alphaproteobacteria bacterium. Classification (GTDB taxonomy): domain Bacteria; phylum Pseudomonadota; class Alphaproteobacteria; order Rhizobiales; family Xanthobacteraceae; genus Bradyrhizobium. The sequence continues at coordinate 85,377 of CAVTNA010000030.1, read as the reverse complement.
TTGCGCCGCGAAAGCTGAATCTGGATGGTGCCGGTGGAGGAACTCCATTTGGCGCCGTTGGCGTCGCTGGATTGCTGCGGCACCAGTTTGGTCGGCACGCCAAGCCGGGCGCCGGTGCCGGTTTCGGTGACGATTTTCCAGCCGACATTTTCCTGCCGCCGCCTTGCGGTCTCGGCGAGCACGCCGCGCTCCTGCGGATTGAGCACGCCGGTCTGCTTGCCGCCCCGTTCCTTCTGAAACTCCTTGATGGCCGCGACCATGCGCTCGCTGACTTCGCCTGTTATGGCGCCATTATACTGGCCGACCCAGGCCAGATCCGACTGGATCGCCAGACGCTCGGCCTGCGCCATCGCATTGGCGGTATCGGCCGGGGTCTGCAGAGCGGGGCGGATCGGAACGGTGGCGACCTGCTTTCGGCCTGGTGCCCGCGGTGGACGGCGCCGTCATCTGCGCATCTGCGCGAAGCTCCCGCGGCCACGAATATCAATGTTGCCGTCAGCATCGATCTCATGAAAAGTCTCGGGGTCATTGACAGCGCGCGCCAATTAAGCACATCTGCTTGGTCGGCAACAGGGATGCGATGGTTCAAGAAACAATGAGCCCGATACGCAGGGGCTGCAGCGCGTGATGCAACGATGCCGGAGTACGAGATGAAACCGAGGGATTTGACCGCGATCATGCTGAGTGCCGACGAACTCGAACGGTACGCCCGCCATATCGTGCTGCGCGAGGTTGGCGGTCCCGGCCAGGCCGCATTGAAGGAAGCCTCCGTGCTGGTGGTCGGCGCAGGCGGCCTCGGCGCGCCCGCGCTGATGTATCTTGCCGCCGCCGGCGTCGGCGCGCTCGGCGTGGTCGATGACGACATCGTGTCGCTGTCCAATCTGCAGCGCCAGATCATTCACGCCACGCCCGATATCGGCCGGCGCAAGGTCGACACCGCCGCCGAGCGAATTTACGCGCTCAATCCCCATGTCAGGTTTGCGGCGCACGCCACGCGGCTCGATGCCGGCAACGCGATGTCGCTGATCGGCGGTTACGATCTGGTGCTCGACGGGTCCGACAATTTCGAAACCCGCTATCTGGTTTCCGACGCCTGTTTCCTCGCCGGCAAGCCGCTGATCACGGCCGCGCTCGGCATGTTCGACGGATCGCTGACCACGATCCGCGCGCATGAGAAAAACGCGGACGGCCAGTTCAATCCGACCTATCGCTGCCTGTTTCCCGAACCGCCGCCGCCGGGCACGGTGCCGGCCTGCGCCGAGGCCGGCGTGATGGGCGCGCTTGCCGGCGTGCTGGGATCGATGATGGCGCTGGAGGCGATCCGCGAAATCGTCGGCTTCGGCGAGGGCCTGGTCGGGCGATTGCTGATGGTGGACGCGCGCGCGATGCGGTTCGAGACGCTGCGCTATGCGCGCGATCCGCTAAATCCGCTCAACGGCGATGCGCTTGTGATCACCGATCTGAGCGGGCACCGGTAAAGTGGTGGGTCTTTCCGGGGCGATGCGAAGCATCGAACTACGATGTGAAATTGCACATCGTAGAATCTCGAGATTCCCCGATGCGCAATTGCGCATCTGAGGTCTGGTCCTTCGGACCATCCCGGAATGACGGTCTCTTCACAGCATGCTCGGCAGCACGCGGTCCGGCGGCTTGTGATTGTCGAGGAAGGTTCTGATGTTGATGATCACCTTCTCGCCCATCTCGACGCGGCCTTCGATCGTCGCCGAGCCCATATGCGGCAGCAGCGTCACCTTGCCGGCCTTCGCCAGCCGCACCAGTTTCGGATTGACCGCGGGCTCGTTCTCGTAGACGTCGAGGCCGGCGCCGCCGATCTCGCCGGCTTCGATCAGCTTGGTCAGCGTGTCCTCGTCGATCACCTCGCCGCGCGCGGTGTTGACGATATAGGCGTCCTTGCGGATCAGCTTCAGCCGCCGCGCCGACAGCAGATGAAACGTCGCCGGCGTATGCGGACAATTCACCGAGATGATGTCCATCCGCGCCAGCATCTGGTCGAGGCTTTCCCAATAGGTCGCGCCCAGTTCGTCGGCGATGCGCGGCGCGACGGGACGGCGGTTGTGATAGTGGATCTGCAGGCCGAAGGCGCGCGCCCGGCGCGCCACCGCCTGTCCGATGCGGCCCATGCCGATGATGCCGAGCCGCTTTCCCCCGATGCGGTGGCCGAGCATCCAGGTCGGCGACCAGCCCGGCCAGTTCTTGCCGTCGGTGAGGATGGAGGCGCCTTCGATCAGCCGGCGCGGCACCGCGAGAATCAGCGCCATGGTCATGTCGGCGGTGTCTTCGGTCAGAACCTTGGGCGTGTTGGTCACGGTGATGCCGCGCGCATGCGCCGCGACGACATCGATATTGTCGACGCCGTTGCCGAAATTGGCGATCAGCTTCAGCTTGCAGTCGGGCTGCTTGAGAAGCTCTTCGGTGATCTCGTCGGTGACGGTAGGCACCAGCACATCGGCCGAGCGGACCGCTTCGGCGACCTGCTCCGGCGTAAGCGGCGTATCGTCGAGATTGAGCCGGGCGTCGAACAACTCGCGCATGCGGGTCTCGATCGAGTCCGGCAGCTTGCGCGTGACGACAACGAGAGGCTTTTTCTTAACCGACATTTCCTGCTCTCGTGAGGTCGTTCAGACCTCATTAACCCGGTTGTTCGACACTGCCGCTGCCGCGCAGTCCCGGCGTTTGCCTTGGGTTTCCTTGGATTTCCTGGTTCCCCGATATTTCCCCTGGATCTCCCGAGGAGAAATTCGGGCTCGTCTTGTTTCTTGCCGTTCTGTCCTCTCTAGCAGAAGGCCGGGCCAAGACAAGAACCCCGGCAAGGACGACCAAAGGCCGAGGGGCAATCGGGGCGGGGTACGGGGGTTAGGGGCTTGGTGGGTTTTTCAGCTCGAAGAAGAAAATTTGAGTTGGGTAATCTCGGCGGGAGACGAGTTGATGGCGTTGAGGCGTTTTTGTTCTGTGGTGGTGCTGGCGGGCGGTTTGCTGGGCGCGTCGGTCAGTTCGGGATTTTCGGCAAAGGATGCGGCCGTCACGACCAGCGGTTTGCCGGTGCCGCGCTATGTCAGCCTCAAATCCGATCATGTGAACGTCAGGGCCGGTCCGACCAAGGACAACGACGTCGCCTGGGTTTACACCCGCTCCGGCCTGCCGGTTGAAATCACCGCCGAATTCGAGAACTGGCGCCGGGTCCGCGATTCCGAGGGCGCCGAGGGCTGGGTCTATCACTCGCTGCTGTCGGGCCGCCGCACCGCCGTCATCACCATGAAGAGCAAGGACGAACTCGCGCCGCTCTATGATCGCGCCGATCAAACCGGCGCGGTCGCCGCCCGCCTGCAGGCCGGCGTCGTGGCCCAGGTCAAGCACTGCGCGGCCGGCTGGTGCCGCGTCACCGGCAACGGCTTCGATGGCTGGATCGAACAGCAGCGGCTGTGGGGCGTCTACGCCGACGAGAAGGTGGAGTAATGATTCCTCATCCCGAGAATCAATTTCCGTCAGCCCGGCCGCGAAGCGCGAGCTGGGATCCATACGTCGTGAATTCGCGGTTGGCTCAAATGGCCGACGGCTTACTCAATCATAGGCAACTAGCGATTATGGGTCCCGCGTTCGCCAGGACGACGAGAACTCAGCGCTTCTTGCGCAGCCGCACGACCATGTCGACCCGGGCGATCTCGTAGCCTTCGGGCACTTCCGGCATCTTCTGCAACACCAGATGCGGGTCCGGAATGTCGACCAGTTCGTGGTTGTTTTCGAGATAGAAGTGGTGATGCGCCGACACGTTGGTGTCGAAATAGGTCTTGGTGCCGTCGACGCTGACCTGGCGCAGCAGGCCCGCATCGGTCAGCTGGTTGAGCGTGTTGTAGACGGTGGCCAGCGACACCGGAACCTTGGCCAGGGTGGCTTCCTCGTAGAGCATTTCCGCGGTGAGATGGCGCGCGCCCTTGCCGAACAGCAGCCAGCCCAGAGCCATGCGCTGACGGGTCGGGACGCAGGCCTGCGGCCTGCAGCATCTCATTGACATCGTGCCAGGGACAACCGGTCAACGCCGGTTGACGCCCCGCATTGCGGGCCGCGGGATCGACGCCGTCATCACTCAAAATCGAAGTGTTGTAGCTCATTTCCACGTCAGGCACCGCGCATCGCTAATTCAGCACTATCGCCGTGCAATATAAGAAGGAAATCTGTCAGATGCAAGTTTTTCGCAACTAGAACCGGCCCGGGCCTCAAAGGAACCGGAGGCGGAACACGGCGATTTGCTCGTGTCCGGGTCGCTTTGCCGCCTGCGGGGCCTATGATAGAGAGCGCGCGGACTTGGCCTATGCGATTTCCGCAAAGGCGAGCGCCGGTTGCCGCACGTGGGCATCCTGACCTGCGGTGTCAGCGCCAATTGACGATAATTGATGCGCTTTCCCATGCGAAACGGGTCCATTTCGTTCGAAACGCCCCATCGGAATTTGAAAGAGGCTGGCACCATGCTGGATCGACGCAGCGGTTACGAATATGAGGATCTGCTGGCGTGCGGCCGCGGTGAGATGTTTGGCCCCGGCAATGCGCAATTGCCGCTGCCCCCGATGCTGATGTTCGACCGCATCACCGAAATTTCCGAAACCGGCGGGGAATACGGCAAGGGCATCGTTCGCGCCGAACTCGATGTGAAGCCGGATCTCTGGTTCTTCGGCTGCCATTTCAAGGGCGATCCCGTCATGCCGGGCTGTCTCGGCCTCGATGCGCTCTGGCAGATGGTCGGCTTCTATCTCGGCTGGAGCGGCGGCGAGGGTCGCGGCCGGGCGCTGGGCCTCGGCGAATTGAAGCTTTCCGGACAGGTGATGCCGAACGTCCGCAAGATTGTGTACAACATCGATATCAAGCGCGTGATGCGCCTAAAGCTCTGGCTGGGCATCGCCGACGGCTGGCTTTCGGCCGACGGCGAGATTATCTATCGCGCGAAGGATCTGAGGGTCGGGCTCTTGAAGCAGGATGCCGCATTGCAGCCGGTAACGTAAGTTACCTGCTCCGCCAATGAGGCGGCTTTCGGTTTGACGGCGGCCATCACACAAAAACGCAACGACAGGGCGAGGCGATCATGAGGCGGGTTGTCATCACGGGGATGGGCATCGTCTCATCCATCGGTAACAACACCCAGGAAGTGCTGGCGAGCCTCCACGAGGCGAAGTCCGGAATCACGCGCGCGGACAAATATGCCGAACTCGGTTTCCGCTCCCAGGTGCAGGGCGCGCCGACGCTCGATCCGGCCGGCGTCGTCGACCGCCGTGCGATGCGTTTCCTCGGCGAAGGCGCGGCGTGGAATCACGTCGCGATGGAGCAGGCGATCCAGGATTCCGGCCTGGAGCCCGCGGAGGTTTCCAACATTCGCACCGGCATCATCATGGGTTCCGGCGGACCGTCGGCGCGCACCATCGTGGAAGCCGCCGATATCACCCGCACCAAGGGGCCGAAGCGGGTCGGGCCGTTCGCGGTGCCGAAAGCGATGTCGTCGACGGCGTCCGCGACGCTCGCCACCTGGTTCAAGATCAAGGGCGTGAACTATTCGATCTCGTCGGCCTGCGCCACGTCGAACCACTGCATCGGCAACGCCTACGAGACCATCCAGATCGGCAAGCAGGATATTATTTTCGCCGGCGGCTGCGAGGAACTCGACTGGTCGCTGTCGGTGCTGTTCGACGCGATGGGCGCGATGTCCTCGAAATACAACGATACGCCGGCGACCGCGTCGCGCCCCTACGACGTCAGCCGCGACGGCTTCGTGATCGCCGGCGGCGCCGGCGTGGTGGTGCTGGAAGAACTCGAGCACGCCAAGGCGCGCGGCGCGCAGCATCTACGGCGAAATCGTCGGCTACGGCGCCACCTCCGACGGCTACGACATGGTCGCCCCGTCGGGCGAGGGCGCCGAGCGCTGCATGAAAATGGCGATGGCGACGGTCGATACCAAGATCGACTACATCAACCCGCACGCCACCTCGACGCCGGCGGGCGATCCGCCGGAAATCGAGGCGATCCGCAAGGTGTTCGGCACCGGCGACAAGTGCCCGCCGATTTCAGCCACCAAGGCGCTGACCGGACACTCGCTCGGCGCCACCGGCGTGCAGGAGGCGATCTATTCGCTGCTGATGATGCAACAACGGCTTCATCTGCGAAAGCGCCAACATCACCGAACTCGATCCGGTGTTCGCCGACATGCCGATCGTGCGCAAGCGCATCGACAACGCCAAGCTCGGAACCGTGCTTTCGAATTCCTTCGGCTTTGGCGGCACCAACGCCACGCTGGTGTTCAAGCGGATGGATGCGTGAGATTTCGTTGTACGCCACTGAGCCCGCGAATTCAGCGGTCATGGCCAGGCTCCGCCCGGCCATCCACGCTGGATCCGCACCAGGACTCCGCAATATTGACTGGATCGCCGGGCGCGAGCGCGGGCGATGAGCAACAGAGAAATGAGATACGGGCAATATGCAGGATCTGATGAAGGGCAAGCGCGGGTTGATCATGGGCGTCGCCAATGATCATTCGATCGCCTGGGGCATTGCCAGGGCGCTCGCGGCGCAGGGCGCCGAGCTGGCCTTCACCTATCAGGGCGAGGCGCTGGGCAAGCGCGTCAAGCCGCTGGCGCAATCGCTCGGTGTCGATATGGTGTTGCCCTGCGACGTCGAAGATATCGCCAGCGTCGATCGCGGTGTTCGAGACGCTGCGCGCCAAATGGGGGCATCTCGATTTTCTGGTCCATGCCATCGGCGTTCTCCGACAAGAACGAGCTGAAAGGACGCTATGCCGACACCACGCGCGAGAATTTTTCGCGCACCATGGTGATCTCGTGCTTCTCGTTCACCGAACTCGCCAAACGCGCGGCCGAGCTGATGCCCGCGACCGGCGGCAGCATGATCACGCTGACCTTCGGCGGCTCGATGCGGGTGATGCCGAACTACAACGTGATGGGCGTTGCCAAGGCCGCGCTGGAAGCTTCGGTGCGCTATCTCGCCGCCGACTTCGGTCCGCGCGGCATCCGCGTCAACGCGATTTCGGCCGGGCCGGTCCGCACGCTGGCCGGCTCCGGTATCGGCGATGCCCGCGCGATGTTCGCGTTTCCAGCAGAAACACTCGCCGCTCGGCCGCGGCGTGACGCTCGACGAACTCGGCGGCTCCGCGCTGTATCTGCTGTCCGATCTGTCCAGCCGGCGTCACCGGCGAAATCCACTATGTCGATTCCGGCTACAACATCATCTCGATGCCGCGGCCGGACGAAGACGGCTGAAGGCGGCAGTCACGGGCGCGACTGATGTGCCGCTTCGCGCGGACGACTCTACTCCCGCCGCCGCGATCGACGCTGGCCGCGCGCTGGAACGCCGGCCGCGCCGCGCAGCGATCGATGTAACGGTCGAATGACGGCCGCGTCGGCACCATCTTGAACAGCCGCACCGCGAAATTCAGCCCCGATCCGATCATGATATCCGCGGCCGAGAAGGTTTCGCCGAGAATCCACGGTCCTTTCGCCAGCGCGGCGTCGAGCACGTCGAACACCCGCTGCGCATCGCCCCAGCCGGCGGCTACCGGATTCATCTCGATCTTGGTCGCGAGCTGCACCATGGCGGGCTCGATGCAGCCGGGCGCGAAAAACAGCCAGTAAAGATATTTGGCGCGCAGCGGATCGCCCAGCGGCGGCGCAAGTTTCGCCTGCGGGATAGCGTTCGGCGACATAGGCGCAGATCGCGGCGGCTTCCGCCGAGCGTCGCCTCGCCGTCCTTGAGCGCCGGCACCTTGCCCATCGGATTGATCGCGAGATATTCGGGCGTCTTCTGCGCGCCCCTGGAAATGTCGGTCAGCACGCGCTCGTAAGGCTGCCCGGTTTCTTCCATCAGCCAGAGCGCGGAGAATGAGCGCGAGCGTGGCGACCAATAGAGTTTCATCATCGGGCGATTTCCTCTTTCTTCCATCGATAGTATTTCATGACAAATCCCGTCATCGGCTCGATCTCTTCCTTTTCGAAGAAGAAGCCTTCGCGCTCATACCAGCGCCACGCCTTCTCATTCTCGCGCACGCAGCGCAACGATATTTCATCCGCCAGATGCTGTCGGGTGAAAGCGAGCAGGCTCCGCCCGAGGTTCCGGCCCTGATATTCCGGCGCGACGAACAACTGGTCGAGATAGAGGTTCGGCAGATGCAGCGCCAGCATCGCCGCGATCGCGCCGCGATCGTCGGCGACAAACAGGCTCCAGCCCTTCTCGACCTCGAGCGGGACGCGCGCGCGTAGTTTCGCCAGCAGGAAATTGCTGGCGTCTTCGAGCCCCGTGGAGGCCCAGCTGTTCATCCAGACACGGGCGATCTCGTCATATTCGTCTGTCCGAGCGGGACGGATCGTAGGCGGCGTCATCGAGGCAATCCTTGCGGGTGCAACATGCCTGCCATGTCGCCCATACAGCAAACCGGCAGCGGTATCAATTTGCTTGGCGAATATGCGAATCCAAATGGCTTCATCGCGCTTTCCATGAAAACGCGGCGCAATGTTATACAATCGACGTGTGGAATTCGCGTGAGCGACGTTGTCTTTGGCGACAGCGATGTCATGATGTCGTCGCCCGAAGCACGGGCCGGTGAAGGGGAGGTTGCGATATGACGAAAGAGCTGGGCGCGGAATTCGTTGGTACATTCATGCTGGTGGCGTCGGTTTGTGGAGCGGCTCTTTTTTCCGCCCCGAGCGTCGGTCTTATCGCGATTGCTCTCTCGATCGGCGCCGCCGTGCTGGCGATGGCCTATGCAGTAGGTCCGATTTCCGGTGGCCATTTCAATCCTGCCGTGACGTGCGGGCTGGTAGCGGCGGGACGTTTCGAGGCGGGCAAGGCTCTCCCCTACATCATAGCGCAGGTGGTCGGCGGCGTGGCGGCGGCCGATCGTGTTCTACATCATTCTGCAGGGCGCACCGGCGTCGGGAAAATGGAACACGTTTCTTGCAATATCCAACACCTATGGCGGTACCGGCTTCCCGTTATTGAGTGTCGCCCTGATCGAGACTGTCATGACCGCGCTGTTTCTCGTGGTAATCACGGGAGTGACCTCGTCGAAGGCATCGCCGGGCTTTGCACCTATTGCGATCGGACTGACGCTGGTGACGATACATCTTGTCGCCATTCCCGTTTCGAACGCCTCGGTTAATCCGGCGCGCTCGACGCGACCGCGCTTTTCGGCGGCGCGGAGGCGATGCGATCGCTGTGGCTGTTCTGGGTCGCGCCCATCGTCGGCGGCATCATCGGCGGCCTGATCGGCAAGGCTTTCTACGAGAGGTAGTCTGACGTTTTTCGGCCAGCGACCCCTTCTTCTCCCCCGCAAGCGGAGGGGAGACGAACCGGCGATCGAAGCGAACTTTCGCGGCCGATGATCAGTTCCGAAGCAGACGTAGATCATGCAAAAAAGGGCGGCTGAAAAGCCGCCCTTCGTAGTTTCGAGTCCTGCGAGACTTACTCGCCGGCGGCTTCGCGCGGCGGAGCTTCGGTCTTCTGCTTGGCCTCGAGGTCCTCGCCGGTCACCTGATCGACCACCTTCATCGACAGGCGCGTCTTGCCGCGATCGTCGAAGCCGAGCAGCTTGACCTTGACCTTGTCGCCTTCCTTGACGACGTCGGAGGTCTTCTGCACGCGGTTGGCCGCGAGCTGGCTGATGTGGACGAGGCCGTCCTTGGCGCCGAAGAAGTTCACGAACGCGCCGAACTCCATCACCTTGACCACGGTGCCGTCATAGATCTGGCCGAGTTCCGGATCGGAGGCGATCGACTTGATCCACTTGATCGCGGCCTTGATCGATTCGCCGTCGGCGGAGGCGACCTTCACGGTGCCGTCGTCGTCGATGTTGACCTTGGCGCCGGTCTTCTCGACGATTTCGCGGATCACCTTGCCGCCGGTGCCGATCACTTCGCGGATCTTGTCGGTCGGGATCTTGAAGGTCTCGATGCGCGGCGCGTATTCGCCGAGCTCGGCGCGCGCAGCGGTCAGCGCCTTCGACATCTCGCCGAGGATGTGGATGCGCCCTTCCTTGGCCTGGCCGAGCGCGACCTTCATGATCTCCTCGGTAATGCCGGCGATCTTGATGTCCATCTGCAGCGAGGTGATGCCGTGCTCGGTGCCGGCGACCTTGAAGTCCATGTCGCCGAGATGATCCTCGTCGCCGAGAATGTCGGACAGCACCGCGAAGCGCGAACCTTCCAGAATGAGGCCCATGGCGATGCCCGCCGTCGGCCGCTTCAGCGGAACGCCCGCATCCATCAGCGCCAGCGAGGCGCCGCAGACCGACGCCATCGACGACGATCCGTTCGACTCGGTGATCTCCGAGACGACGCGCACCGTGTAGGGGAATTCGTGATGCGGCGGCAGCACCGGGTGGATCGCGCGCCAGGCCAGCTTGCCGTGGCCGATTTCGCGCCGCTTGGTGCCGCCCATGCGTCCGGTTTCACCGACCGAGTAGGGAGGGAAGTTGTAGTGCAGCAGGAACGTCTCCTTGTAGGTTCCCGACAGCGCGTCGATGTACTGCTCGTCCTCGCCGGTGCCGAGCGTGGTCACCACCATCGCCTGGGTTTCGCCGCGGGTGAACAGCGCCGAGCCGTGGGCGCGGGGCAGCACGCCGACTTCGGCGATGATGTTGCGCACGGTCTTGGAATCGCGGCCGTCGATGCGCTTGCCGGTGTCGAGGATGTTCCAGCGAACGATCTTGGCTTCCAGTTCCTTGAACACGCCGGCGATGCGCAGCTTGTCGTATTTCGGCTCCTGGCCTTCCGGGAAGTAGTGCGCCATCACCTTTTCCTTGGCCTTGCCGACCGCGGCGTAGCGGTCCTGCTTGACCGGAATGGCGTAGGCCGCGCGCAGATCCTGCTCGATCAGCCCGAGCATTTCCTTCTCCAGCGCGCTCTCGTCGACGATCTTGACGTCGCGCGGCTCCTTGGCGGCCTTCTCGGCGAGCTCGATGATCGCCTTGATCACCGGCTGGAAATGCCGGTGTCCGAACATCACGGCGCCGAGCATGATGTCTTCGTTGAGCTCCTTGGCTTCCGATTCCACCATCAGCACGGCGTCGGCGGTGCCGGCGACGACGAGGTCGAGCTGGGTTTCGACCATTTCGTCGAGCGTCGGGTTGAGCACGTATTCGTCGTTGATGAAGCCGACGCGGGCGGCGCCGATCGGGCCCTTGAAGGGCGCGCCGGACAGCGTCAGCGCCGCGGATGCCGCCACCAGCGCCAGAATGTCGGGATCGTTCTCCATGTCGTGCGACAGCACCGTGACGATGACCTGGGTCTCGTTGCGCCAGCCGTCGACGAACAGCGGACGGATCGGACGGTCGATCAGACGGGAGACCAGCGTCTCCTTCTCGGTGGGCCGGCCTTCGCGCTTGAAATAGCCGCCGGGAATGCGGCCCGCGGCGTAGGTCTTTTCGTGATAGTCGACGGTCAGCGGCAGGAAGTCGACGCCTTCGCGCGGCGTCTTGGCGGCGACGACGGTGGCGAGCACGACGGTCTCGCCGTAGGTGGCCAGCACGGCGCCGTCGGCCTGACGGGCGATTTTTCCGGTTTCAAGCCTGAGGGGACGGCCACCCCAGTCGATCTCGACTGAATGAATATTGAACATTGTATTCGTCTTTCATTGGGTTCACGAAAGCATGGACGCCGAAACGAAAAGACCATGCGCAAGATTGCGAGACGCTGATCGCGAAAGTCTCGCGGTCTCAGCGTCCGGCGATCCTGCCATGGTCTTTATGTTTCGAATGGCGTCCATCCTTCCGATGGTACGGGCATCTTACCCGTTATCGCCCAGCCGCCGGATTGCGGCTGGACACGCCGCGCGGACGTTTTCGAAGGTCCGCGCGCTGGTAGGCGCATGATCTGATCGGAAAACCGGAACACCACTTTTCCGGATCATGCGAAAACGCGCGCGAGATGCGCGCGTGAACTGTACTCAACGGCGAATGTTATGCTTTTCGAGCAGCGCCTTGTAACGCGCCTCGTCCTTCCTCTTGATGTAATCGAGGAGCGAACGGCGCGTCGCGACCATTTTCAAAAGGCCGCGGCGCGAATGGTTGTCCTTCACGTGGGATTTGAAATGCCCGGTGAGGTTGTTGATGCGTTCCGACAGGATCGCGACCTGAACCTCGGGCGAGCCGGTGTCGCCGGCCTTGTTGGCATTCGTCTTGATGACTTCCGCTTTGCGTTCGGCGGTAATCGACATCGTCAAACACTTTCATTGTTGCGAGCCGAACTGGCAGTCAGTCCGGTCAGGTTGAACACGCGCTTGGGGATGAGTTCGCCATTGCCAATTTCGGCGAGGGCCAGAAGCCGGCCTGCCACCGTGACATAGACTGTGCCGCTACAATTGGGCGCATCCCGTCCGCGCAACAAAACGGCCTGGCCCCGGTGGAGCCTTGCCGCATCAGCCCGTGTGACGGCCAGTGCCGGGATGTCGTCCAGCGCGGTCTCAACGGGCAAAAGCGCGTCGGCGAGGCTGCCCTCGCCAGACGCGGCTCTATCGCACAAAGCCTCCAACTGTTCCAGCGGAATCATGTCGGCCTCGCCGAACGGGCCGACCAGCGTCCGCCGCAGCGCGCAGATATGGCCGTAACAGCCGAGAAGCCGGCCGATATCGCGGGCCAGCGCCCGCACATAGGTTCCCTTGCCGCACTCGGCCTCGAACACGGAATGGCTGCTATCTGGTTGTTCTATAAGGGTTAAATGGTGAATCTCGACCGGCCGGGGCTTCAGGTCGACGGTCTCCCCGTCGCGCGCCAGATCATAGGCCCGCTCGCCCTGGACCTTGATGGCCGAGTATTGCGGCGGGATCTGCTCGATCAGGCCGGTAAATCGCGGCAGCAGATCCCGGATCGCCTCGGCCGACGGCCTGACATCGCTGGTTTTGACGACCCGGCCCTCGGTATCGTCGGTGTCGCGTTCCTCGCCCCAGCACACCGTGAAGCGATAGCGCTTGCGGCCGTCCATCACGAAGGGAACGGTCTTGGTGGCTTCGCCGAGCGCGATCGGCAGGCCGCCGGAGGCGAGCGGATCGAGCGTGCCGGCGTGGCCGGCGCGCTTGGCCTGGAACAGCCGCTTCACGACCGCGACCGCATGGGTCGAGGTCATGCCGATCGGCTTGTCGAGCACGACCCAGCCATGGACGTCGCGCTTGTCGCGCCGCGGCTGGTTGTTCTGGCGCGGCTGTTTGCCGCCGCGCTGCGCGATCGGCGTCGTGATGCGCGCGTCCGAAGAAATATTTTTTGTCAGCGCCGTCCGAATCGGCGATCGGCGGCTCGATCAGCGCTGTTTGCGGTGGTCATGATCATCAGGTCACTCTTCCGATCTGTGCGAATCTGGTGCGAGGTCTCTTTGCACCGCAGGTGTTCGCAGTAATTTCTCTATTCGTTCCGCTTCATCGAATCGTTCGTCAACGCGGAAGCGAACATCAGGCGCAAATTTTAGGTTAACGCGCCGCGCGATCTCGCCGCGCAGGAACTTCTTGTTGCGCTCCAGCGCCGCGATCACGACGTCGGTATCGCGGCCGCCGAGCGGCATCACATAGATCGTCGCGAGCTTCAGGTCCGGCGACATCCGCACCTCGGGCACGGTGATGATATGGCCCTCGAGTTCCGGGTCGTGCACGCTGCCCTGCGAAAGAATATCGGCAATCGCGTGGCGCACGGTTTCGCCGACGCGCAACTGACGCTGCGAGCCGCCGGGGGCGGAGTCCTTCTTGTGGTGACGGGGCATTGTCGTCTCTCGAAATCGTCATGTGCCGCGCTTCGCCGCGAAGGCGGATGATCCAGTGTTCCGTTCTCTTGTTGAATCTGGTGAGACGTGGATGGCCGGCACAAGCCCGGCATGACGCCGCATCTTCAATCTGAGAACCAGCGCTGCTTGTGAGACTTGGACTTACAGCGAGCGCTGGATCGTCTCCACGCGATAACACTCGATGACGTCGCCGACACGCATGTCGCCGTAATTCTCGAACGCCATGCCGCATTCCTGGCCGGACTGCACTTCCTTCACTTCGTCCTTGAAGCGCTTCAGCGTCGACAGCTTGCCTTCGTGCACGACGACGTTGTCGCGAATCAGGCGGACATTGGCGCCGCGTTCCACGGTGCCGTCGGTGACGCGGCAGCCCGCGACCTTGCCGACCTTGGAAATGTTGAACACTTCCAGGATCAGGGCGTTGCCCAGCATGGTCTCGCGCAGCGTCGGCGCCAGCAGGCCGGACATCGCCTTCTTCACGTCATCCACGAGGTCGTAGATGATGTTGTAGTAGCGGATTTCGATGCCGTTGCGCTTGGCGGCGGCGGCGGCTTCCTTGTGGGCGCGGACGTTGAAGCCGATGATGGCGGCGCTGAAACCTTCCGCCAGCGTCACGTCGGATTCCGAGATGCCGCCGACGCCGGCATGCAGGATGCGCGCGGCGACTTCCTCGGTGCCGAGCTTTTCCAGCGATCCGAGGATCGCTTCCAGCGAGCCCTGCACGTCGGCCTTGACGATCAGCGGGAAATCCTTGCGGCCCGAGGTCTTGAGCTGCGACATCATCTGCTCGAGCGAGCCGCGCATGCCGGAAATGCTGGCGGCGGCGTTCTCGCGCTTCTGGTGGGCGCGGTAGCTCGTGACCTGGCGGGCGCGGGCTTCGTTCTCGACCACGGCGAGACGGTCGCCGGCTTCCGGCGGCCCGTTGAAGCCGAGCACTTCGACCGGAACCGATGGTCCGGCCTCGTCGATGGTCATCGCCCTGATCGAGATCAGCGCGCGGACGCGGCCCATCTCGGCGCCGGCGACGACGATATCGCCGACCCGCAGCGTTCCGCGCTGTACCAGCACGGTCGCGACCGGACCGCGGCCGCGATCGAGCTTGGCTTCGATCACGGTGCCTTCGGCGGGCCGCGCCGCATTGGTCTTGAGGTCGAGCAGTTCGGCCTGCAGCGCGATCATTTCCAGGAGCTTGTCGAGATTGGTCTTGTTCTTGGCGGAAACCTCGACATCGACGACGTCGCCGCCGAGCGATTCGACCTGGACCTCGTGCTGCAGCAGTTCGGTGCGCACGCGCTCCGGCTTGGCGTCGGGCTTGTCGATCTTGTTGATCGCGACGATCATCGGAACCTTCGCCGCCTTGGCGTGATGGATCGCCTCGATGGTCTGCGGCATGACGCCGTCGTCGGCCGCGACCACCAGGATCACGATGTCGGTCACCTTGGCGCCGCGCGCGCGCATCGCGGTGAACGCGGCGTGGCCCGGGGTGTCGATGAAGGTGATCTTCTTGCCGCTTTCCGGCGAGGTCACCTGATAGGCGCCGATATGCTGGGTGATGCCGCCGGCTTCGCCGGACACCACATTGGCGTGGCGAAGCGCATCGAGCAGCGAGGTCTTGCCGTGATCGACGTGGCCCATCACGGTCACCACGGGCGAACGCGGCTCGGTATCGGTGGAATCGTCGACGATGTCGAACAGGCCTTCCTCGACGTCGGCCGCGGCCACGCGCTTGACGGTGTGACCCATTTCCTCGGCGATCAGCTGCGCGGTGTCGGCATCGATCACGTCGGTGATCTTGTGCATCGCGCCCTGCTTCATCAGACAGCCGGATGACGTCGACCGCGCGTTCGGACATGCGGTTGGCGAGTTCCTGGATATTGATGGCTTCCGGGATGATCACCTCGCGAACCAGCTTTTCCTTCGGCTCGTTCGACTGATGTCCCTTCAGGCGCTGGGTGCGGCGGCGGAACGATGCGATCGAGCGCTCGCGCACGTCGTCGGCATTGAGCGCGGTGACCAGCGTCAGGCGTCCGCGCTGCTTCGGCGGCGCCGGCTTGGCGGTGGTCTTGGGGGCAGCCGCGGGGCGGACGGCGCCGCCGGGGCCGCGACGGACCTGGCGCGGACCTTCATCCTCGTCGGAGATGTCGGCGGCGATGCCGGGCGCGCGCGCGGCGGGCAGCGCGGCGCGGGCCGCGGCTGCGGCGCGTGGCCTCGGCTTCGCCGAAACGCTTCTTGGCTTCGAGTTCGGCCTTGCGCTTGGCTTCCTCGTCCTGCCGGTGGCGCTCTTCCTCGGCCTTGCGGCGGGCTTCGGCGGCTTCGCGCTCGGCCTGCTCGATGCCTTCCTTGCTGTTGCGGCGCTTGGCTTCCTCTTCCGCCAGCCGGCGTTCTTCGACGTCGCGGACCTTTGCGTCGGCGAGCGCGCTGGCGCGCGCGGTAGCGCTCGTCCTCGGTCAGGGTGCGCAGCACCACGCCCGAACTGCTGCGCGGCGCAGCCGGCGGCGCTGCGGGACGGGTGAGCGGCGCCTTGGCCGGCGCCGCCTTGGCGACGACCGGCTCGGGCGCGTGCGTTTCGGTCGCGGGCGCGTCGCCGCCGACGCGGCGCTTGCCGCGCTTTTCGACCACCACCTGCTTGGTCCGGCCGTGGCTGAAGCTCTGGCGCACGGTGCCCGTCTCGACGCGCGGCTTGAGCGTCAAGGTCTTGGTCGGGACACTCAGTGTCTTGTCGCCAGGCGTTTTCGTATCAACCATTCAGCAGTCCTAATCTTGTTGCGTCGTGCGTGTCCGCACAGTCTGTATCGGCGAATTCTTGGCCGCATTGCCGGCGGTCTTGTCGTCATCTGCCATCCGGTATCGGACCAGGATATGGCTGCGCGACAGGAACGTCTTGCTCGCCGGGCCCGCGAGCAGCGCAGCATGTATCACATTTGACCGGCCCAGTGCCAAATCCAATTGTTCCGAGGTCAGCGCCGTGACGACCGGAAATTCGGGTCGAATTCACGCGTTAATCCCGGCATTTTGCCTGACGATCGGCGTCCAATTTCCGGATTCCGTCCGCCGCCGCCGTCCGAGGCATGGATCAGGGCTGGACCGGATTTGGGCCTGCCGCTGCTCGAGGGCGTCCTCGACCTTGCTGAAGCCGGATACCACCTGGCCCGCCTTGGCGGCCATGGCGAGCGCGTCGATCGCGCCGCGCACCAGCAGGGCTTCGGTATCGGCCGCGAGCGTCGGCGCAACCCGGACGTCGCGCTTGAAGCCCTTGCCGAACTGGTTACGCCGGACGGCTTCCGCAACCGCCTGACGCGAGGCCGAAACCCACAGGCCCCGGCCGGGAAGCTTGCGCTTCAGATCCGGAATCACCTCGCCCGAGGGGGCGACCACAAACCGGATCAGCTCGTCGATCGGCCGCACCTGCCGCGTGACCGCGCACATCCGCATCGTCGCGGACCTGTCGGTCCGCGGTCCGTTGTCGAGATCGGGGTCGGCGAAGGCAAGCATGCGTGTGACATCGCTCCTATCATCTGCGCGTTACGGTCGCGCAACACCGGTACCGCCTCGATCAGGTCCGCATCTTTGCGGAACACGCGCTCAAACCGGCTGATCTTCGGGGGCCTCGGCCTCCTCGGTCTTCTTGGCGAGATCGGCCTCGGTGATCCAGCCGGCGATGACGCGCGCCTGCATGATCATGTTCTCGGCGTCGTCGCGCGAGATTTCGTTGGGATCGAGAATGCCGGGATGCTTGGTCGGCTCGCCGCCTTCCTTGCGCTCGGTCCAGCCGACCAGATCGTCGGTGGCGCAACCGGCCAGATCCTCGACGGTCTTGATTTCGTTCTCGCCGAATTTCACCAGCATCTTCGAGGTCACGCCGGGCACCGTCTTCAAAGCGTCATCCACACCGAGTTCCTTACGTTTGTTTTCGAGCTCGCTTTCGAGCTGTTCCAGATATTCGCGGGCCCGGCTCTGCAGTTCGTTGGCGGTTTCGTCGTCGAAGCCTTCGATGCCGGCCAGTTCCTTGACGTCGACCAGCGCCAGTTCCTCCACCGAGGTGAAGCCTTCCGACGCCAGCAATTGGCCGACCACTTCGTCGACATTCAGCGCTTCCATGAACACCCGCGTGGAGTTCTCGAAATCGGCCTGGCGGCGCTCGGATTCTTCCTGTTCGGTGAGAATGTCGATGTCCCAGCCGGTCAGTTGCGAGGCGAGGCGCACGTTCTGGCCGCGCCGGCCGATCGCCAGCGACAGCTGGTTGTTGGTGTCGGGCACCACGACCTCGATCCGCTCGCGGTCCTCGTCGATCACGACCTTGGCGACTTCGGCGGGCGCCAGCGCGTTGACGACGAAGGTCGCGATGTCAGGCGACCACGGAATGATGTCGATCTTTTCGCCCTGCAATTCATTGACCACGGCCTGCACGCGCGAGCCGCGCATGCCGACGCAGGCGCCGACCGGATCGACCGAGGAATCCCGCGAAATCACGCCGATTTTCGCGCGCGAGCCGGGATCGCGGGCCACCGCCTTGATCTCGACGATGCCGTCATAGATTTCCGGCACTTCCTGCGCGAACAGTTTCGCCATGAATTGCGGATGGGTGCGGGAGAGGAAAATCTGCGGGCCGCGGGTTTCGCGCCGCACGTCGAAAATATAGGCGCGGACGCGGTCGCCGTTGCGGAACACCTCGCGCGGCAGCATCTCGTCGCGGCGGACGATGGCTTCGCCGCGGCCCAGATCGACGATGACGCTGCCATATTCGACGCGCTTGACGATGCCGTTGACGATGTCGCCGATGCGGTCCTTGAATTCCTGATACTGCCGGTCGCGCTCGGCCTCGCGCACCTTCTGCACGATCACCTGCTTGGCGGATTGCGCGGCGATGCGGCCATATTCCAGCGGCGGCAGGGTGTCGGCGATGGTGTCGCCGATCTGCGCGCCGGGATTGGCGCGCCGGGCGTCTTCAAGCGAAATCTGGTTCGACGAATTCTCGACCTGTTCGACCACCAGCATGTGGCGCGACAGCCGCAGCTCGCCCTTCTTGGCGTCGATCTCGGCGTGAACGTCGGTCTCGCTGCCGTAGCGGGCCCGCGCCGCCTTGGCGATGGCGTCTTCCATCGCCGCGATCACGATGCCGCGGTCGATCGATTTTTCGCGCGCAACCGCGTCCGCGATCTGCAGCAGTTCGAGTTTATTGGCGCTGACAGCTGCCATGGCTTTAGTCTCCTTCGGTGGGATCGATTTCGCCTCTTCGCAGTCTTTCCGCGGCGAGACGGTGTTCCTTGGTATTTTTCGGGGCGTTCTTGCGAACGCTTGCGGGCTTCAATTTCGGCTTCGGTTTGTTGCTTTTCGCAGGGTCGCTTTTCCTGGCATGCGGCGGCGGCGGCGGCTCAAGCCCGAGATTCTGGCGCAGCTCGCGCTCCGCGGCCTTGCCGCGCCGCATCGATTCCGCGATCAGCTCGTCGGTCAGAACCAGCCTGGCGTCGGCGATATCCTCCATCACCAGCATGACATCGGCATCTTCGCCCGCGCGCATGTCATCGCGATGTAAACGCACGGCATCGCCCTCGACGCCGCCAAGCGTGCCGCGGAACCGCTTGCGGCCCTGATGGGCGACCGCCATCTCGATCTTCACGAGATGGCCGGCATAGCGTTCGAAATCGGAGCGGCGCACCAGCGGCCGGTCGATCCCGGGCGAGGAAATCTCCAGCCGATAGGCCCGGTCGATCGGATCGGCGACGTCGAGCACCGGCGACAGCGCCCGCGAGATCGCCTCGCAATCGTCGATCTGCATCGATCCGTCGGGCCGTTCCGCCATGATCTGGACGGTGCAGCCGGATTCCCCGGAAATCTTGATCCGCACCAGCCGGTAGCCCATTCCCTGCAACACCGGACCTGCGACCGCCGATACCCGCGCCGCCGCGCCCGGCTCGACAACCAGGCGCGGCTCGGCAAGCAGATCGGTGTCCACGGAACCAGCGTTGGATCGGTCATATCCAGTGTCAAAGTTGATCTACTTGGGTTGTCTGACTTGCATTGGGTTGAGGCCGGGCCCCAAGGGCGGTCCGGCTGTGCTGCCCGAGCCGGCCCGGCGTCGCGATCCGCGCGGCTCGTTCAGGTAATAAAAAAGAGCGGGTCCCGAGGGGCCCACTCTCAATACGCGATCGTATGAGAACCATAAGTTGCGGCTGATATAGCGGTTTTTACCGCGATCCGGCAAGGCCCGCGAGGCCGCAAAGCATGATTTTGACGGCCCTTGGGTCAGCGGTTTCAAACCTAACCCTTCCTTCACCAAGCCAACCTAAATTGCCGGAAAAACTCGCCGGTGCGCCGGGTTTGAGTGCATTTCATGACAGTCGCCACGTCGCTGATCCCCGGGCTCGATGAGATCGTCAGAGCATGGCGATCCCAAACGCCGCGCCGAGGCCGCGCGCCGGATCGCCGAGCTGTTCCTGCAGGGGGCCGCGAATTTCCGGTCCGATCACGTCGATCTGTTCGACGGCGATCCTGATCGATCTCGTTCCGCACACCGAAATTGCCGCGCGCGCCGATCTGGCCGAACGACTGTCCGTCCTCGCCAATGCGCCACGCGCGCTGGTCGGGCAACTCGCGCGCGAGGACGAGATATCGATCGCGGGGCCGCTGCTGCGCCGATCGCCTGTGATCGATGAGCAGGTCCTGCTCGAAATCGCGCGCATCAAGGGCCAGGGTCATCTGCTGGCGATGTCGGAGCGACCGACGCTTTCTCCCGATCTCACCGACGTCATCGTGCGCCGTGGCGACCGCGAGGTGGTCAGGCGCGCCGCCGGCAATGCGGGGGCCGCAGTTTTCGCAAGCCGGATATTCGGCGCTGATCAAGCGCGCCGGCCAGGACGGCGTTCTGACGCTCACGGTCGGCCAGCGCGACGATCTCTCGGGCCAGCAGTTGAAGGATCTTCTGGCAGGATCGATCGACGTCGTCCGCCGCCGCCTGTTCGAGGTGGTCAAGCCCGGCAGGCAGGCCGCGATCAAGCAGGCGATGAGCGAGATCTCCGGCGTACCCGAGGCCGTCGAGAGCCGTCGCGACTTCGCGCCGGCGCAGCGCACGATCCTTGCGCTGCATAGCGCCGGTGAACTGAACGAAGCCGCGCTGCTTGGCTTTGCCAAGACCTACAAATACGAGGAATCGGTTGCCGCGCTCTCCGCGATGTCGGGGGTGAAGATCGCGACGCTCGACCGCCTGATTGCGGGCGATCGCTACGATCCGATCCTGATCGTCGGCAAGACGATCGGTCTTGAATGGGCGACCGTGCGTGCCCTGATCCTGCTTCGCTTGGGTCCGCACCGGGTGCCGGCTCCAGCGGACATTGAGAGCGCGCGCGTGAATTTCGCGCGCCTGATGCCTTCGACCGCGGAGCGGGTGGTGAGCTTCTGGCGGACCCGCCAATCGGCCTGATGGATCGCAATCCACGCAATGAGAGCCGCGCGCTATGCTGAGCCGAAGCAGTATGTGAAAGATTCGGGGCGCGCGATCGCCCCGGAATTCGACGCTCGGTCGGGTTCAGCCCACCCTGCCGAAATCTCAGATACGCCGCCTGACGTCCTTCGCGCTCGGCCTTGGCGCCGTAGCGCGTCATCGTGTAATCGGCCCATGGCAGCCGCCAGTCGGAGGCGCGCTCCGCGGTCCAGACGAAATCGGGCGAGCGTGAAAGATGCGCCAGCGTCCACGCGCAGTAATCGTCGATATCGCTGACGAAACGAAACTCGCCGTCCGGCTTTCAGGACGCGCGCCATGGCGGCGACGGTCGCGTCCTGCACGAAACGCCGCTTCCAGTGCCGCCGCTTCGGCCACGGATCGGGATGGATCAGATCGATCCGCGCCAGCGAGCGCGCGCGGCGCCCATGCCAGCAATTCGGCGGCGTCGCCGGCGAACAGCCGGATGTTGCCGATGTTGTGGGCTTCGATCTGCGTCAGGATCTTGGCCATGCCGTTGACGTAGGGCTCGCAGCCGATGAAGCCGGTATTCGGAAAGGCGCGCGCTTCCGCGATCAGATGCTCGCCGCCGCCGAAGCCGATTTCGAGCCTGACATCGGCGGCCGGCGGGTCGAACAGGCCGGCGAGATCGGGCGGGCTCGGGCTTGCCGATGTCGAGCGCAAGGCGCGGCAGCAGATGCTCGATCAGATCGGCCTGGTGCGAACGGAGCTTGTGGCCCTTGCGCCGCCCGAAGAACGAACCGTGCGGGTGAATGGCGACGCCATCGTCGGACGGCGCATCGCAACTCGCCGGGATCGCGGCGTTGCGATGCTCATCGCAGCGTCTGATACAGCCGATGCAACAGCCGCGCCCGCGGCTCGATCGACGAGATGTACATCTGCTCGTAATGGGTATGCGCGCCCTTGCCGTCGACGCCGAGGCCGTCGAGGGTCGCGGTATGCGGCGCCGTGAAATTGCCGTCGGAGCCGCCGCCGGTGGAGGTATCGACCAGATCGAAGCCGATTTCGGCGGCGAGCGTCCTGGCATGTTCGTAAAGCGCGGCGCCGGCATTGCCCTTCTCGTAAGGCGGACGGTTCAATTCGCCGACGACCTTGACGCTGACGCCCTCGGTGCGCGATTTCAAATTGAGGATTTTGGGAACGAGTTCGTCGGCATCCGCGATGCGAGGGAACGCGCATATCGACCTCGGCATAGGCCTCCTCCGCAATGACGTTCGGCTTGGTGCCGCCCCTGACGACGCCGACATTGACGGTCACGCCGCGCTTCAGATCGTTCATGGCTTCCAGCGTTTGAATGATATTGGCGAGTTCGCGGATCGCGCTGCGGCCGTCCTCGGGCCGCGTGCCGGCATGGGCGGGGACGCCTTTGACGAAAATCTCGAAGCGCGCGACGCCCTTGCGTCCGGTGACGATTTTTCCGCCGTCGCGGGCAGGCTCGGTCACCAGCACATATTTCGCCTTGCGTCCCTCGGCCTCGATCAGCGCGCGCGACGTCGGGCTGCCGATCTCTTCGTCCGAGACGTAGAGCTGGGTGACGCCGAGCGGCGAACGCTCAGGCGTCGCGCAAAGCTGCCGGAACGCATGGTAGGCGAGATAGGCGCCGCCCTTCATGTCGTAGATGCCGGGGCCGAAAGCGCTGTCGCCCTCGATCCTGAACGGCAGGCGCTCGATGAATCCCAGGGGATGCACCGTATCGAGATGGCTGAGAACCAGGATTCCCGGCGCGTCCTGACCCCATGACGAACGCGCCACGAGATGATCGCCGCAGCCGGAATGTCCGGCGACGCGCTCGATGGTGGCAGGCAAATCGCGATAGCCGTCCGCGACCATGGTCGCCAGCCTGTTCACCTGCTCGGGCGCTTCCGTCGGCGTCTCGATCTCAACCCAGCGGCGGATGCCGTCGAGGATGGTTCTGGAATCGAAGGGGTTGGCGGTCGTCAGCATGTTGTCGCCTTGAATTGGGAACTGTCATTTCCGGGATCGCTCGATTCACTCGCGCGCCGCGAGACGCGCAATCGCACATCCGGGAATGTCCGGCGTATTCGCTCGATTTCGAGCGCTCCGGAATGACAATCGAGCTCAGCGCTTGTCGGGTCCTTCGCGCGCGGCGATCTGCTCGACCATTTCGACGATGCTGCGCCGGAGCTTGGCGTCGGTGATGCGCGTGAACGCACGGGTCAGCGCCAGGCCCTCGGAGGTCGCCAGGAAATCGGAAACGTAGGCCGGCGAGGTGCCTTCGGTGAAGCCTTCGGCGCTGGCGGTGCCGCTGGGTCCTCCCTCGAACAGAAACGATACCGGCACCTGGAGTATTTCGGAGATCTGCTGGATGCGGCTTGCTCCGACCCGGTTGGTGCCCTTCTCGTATTTCTGAACCTGCTGGAAGGTGAGTCCCAACGCTTCGCCAAGCTTCTCCTGGCTCATGCCCAGCATGATGCGGCGCATGCGCACGCGACTGCCGACATATTTGTCAACAGGGTTGGGCGCTTTGGTCGACATCTCCAACACTCCTTCGGATACGCGCCGTAAGGGATGAGGCAAACGACGAGATTATGCCTCAGGCGCCAATACCGTCAAATCCTGCTCGGAAGCTCGGGGAGAGAATTGCAGACAATTTGAGCAATGAACGTGATCTGTTTCTCGACTGGCGGGCCAGAATGCGAATTGCGCGGTCGATCTGTCAACTGGTGGTTCTCAGCTCGCCGAATTTCTGCCGGCAATCCAAAACCACATCAATGTGCAGGCGTCAGGAAATCCGCTTCGCAAGCGCGCCGCCGGATGACGAAAAGCAAGGCAGCAGCGATCGATGATCGCGGCGGGAATGTCGCCGCTGCGTGCGTAAATGGTCGGCGCAATCGCGGACGGCAGGCTGGAATCCAGCACGCCTTCGACGCCGAGGCCGAGCCGTGCGACAATTCGTCCCAACGGATCGATCACCGCGGAAATGCCCGTGTTTGCGGCACGAACCACCGGCAGCCCTTGCTTCGATCGCGCGCAGGCGCGCCTGCTGCAGATGCTGGTAGGGACCGGTCGAGATTCCGAACCAGCCGTCATTGGTCAGGTTGACGATCCAGCCCGGACGGTCGTCGCGCGTTGCAACGTCGCCGGGAAAGATCGCTTCATAGCAGATCAAAGGTAGCGCGCGCGGCGCATTCGGTATCTCCATCGGGCGGCGCCGCGTGCCCGCAATGAATCCGCCCTGAACCTTGGTGAGCTGCACGAAGCCGAGCCTTTCCATCCAGTCCTGGAACGGCAGATATTCGCCGAACGGCACCAGATGCAGCTTGTCGTAAACCGACAGCACGCTGCCGTCGTGGTCGATGACGTAGATCGAATTATAGGCGCGCGTGATCCTTGCGCCGGGCGGCAGATCCGGCGCGCGCACCGAACCGGTGATCAGCACCGTGCCCTTGGGCAACAGATCGGCGATCTGCGCCATCGCATCGGCTTCGCGCGTCAGGAAAAACGGGAACGCCGATTCCGGCCAGATCAGGATGCTGGCGTCGCGCACGCCGGTCGATTGCGGCCCGGAGGCGCGATCGGACAGCGTCAGATATTTTTGCATCACCTCCGCCTTGGCGGAATAATTGAATTTGACGTCCTGCTGCAGGTTGGGCTGCATGATCCGCAGCTTGACGTTTGCGACCATCGCGGTCGGCTGCAGCGTTCAGGCGAACGACGCCGAAGATGCCCATGGCGACGAGCAGCGCCAGCGCCATCAGCCGGCGCGATCCACGGTCTTGCGTCCGCGTGAACCGTCCATCGATCAGCACGGCCGGGCTTGCGAAGATCGCGACGCTGAGAAAGGTCATGCCCCACAGGCCGATCAGCGACGCCGTCTGCGCCAGCGCCAGCGGCTCCGATCAGCGCGTAGCCGAACGCATTCCACGGAAAGCCCGTCAGCACATGACCGCGCAGCCATTCGCTCAGCGTCAGGCTCGCGGCGAGCGCGATCACCCGCGAAGCGTCCGCTGGTCCAGATCAGGCGCGCCAGCGCAAAGCCGAACGCGGTGAACAGCGCGAGATAGGCCGGCAGGCCCAGCACGGCGAACGGCATCAGCCAGGCGAAGGTGGATGCATCGACCAGGAACGCGTAGCCGATCCAGTACAGTCCCGGGCACGAAATAGCCGAGCCCGAACCACCAGCCGGCCATCGCCGCCGCCGGCACGCCGCGCCAGCCGTCCGGCGCCGGCGCCGTCGATCAGCCAGACCATGACCGGAAAGGTCAGGAACAGCACCGGCCAGGCATTGAACGGCGCCATTGCCAGCGCCGACAGCGCGCCGGCGACGAGCGCGATGGCGGCGCGCTTCCATCCCCAGGACAGGATGATCGCAAGGACCGAGCGTGCGGAGTTTGTCTGACGGGTTCACTGCGAACCGGCTCCATCGCCGGGCGACGGGCTCGCATTGTCGTTGGCCTGCGTGTGGCCTGCCTCCGGCGCTGCTTCGCGGCGACGGCTCTCGCGCTGCGCGCGCGCCGCGGGGCGTTCCTTGCGCGTGGCGATGCGCAGGCGCTTGACGCGCCGCGGATCGGCATCGAGCACTTCGATTTCGAAATTGCCGGGGCCGGAAATGACTTCGCCGCGCACCGGCAGGCGGCCGACATGGGTCACGAGATAGCCGCCGAGCGTCTCGACCTCTTCGCCGGCTTCGCCGGTGACGAAATCCTCGCCGATCACGGAGCGGACGTCGTCGAGGCTGGCGCGCGCGTCGGCGATGAAGGAATTATCCGCCTGCCGCACGATCGCCGGCGGCTCGTCGCTGTCATGCTCGTCGTCGATCTCGCCGACGATCTGCTCGACGATGTCCTCGATCGACACCAGTCCGTCGGTGCCGCCATATTCGTCCACCACCAGCGCCAGATGGATGCGCGAGGCCTGCATCTGCGCCAGCAGATCGATCGCCCGCATCGACGGCGGCACGAAAAGCAGTTTTCGGATGATGTTGGCGTCCGAAAGCGGCAGCGCGAGATCGACCGCGCGCAGATCGAGGCCGGCGGGGAACGGCTTCTTGCGCTTGGTCTTGGCTTTGCCGGTATCGGACACGCGCGCCCTCGCGGTCATGAACGCCAGCAGATCGCGGATGTGGACGATGCCTTCGGGATCGTCGAGGGTTTCGTTGTAGACCACCAGACGCGAATGCGCCGCGCTTTCGAACAGGCTCATCAATTCGCCGAGCGGAATGTCGCGCTTGACCGCGATGATGTCGGCGCGATGGATCATGACGTCGGCGATGCGCCGTTCATGCAGGCCGAGGATGTTGCGCAGCATGGTGCGCTCGATCGCGGAAAATCCCACCTCGTCCGGCGTAGAGGCATCGAGCACGACCTGCAGATCGTCGCGGACCGATCCCGGCTTCCATCCGAACAGCGTGCGGATCGCGCGCATCAGCCAGTTGTCGGCGGCCGGGCGCACGACCTCGCCTTCCGGCACCACGGCCGGCAGGTTGCGCGTGTTGCGCGGATTGTCGTGGGTCGGTTCGGAGTCCGCCATCTCAGTCCATCCGCTCCCGATCCGCATAGGGATCGGGAATGCCGAGTTGCGCCAGAATCTCCTGCTCGAGGGCTTCCATGGCCTCGGCGTCGTCGTCCTTTTCGTGATCGTAGCCGATCAGGTGCAGGAAACCATGGACCGCCAGATGGCTGAGATGATGATCGAACGGCTTTTGTTCGTCATCGGCCTCCTTTCGCGTCGTTTCATAGGCGATCGCGATGTCGCCGAGCATGCGCGGCGCATCGTCGGGTCCGCCGGCGCCGGTCGGCGGCAGGGCCGGAAACGACAGCACGTTGGTCGGCTTGTCGATGCCGCGCCAGTTGCTGTTCAGCGTGCGGATTCCGGCGTCGTCGGTCAGCATGACCGCGAGTTCGGCCTCGCCGATATCGGCATCGACGATCTCGGCCGCGGCCGCGATGGCGCGATGGATCGACGGCTTCGGCGTCGGGTTCGCTCTGCCAGCAGTCGGCGACGACGAGAACCTCGGTGATGGGAAGGACAAATTGCGCCATCGGTCCAGAATTTCTGTTTGCGCTCCGAAATCGCTTCCGGCGCGCGCCTGGCGGCAGATTTTCGCATCAAGGCTTGCTGGTTGCCGGCCGCTGCGGCAATCCCTCATAGGCGGCGACGATCCGTGCCACCAGTTCATGGCGGATCACGTCTTCGGCCGTGAATTTCACCTGCGCGATGCCCTCGACGCCATCGAGCAGTTTGGCGGCCTCGGCAAGACCCGAGGTCTGGCCGTTCGGCAGATCGACCTGGGAGGGATCGCCGGTGATGATCATGCGGCTGTTCTCGCCGAGCCGCGTCAGGAACATCTTCATCTGCATCGACGTGGTGTTCTGCGCTTCGTCCAGAATGATGGCGGCGTTGGTCAGCGTGCGGCCGCGCATGAAGGCGAGCGGCGCGATCTCGATTTCGCCGGCCTGCAGCGCGCGCTCGACGATCCGCGAATCCATCAGGTCGTACAGCGCGTCGTAGATCGGCCGCAGATAGGGATCGACTTTCTCGCGCAGGTCGCCGGGCAGGAAACCGAGCCGCTCGCCGGCCTCGACCGCGGGCCGCGACAGGATGATGCGATCGACTTCCTTGCGTTCGAACAATTGCGCGGCATGCGCCACCGCGAGCCAGGTCTTGCCGGTGCCGGCCGGACCGATGCCGAACACCAGTTCGTGGCGCTTGAGCGCGCGGATATAGGAGTCCTGCGCGGCGGTGCGCGCCCGCACCGGGCGCTTGCGCAGGTTGATGGTCTCGAACGACGATTTGGCGGTCTTGGCGTCGAATTCGAACAGCGAGCCCTGCGCGATCACGGCGCGGATCGCGCCTTCGACATCGCCCTGCGCCAGATCGTGGCCCTGGATCGGCCTGCGCATACAGCGTCTCCAGCACGCGCCGCGCGGCGTCGCAGCCGTCGCGCGATCCGGCGATGGTGATGTGATTGCCGCGGGAATCGACCACGACGCCGAGCCGGCGCTCGATCAGCGCCAGGTTTTGTCCGTAGGGTCCGACCAGCGCCGACGCGCCGCGATTGTCATCGAAATCGATGACGACCTGCGTTTCGGGCGGAATTTGCATGTCGCGGTCAAGTTTGCGGCTGGGAGCGAGCGAAGGCGAATCCGATGCGCTTTTTGGCAAGGGTTCAGGCTCCCGTGGTCATTTGCGAAGGGGTCATTTGAAAAGAAGCAGGTGGCGCGGGCGCGCGTCAGGTGGGCAGCGAGTTCGCCGAGCAGGCTGTAGCGCTCGAGGCTTTCGATTCTGACCGGCAATACCTGCCCGATGATGTCGGGCGACGCCATCACATGCGCCGGCTGCAGATAGGCGGTGCGGCCGACGATCTGGCCGGGATTGCGCGCCGCGCGTTCGAACAGCACATCGACCGTGTTGCCAATCGTCGCCTCATTGAAGGCCGATTGCTGGCTGTCGATCAATTCCTGGAGCCGCTCCAATCGCTCGTCCATTTCAGCCGCTGACACCGTCTCCCGCATGTCCGCCGCCGGCGTTCCCGGCCGCGGCGAATATTTGAACGAATAGGCGCCAGCGTATCCGATTTGCGTGACAAGCGCGAGGGTGGCTGAGAAATCTTCCTCGGTCTCGCCGGGGAAGCCGACGATAAAATCCGATGAAAATGCAATATCTTGGCGCACGGCGCGAAAACGGTCGATGACGCGCCGGTAATCGTCGGCGGTATGCTTGCGGTTCATGGCATGCGAGAATCCGGTCGGAACCGGATTGCACCGGCAGATGCACGAACGGCATCAGCGCCGGCAAATCGCGATGCGCCGCGATCAGGCTGTCGTCGACGTCGCGGGGATGGCTGGTCGAGTAGCGCAGGCGGGCGATGCCGGGAATTTCGGCAAGGCGATGCAGCAAGGCGCCGAGCGGCCAGATCCGTCCGTCCGGTCCTTCGCCGTGATAGGCGTTGACGTTCTGTCCGATCAGCGTGATTTCGCGCACGCCGTTGTCGGCGAGCCGGAGCACGTCGTCGACGATCCTTGCGACCGGGCGCGAGACCTCGGCGCCGCGCGTATAGGGCACCACGCAGAAGGTGCAGAATTTGTCGCAGCCTTCCTGCACCGTGACGAAGGACGAAATGCCGCGCGCGCGGATCGCCTCCGGCTTCGGCGGCGGCCAGAAATCCGAACTTGTCCTCGACCGGAAATTCGGTCTCCAGCGCGCGGCCATGGCGCTTCGCGCGCGCCAGCAGTTGCGGCAGATGATGATAGCTTTGCGGACCGACCACGACATCGACCACCGGCGCGCGGCGGATGATCTCCTGGCCTTCGGCCTGCGCGACGCAGCCGGCCACCGCGATGTTCATGTGGCGGCCGTTGCGCGCGGCCTCATCCTTGACGACGCGCAGCCGTCCGAGTTCCGAGTAGACCTTCTCGGAGGCCTTTTCGCGGATGTGACAGGTGTTGAGGATCACCAGATCCGCGTCGTCGACGCTTGCGGTCTCGACAAAGCCTTCGCCGCGCCAGCGTGTCCACCATGCGTTGCGCATCGTAGACGTTCATCTGGCAGCCATATGACTTGATATGCAGCTTGCGCGGCGGGTTCATGGAACCTGAATGCTGTGCGGAGATGGCGCCATTGCGGCGCGGGGCTCAAATATAGGCTAAAGCGGCGGAAAATCCAGCGTCAGTCCGATCAGCCGGCTCATTCCGGCCGGTCGACTATTCCGCCAGCGATCAGACCGGGCAATTGCCGCATGTCGTCGAACGTCACGACGGCGCCCGCGGCGCGCAGCGTGTCGCCGTAGCCGGGCCGGCAATGGCTGCCGCCGTGAAAGCCGAGCACGGTCATCCCCGCGGCCCGCGCGCCGGTGATGCCGGGCACGCTGTCCTCGATCACCAGGCATCGTCCGGGCGATGCCTGCATCTGCCCGGCCGCGAACAGGAACAGGTCCGGCGCGGCTTGCCGCGCTTGACCTGGGTGGCGGAGAAAATGTGCGGCGCGAGCTGATCGTAAAGCCCGGCGCAAGTGAGGCCGTGGCGGATCTTCTCCGGCGTGCCGCTCGATGCCACGCATTTCGGCAGGTCGATCGCGGCGATCGCCTCGCCGACGTGCGGAATCGCCTCGCAGATCGTCGGCATAGCGTTGCAGCGTCGGCCTGCTTCACCTGCGCTTCGAAATCGTCGGGAAGCTTGCGGCCGATCTCGGCTTCGATGATCAGACGGGCTTCGCGGTCCGACACGCCGAGAAAGCGCGTCGAGCACCTGTTCGGCCGTGATCGGATAGCCGTGACGCGTCAGGGTTTCCGCATGCGCGCGGCAGGAAATGACCTCGCTGTCGACCAGCACGCCGTCGCAGTCGAAAATGACGAGATCGACGTTCAGGTTCAGGTTTGCACGCGAACTCAGGACTTATCGTCGTCCAGCGGGACGCAATACAGTTCCAGCCGGTGATCGACCAGCTTGTAGCCGAGCTTGCGGGCGATTTCGGCCTGCAGCTTCTCGATTTCCTCGGAGGTGAATTCGATCACCTTGCCGTCGCGCAGATTGATCAGATGGTCGTGATGGCTGTCGCGCATCTGCTCGTAGCGGGCGCGGCCCTCGCGAAAATCGTGCCGTTCGATGATGCCGGCGTCCTCGAACAGCTTGACGGTGCGATACACCGTCGAGATCGAGATCTTGTCGTCGACCGCGACGCAGCGGCGATACAGTTCCTCGACGTCGGGATGATCGGCCGCCTCCGCCAGCACGCGCGCGATGACGCGGCGCTGTTCGGTCATGCGCATGCCGGTGGCGGCGCAGCGGGCTTCGATGCCGGTGGCCTTGAGCGCGGGCGTGGATTTCAGTGCGGTCATGGTTGTTTCGCCTTGGACAGTGATCGCGGCCTGTTGTGCCACCGCGCGCGCGTTACGACAAGTCGCGGCGCATCAGAAGCGCGTTCAATTGTTCCCCGCCGGGCTGCCGGTAATAGCGTTCGCGGCGCCCGACGACGGCAAATCCGGCCCGTTCGTAAAGCCGCCGCGCCGGCTGATTGTTTTCCTCGACCTCGAGGAATACGGTGCGCACGCCGCGGCCGGCGAGATGGCCGAGATGCGTCAGCAGCAGATTGCGCGGACAGGCCGCGGCCGCGATGGCTGGCGGCGACCGCGATCGACAAGGATTTCGGCCTCGTCCGCCGCCATGCGCGACACCGCAAAGCCGATTGTCTTCCGCCCCATCCTCAGGCGATGCACCAGCGTATTGCGCTCGGTCAGCATCGTCTCGAATTCGGCCTCGCCCCAGCCGCGATGAAACGACGCGCCGTGCAATTGCGCCAGACGCGCGCGCATCGCGCAGCGTCGCAGGTTCGACCACCGCCGTGCCGCCGCTCCACCAGTTCGGAGAGCCAGGCCATCATGGCGCGGGAGGCTGCGAGGCTTTCGGCAGCGGGTCCTTCGGAAGTTTGGCGTCGGGCGCGCGCAGATAAAACGGGCGGGCCGGCGCGGTATCCGGACTGACGGCGGCGCCGAGCCACGCCACCCAGGCGATGTCGGGCGCGGCTTGCGCATCGACCTTGAAGGGCGGCGGCGCATCCGCGGGCCAGCGCTCGGCGAGAATTCCGGCGGCATTGCCGACCAGATGCGGCGCGCCGAACCGCGCGGCGCCGAGCGCTTCCTCGATCGGCGCGACGCGCGGCCGGATCAGCGAACTGCCATTGCCGCTGACGACCTGAAAATACACCTGGTCATGCCGCGCATCGATGGCGGAGATGACCGGCTGCTCGCCGTTCTCGCTGACGACGGGCGCGGCATAGGCCGTCAGCGTGGTCACGCCGACCACCGGCTTGTTGGCGGCCAGCGCGATGCCGCGCGCGGCGGAAAGCCCGACGCGCAAGCCGGTGAAGCTGCCGGGACCGGTGGTGACGGCGATGCGGTCGAGCGCCGCGAAGGCGATGCCGGACTCCTTCATGACGCGCGCGATCAGCGGCATCAGCGCTTCGGCATGGCCGCGCTTCATCGGCCTGCGATTCCTGCGCGATCAGCTTGCCGGCATCGGTGTCGAGCACGCCGGCGGCGCAGGCATCCAGCGCGGTGTCGATGGCGAGGATCAGCATGAGGAGCGGGCGAATAGCGAGTAGCCGACATAGCGAATCGTCACGGCCATCCAGTCGTGCAGCAGCCACGTGGATGTCCGGCCATGCCCGCGCACTCACGTGATTCGCCGCTCTCGCGCAGATCACATCGGCCGGACTTCGACCACGTCGGGCACGAAATGCTTCAGCAGGTTCTGGATGCCGTGCTGCAGCGTCGCGGTCGATGACGGGCAGCCCGCGCAGGAGCCCTTCATGTTGAGATAGACGATGCCGTCCTTGAAGCCGCGGAAGGTGATGTCGCCGCCGTCGTTGGCGACCGCCGGGCGCACCCGCGTCTCGATCAGGTCCTTGATCGTGCGCGACCGTCTCGGCGTCGGCCTCGTTGAAGAACTCGTCTTCCTCGTCGGCGGCCTCGTCGCTTGCGGCGCTGCCGTCGGCCAGCAGCGGCGCGCCGGACATGTAGTGCTCCATGATGGCGCCGAGGATCGCCGGCTTGAGATGCTGCCAGTCGCCGTCCGTCCTTGGTCACGGTGACGAAGTCGGAGCCGTAGAACACGCTGGTGACGCCGGGCACGCCGAACAGCTTCTCGGCGAGCGGCGAGCGCGCGGCGGCGTCGCGGCTGGTAAATTCCATGGTGCCGCTGTCGAGCACGGTGCGGCCGGGAATGAATTTCAGGGTGGCGGGATTGGGGGTGGCTTCGGTCTGAATGAACATGGTTTTCTCCGGCGTCGCCGGTTCAAGGCCGGCGCGTGAGGTCTCTCTTAGCAGATGGCGACGGCAAACGCACGGTCAAGGGGCGCAGGATCAGCGGTTCCGCAGCCGCATCAAGGCCTGCGGCACGATCTACGACAAGGCGTCGATATCCGCGTCGCTCAGATCGCCGGACACGATGGTGACGGGAATCGGGAACGAGCCGACCGTCTTGGCCATCGTGGTGATGATCGGGCCGGGGCCTTCCGGCGCCGGGATTGGCGGCCAGCACCAGCATCGCGATATCGACGTCCTTGTCGATGACGTCGAGGATCTGCTCGGTCGGGTCGCCCTCGCGGATCACGCGTTCCGGCGTGATCGCGGCGATGCCGTTGGCGCGGCCGGCGGCGCGGTCGAGCGCGGCATTGGCTTCCTCCATGCGCCTCGGCGCGCATGATGTCGGCGACCCCGAGCCATTGCTGGTTCTGGTCCTCGGTCTCGATGACGCGCAGCATCACCACGCCGCCGCCGACCCGGATCGCCCAGCGGCTGGCGTAGTAGACCGCGCGGTCCCATTCCGCGGTGTCGTCAACGATGACCAGACATTTCGGCTTGTGACCCGTCTCGTAGCTTCGTCGCTGGGTGGTCATGCATGTCCCGGTGCTGCGCCAAGCAGGCCGCAT
The DNA here is from genome assembly GCA_963735835.1 of uncultured Alphaproteobacteria bacterium. Classification (GTDB taxonomy): domain Bacteria; phylum Pseudomonadota; class Alphaproteobacteria; order Rhizobiales; family Xanthobacteraceae; genus Bradyrhizobium. The sequence continues at coordinate 51,762 of CAVTNA010000030.1, read as the reverse complement.
GCTGCCACGGCGCAGCCATCGCTCGACAAGCGGCCGTGCGCTGCGTCTTGAAGCGTCGGCAATGCCAGCGCTGCGTCCATTCCATCGGAGGGCGCAGGCCAGCGGAACCGTCTAGCGCTTGCGGACGAAACCGACGATGTCCTTCGTCGCCTTCATGGTCTCGGCGGCGATGGCGCGGGCGCGGTCGGCGCCGTCGACCAGGATCGCGATCGACATGGCCGGGGTCGGCGACCAGCCGCTTCATCTCGGAGGCGATCGGCGACAGTTTGGCGACGCAAAGTTCGACCAGCGCGTTCTTGAAGTTGGAGAACTGCCCGCCGCCGAATTCGCCGAGCACGTCGGCCTTGGCTGCGGCCCGACAGCGCGGCATAGATGCCGACCAGATTGTCGGCTTCGGGGCGCGTCTCGAGGCCCTTTTCCTCCGACGGCAACGGCTCCGGATCGGTCTTCGCCTTGCGGATCTTCTGCGCGATGGTGTCGGCATCGTCGGTCAGATTGATCCGCGAATTGTCCGACGAATCCGACTTCGACATCTTCTTGGTGCCGTCGCGCAAGCGACATCACCCGCGTCGCCGGACCCGGTGATCAGCGGCTCCGGCTGCGGAAAGAACAATCCGTCGTCGAAGCCGTGGCCGCGGATCGAGTCGCCGAAATCATTGTTGAATTTCTGCGCGATGTCGCGCGACAGTTCGAGGTGCTGCTTCTGGTCCTCGCCGACCGGCACATGGGTGGCGCGATAGAGCAGAATGTCGGCCGCCATCAGCACCGGATAGTCGTAGAGACCGACCGACGCGTTCTCGCGGTCCTTGCCGGCCTTTTCCTTGAACTGGGTCATGCGGTTGAGCCAGCCGACCCGCGCCACGCAATTGAAGATCCAGGCCAGTTCGGCGTGTCCGGACACCTGGCTCTGGTTGAAGACGATATGCTTCTTCGGATCGATGCCGGAGGCGATGAAGGCCGCGGTCACCTCGCGGGTGTTGCGCGCGAGCTCCGCCGGGCCGCCCCAGACCGTCCACCGGCTGCGTCAGCGCATGCATGTCGACCACGCAATAGAGGCAGTTGTGGGTCTCCTGCAGCTTCACGAAGTTGACGATCGCGCCGAGGTAATTGCCGAGATGCAGATTGCCCGTCGGCTGGACGCCTGAAAAAACCCGTTCAACGAATGCCATTGTCAGCTTCCCGCGCATGCCTGTCTCGCGCCGTCAGCCTGCATGCGCGCGCGCCGTCCATTGCCACGCGGGCCTCAGTCGCGCAAGTCGGCAGGCCGCGGTTTGCCTGATCGCGTTAACCGCCTCGCGCCAGCCGGTGACGCCGAACAGCGGCCAGAAGCAGGCCGTAAATCGCGATTGCGCCGGCGATCAGCAGCCAGCAGCAGCGCGGCCTGCGCGAGGCCGTGCGCGTCGCGCCGGCAGCGGCAGCAGACCGTCGCCATCAGCCACAGCAGCCCGCCCATCGCAAGCGCCGCCGCGACGATGCGCGGCAGCCGCCGGCGCGCCGCCGCATCGATCGAAAATCCGAAGGTCGCCGCGCCGCGCCGGATCAGCGACAGCGCGCTGCTCCAGGCCCCGAGCGCGATGCTGGCCGCGATGCCGCTGGCGCCGAACAATCTGGCCGAGCACCACGGCCAGAACGATCGCGACCGCAAATCCCTTCAGCGTCGCCAGCAGCGGCGTCAGCGTATCGTCGCGCGCGAAGAATGCCGGCGACAGCGCCTTGACCAGCACATGCGCGGGCAGGCCGAGCGCGAGCCACATCAGCGCCTGCGCGGTGGCCGCGGTGTCGGCGGCGGTGAAGACGCCGTGCTCGAACAGCATCCGCACGATCGGCTCGCTGAGCACGATCAATCCGAGCGTCGCCGGCAGCGCCAGGCCGACCGCGAGTTCGAGGCCGCGCGATTCGCGCGTGCGCGACGGCGATCGCGTCGTCGCCGCGCAGCGCGCGCGTCAGTTCCGGCACCAGCACGGTGCCCATGGCGACGCCGACAATGCCGAGCGGCAGTTCGATCAGGCGATTGGCGAAATACAGCCACGACACCGCCGACGGCGAGGACGAGGCGATGATGGCGCCGGCGACGACCAGCAATTGCGGCGCGGCGCTGGCGATCATGCCGGGGATCGCCTTGCCGAGAAAGCCGCGCATCTCGGCGTCGAAGGAGATGCGCAGCGGCGTTGCGATGCTGCCGCCGCGGCGCAACAGCAGAATCGACAACTGCAGCAGCCCGGCGATGCCGACGGTGGCGGCGATCACCAGCGCGGCGATGGCCGCGTCCTGCCGCCAGCCGAGCAGCGCGATCATCACGGCGATCAGCGCGATGTTGAACAGACAGCGGCGAGAACGCCGTCAGCGCGAAGCGGCCTTGCGCGTTCATCAGCGCCATCATCACCGTGACCGGGCCGGCGAAGGCGAGATAGGGCAGCATCAGCCGGGCATCGTCGACGGCGAGCTGCAGGGTCGGATGTCCGGCAAAGCCCGGCGCCAGCGCGGTGATGACGAACGGCATCAACAGGCCGATCAGCGCCGCCGCCACGATCAGCGCCGCGCTGACGGTGCCGAGCACGCGGCCGGCGAAGGCCGCCGCCGCGACCGCGCCCTCGGCCTCGCGCACGCGCAGCCAGGCCGGCACCAGCGCCGCGTTCAGCGCGCCCTCGGTCAACAGCCGCCTGCACCACGTTGACCAGCTGAAACGCCACCAGGAACGCATCCGCGACCGGGCCGGCGCCGAGCAGCGCCGCGATCATGGCGTCGCGCGCGAAGCCGAGCAGCCGCGAGGCCAGCGTTCCCGTGGATACGGTGAGGAAAGAACGGATCATGCATGGAAAAGCTTCTATAGCAGCGTCGCTTGCTGGCGCAGGGTCGATCGTGATAGGCCGCTGCACCCAACTTCAAACCGACTTGGACCGGATTTGCCGCGTCATCGCAATTGCCGCAACAGGACTGATGGATGAAGACAGCGAAATACGACGTTCTCGGGATCGGCAATGCGATTTTCGATGTGCTGGTGCAGACCGACGAGAGCTTTCTCGCCGCGCACGGCATGACCAAGGGCGGCATGGCGCTGATCGACGAGGCGCGCGCCGCGTCGATCTACCGCGACATGGGCCCGGCGACCGAGATGTCCGGCGGCTCGGCGGCCAACACCATCGTCGGGATCGCCAATCTCGGCGCGCGCGCCGCCTATGTCGGCAAGGTCAGGGACGACCAGATCGGGCGGCTTTACAGCCACGACATCCGCGCCGCCGGCGTCGCGTTCGAGACCAGGCCCGCGGCGGATGGTCCCGCCGACCGGCTGCTCCTACATTCTGGTGACGCCGGACGGCGAGCGCACCATGAACACCTATCTCGGCGCGGCGCAGGAACTGATGCCCGGCGATATCGACGCCGCCCAGATCGCGGCCTCCGCGTCCTCTATCTCGAAGGCTATCTCTGGGACCCGAAAAACGCCAAGGATGCGTTCGTGAAGGCGTCGACCATCGCGCATGATGCGGGCCGCCAGGTCGCGCTGACGCTGTCGGATTCGTTTTGCGTCGACCGCTATCGCGGCGAGTTTCTCGAGCTGATGCGCAATGGCACGGTCGATCTGGTGTTCGCCAACGAGGCCGAACTGCATTCGCTGTACCAGACCTCGGATTTCGACACCGCGCTGAAGCAATTGCGCAGCGATGTCAAGCTCGGTGTCGTCACCCGCAGCGAGAAGGGCTGCGTGGTGGCGTCGACGGACGGCGTCATCGCGGTGCCGGCGTTTCCGATCGACAGAGATGGTGGACACCACCGGCGCCGGCGATCTGTTCGCCGCCGGATTCCTGTTCGGCCTGGTGCGCGGCGCCGGTCATCGAAAATGCCGGACGGCTCGGCGCGCTCGCCGCGGCCGAAGTGATCCAGCACATCGGCGCGCGGCCGCAGGTCTCGCTGAAGGAATTGGCGAAGGCGAACGGGTTGCCGGTGTAAGGGGCGTTCTTCACCTCGCCCCGCTCTTGTCCGCCGAAGCCCGTCTTTTCCAAAATAGAACAAATTCAGGCCGCTTCCAGCCGCTTGATTTCCGTTTCGAATTCGAAACGCAGTTGCGCGCCTTCCTCGTCGGGCAGCCAGTTCGTCATCTGCGGAAAGATGGTACGGTAAAGCAGGACTGTCCTCGGCTCCCATGGCAGCTTCTGCGCCGCGCGAGCTTCGGCGAGAGAATCTTCTAGAGTTCGGCACGCACCGTGTCAGGATCGGCCCGGTATTCTGGCGCGGGGGTATCCTCGCCGAAGAGGTCGGTTTGTTCGTCGGTCTGGAAAGGTCGCTTTGTCGGGAAGAGGCCATGCGTCACGTGGTTTAGATGCCAGAAATCAAGTCAAATCATGCGCGATCCTGGCCCAGCGCGCGAGGTATTTGGCGGACTTGTCCCCGCACCCCACCGATTAGCAATTAGCTCTTGCTTTTGGCCTTCGGCTTTGCCGAGGCCACTTCGGGTGTTGCGAACGCTCCGGCCGCGCGGAGTTCCTGGGCGCTTCGCAATGGACCCGCACAGATGCGGTTCAGCAGGTCGGCTTGCTTGGGTTCCAGCGCGATCAGCCGGCCAAGGACGTGGAGCAGATCGAGAAGATCGGTGGTGTATTCCGGCAACCATCCCTCAGGTTGAATGGCAGCGAGCGGAGAAAGCGGCCGTTTGTCACCAATGATCGGCTTGGCGCGATCTCGACGCCGATAGCTGAACCATTGCCAAGCACTTGCTTACCGGACACCTCATAAGCCCACATTTCTGGCGTGACGTTTTCGATATAGCCTTTCCCGATCTTCAGCCGCCGTGTCGCAGGATCGTAGTCCATTGTGTCGGGCATGGTTCAGGAGCGGATGAAATCGTGCCGCCGACCGGAAATCATACGGCGCATTTTCTTTGGCAGGCGTGGCGTTTGCTTCGGCCGGTTGGCTGCCAAGTCGGGTGAAGCGCTCGCCGTAGCAGTGCAGACAAATCACTTCGTTACCTAAGGCTATAGCCTCGGCGAATAGCTTTGCATCCGCGGTTATCGAAGCCGGTTGCGACACGCTCTACAGCGAAGACCTGCAGCACGGCCGCACCATCGGCGGGCTTTCCATCGTCAACCCGTTTATCGAAAGCGCCCCGTGAACGCCCAAACCCTCGTAGGCGCTCGGTGAGTGGGCGGATCGCGTCGCGAGAATGAGAAACCATGCGCGGTGATCTCTCTCCCTCCCACCACGCGCCCTTGCGCGTGGTGGGGTCGAGACGAGCGAAGCTCGCTCTTAGGGGTCGGGGGTGGGGGGTCTATCAGCTTGCTCCTTTGGCAGCGAGTTTGCTGAGGCACCCCCCACCCCCGACCCCCCCCACCGCTTCGCGGGGGGAGGGGAGGAGTTGTCTGCGATGTGCGTCAACCGATTGTCCTCACGCCGTCTTCGCCGCCTTCAATCCGAGCTTCGCCTCGACCGCCTCGCGCATCAGGAACTTCTGGATCTTGCCGGTAACGGTCATCGGAAATTCGTCGACGAATTCCACGTAGCGCGGGATCTTGTTGTGCGCGATCTGCCCCTGGCAGAAGGCGCGGACCTCCTCGGCTGTCAGCGTCTCGCCGGAACGCGTCCTGATCCAGGCGCAGAGCTCCTCGCCATAGCGATCGTCGGCGACGCCGAAGATCTGCACGTCCTGGATTTTCGGGATGGCGATAGAGAAATTCCTCGATCTCGCGCGGGTAGAGGTTCTCGCCGCCGCGGATCACCATGTCCTTGATGCGGCCGGTGATATTGCAATAGCCCTCGGCGTCGATCACGGCGATATCGCCGGTGTGCATCCAGCCCGAGGCGTCGAGCACGTCGGCGGTCTTTTCGGGCTCGTCCCAATAGCCCAGCATGACGCTGTAGCCGCGGGTGCAGAGTTCGCCGCGCTGGCCGCGCGGCACCACGCGGCCTTCGAGATCGACCACCTTGACCTCGACATGCGGATGAATCCGCCCGACCGTGGACACCCGGCGCTCCAGGGGATCGTCGGTCGCGCTCTGAAAGCTGACCGGGCTGGTTTCGGTCATGCCGTAGGCGATCGTGACCTCGCGCATGTTCATCTGTTCGTTGACGCGCCGCATCACCTCGATCGGGCAGGGCGCGCCGGCCATGATGCCGGTTCGCAACGACGACAGGTCGAATTTGGCGAAGTCGGGATGGTCGAGTTCGGCGATGAACATGGTCGGGACGCCGTACAGCGTCGTGCATTTTTCCTGCGCCACGGTCTGCAGCGTCACCAGGGGATCGAAGCCCTCGCCGGGATAGACCATGGTTGCGCCCGAGGTGACGGAGGCGAGATTGCCCATCACCATGCCGAAGCAATGATAGAGCGGAACCGGAATGCAGATGCGGTCTTTCTCGGTCAGGCGCATCGCGCGTCCGACGAAATAGCCGTTGTTGAGAATATTATGATGCGTCAGCGTGACGCCCTTGGGCGATCCGGTGGTGCCGCTGGTAAACTGGATATTGACGGCATCATCGAACTGCAGTGTTTCGGCAAGGGTCGCAAGCACAGATCGATGGCGCTCCCCGCCCATGCGCGCGACCTCTTCGAACGGAATCGTGCCCGGCAGCGTGCGGGCCGCCGACCTGGATCACGCTGCGCAGTTGCGGCAGCCGCGCCGCGTGCAGATCGCCTGGCTCTGCTTTTGCGAGTTCGGGCAGCAGCGTGTTCAGCATCTCCATGTAGCCGGAGGTCTTGAAGGCGGTCGCGGTGACGATCGCGGCGCATCCGACCTTGGCGAGGGCGAATTCGAGTTCGCTCAGACGGTAGGCGGGATTGATGGTGACGAGAATGAGTCCGGCCTTGGCGGCGGCAAACTGCGTCAGCGTCCATTCCGGCCGGTTCAGCGACCAGACCCCGATCCGCGCGCCGCGTTCAAGGCCGAGCGCGAGAAAGCCCGCGGCCAGCGCGTCGACACGCTCGGTCAATTCCTGCCATGTCCACCTGACGCCATGGCTTGGCGAAACCAGCGCCTCGCGATTGCCCCAGCGCCGTGCCGCCTAATCGAGGCTGCGCCCGATGGTGTCGCCGAGCAGCGGCGCATCGGCGACGCCGCAGACATAGCTGGCCGTGTTTTCGGTCACGATGGCTTCTCCATGCGTCGAGGGCAGGAAACACTATACCCAATGTTTGACGGGAGTCCCGGCGCGATCGCTACTTACCTCGCCCCGCTCTTGTCCGCCGAAGCCCGCCTTCGGGCGAAGGCGGATGCAGGGAGAGGTCGAAATTCGCGCCGCCTTCTGTCTTCACCTCGCCCCGCTTGCGGGGAGAGGTCGGCGCGCTCTTGCGCGCCGGGTGAGGGGGTACAGGTCTATCGATTGACACCAACTTCGCGGAAAGAGCCCCTCACCCTAACCCTCTCCCCGCGAAGAGCGGGGAGAGGGAAAAGAGAAAGAGCGCGCGAGCGGTCACGCCGCCTTCTGGCCGGTCGCGTCGAGCCCGGCATAGACGCCGCGCTCGAAGCCCGCGAAGGCTTCCAGGCATTTCTGGTCGCCGAACGGCAGCACCTGCATCAGGATCACGCCGGTGACGTCGCGCGCGGGGTCGATCCAGAAATAGGTGTTGGCAAGCCCTGCCCAGAAGAGACTGCCGGGGCTGCGTCCCTCCGGCGTCTTGGCGGTGTTGATCAGGAAGCTCAACCCCCACTTCTTGACCATGCCGGGGAAGAGATCGACATCGTTGGTAGCGAACGCGACCGCCGAAATCATCTTGGTCTGGTTGAGTTCGCCGATGTGGTTCTGTCCCATCAGTCGCGACCGTCTCGGCTTGAGCACCTGGTTGCCGTTGCCGTTTCCCTTGTTGAGGATCATCTGGGTGAACTTGATGTAATCGCCGGCGGTGCCGTAGAGGCCGCCGCCACCCATGTGGAATTCCGGATCCTGCTCGAGTTCGAACGGGATCGGCGCCAGCGATCCATCCGGTCCGCGGGCATGCATGCCGACCAGGCGCTTGCGCTGCGATTCCCCGATCTTGAAACCGGTGTCGGTCATGCCGAGCGGCGTGAACAGATGGTCGCGCAGAGTAAGCGTCGAGCCGCTTGCCGCTCACCGCCTCGACCGCCTTGCCGACGAAATCGATATTGATGCCGTATTCCCAGCGGGTGCCGGGATCGGACATCAGCGGCGTCTTCAGCGCGTCGTTCTTGCAGGTGGTGATCGCCGGGCAGCGCCGGTCTTCTCCAGATACTTCACCATGTCGCCGTTCCACATGTCGTAGCAGAAGCCGGCGGTGTGGGTCATAAGATGGCGCAGCGTGATCGGCTTCTTCGCGGGCCGCAGCTTCGGCTCGCCGTTGGCGTCGAAACCTTCGAGCACCTGCGGCGCGGCGAGATCGGGCAGCACCTTGCCGATCGGGGCGTCGAGCGAGAGCTTGCCCTGCTCGACCAGTTGCATGGCGGCCGCCGCCGTGATCGCCTTGGTCATCGAGGCGATCCAGAACACGCTGTCGGCAGTCATGGCGTCGTCTTTGGACAGGTCGCGTTTGCCGAAGCGCCCTGGTAGATAACCTCCTTGCTGTTGGCGGCGATCGCCACCACGCCGGGAATCTCCTTTGCCTCGCTCTTCTGGCGCAGGACCTGATCGATCTGGGCTTTGCCTTGCATGGGTCTCCTCCCGTTATTTTTGAAGCGGGCAATTTTCCCCCCGGTTGCGACTGGCCGCAAGCATGGGTGTGGCAGAGGGCGCCGCGGTCGCGATCTCGTGATCGTGGCCGGGGCGGATAGGGGCTGAACTGCAACTGGCCCTAATTTCCGGTGGATTGACCTGGATCAAGCGGTGACCTCCCGGCCTATGGTCGATATCTTTCTGCTGCCGAGCCTGGAACCAATTTCGTAGTAAGGCGTTCAGATCGCAGCACAAACCGTGCTTTCGATTGATTATTTTGATGAAATGATTGCGGCCTGCGATGCCGCGAAGGGGCAGTAATGATTTCGACCTGGAGCGAATGGAAGCGCTATCCCCGGGCCGGGCGTGGCGAAAACATCGAGGCGCCGATCACCCCGGGCATTTACGAAGTTCGTTATGCCGCGACGGGTGCACTGCACTCGTTCGGCGCGGTCGACAATGTCGCCCAGGCGCTGTCGCTGTTGCGCGGTTGGTTCCAAATCCTGGTTCGGGCGACGCGAGCCGGCGGCGATGCCCGACCTCGAATACCGCACCTGCGCGACATCAACCAAGGCGGACGCCAAGGCCGCGGCGGAGCGCATGATCGGCCGCCGCGAAACCTATATGAGCGGCGCGGCCTGAACGACGGTAACCGGCCGTTCGAGGCTTCGCCCCTTAGGGTATGCAGCCCTCAAGATTGCTTGAAGGCCGCGCTTTTGCGGCCGGTGCATTGCGGTCGGTTTCGGCCTATACTTGGATCAATATCCAAAAACCCCAGGAGTAACGCCATGACCCCGACCGCTGCCGCACGCGCTTCGCAAGCCTCCACGCCATCGCTGCGCGACCGTCTGAAGGATCCGTCGCTGCTGCGCGACCGCTGCTACATCGACGGCGCCTGGGTCGGCACGCCGGTCAATCCCGTGACCAATCCTGTCAACGGCGTCGAACTTGCGAAGGTGCCGAAAATGAGCACGGCGGAAGCGACGCAAGCCGTGGAAGCCGCCGAGCGCGCGTTTCCGGCCTGGGCGAAGCTCACCGCCAAGCAGCGCTCCAATATCCTGCGCAAATGGTTCGACCTGATCATCGCCAACCGCGAAGATCTGGCGCTGATCCTGACCTCCGAGCAGGGCAAGCCGCTGGCGGAGGCGCTCGGCGAAGTCGACATCGGCGGCGCCTATGTCGAGTTTTTCGCCGAAGAGGCGCGGCGGGTCTATGGCGAAACCATTCCGACGCAGCGCCCGGACGCGCGGCTACTGGCGATCCGCCAGCCGATCGGCGTCTGCGGCGCGATCACGCCATGGAATTTCCCCTGTTCGATGATCACCCGGAAAGTGTCGCCGGCGCTGGCCGCCGGCTGCACCGTGGTGCTGAAACCCGCCAACGAGACGCCGCTTACCGCATTGGCGCTGGTGGCGCTGGCCGAGAAGGCCGGCGTGCCCAAGGGCGTGTTCAACATTCTCACCGGCAACTCGTCGGCGATCGGCAAGGTCCTGTGCGAGCACCCCGCGGTGCGCTTCGTCGGCTTCACCGGCTCGACCGAGGTCGGAAAGATCCTGTACCAGCAGTCCGCGGTCGGCGTGAAGAAGCTCGGGCTCGAACTCGGCGGCAACGCGCCGTTCGTGGTGTTCGACGACGCCGATATCGACGCGGCGGTCGATGGCGCCATGGTCTCGAAATACCGCAACATGGGCCAGACCTGCGTCTGCGCCAACCGCATCTACGCCCAGGACGGGATCTACGACCAGTTCGTCGAAAAACTCTCGAAGAAAGTCGCCGCGATGAAGATCGGCGACGGCACCGAAGCCGGCGTGACGCAGGGCCCGCTGATCAACATGGCCGCGGTCGACAAGGTCGAAAAGCATATCGCCGATGCGGTCAAGCACGGCGCCAGGATCGTCACCGGCGGCAAGCGCCATTCGCTCGGCGGTACCTTCTTCGAGCCGACGGTGCTGTCCAACGTCGCGCCCGATGCGCTGGTGTCGCAGGAAGAAACCTTCGGGCCGCTGGCGCCGGTGTTCCGTTTCAAGGACGAGGCCGACGTGATCGCGATGTGCAACAATTCGCCGTTCGGGCTTGCCTCCTATTTCTATTCGCGCGATCTCGGCCGGGTCTGGCGGGTGGCCGAGGCGCTGGAGTTCGGCATGGTCGGCGTCAACACCGGACTGATCACCACCGAGGTAGCACCCTTCGGCGGCGTCAAGGAGTTAGGCCTCGGCCGCGAAGGCTCGCATCACGGCATGGAAGAATATGTCGAGATCAAATATGTGATGATGGCGGGGATCTGATTTATACGACCTGGTCCCGGCCGGACCAGCGAAGCGCGGCACCCGCGGCCCGACAGGATGATTGGCTTGATTCAGGTCAAGCCGGGCCGTCATTGATCGCGTATTTTTTGGGTCGATGTCCATTCGGGCCGAGCGTGTCGTCCGTGTCATCGCGCGGCCGATGCAACCGAAGCGACCATGCTGAACCCGACCCGCCTCGCTCCCGACGAGAAGCTGCTGCTCTCTCGATTCTGGCAAAGCGCTTCCGGATATTGGCGGGGTCCGGGGGCGTGGCGGGCATGGCTTCTGGCTGGCCGTGCTGATCGCTACCGTGATCCTGCAATTGCTGACGCAGTACGCGCTGAACTACTGGAATCGCGACTTCTTCAACGCGGTCGGGCTGCAGGGACGGCGCCGAACTCTGGACCCAGGCGTTGCGATTTGTGCCGCTGGCCGCGGCCAGTCTCGCGCTCACGGTGTTCTCGGTCTGGGGCCGCATGACCATGCAGCGCATCTGGCGCGCGTGGCTCAGCAATCACCTCTATGACTACTGGCTGAAAGATGATCGCTATATCCGGCTCAGGTTCGTGACCGGAGACTATGACAGCCCGGAATACCGCATCGCCGAGGATGCCAGGATCGCCACCGATCTGCCGGTCGACCTCGTGCTCGGGCTGCTCCAGTCGCTGCTCAATGCCGTGACCTTCATCGGAATTCTCTGGTCGGTGGGAGACAGCCTGCCCGTCAACATCAGCGGTTTTGTCCTGACCATTCCCGGATATCTCGTCATCGCGGTGATCGTCTATTCCATCCTGCTGTCGGCCGCCATTGTCCTGATCGCCCGCCACCTCACGCGCGTGATGGAGGAAAACAAGCGGACCGAGGCCGAGTTGAGGTCGCTCGGCACGCATCTGCGCGAGAGCGGCGAAGGGATCGCGGTTTCGGACGGCAAGGGGAACGCGCGGCATGTTATCGGCGCGGCATTGAAGGGGGTGATCGCGATCTGGCGGATCTATATGTGGCAGCTGATGCGAATGACGGTGGTCACCTATTCGAGCCTGTTGATCACCCCGGTGGTCGGCTGCTGCTCTGCATCCCGAAATATCTCGCCGACACGATGACGCTTGGGGAAGTGGTTCAGGCGTCGGCCGCGTTCGTCGTCGTGCAGGGCGCGTTCAGCTGGTTCACCGACAATTATGCCAAGCTCGCGGAGTGGGCATCCTCCGCCAACCGCGTCGCGTCATTGCTGCTGGCGCTGGATGAGGTCGATCGTTCTGACCGCAACGTGGCAGGCGGGATGCGGCGATCGTCGGGACGGCTCGCGTAGCGCTACATGCCATCCCCGCCGAACGCGCCGTGACGGCCGACTCCGGACGCAAAGCGTGTGGCGCCGGACAGCGTTTCGCCGGACGCGATGACCTCAAGCCCGCCGCGCATCTCGCTGGCGATCGCCTCTTCCTCTGACAGGTCCCACTGTCGCAACGCCGACAGCCGGTCGGCGCGCAGGCAGGTTTGCGGGAAGCGCGCGATATCCCTTGCCAGCGCGATCGCATGCGCGCGGGTTTCGCCCTTGGGCACGAGCCGGTTGGCTAGGCCCATCCGCAGCGCCTCGGCGCCGCCGACGGGGCGCCCGGTAAGGATGAGATCGATCGCCTGGGAATGACCGATCAGCCGCGGCAGCCGGATGGTGCCGAGATCGATCAAGGGCACGCCGAAGCGTCGGCAGAAGATGCCGAAGGTGGCGTCCTCGGCGACGACGCGCATGTCCGCCCACAGCGCCAGTTCCATCCCGCCGGCCACCGCGAAACCTTCCACCGCCGCGATCACGGGTTTTGACAGGCGCAGCCGGCTCGGTCCCATCGGCGCAATCGACTGATGACCGCCGATCTCGCGCTTCTTGTTGGGATCGCCGGATGCCACCGCCTTGAGGTCGGCGCCGGCGCAGAAATAGCCGCCGGTGCCGGTGAACACCGCGACCGACGCCCCGGCGTCGGCGTCGAAGCGCCAGGAATGCATCGAACAGGTTTCGCGCCGTCGCGCCATCGACGGCGTTGCGGCAATGCGGACGGTTGATGGAGACGATGGTCACCGGTCCATCGCGTTCGACAAGCACGGTGTCGGTTTCGGTCATGGCTGGGCTCCCCTGTTATGCCTTGTTCGTCATTCCGGGGCGATGCAAAGCATCGAACTACGATGTGCATTTGCACATCGAGAATCTCGAGATTCCGGATCTGGTGCTAGCGCACCATTCCGGAATGACACCTCAGACGTTGAGCTCGCTGCCCGTGATGCGACGATAGGCCTCGAGATAGCGTTTGCTGGTGGCCTCGACCACGGCGGCGGGCAAGGCGGGCGCAGGCGCCTCGCCATTCCAGCGGCCGGCGCGGCGCTCGGCATCGAGATAATCGCGCAGCGGCTGCTTGTCGAAACTCGGCTGCGACCGGCCGGGCTGATAGGCATCCGCCGCCCAGAACCGCGAGCTGTCGGGGGTCATCACCTCGTCGATCAGGATGATGTGGCCGTCCCTGTCCCGGCCGAATTCGAATTTGGTGTCGGCGATGATGATGCCCCGGTCGCGGCTGAGCGTTTCGCCGAGCGTATAGACCGCCCGCGTCATGCTCTCCAGCGTGTACGTCACCTCGTCGCCGAGGATCTCCCGCATGCGGGAGATCGTGATGTTCTCGTCGTGGCCGGTCTCGGCCTTGGTTGCCGGGCTGAAGATCGCGGGCTCCAGTTTCGCGCTTTCCACCAGGCCCGCGGCGGAGCTTCTCGCCTGCCAGCGTGCCATGTTGCGGCGTATTCCTTCCACGCCGAGCCCGATAGATAGCCGCGGATCACGCATTCGATCGGAAATACCGTGGTGCGCCGGCACAGCATCGCGCGACCGGCGAGCGAGGCGCGATGTCCCTGCAGCGCCGGCACTTCGCTGATGATCTCGTCGGCATCGGCGCTGATCATGTGATGATGAACCACGCCCTCAAGCTCGTTGAACCACCACGCGCTGATCTGGGTCAGCACCGCGCCCTTCATCGGGATGGTCTCGGCCATGACGACGTCGAAGGCGCTGATGCGGTCGGTGGTCAAGAGCAGCACACGGTCGTCGCCGACGTCGTAGATATCGCGGACCTTGCCGCGCCCGATCCGTGGAAGGGGCAGGTCGCTGGCGAGCATGGTGATCATCGGCAAACTCTCAAAGGCAGGTTGATCCCGCGCAGGCGCGGGCGGCGAAAATCGGATGGCGGGTGGCTCACTCCGGCAGTGGAATGAATTCGGTCTCGTTGGGGACGTGCGCGAAGCGGCCGCTCTTCCAGTCCGCCTTGGCCTGCTCGATCCGCTCCTTGCTGGAAGAGACGAAATTCCACCAGATATGGCGCGGACCTTCCAGCGCATCGCCGCCGAGAAACATCATTCGCGTCGGGTTTAATCGTCTTTACCGTGATGCGGTCGCCGGGACGGAAGATCAGAAGCCGCGGTCCTTCGAAGCGATCGCCTGATATTTCGACTTCGCCGTCGACCAGATAGATCGCGCGCTCCTCATGATCGGGGTCGAGCGGCACGCTGACGCCCTGTTCCGCCGTTACCTCGGTGTAGAACCACGGCGACACCATCGCAACCGGCGATTTCACGCCGAAGGCGCTGCCCGCGATCACGCGCGCGGTAAAGCCGCGATCAGCCACGATCGGAAGATCGGCGGCGGCGTAATGCTGGAACGATGGCGCGATCTCTTCCGATCCGGCCGGCAGCGCGATCCAGCTCTGCAGCCCCAGCATCTTCTGGCCGCTCCGGCGCTGCAGGTCCGGGGTGCGCTCGGAATGGGCGATGCCGCGGCCCGCCGTCATCAGGTTCATCGCGCCGGGCTGGATTTCCCGGATGTTGCCCTCGCTGTCGCGGTGCATGATGCTGCCGTCGAACAGATAGGTGACGGTGGCGAGCCCGATATGCGGATGCGGGCGCACGTCCATGCCCTTGCCGGACATGAACTGCACCGGCCCGAAATGGTCGAAGAAGATGAAGGGGCCGACCATCTGGCGCTTGCCGTGCGGCAGCGCGCGGCGCACCTCGAACCCGTCGCCGAGATCGCGGGTGCGCGGCACGATCACCAGTTCCAGCGCGTCGCAGGACTTGGTATCGCCGAGCACGGGATCGTTGTCGGGAAGCCAGCTCATGGAGTCTCCTGAAGTTTTGTGCAATTATAGCAGATCAACGTGGTCCCGGCGAACGCTGCATAGTTCAGCCGTCATGGCGGAACGAACCGCCGGCCATGACAACAACGAGGAAAGACGATGTTTCCTCCACTCAAGCCCGGTGTCCGGCTTGCCGAGCCCAACGGTCCGGTGATCGAGACCGCGCGCCTGAAACTGCGCCAATGGTGCGATGCCGATGTCGCGCCGAATACCGCGATGCTGTCCGATCCCGCCTCGGGACGCTTTATCACCGCCGATGGCAAGCCTGTCACCGACCCATTTGTCGGCTGGCGCAACGCGGCCATCATAGCCGGACATTGGGTCCTGCATGGCGTCGGCATGTTCGTGGTCGAGGAAAACAAGACGGGGAAATTCGTCGGGCGGGTGGGCCCGTGGTGTCCGCCGGGCTGGCCGGGCTTTGAAGTCGGCTGGGCTATCGCCAGCGAGTTCCGCGGCATGGGCTACGCGGTCGAGGCGGCGCGGGCGTCGATCGACTGGTCGTTTGCGACTTTCGAGCTCGAGCGCATCATCCACTGCATCGATCGCGAGAACGTGGCGTCGCAGGCGGTGGCGCGGCGGCTCGGCGCTGAGAAGGGGCGCGAGATCGATCTGTTCGGTCATGTCGCTGATGTCTGGGTGACGTCCCGCGATGCGTGGATGGCTCACGTCAGGGCATAGAGCCCAGGGCGGCTTATTGCCGTCCCAGATGCGTCGCGGTCGCGACCCGGTCGAATCTTTCCAGCGACAGGATCGCGTCAGCAAATTCATCGGCACGATCCTGCAGCACCGGACGCGCAAGAGTGAGGAATTTCTGCGCCATTGCCTGCGCATCCGGGAACGAATTCAGGCTCGCCGGAGGGATCGGCATGGAGCCGCTCATGCACGCCCTCGTCGGTTACGATGCTGACGCGCGCGCCGAAAGGATGGCTGCGACCGGTCTCGAGACGATCGTCCTGCACCACGTCGAACTTGTCGGCCAGCGCGTCGACCGCGGGCTCGCCGAGCCGCTCGTAATCGTCCCAGCCGAAGCGGCCCTGATCGAGCGCCACCGCGCCGGTGAAGAACATCGAGAACTGCCCGCCGACGACAGAGGTCGGGTGCCGCTTGGTGGCGGCGTCGCCGGTAAGCGTGATGCCGTTGCGGTGCAGGCCGATCTCGACCCGCGTGATCTGGTCCGGCGTCAGATTGTGCTCCCGGCGCATCGCGATCAGCGCATCCAGCGCGGCATGGGTATAGCGGCAGCTCGGATAGGGTTTTACGCCGATCTTCATGGTCTCGTAGATCTTGCCGAGGCCTGCGACCGCCTTGTCGGGGTGGGCGTTGTCGCTGTAGCCGACCAGGAGGCCGTGCTTGCCCTCGATCGATTCGGCTGAGCCTATGAAATCGTTGCGCGCCAGGGTCGCTGCGATTACGCCGTTCATCGCGGCGGCGCCGACCTGATAGCGCTTGTTCCAGGCGCCATTGACCAAAAACTGCAGCGAGCCCGCGGCCTGGCTGCCGGAGACGCCGAACGCGGCTATGATCTGCTGCTTCGACAGCCCGAACAATTTTGCCGCCGCTGCCGCGGCGCCATAGGTGCCGGCGGTCGCGGTCGGATGAAAGCCGCGTGCATAATGCGAGGTGGGATCGAGCGCGTTGCCGAGACGGCAGCAGACCTCGTAGCCCGCGACGATGGCGGTGAGCACGTCGCGGCCGGAGGCGCCGACCAGTTCGCCGACCGCGAACGCGGCAGGCACCACCGGAGCGCTCGCATGCAGCGAGGAATCCGCGTGGGTATCGTCGAAATCGAGGGAATGGCCGAGCGCGCCGTTGAGCAAGGCCGCCACCGCGGGTGTCCAGGTCTTGGCATCGCCGAACACGGTGGATTTGCCTGCCCCGTCGAGTGCGAGCGCTTCCAGCATTTTCAGGAGTGACGGGGTCGAATTCCGCATCGCGACGCGCCCGGATTGCGCTGCCGAGAAAATCCAGCGTCAGCACCTTGGCGCGCTCCAGCACTTCGCGCGGGATGTCCTCGAATTTCAGGTCCGCGACATAGGCAGCGAGCGTTGCGGTTTCATGGGCCATGGCGTTGCCTCTTGCTATGAGCGTCACTGCGAGCCAACGGGTCGGCGCGAAGCGCCGCCCGATGACAGGCTCCGCGAAGCAATCCATCTTCGAATTCAGCGCAAGCAGTGGATTGCTTCGTCGCTGACGCTCCGCGCAATGACGGGGAAATATCCCCGAGCGGTTTGGTACGGCTGTCGCGGCGCGCCGTCAACATCAACTACGGCGGCGTCCATGGCGCTCCGCGTGTAGCGCGCACGCCAGCCGTCACACGTCCACATTCGCGCTGAGCGAATTGTCCTGGATGAATTCGCGGCGCGGCTCGACCACGTCGCCCATCAGCTTGGTGAAGATATCGTCGGCCTCGTCGACCTCCTTGATCTTCACCTGCAGCAGCGAGCGCTCGTTGGTGTCGAGCGTGGTCTCCCAGAGCTGACTCGGGTTCATCTCGCCGAGGCCTTTGTAGCGCTGCAGCGTCACGCCCTTGCGGCCGGCGTCGGTCACCGCCTCGAACAGGTCGACCGGGCCGTGGATCGCGGTCTCCCTGTCCTTGCGGCGCAACACGCCCGGCTTCGGATAGGCCTCCTGCAGCTTCGCCGCGTAATCGTCGAGCTTGCGGGCGTCGGCGGAGCCGAGCAGCGCGTCGTCGATGATGGCGACATCCTTGACGCCGCGCACGGTGCGCTCGAAGAAGAAACCCTCGCCCTCGGTAAAGCGCCCGGTCCAGCCGCGCTCGACCTCGTCGGCCAGCGCGTCGAGCCTTCGCGCAATATAGTCCGCCGCGGCGTTGGCGGTGGCGATGTCGCCGGTGATCTTCGGGCTGAGCACGCCGGCGATCGCGGCCTGCTCGACCACCTTGCGGTTATAGCGGCTGTGCAGATTGTGCAGGGTGCCGCGGATGATCCGGGCATCCTCCACCAGCGCCTGCAGGTCGCGGCCCTTGCGGTCCTCGCCGGACGCCAGCTTGAACACGCAGTCCTCGAGCCCGGTCGCGATCAGGTAATCTTCCAGCGCGCGCTCGTCCTTCAGGTATTGCTCGGACTTGCCGCGCGTCACCTTGTAGAGCGGCGGCTGCGCGATGTAGAGATAGCCGCCGTCGATCAGCGACGGCATCTGGCGGAAGAAGAACGTCAGCAGCAGCGTGCGGATATGCGCGCCGTCGACGTCGGCGTCGGTCATCAGGATGATCTTGTGATAGCGCAGCTTCGAGAGGTCGAAATCGTCGCGGCCGATGCCGGTGCCGAGCGCCGTGATCAGCGTGCCGATCTGCTCGGAGCCCAGCATCTTGTCGAAGCGCGCGCGCTCGACGTTCAGAATCTTGCCGCGCAGCGGCAGCACCGCCTGGAATTCGCGGTTGCGGCCCTGTCTTGGCGCTGCCGCCGGCGGAATCGCCCTCGACGATGAACAGTTCGGATTTGGCGGGGTCCTTTTCCTGGCAGTCGGCGAGCTTGCCGGGCAGCGAGGCGTATGTCCGAGCGCGCCCTTGCGCCGCGTCAGCTCGCGCGCCTTGCGCGCGGCCTCGCGGGCGGCGGCGGCCTCGACCACCTTGCCGACGATGATCTTGGCCTCGGTCGGGATGTTCCTCGAACCACGCCGCCAGCGCCTCGTTGATGACATTCTCGACCACCGGACGCACTTCCGAGGACACCAGCTTGTCCTTGGTCTGCGACGAGAATTTCGGATCGGGCACCTTCACCGACAGCACCGCGGTCAGGCCTTCGCGGCAATCGTCGCCGGTGAGCGCGATCTTTTCGCGCTTGGCGATGGCGTCGGCATAGCCGTTGACCTGGCGCGTCAGCGCGCCGCGAAAGCCGGCGAGATGGGTGCCGCCGTCGCGCTGCGGAATGTTGTTGGTGAAGCACAGCACATTCTCGTGGTAGCTGTCGTTCCACCACAGCGCCGCCTCGACGCCGATGCCGTTCATTTCGGCATTGATCATGATCGGCGCGGGCACCATCGGCTTCTTGTTGCGGTCGAGATATCTCACGAACTCCTCGACGCCGCCGTCGTAGCGCATCTCCTCGCGCTTCTCGACCGCGTGGCGCATGTCGGACAGCACGATGTTGACGCCGGAATTCAGGAACGCGAGCTCGCGCAGGCGGTGCTCGAGGGTGGCGAAATCGTATTCGACATTGGTGAAGGTTTCGGTGGAGGCGAGGAACGTCACCTCGGTGCCGCGCTTGCCGTTGGCGTCGCCGACCACCTTGAGCGGCGCGACCGCGTCGCCATGGGCGAATTCGATGAAATGCTCCTTGCCGTCGCGCCAGACCTGTAGCTGCAGCTTGCTCGACAGCGCGTTGACGACGGAGACGCCGACGCCGTGCAGGCCGCCGGACACCTTGTAGGAATTCTGGTCGAATTTTCCGCCGGCATGCAGCTGGGTCATGATGACCTCGGCCGCGGAGACGCCCTCGCCCTTGTGGATGTCGGTCGGAATGCCGCGGCCGTCGTCGCGCACGGTGACGGAGCCGTCGGCATTGAGCACGACCTCGACCGCGGTGGCGTGGCCGGCGAGCGCCTCGTCGATGGCGTTGTCGACGACCTCGTAGACCATGTGATGCAGGCCGCGAGCCGTCATCGGTGTCGCCGATATACATGCCCGGCCGCTTGCGCACGGCGTCGAGGCCCTTCAGAACCTTGATCGATTCCGCACCGTATTCGATCGGAATGGAATGCTCGGTGTCGGCAATCGTTTGCCGGGCAGGTTCGGTCATGTGAGGCCTTTGAGGAGTGTTCGAATCAGCGCGCGCAAAACAGCAGCGCTGGATCGGTTCATTTGTGCCATGAAAGACGGCGATGCGCCTAGCGCAAAGTCTCGCGACCGACAAGCTATTGAATAAATGGGATTTTTCGACGTGTTTTTCAAGGCGCCCGGTAAGCGCGATTCGGAGCGCGTCCGAAAAGCTGCGATTCGGCGCCTCCTGATTTGCTGCTTGAGAGCGCTGCCGATACGGCTGCCGTGACCCGCGCTTCAGGCACGACGTTTGATGCGGCCGGCCATCGACGTCGAAAATATCGCGCGAGCGCCGATGATCGGCGAACGCCGCGGGGTCGGCGCCGGTCATCCAGACCTGCGCGCCGAGCTTTGCCAGTTCGATCGAACAGCGCGGCGCGGCGGTTCGGGATCGAGATGCGCGACCACTTCGTCGAGCAAGAGCAGCGGCGTGATGCCGGTCATGTCGGCGACCAGACCGGCATGCGCCAGCACGAGCCCGATCAGAAGCGCCTTCTGCTCGCCGGTCGAGGCGTCGTTGGCGGGCATGTTCTTCGGTGCGTAGATCACCTGCAGGTCGGTCAGGTGCGGACCGTCGAGCGTGCGGCCGGCGGCGGCGTCGCGCGGCGCGGCCGTCGCGCAGGATCTGCGCGGTAGCGATCCTCGACTGCGGTGGCGGTCTCGCTGAGCAAGCGCGTTCTCCATCCAGCCGTCGAGCATGATCGCGCGCGGAGGAAAAGCCGATGCTTCGCCGCGCTCGCGCAGCATCGCGGCGAGTCGTGTCGCGGTCTGGCCGCGCAGCGCGGCGACCGCGACCGCAAGCTCGGCGGTCTCGTGCTCGATCGCGTCAAGCCAGTGGTCGTCGGCCTTGCGCTCCTCCAGCAGGCGATTGCGCGAGCGCAGCGAGCGCTCGAGCGCGGACACCCGGCTGGAATGCTCGCTGTCGATCGCCAGCACCAGCCGGTCGAGAAACCGCCGCCGCTCCGATGCCGCGCCCATGAACAGCCCGTCCATCGCCGGCGTCAGCCACACCATGCGCAAATGATCGCCGAAGGCGGCGGCCGACTGCACCGGCTCGCGGTCGATCCGGCAGCGGCGGCTGGTGGCGGGCCCTTCACTGCCTGGCGGGTCGATGCCGGTGCCAAGCGTTGCAAGCCCGAGCGCGCCTTCGACTTCGGCCGACACCGCCCAGGAGCCGTCGCCCTGATTGTCGGCGACATCGTCGAGCGTCGCGCGGCGCAGGCCGCGGCCCGGCGACAGGAACGAGATCGCCTCGAGGCAGTTGGTCTTGCCGGCGCCGTTCGGGCCGACCAGCACGACCAGATCGCCGCGCGTCTCGAGGCTCGCCGCGCGATAGTTGCGGAAATGCGTCAGCGCTAGGCGGCGGATGCGGGAGGCGGTCATGCTTTTCGTCATTGCCGGGCTTGACCCGGCAATCCATCGTCCGCGTCAGCGGACAATGTCGTCTGTAAAAGTCCCGCCAATCGGGGTTGCTTGCGAACGATCAGACTCGTTTTTCCACTCGCGCGACAAGCCCGGCAATGAGCTGACTGTCACACCCGCATCGGCATCAGCACATAGAGCGCGCCTTTGGAATCCTTGTCCTGCACCAGGGTCGGCGAGCCGGGATCGGCGAGTTTCAGCACCGCGACCTCGCCCTCGATCTGGGCGGCGATGTCGAGCAGGTAGCGCGAGTTGAAGCCGATATCGAGCGGGTCGGAGGCGTATTCGACCTCGAGCTCTTCGGTGGCGCTGCCGGAATCCGGATTGGTCACCGACAGCACCAGCTTGCCCGGCGATAGCGCCAGTTTCACCGCGCGGCCGCGCTCGCTCGAGATCGTCGAGACGCGGTCGACCGCGGCCTCGAAATCCTTCTTGTCGACGATGAGTTCCTTGTCGTTGTTCTGCGGGATGACGCGGCCGTAGTCGGGAAACGTGCCGTCGATCAGTTTCGAGGTCAGCACCACATTGCCGATGGTGAAGCGGATCTTGCCCTGCGACAGCTCGATCTCGACCTCGGCCTCGTTGTCCTCGATCAGCCGCTGCACTTCGCCGACGGTCTTGCGCGGCACGATCACGCCGGGCATGCCGGCTGCGCCTTTCGGCAGCGGCAGGTCGATCTGGGCCAGGCGATGGCCGTCGGTTGCGACCGCGCGCAAGGTCGCGGCCTTGGCGCTGCCGGCGGTGTGCAGATAGATGCCGTTGAGATAGTAGCGGGTCTCCTCGGTCGAGATCGCGAACTGGGTGCGGTCGATCAGCCGCTTCATGTCGGTGGCGGCGAGCGCGAACGAATGCGTCATGTCGCCGGCGGCCAGATCGGGAAAATCGTTCTCCGGCAGCGTCTGCAGCGTGAAGCGCGAGCGGCCGGCGCGGATCGCCAGCACCGAGCGGTCGCCGTCGCCTTCCAGCACGATCTGCGCGCCGTCGGGCAGTTTGCGCACGATGTCGTAGAACATATGCGCCGGCACCGTGGTCGAACCGCCGGTTGCGATTTCCGCCGGCAAGCGTTTCCATCACCTCGAGGTCGAGGTCGGTGGCCTTCAGCGACAGCCGCGCGTTTTCGGCGCGGACCAGGACGTTGCCGAGGATCGGAATGGTGTTGCGGCGCTCGACCACGCGATGGACGTGGCCCAGCGATTTCAGCAGTTGCGCGCGTTCGACGGTGACCTTCATTGCAATACCCGCCTGATCCTAAGATGGAAAAGCCGGGCGGCCCTGAAGGCGCGCCGCGGCATTTGAGACCCGAAAAGCCTGATCCGAGCTGGATTTGATCAAACCCGCGGGGGGACCGCAAGGTGGCGCGGATGGCCCTCAAGCGCAAGGGATGCGTGATGGCGTTCCCCACGTTTTGCGGGGAAACAAATGGAGAGATGGTGGCACGGACAGCGTTTCCTCCCCTTGCGAGGGGAGGGGCAGGGAGGGTGCGGCACCCGTGCCGGACGTGCGAATGGCCCGTCCCGGCGCGCGCGCGCAGTGCGCGTCGAGCCCGCGACGGGAGGGAGCAGACGAGGCGCTCACTCCTGCAATTGGCGCTTCAGCGATTCGACCTCTTCGGAGAGCGCGGCATCCTTGGCGACCAGGGCCTCGATCTTGCGCACGGCGTGCAGCACCGTGGTGTGGTCGCGGCCGCCGAACCGGCGGCCGATTTCGGGCAGCGAGCGCAGCGTCAGCGTCTTGGCCAGATACATCGCGACCTGGCGCGGGCGGACCACATTGGCGGTGCGGCGCGAAGACAACAGGTCGGAGCGGCTGACATTGTATTGCCGCGCCACCACGCGCTGGATGTCCTCGATCTTGATGCGCTTGGGTTCCTGCGGACGGATCAGGTCGCGCACCTCGCGCTCGGCCATTTCCAGCGTCACCGGCTGGGCGTTGAGCTTGCTGTGCGCCAGCAGGCGATTGATGGCGCCTTCGAGATCGCGGCCGTTATGGGTGATGGTCCGCGCGAGATAATCCAGCACCGGCGCCGGCACGTCGAAGCTCGCGTGATGCGCGCGCGCCGCGGCGACCCGCGACTTCAGGATACCGAGCCGCAATTCCTCGCCGAGCGATCCCATCTCGACCACCAGGCCGCCGGCGAGCCGCGAGCGCACGCGGTCGTCGAGGCTCTCAAGGTCGGACGGCGGACGATCGGCCGCGATCACCACCTGGCGGCCGGCATCGATCAGCGCATTCAGGGTGTGACAGAATTCGGCCTGGGTCGATTTGCCCTGCAGGAACTGCAGGTCGTCGATCACAAGCACGTCGATGCCGCGCAACGCTTCCTTGAACGCGAGCGCGGTCTGGGTCTTCAGCGCCGCGACGAAGCCGTACATGAACTTCTCGGCGGTGAGATAGAGCACCTTGCGTTCGCTGCCGGAATTGCCGGCCCAGGTCACCGCCTGCAGCAGATGGGTTTTGCCGAGGCCGACGCCGGCATGGATGTAGAGCGGATTGAACATCACGCTGTCGCCGCGCCGCCCCTCCGCGACCTGACGCGCCGCGGCATGCGCCAGCGTGTTGGAGCGGCCGATGACGAAACTTCCGAAGGTCAGGCGCGGATCGAGCGGCGAGCCGCCGAGCGCGTCATGGCTGGCGGATACCGGCGCGATCGCGGTGGCGCGCAGCTCGGGCGCAGGACGGCCGTCGGACCGTTCGGCGCGGCGCGGGTCGAGCGGAGCGGCGGCCTCCTTTGCGGGCGCCGCGCATCGCATCGCGGTGCGCACGGTGAGATCGATCCGGTGCACTTCCGGCATCTCGGCCTGCCAGCAGGTGAGAACGCGCTCGGCATAATGCGCCTGGATCCAGCTCTTGAGAAACCGCGTCGGAACCGAAAGGTGGACGCTTTCCTGCTGCACGCTTTCGAGGTCCATGCGCGCAAACCAGCTTGTATAGACGTCCTCTCCCACACTCGAGCGCAACCGACCCTTCACGCGTGACCAGCGATCCTGTTCCGTATTTGTCATTGTCTGAAAACTTTTCCGAAAGAGAAATGTTGCCTGCGAAATCGCCGTGCAGGTTTCCTGCCACGGCGCGACCTCAAGCAAGGCTTCGTCTGCAGCCATAGACCCGCCGTTCGGCGAAAACGCCGTCGGTCAGATCATTGGCTGGAAGAGAAGCGTTCGCGAGGTCAGGGCGTACTCGGCGGCCTGTCCGGAGTTCGCGCGGGGGGCGGTGTGCAGGCGACGTCTAAGGCGTCCAATAAGGCATCGTTTGAAAATGGTACTTGATCGAATACCGCGCTGATTCCGTAAAGCATGCAACCTCCCCCTCTCGCCGCGATTTCCCACGGCAAGTTGTCATCTCGCGTCTGTTTCAAATTCAGTCGACCACGTCCGAACACCAAATCGTTCAGTCGCCACGCCGCCGTTTAAACCTGCCCACTTTAGCTTCGCCTTCGGCACGCTTTTCGGCTGGCTGGTGCGTATCTCTCTTGTTCGAAGCGAACGAGACACGAATGCCCCGTCTGAGAAATTTCGACACAGAACCACACTCCTCATATTGCTATGAGGTTCAATCCGACAATCGCTTGGAAAGCGTCGCCAACGCGCACACCGCCGCCGATTTGCACGTCCGCCCCGTTTCCTAAACCGCGCTGGTCTCAAGATCCGTGGGCGTCGCGAACGCTATTAACAGATACAGCATGCCTTATTTCCCGCAACGGAAATGATTCGACGCGAGAGCTGGGACAATCATCTTCGCGTTCGCGAAATCAGGCAGCGGGTTTTGCGGACCATGGCAAGAGTGTTGAATCTGCGCAGAGATTCAAAACGCCGAACGAGTGTGACATTTCTGACAGCCGCCCAAAATAAATTCACAAATTCGTTAACGTGTGAAGTAAGGCGAAAGCGAATTTTCGAACAACACTTCGCCACTATGCTGATAAGTGACTATGCAAGCGCGTTTTTTTTTGCTCGTCGGAACAGGGTAACCCTGCCGCGCTTTTCGATGCGCTCGCGCAACGGGAGTTGCTATTTCCATGGCCTGGGCAATTAGACGCGGCATCGCTTTCGTCGCGACCATCGTGAACTTCGTAAGTCCGCCTTCGCACATAGGCCAGTAAAATAATGGCGCGCAAAGGTTTCGCCTGCCGTTGCAGGCGGTGCAGGGAGCGTTGCCAAAATAAAACCAAAAGAAAAAAGCCCGGCACTGCCGGGCTTTTTGACGAATTACTTTTTCGTTCAGTTCATTTGGCCAGCTTGGCGATCTGATGCGCGAGCCGCGAAACTTTTCGGCTCGCATTATTCCTGTGAATGATATTGCGCTGCGCTGCCTGCATCAGTTCCGGCTCGGCGCGCGCCATCGCCTTCAGTGCTGCATCGCGGTCGCCGCTCTTGATCGCCTCTTCGACGATGCGGACCGCGCCGCGCATCTGGGTGCGGCGCGACTTGTTGATAATGGTGCGGCGGGCAATCTTGCGCGTCGCCTTCTTGGCGGAAGTGGTATTGGCCATATTCTCAAATATCCTTCGGCGGTGACCGATCGCTAAGTGGTCGGGCTTGAGCGCGCCGGCCGTCCAAACGCGTGATCGACGCTATCGTGTTTTCGGGTGTCCCTGACAATGCCATTCTCTGGAAGCAAATATGCTCACATGACGGCGCCGCTCAAAGAACTGCGGCGGCGGGATTGCGCCCGCCGCCATTGGCGCCCTTATAGAGGCCGCGCCTTACAGCGTCAACGCCTTCCGGGCTCCCCCGGAATTTCGAAGGCCGGCCGCGAAAAGCTGATAAGGTGCTGATGAGGTTGAATTTCCCCTGCTGCCCCGGTAATGGCTGACGGCGTTTCCGGGCGCGAGACATAAGGTGACGCATGATCCGCGGTTTTTTCCGACTTGTGGGGCTATTGCTGCTGGCGGGCGGATTTATTTTCATGGTCTATGACGGGGCGCGCTGGGTCGCCGATCAGACCTTGCGCTTCACCCGGTTCGGCCAATTCTGGAACGATATCCACCAATCCAGCCAGCAGGCGTTCCGGGCCTGGGTGGAGGGCAATGCGCCCTGGCTCTGGACCAGCGTCGTCAAGGTGATCCTGGACCAGCCGGTTTTTGCCGTCATGGGCGTGCTGGGCATTCTGCTGATGCTGCTGTTCCGGCCTCGCAAGCCGCTGATCGGCTATTCGCGGAGCTGACCGCGCCTGGCGGCGTTGCCGGGTTTGTGTTGAGCCGTCCCGCGTAACGGGGCTGCCGCAAGCCGCGTAAGAGACCTATGTTAGAGTCAACACTTTGCTGCCCTGAGTTCGAGCCGATCCCGCCGGGAGGTAACCCATGTTGTTCATGCGCAAGACCACTGCACTGCCGAGCGCGGCCGAGGCGCTGCCCGGCCGTGCCCAACCGATCCCCACCGCCAGGAGCCATTTCGTCAACGGCCATCAGCTGCAGCCGCCCTATCCGCAAGGCCTGGAGCAGGCGGTGTTCGGGCTCGGCTGCTTCTGGGGCGCGGAGCGCAAGTTCTGGGAACTCGGCGACGGCATCTATACCACCGCCGTGGGCTATGCCGGCGGTCATACCAGAAACCCCACTTATGAGGAGGTTTGTTCGGGCCGCACCGGCCATACCGAAGTGGTGCTGGTGGTGTTCGATCCCAGGAAGATCGCGCTACGACCAACTGCTGAAGACGTTCTGGGAAAGTCACAACCCGACCCAGGGCATGCGTCAGGGCAATGACGTCGGCACCCAGTATCGATCGGCGATCTACACCTTCAATGATGCGCAACGCAAAGCCGCCGATGCGTCGAAGGCGGCCTATCAGAAGGCGCTGGCGGCCAAGGGGCTCGGCGCCATCACCACCGAGATGGCGCCGGCAGGCGAATTCTATTTTGCCGAGGACTATCATCAGCAATATCTGGCCAAGAATCCGGCCGGCTATTGCGGACTTGGCGGCACCGGGGTGTCGTGTCCGATCGGCGCCGGCGTCAGCGCCTGATCGCCTGCTACCCTGATCGCCTGGCATGATGCGGAAGGCCGGCTTTTCGGCCTTCCGCAACGCGCTCAAAAAAACGATTTATTAACCATAACCGGTACAAGACTTGTGCTGTCTCGCTATGAGGGATGGCCAAGAAGTGCGGGTTGCGCGCGCGTTTCGATTGCCGATCATTGCCGCCATGGCTGCGTTCGCTCTGTCGGGCTGCATGCACGCGACCGGTCCGGTCGCGGTGGCGCAGCCGCAAGGCGATCTCGATTCCTATGGCTTACGGTGAGCCCTATCAGCCCGCTCCGGCGCCATCCGATGTCGCGGATTCCGGCGGCGCCATCAGCGCGCTGCGCCAATGCGTTTGCCGCGGCGCCGCAGCGCGCTTACGCTCCGGCTCCTGCCTATGCCGCCGCGCCGGTGCCGGCGGCCTCTATGAGCGCCGCCTACAAGCTCGATGCCGGCGACCGGCTGCGGGTCGTGGTCTACGGCCAGGAAGGTCTCACCAACACCTACGCGATCGATGCCGGCGGCGCCATCACCATGCCGCTGATCGGCGCGGTGCCGGCGCGCGGACAGACGCCGGCGGGCCTCGCGGCGGCGATCACCGCCAAACTGCGCAACGGCTACATCCGCGATCCCTCGGTGGCGGTGGAGATCGAATCCTACCGGCCGTTCTTCATCCTGGGCGAAGTCGCCGCCCCCGGCCAATATCCATACGTCCCCAACATGAGCGTCGAGAGCGCGGTGGCGATCGCCGGCGGCTTCTCGCCGCGCGCCCGCCGCGACCGCGTCACGCTGACCCACACCGACAATTCCGGTTCGATGCGCGCGGTGGTGCCGCTCGGCACCGCGCTCGGCCCCGGCGATACCGTGCTCGTCGGCGAACGCTGGTTCTGACGAAGTACTTCGTCATTCCCCGCGCAAGCGCGCAGCGCTTGCCGCTGAGGGCGTCGCGAAGCGACGAACCCGGATTCTCCTTCCGACAACTTCTGGATTCCGGGTCCACGCTAACGCGTGTCCCGGAATGACGTCCAGAAATGAAGCCCATGCTGCGCGATCAGGCTTCTACTGCCACATCCAGTTGTGGCCCCAGTCGCCCTTCCAGCCGGCCAGTCTGCCCTTGCGGAATTGCAGATAGAGCCGGTCGTGGTGATTGAACAATCCGCTGCCGCCGATATTGCGAATTGCCAGATAGATTTCGTCGCCCGGCCGGCCGCTGACGTAACTGAGCGGCTCGCCCAGCGCGCGCGAGACATCCGTCACATCCATCCCGAACGCCAGCGGCATGTGGTTCGACAGGGTCGCGGTGAAGGGTTGACGCGGAACAGACGGGGGCGCCGGTTGCTGGGCGCCGGCAGGCGCGGAGCCGCGAAAGCGGCGATCAGCAAAAACGCAGCGTATGCAAGCCGATTCATGACCGGACCAGCCTTTCCCCGGGCGCGCTGCGCGGCGAGGTCATCGAGGAACGGCAGCACGGCGTCGATGAAGGCCTGCGGCTGGTCGATGTTGACGGCGTGGCCGGCAGCCGGGATGACGACTTTCTTCGCGCCGGGAATTTTCGCCGCCATGTAATCGGAGGCGGCGAGAAACGGCGCATCATCGGCGCCGACCACCACCAGCGACGGCACCTTGATGTCGGGCAGGGATTCGATCACGCGGGCATCGCGCTGGGTCAGCATGCCGCGCGCGGCGCGCGCCAGGCCCGAGGCGTCGCGATGGCTCACCGATCGAGCGTTCGCGGCTGGCCGATTTCAGAACCTCAAGGCCCTCGCGCTCGAAGCGGTCGCCGGTGTCATGCGCGCGCTTGTTCCAGGCGTCGCGGGCGTCGTCCTTCTTGAAGCCCGGCCCGGTGTCGATGATCAGGAGCGCGCGCACGCGCTCCGGATGGGCGCGATAGAAGGCAAGCGACATGTAGCCCCCGAGCGAAAGCCCGCCGACGATGGCGCTGCTCGGCGCCGACCGCGTCGAGCAGCGCGGCCATGTCCGCGACCGTCAGCGCCTCGCTATAGGCTGCGGGATCGTCGGGGTAGTCGGACTGGCCATGGCCGCGCATGTCCCACAGCACAAGGGTGTGATGTTTCGACAGCGCCGCGATCTGGCCCTGCCACATCGCCGATGTCGATGAGTAGCCGTGGGTCAGCAGCAGCGTCGGGCCGCTGCCATGGACCTCGTAATAGATTTTGACCCCGTCCCGATCGATTTTTGGCATTACGATTTCCTGGCGTCTCTCCCGAAGAGCTCGGTCGCAGCCTATTCTAGCGCGATCCGGGGTCTGAGGGGAATTGCCCAACCTGAAAGCGGCAAACCACGCGCCGGTCTGGCGTGGGCGCCAAATCCATCGACAACTTTTCGACAAAATTGTTGCCGCAACGCACAACATGTCTTTGGCATTTTTTTCTTCGCTCAATTCCAAATTGCATTGCCTCCGGATTGGAACGCGATCATTCTCTCGCGCAGGTCGGCATCAGCCCGGTGGGTGTCAGACCGTTAGACAAAGTGAGTTGCCGCCGTAAGCGGCATCATGCACCGGCAGGGGAGAAACCATGCCAAGTCTCAATATCAATGGACGGAATATGTCCGTCGAGGCGGCGCCCGATACGCCGCTGCTGTGGGCCATCCGCGAACAACTGCAGATGACCGGCACGAAATTCGGCTGCGGCGCCGGCCTGTGTGGCGCCTGCACGGTTCACGTCAATGGCGAGGCGGTGCGCTCCTGCCAGACTTCGCTCAGCGATGTCGCCGGCAAGAAGATCACCACCATCGAGGGCCTCAGCGCCAAGGGCGATCATCCCCTGCAGAAGGCCTGGATCGCCGAGCAGGTCCCGCAATGCGGCTATTGCCAGTCCGGCCAGATCATGCAGGCGGCGTCGCTGCTCGCCAAGAACGCCAACCCGACCAAGGAGGAAGTGGTGGCGCACATGGACGGCAATCTCTGCCGTTGCATGACCTATTCGCGCATTCAGAAGGCGATCATGCGCGCTGCTTCCGAAATGCGCACCGCATCCAACGCCGGCACCGAGCGGAGGGCAACATGAATACGCACGTGAAAATCACCCAGAGCGAGGCCGCCGATCTCAGCCGCCGCTCGTTCCTCGTCGGCATCCGCCGCCGCGGGCCTCGCGCTCGGCTATTCCGCCGTCCCGGGCATGCTCGGCGCCGACCAGGCGCTCGCCGCACCTTCCAATTTCGATCCCAGCGTCTGGTATTCGATCGCGCCGGACGGGATCGTCACGGTCACCTGCGGCAAGGCCGACATGGGTCAGCACATCGCCTCGACCATGGCGCAGATCATCGCCGAAGAGCTCGGCGCGAACTGGAAGGACATGCGGGTTCAGCTCGCCTCCAACGATCCGAAGTTCAACGACCCCGTGCTCGGCGCGCAGATCACCGGCGGCAGCTGGAGCACCATGATGAACTTCGATGCGATGAGCCGCGCGGGCGCCGCGGGACGCATGGCATTGACGGAAGCGGCGGCCACCGTGATGGGCCTGCCGCCGTTCTACAAGGACGAACTGGTCGTCCGGGACTTCGTCGATCTCGCATCCGAAGATCGAAGAAGTCGATGACGTTCGCGGAGATCGTCAAGAGCGGCAAGATCACCAAGACCTTCACGCCCGACGAACTCAAGGCGATCAAGCTCAAGACGCCCGACAAGTACACCACTGATCGGCGTCTCGGTCCCGCAGCTCGATATTCCCTCGAAGACCAACGGGATCAGCCAAATACGGCATCGACGTCATGCTGCCGGGCATGGTGTACGGCAAGGTCGTCACGCCGCCGGTGCGCTATGGCGCCACCGTCAAGTCGGTCGACGACAGCGAGGCGAAGAAAGTGCCGGGCTTCATCAAGGCCGTCATCCTCGACGACAAGACCGCGACCACGACCGGCTGGGTGGTGGCGGTGGCCAACACCTATGCCAACGCCCGCAAGGCGGCGGACGCGCTGAAGATCACCTATGACGGCGGGCCCAACGCCAAGCTGTCGAGCGAATCGCTGCTCAACGAAGCCAAGCGGTTGCAGGGGCTCGACGATTCCGGGCTGTTCTTCGTCAAGGACGGCGATACCGCGGCGGCCTTCGGCACCGCGGCGAAGGTGATGGAGGCGGAATACACCACCAGCATCAACATCCATGCGCCGATGGAGCCGATGAACGCCACGGCGCAGCTGCAGGGCGACATCTGGCACATCTATTCCGGCAACCAGTTCGCGACGCGCTCCGGCGCGATCGCGGCGGGCGCTGCCGGGGTCGATCCCAAATTCGTCGTGATGCACCAGATGTGGCTGGGCGGCGGCTTCGGCCGGCGTCTCGACGCCGACATGATGGTGCCGGCGGTGCAGGCGGCGAAGGCCGTCGGCAAACCGGTCAAGGTCATCTACTCGCGCGAAAACGACATGACCATGGACTTCTCGCGTCCGCTGACGTTCCAGAAGATCAAGGCGGGTCTCGACGGCGACGGCAAGCTGATCGCGATGAACCACGACGTGGTCAGCGCGTGGCCGACCAAGCGCTGGGGAATTCCCGATTTCCTGACGCCCTCGGTCGACAAGAAGGGCGGTCTCGACGGCTTCACCGTGAACGGCGCGGACTTCTTCTACACCGTGCCCAATCACAACGTCCGCGCCATCCTCAACGAGATGGCGCATAACGCCACCCCGTCGGGTCAGCTGCGGTCGGTAGCACCGGGCTGGACCTTCTGGGCGGTCGAAAGCATGGTCGACGAACTTGCGCACGCGGTCGGCAAGGATCCCGCGCAGTACCGTATCGACATGCTCGACGGCAAGGGCGCCAACGCCGGTGGTGCGCAGCGCCTGCGCAACACCCTGCTTGCCGCGATGGGCATGTCCGGCTACGGCACCAAGCAGCTGCCGAAAGGCGAGGGCATGGGCGTCGCCTGCGTCTCGTCGCAGGAAAGGGCGACCGCAAGCTGGACCGCCTGCGTGGCCCATGTCGCGGTCGCGCCAACCGGCGAGGTCAAGGTCAAGAAGCTGACCGTGGCCACCGACGTCGGCACCCAGGTGCATCCCGACAACATCCGCGCCCAGGTCGAGGGCGCGGCGCTGTGGGGACTTTCGCTCGCCATGTACGAGAAGGCGACGCTGAAGGACGGCGGCATCGAGCAGACCAACTTCGACACCTACACGCCATTGCGGATGAGTCAGGTGCCGGAAGTCGCCGTCAGCGTCATCGCCAACGGCGAAAAAGCCACCGGCGTCGGCGAGCCGGCGGTGACGGTGATCGCGCCCGCGCTCGGCAACGCGATCTTCAATGCCTGCGGCGCCCGCGTCCGCGCGCTGCCGATCACGGCAGAGGCGGTGAAGGCGGCGATGAAGGCGTGAGCTGACCGCAGGTCAGGCGACAACAACGATCCGCCGGAGGTTTCCTCCGGCGGATTTTTTTGGCCGTGGCATTGGCTCTGTTGTCCGTGGCGGCCGCCGAGCCTTTCATCGCTTGCGCATTCGCGCGACCCGTTGGCACGTGACGACGGAGCGAGGCGCTCAGTTCGGTGCGCCAACATTCAATCAATTTGCACGGGCCAAGATACCCGGGCGTTCACAATGCCCCTTAATCCCAAAGGAATGCCTTGTCGGGCAATCTGGGCTGTCGGCCGCGCCAGCCAGTCGATGAGGATCCATGACAGCTCTAGCCACACCAGGCTTCGTCCAGACGCCGCCTGCTGCTGGCATCGGACCGCAGCGATCAGAGCAGCGAGTTGGCCGGCATCCTGCAATCCGTCGGCGAGGTCGACACCATCCCGACGTCGGATATTCCCGACGCTCCGCCCGGTCATTTCTCCGGGATCGTGGTCGACATCAATCTGCGGTCGCCCGAGAGCGTGCAGCTGGTTCGCAACAAGCTGCGCGCCGAAGCCTACCGCTCGGTGCCGCGGCTGTTCGTTCTCGCCGACGCCCTTCATCACGGGTCGATGCAGGCCTGGGCGCTTGGGCGCCACCGACACGATCTCGCGGCCGTTCGATGCCGAAGCCATTCTGCAGCGCATCCGCGCCGCATTCCCGGACAGCAGCGGCTTCGACGCGACCGACAGCGGCAAGGCCCTGAACCGCGGCGTCGCCGCCGCGCATGCGGTGATGGTCAAGATATTCGAGAAGCTTCCGGCAGGGAACGCCGCTGAAATTCAGCGACATTCGTCGAAGCCGAAAACAAGATTCTCAAGGCCATCAAGCAAACCTCGTTGCGCGAATGGCTGGCAACGGTCGGCCGCCATCACACCGACAGCTATCGCCACTGCCTCTTTGTCACCGGTTTCGCGGTGGCGTTCGCGCAGCATCTCGGCATGCGCGAGGACGACCAGCGCCGTCTGGCCCGCGCCGCGCTGCTGCACGATGTCGGCAAGGCGTTCGTCCCGGTGGCGATCCTGGACAAGCCCGGCAAGCTCACCGACGAGGAAATGCGGGTGATGCGCATGCATCCGCGTCGGGGCTACGACGCGCTTGCGGCCCAGGGCGGCTTTCCGCCGGAAATGCTGGACGTGGTGCTGCACCATCACGAAATGCTCGACGGCACCGGATATCCCAATGGCCTGCGCGGCGCTCAGATCAGCGACATCGTGCGCGTGACCACGATCGTCGATATCCACGCGGCGCTGGTGGAGAAGCGCGCCTACCGGCTGCCGTTTACGCACGCCAGGGCGTTTGCGATCATGGAAGAGATGGGCGGCAAGCTCGACCAGCATCTGCTGCAGGCGTTCCGCCCGGTGGCGCTCGGATCTTACTGATCGGCTGGCGCTTCATCGCTGCGCGGCGGCGCTATTGGCTGGCTCCGGATGTGAGGCTCGCGAACGGCCCAGCCGCATACACCACCTTGCCGCCGACCATCGTCAGCACCGATTTGATCTTTCCGATCTCCTTGACCGGCGCCGTCAGATAGTCGGCCGACAGCACCGCGAGATCGGCGAACTTGCCGGGCTCCAGCGTGCCGCGCCGGTCGTCATCGTTGGCCATGAACGCCGAATTGCGGGTGTACATCTCCAGCGCCTGTCGGCGGCTCGGGGCTTCGGCGTCGCCGCGGGTTTGAACGCCGCCGATCGTGGTGCCGTCGAGATACCATTGCAGCGCGACGAAGGGATTGTAGGACGACACCCGATGCGCGTCGGTGCCGCCGGCCACCGTCAATCCGAGGCGCAAGCGCGGTCGCGATCGGCGGCAACCGCCGCGCCGGTCTCGACGCCGACCTCGCGCTGCAGCCGTTCGCCGCCGAAATAAAGGCCGTCCTGCACGCCCCAGATCAGGCCCAGCGATTTCATCCGCTTCAGATTGTCCTCGGAGGCGTTGTAGAGATGCAGCACGGTCCATCGGAGATCGCGCACCGGGTAATCCCTGGCGATGTCTTCGACGACGTCGAGCAGATCGTGGACGGTGCGGTCCGGATTCCAGTGCAGCTGGATCGTGTAGCCCTTTGAGGCGGCCCAGCGCAGCAGCTCGGCCAGCTTTGCCTTGCCGTCGGGCGTGATGTCGCCGTCGGTCCAGTCGGCCCAGATCAGGATCTCGCCGGGCCCGTTGAAGTGCAGCATCGCGTCGCCGAAGCCCTGCGGCAACAGCTGCGTCAGGTTCTGCAGATCGGCAAGCTCGCTGCCGGGCTTCGGCGCGCAGAGATGATAGGCGACGCGCAGCGTCAGCTGCCGGTCGTGCCACAGCTTGAACACGGCCTGGTAGTTGGCGGGATACATGCTGACCCCGCCGCCGTCGACGATGCCGGTGATCCCGAAGCTGTTCATTTCGCGAAAGAATTTCTTGGAGCCGTTCGACCTGCTGGTCGAGCGTAGGTTTCGGCAGACGTGTCGAAGATCTTGCCGAGCGTATTGCCGTTGCCGATAACCACGCCGGTCGGGCGATTGTCGCCGTCGCGTTCGAGCCTGCCGCCGGGGGTGACGTCCGCGTCGTCGCGAATGTTCAGCGCTTCCATCGCCTTCGGCGTCAGCAGCAGCCAGTCGTAGAGATGCTGGATGTAGACCGGATTGTCGGGTGCTGCTTCGGTCACCTCGCGCGCGGTCGGTCGGCGCTTCTCCGCGAATTGCTCCTCGGTCCAGCCGCCGGCCACCACGATCCATGAGCCGGGCTTTTGGGTCTTGCCGGCCTGGCGGACTTTTCTCGAGCGCCTGCTTCAGCGTCGGCACGCCGATCCAGTTGACCTCGGTGCCGAAGGTCAGCGCGGCGCGAATGCCGTGAATGTGGCCGTCGGTCAGGCCGGGAATGACGGTGCGGCCGCCGAGATCGATCAGTTTTGCCTTGTCTCCCGCGAGTTTCTTCATCGCCGCCGTGGTGCCGGTGGCCAGCACCTGGCCGCGGCCGATCGCGAGCGCCTCGGCACCGAGAAATCCCGGTCAACGGTGAGGATCTTGCCGTTGAACAGCACCGTGTCGGCGGTTTGCGCCGAGGCGACGGTTACCGCAGCGAGAGGGCGAGGCTTGCAAGAACGGCGATTATGGCGCGGTGGATCAGTTGTTTGGCTGATAGTTCTTTGTTTGGCCCAAGCCCCCGCATGTCGTTTCTCCGTTGTTCTTGCCCTGTTCCACAGCCGTCATTGCGAGGAGCGCTCAGCGACGAAGCAATCCTCCGTCATTCCCGGATCGCATCGCTTGCGCATCGTCCCGGAATGACGCGCTAACGAGCGCGTCATCCCAGCATCTTCCGCAATTCCGCCTTCGCCACCTTCTCCAGCGTCGAGCGCGGCATCTCGTCGACGAAGCGGATTTCGCGCGGCACCTTGAAATCCGCGAGCGAATTGCGGCAGGCGGTCATGACGG
The DNA here is from genome assembly GCA_963735835.1 of uncultured Alphaproteobacteria bacterium. Classification (GTDB taxonomy): domain Bacteria; phylum Pseudomonadota; class Alphaproteobacteria; order Rhizobiales; family Xanthobacteraceae; genus Bradyrhizobium. Next base: position 15,816 of record CAVTNA010000030.1, on the reverse strand, counting down.
TGTCGTGCAGATCCTTCGGCGCGCGGTCGACGCCGGCCTGCCGGAATGATGAAGACCACCGGCACCTCGTCCAGCATCGGATGCTTCTTCGCCACCACCGCGGCCTCACGCACCCCGGGCACCACCGCGATCACCTGTTCGATCTCGGAGGCCGCGACGTTCTCGCCGCCGACCTTCAGCATGTCCTTGGCGCGGTCGCCGAACCTGATGAAGCCGTTGTCCAATAGCGTGACGCGGTCGCCGGTGATGAAATAGCCGTGCTCGTCGAAACTCTCCCGCGTGGCTTTCTCGTTGTGCAGATATTCCCTGAACAGCGACAGCCCGGGAATGCCCTTGATCAGGAGATTGCCGGTTCCGCCGACCGCGGTCGGCGCGCCGTCGTCGTCGGTGACCCGGATGGAATATTCGGCCGCCGCGCGGCCGATCGACATCGGCGTATTGGGCTGATCGACCTCGCCGACGATGCCGTGGGTGATGGTCTCGGTCATGCCCCACCAGCCGATGATCTTGATGCCGAAGGCGGCGAAAGGCGGCGGATCGCAGACCGCCGTGCCCCACAGCCGGAATTTGTGCTGCTTCGGGATTTCGTGCTCCAGCAGCGCCTTCATGCAAAACGGAATCGTCGAGGTCCAGGTGCAGCCGTGCTCCAGCGCGACATCCCAGAACCGGCTGGCGGAAAACCGCGGCTGGATCACGCAAGTCGCGCCCACCCACAGGCTCGCCAGCATGGAATAGGCGAGAGCGTTGGTGTGAAACAGCGGCAGATAGGTCTGATGCACGTCGGTTTGATGCAAATCCTCATGCGAGGCGTTGACCTTGGCGCCCCACAGCGCATTGGCGTGGGTCCACAGCACCGCCTTCGGGCGCGACGTGGTGCCGGAAGTATATTGCACGCTGCAGGGCGCGAGCGGATCGGTGGCGCGGCGCGGCCGGTCGGCGCTGTCGGCGAACAATGCCTCGAAACTGTCGGCGCGTGGCGTGGCGTGACCCTGCGCGGGCGCGGCGCCGGCGTCGTGCGAAATCACCGCGATCCAGCGCAGGTTCTTGCAATGCGCCGAGATCATTTCGGCATAGGCCGGCTGTGTGATGGCGGCGACCGCGCCGCAATGGCCGGCAAAATATTCCATCTCCGCCGGTGCCGAGCGGGTGTTGGTGGTCACCGCAATGGCGCCGAGTTCGACGCAGGCAAACCAGGCCAGCATCGGCCTCGATGCAATTGTCCAGATGGATCAGCACGAATTCGCCCGGCCTGACGCCGCGCGCGACCAGGCCCGCGGCCAGCGCGCCGACGCGTTCGTGAAATTCGCCGTAAGCCCAAATCCGCGCCGGCGCGTCGAATGGCGCCCAGATCAGGAACGGATGATCGCGGCGGGTCTCGGCGCGCATCCGCAGCAGCCACGGCACGTCCATCCCGGCGAACGGTCCGACGATACCCGGTGCCTGAGCATTCGACATTTATCCTCCCGCGCAGCCTTGCCGGCTGCTGTTGTCGCTTTCTTGGGCGTAGTTCTGCCATTGGGCGGCGCGGCGCGCAAATCCGGAATCCGGTGCAATCGTCTCCTTCGTCATTGCGAGCGCCAGCGAAGCAATCCAAAGGACCGCTGGGAAGTCTGGATTGCTTCGTCGCTTCGCTCCTCGCAATGACGGGCGGGGCTCTACTCCTCATACGACGAAATCTCGATCAGGCTGCCGTCGGGATCGCGGCAATAGACCGATCGCAGCACGCCGCGGGCGCCCTGTTTCCTGACCGGACCTTCCTCGATCGCCACGCCGCACGCCCGGAGATGCGCGACCACCTCGCTCCGGCGTGCTCGAGGTGAGAAAGCACAAATCGTCACTCCCTGCGGTTTCATGGTCGGCGGTGAACCATTCGACCTTGTCGGCGCCGCGCGGCCGCACATTGATTTTCTGGTTGCCGAACATCAGCGAGGTCCGCGGCGTCTTGCCCTGGCCGGGATCGAACACCCTGACTTCCATGCCGAGGATCTTTCGGTACCATTCGGCCGAGCGCGCCACGTCGGAGACGTTGATCACGACATGATCGAGCGAGCTGACTTTGACCGGCATGTACTTATCCTTTGGTCGCGATTGGTTGCGCGCGTGCGCCGCTGGCCGCTCAGGCTTTGTTTGTTACAACGCGGGCCATCTGTCAATTCAACAGAACGAACCGGACTTCAGATCCGGGGCCACAGGGAGAAACCGCATGGCTTCACGTCGTATCGCGATCGGCCTGATCGCGATGGGCATCTCGGCAATCGCGTCGATCGGCAGCGCCTCGGCGCTGGACTATCCGACGCGGCCGGTTCGCTTCGTGGTTGGATATCCGCCGGGCGGCGCGACCGATATTCTGGCGCGGCTGATCGGCCAGCGGCTGTCGGAGAAGCTCGGCCAGCAATTCGTGATCGAGAACAAGCCCGGCGCCGGCAACAACATCGGCACCGAGGCCGTGATCAATGCGGAGCCGGACGGCTACACGATCTTGCTCGTCAATCCCGCCAACTACATCAACGCCTCGCTCTACACCAACCTGAAATTCAACTTCATTCGCGACATCGCGCCGGTCGCGTCGTTCAATCGCGTGCCCAATGTGATGACGGTCAACAACGACGTGCCGGCGAAAACGGTCGCCGAGTTCATCGCCTATGCCAAGGCCAATCCGGGCAAGGTCAACATGGCGTCGTCGGGCAACGGCACCTCGGTGCATCTGTCCGGCGAGATGTTCATGGCGATGTCGGGCGTCGAGATGCAGCACGTGCCCTACCGCGGCGCGGCGCCCGCGATCACCGACATGCTCGGCGGCCAGGTCCAGGTGATCTTCGACAACATGCCCTCGATCATCCAGCATATCCGCTCCGGTTCCTTGCGCGCGCTGGCGGTGACGACGGCGGTTCGCTCGCCGCAACTGCCTGACGTGCCGACCGTCGCCGAAACCGTACCCGGCTTTGAGGCGAGCGCGTTGTTCGGCGTGGGCGCCCCGAAGAAGACGCCGCCGGAGATCATCGAGAAGCTGAACAGGGAGATCAATGCGGTGCTGGCCGAACCTGTCATCAGGGAGCGCCTGGTCGATCTGGGCGGCGAACCCTTGATCAGCACGCCGGACGCCTTCGGCAAGATGATCGCGGCCGAAACCGAGAAGTGGGAGAAGGTGGTCAAGGCGGCCGGCGCACACGTGGAATAAGACGGCGCGGAACCTTCCCGTGGGCGCATCGTTTTGATGTGAGAGGAAGTTACGCGAAGGAGGCAAGATCATGCGCAAGGCGATGCTGGCTATCCTGGCTTTATCGGCGGCGGGAGCTGCGACGATCTCAGGCTCGGGGCCTGCGGCGGCGTATGACTACCCGTGGTGCGTTCAGGGCCGGGGCGTCGGGATTCCCGGCGACTGTTCCTATCGGACTTACGCCCAATGCATGGCGTCCGCGTCCGGGCGGCTGGCTTATTGCAACGTCAACCCGCGCGCCGCGTTCGGCCGGGAACCGCGCGGCCGGCCCTACCGCTACTGAGATTTGGCGTCGGGCGCCTGGCTCGCCTTTGGTCGCGCGTGTTTGTTCGACGCTTCCGGCGGCAAGGCGGCAGTGAGCGAGCTGTTCGCCGGGCGCAGCCGCTCGTGGTGCAGCTACGCCGCCGCGGATCCCGCCGGCTCGCTTGCGATGGCGCGATCGATGGCGTCGATCACCGCCTGAGTCTCGATGAATTTGAGCCGCGCCCGCTCGGCCTTGTCGCGGTCGAACGGCGCGGCAAGCGTCTTTGCGAAGCCGTCGCGGTCCTCGGCCATGCGCTCGCGCGCCTTTTTCAGCGTCTCAAGTCGCTCGCTCATGTCGGTTTCGCTTTCTGTTGGTCGCGCTTCGGCTCTGATGGTGCGAAAAAGTAGCCTCGCTCTGCCATGCGGCGGATACAAAGGGTGACACGGTGGGTGAAACCGATTTTGGCTTCGAAGCCCAGGTGCCGGGAGTTTATTGGCGCACCCGACACGATTCGAACGTGTGACCTTTGCCTTCGGAGGGCAACGCTCTATCCAGCTGAGCTACGGGTGCGTTGCGGTTCATTTAGCCGATTGGCCTGCCATGGGCAACGTCCGTGAAGGGCCGCGCGAGGTTAGGAGCAGGGCCCCGAAGGCAAAGGTCAGACGTAATGTGTCGGGTGCGCCAGAAAGCATGTGCCGGGAGTGCCGGGGCTGTGGCGGGCAAAATCTTCGAGCCGAGGCGGTCTCGGCATTTACATTTACACGTCAATTCGACCGCCGGGAGACCCGGCGTTCGAATTGAACGGGCACGGCTATTGAATAGCCGACATGGCCGGACTTGCGGCGGGCTCGACCCAGTCGCGATTGACCCTGAACGGACATTGGATCCCAGTGCAATCCTGACTGCCCGCGCATCGTTCAGGAGTTGTTCTAAATTTCCGATCCGTTTACATAGGCAAGCGGGTGCTGGCTTGTTTCGCCCCCTATCCGACGGGAAACAAAGGGCTTCGATGCATGGAGGCTCTTTTTAGCAGACGCGTCCTGCGGTTTGAGAGCAAAATATGCCTATAAGGAAAACAATGTCAGTTGATAAGGCCAAAGACACTCCGCCTAAAAAACCGATCACCGAGAACAAGATTGTCGAAGCCAAGCCGGAATCCTCTACCAAGACGGAAAACAAACCGGACGCTACACCAAAAAAGCAAGGTATGGGCGAGGGTCAGAAGCCAGTATCCAAAGCCTACAAGGACAACTGGAACGACATTTTTGGAAAGAAGAAAAAGCGATAGCACTGTGGTCCACCGCACAGGGGCCTATTCAGCCGCGGCAGTTTTAGTGTGGCCGGTCGCTGGAGGTGTGCTGGGGAGAGGCTGCCTATGCTCATGCCAAGTAGGCAGGTCCACCTCGGGCAAAGATGACCACTTCGGTCCCCATCGGCAAAGTCAGGATCACTCCACATCGTGGGTTCATCCGATGGCCTGAAAGTCGGCGGGACTGATTGGGGAAGGAATTAAGGCGTGAAGGGCAAAGGTCACACGTTCGGAACGTCTCGGGCGCGCCAAGAAACGGTGGTGCAGGACGTGCCGGGTGGTGGCGGCTCAAATCGCTCAGTTGCGGTAGCCCCTGGGCTCCTGGGTCGTCTTCCAGAACGCTTTTGAACTGGTTCCAAATTGATCCGTTTCGTCTTCGAGTCGTTGAACTGGTTGAACGCATCCCAACGTAGAAGACCCGGCATTGTTGCCGGGCCTTTCTTATTGTTGAGCTCTGAACGGTTGGACTTAAAAATCCATACCACCCATGCCGCCCATGCCGCCGCCACCCGCAGGCATGCCGCCGCCCTGCGTTCTTCTTCGGCACTTCGGCCACCATGGCTTCGGTGGTGATCAGCAGCGCCGCCACTGAGGCCGCGTTCTGGAGCGCCACGCGAACAACCTTGGTCGGGTCGATGATGCCCTTGGTGATCAGGTTGACGTATTCGCCGGTCTGCGAGTCGAAGCCGTAGGAGTACTGGTCCTTCTCGAGGATCTTGCCGACGATGACGGATCCGTCTTCGCCTGCGTTGATCGCGATCTGGCGCGCCGGCCAGGAGAGCGCCTTGCGCACGATCTCGACGCCGGTCTTCTGGTCGTCGTTCTTTGTGCGCAGCCCCTTGAGGTGCTGGGAGGCACGCAGCAGCGCGACGCCGCCGCCCGGCACGATGCCTTCTTCAACGGCCGCACGGGTCGCATGCATCGCGTCATCAACGCGATCCTTGCGCTCCTTGACCTCGGTTTCAGTCGCCCCGCCGACGCGGATCACCGCGACGCCGCCCGCGAGCTTGGCCAGACGCTCCTGCAGCTTCTCGCGGTCGTAGTCCGAGGTGGTTTCCTCGATCTGCGCCTTGATCTGCGTCACGCGCGCTTCGATGTCGGCCTTCTTGCCGGCGCCGCTGACGATGGTGGTGTTCTCCTTGTCGATCATCACCTTCTTGGCGCGACCGAGCATGGCGAGCGTGACGTTCTCCATCTTGATGCCGAGATCTTCCGAAATCGCCTGACCGCCGGTCAGAACCGCGATGTCCTGCAGCATGGCCTTGCGGCGATCGCCGAAGCCCGGAGCCTTGACGGCTGCGACCTTCAGGCCACCGCGCAGACGGTTGACGACGAGTGTGGCAAGCGCCTCGCCTTCGACGTCTTCCGCGATAATCACAAGGGGCTTGCCGCTCTGCACTACGGCTTCCAGCAGCGGAAGCAATTCATTCAACTGAGAGAGCTTCTTTTCGTTGATGAGGACGTAGGCATCTTCCATTTCAACGCGCATCTTGTCGGCGTTGGTGACGAAGTAGGGCGAGATGTAGCCGCGGTCGAACTGCATGCCTTCGACGACCTCGAGTTCGGTCTCGAGCGACTTGGCTTCCTCAACCGTGATGACACCCTCGTTGCCGACCTTCTTCATGGCATCCGCAAGGAACTTGCCGATTTCATGCGGGAAATGTTCGAGCCGACCGACGCGTGCCGCGGTGGTGCAGGAGTTCATCCGCCCGACGTTCGGGGCTCTGCAAGCCATCCTGACCGAATTGCTGCCGGCCGACACGCCGAGATAAAGCACCGCCTCGTCGGCTTCAGCATCATCGGCCAGTGTCTGCACTTCCGCCTGTGCCGGCCGATCCTGATGCGGCTCGTCGGCGAGGAAGAGTTTCGCGGTTACGACGTGGAGATGCTGACGAATCACATTTATGAATTCAGCGTGGGCGCAATCACTGCCCTGAAGCGTAAGCGCGGGTGAGTTACCGTGGCGACGGGCGGCCCGCCTGTCGCTTTGCTCGTAGCGACGGGCGGCCCGCCTGTCGCTGATCAGGCAGACAGGCGAGCCGCCCGTCGCCACGACGAGAGACAAGCGGGAGTGGAACATGAACTGGGTCGCCCTGAAGATGCTGACGGGCGACCGCGGCAAGTACCTCGGCATCGTCTTCGGCGTCACCTTCGCCGCGCTGCTGATCGCGCAGCAGAGCGTCGATCTTCTGCGGCCTGATGCTGCACACCGACCAGCCAGATCCGCGACGTCGACGGGGCCGACATCTGGGTGATGGACCCGAACGTGCAGTTCGTCGACGACATCAAGCCGCTGTCCGACGACGACCTGTACCGCGTCCGCGGCGTGCCGGGCGTCGAGTGGGCCGTGCGGCTCTACAAGGGCCTGGGCCGGGCCCGGCTTCGCCGGACGGCAACTTCCAGCAGATCATCCTGATCGGCCTCGACGACGCCAGCCTGGTCGGCGCCGCCGACGATGATCCTGTGGGCATCGCTGGCCGACCTGCGCCAGCCCGACGCCGTCATCATCGACGAGGCCGGCTACCGCTACCTGTGGCCGGGCGAGCCGTTCCGCGCTCGGCCGGACGTTCGAGATGAACGACCGCCGGGCGCGTGATCGTCGGCATCTGCAAGGCGTCGCCGACGTTCCAGACGTTCCCGATCGTCTACACGCGCTACAGCCAGGCGGTGCAGTTCGTCCCGCGCGAGCGCAAGGTGCTGTCGTTCGTGCTGGCGAAGCCGGAGCCGGGCGTGCCGGCCGAGGAGGTCTGCCGCGCGCATCCGCGAGCAGACCGGGCTGGCAGGCCCTGACGCGCGAGCGAGTTCGTCTGGAAGACGATCGACGTACTACATGAAGCGCACCGGCATCCCGATCAACTTCGGCATCACGGTCGCTGCTCGGGCTTCGTCGTCGGCACGGCCATCGCCGGGCAGACGTTCTACCTGTTCACGGTCGAGAACCTGAAGCAGTTCGGCGCGCTCAAGGCGATGGGCGTGACGCAACTGCCGCCTGATCGGCATGATCCTGCTGCAGGCCTGGTCGTCGGCGGCTGATCGGCTATCGCGCTCGGGCGTCGGCTGGCGGCGCTGTTCGGTCGAGCTCACGACTCGACAGATCGCGCACCCGCGGCGTCTTCTCATGCCTGGCAGACGTCGCCGTCACGGCGCCGGCGTCGCCGTGCTGGTCGATCGTGCTGCTGGCGAGCCTGCTCAGCATCCGCAGGGTGCTGGTGCTGGAGCCGGCGATCGTGTTTCGAGGGTGATGATGCGACTGAGCATGGCCATGCTCAGGCCAACCGACCGTCCGCCATCGTGATCCGTCATGGCCGTCGGTCGTGCCGCGGCGTGACCAAGGAGTTCGGCGAGGGCGACACGCGCGGTGCAGGCGCTGCGCGGCGTCGACCTCGAGGTCGCGCTCGGGCGAGCTGACGCTGCTGGTCGGCCCGTCGCGGCTGCGGCAAGACGACGCTGATCTCGATCATCGCCGGCCTGCTCGATCCGACGGCGGGCGAGGTCGAGGTGCTCGGCACGACCTGACGACGAGCTGTCGCGGCAGCGAGCAGGTGCTGTTCCGCGGCGCAGAACATCGGCTTCGTGTTCCAGCAGTACAACCTGCTGCCGGCGCTGACGGCGGCCGAGAACGTCGCCGTGCCGCTGCTCGATCGCCGGCAGGCCGCGCGCGAGGCGGTGCGCACGGCCGCGGAGCTGCTCGACCGCGGTCGGCCTGGGCGACCGGGCCGACGCGCTGCCGACGCAGCTGTCCGGCGGCCAGCAGCAGCGCGTGGCCATCGCCCGGGCGCTCGTCCACGAGCCGCGGCTGCTGGTCTGCGACGAGCCGACGGCGGCCCTCGACGCGCACGACCGGCCAGACGGTGATGGAGCTGCTGCGCAGCGTGCGCCGTGCAGCCCGACCGCGCGGTGATCGTCGTGACGCACGACAGCCGCGTCTTCCAGTTCGGCGACCGCATCGTGTCGATGGACGACGGGCACGTCGTGCGGGTCGAGGTCCGGGACCAGTCTGCCGCGACGTAGGCGAACGCGCTCGCGGCCACACAGGACATCGCCTACCCCAGGTGCGACATGTTTCGCAAATACGTGCTGCCCATCGCGGCCGTGCTGCTGGTCGTCTTCGCAGTGTTTCACGTCGTGCCGCCCAGCCGACCGGACCGAAGTCGCGCCGCCGGTCGAGCCGCGCGGACCCCCTTCGGCCAGACCGTGGCCGGGGCCGGCATCGTCGAGCCGCAGACCGAAAACATCTCGATCGGCTCACCGCTGCCCGGCGTCGTGATCGTGGTCATGGTGACCAGGACAAGCGTGATCGTCCTGTGGTTTTCCTGGATCCGGTCGGCCACCCGTGCCATGAACGGCGCGCGGTTCCGACCCCTCACGCATGAGATTTCTCCCACCCGGGCACGGGGGGAGGGTTTGTTACAACCGCCGGACCCCGCGAGCCGTCCTGCCGCGGATATCGTCGAGGCCCTTGTATCCTCGTTCAGTCAGCCAGTCCGTGAGCTCCCGCAGGATGAGCGCAATTGCCTGCGCTCCCCGCGTCACGATGGCCGAGCCGACGCCGACACAGGCGGCGCCCGCGGAGAGCATCTCCACGGCGTCGGTGCCCGTGAGCACGCCGCCGGTCCCGATGATCGGGATGGATACCGCCGCCGGCGATCTCGTGGACGCACCGCAGCGCGATGGGCTTCAGGGCCGCACCCGAGATTCCCCCGCTGCCGTGCGCCAGGACCGGAGCACCGGAATCCGCATCCACGAGCATGCCCGGCATCGTGTTGATGGCGGTGATGCCGTCCGCTCCCGCCGCTTCGACGGCGCGGGCGATCTCGCCGATGTCCGGGACGTTCGGTGACAGCTTCACGAAACAGGGAATGGACGTGGAGGCCTTCACCTGCCGGGTCACCGCCGCGGCGGCCTCCGCCGAGGAGGCAAACATCTCGCCGTGGTTCGATTCGACGTTCGGGCAGGAGATGTTCACCTCGATGAGGGCAGGCCCGGCCCGGCTCACCATGGCCGCGGCCCTGCCGAACTCTTCCGCGGTGTCCGCCGCGATGCTTGCGATGAGGACCGCGCCGATGTCCGACAGGCGGCGCGCGGCATCGCGAAGCAGGTCGACTTCTTCCTCCACGCCGGGGTTCGGCAGCCCCATGGCGTTGATCAGCCCGTGGCCCCAGTCGATGGCCGTGGGATTGCGATGACCGGTGCGGGGGACTGGCGTGCAGGTTTTCGCCGTGACGGCGCCTGCCCCCAGGCGCGCGGCGCGCTCCAGGAGCGTGGGAGAGGTGCCCCAGATCCCGGAGGCGAGAACGAGCGGCGTTGCCAGGTGCACCCCGGCGATCAGGCAGGTGAGATCAGGAGGCGCCGAGTGCCGCATGGACGTCCGCGCGGACCGAGTCGCTGACCCGGCCGTGCCGCACCAGGCAGTCCAGGACCTGGCTCAGCGTGAGGGCCGCGTGCAGCGCAAGGCCGTGCTGGGCAAGCTCCGCCTTCCCGCCCTGTTCCCTGTCCACGAGCACCACCACGTCCGTCACTTTCAGGCCGGCCTTCGAGGAGCGGCGCGAGCGCCTCGAGCTTGCTGCCGCCCGTGGTGACCAGGTCGTCCAGGACGACGACCGTTTCCCCCGGGGCGAAGGCGCCCTCGATCAGCTTCTTCGTGCCGTAGTCCTTTGCTTCCCGCCGCGGGTACAGGAGCGGCTTGCCCGGTGGCAAGGGCGACGGCCTGCCCGATGGGAAGGCCGCCGTAGGGGATGGCCGCGATCCGGTCGTAGCGCAGGGGGGCAAGGATGTCTTTCAGCGCGCGCGCAACGATGGACATCAGCCGCGGGTCGCTCACGAGGAGTCGAAGGTCGATGTACACGGGGGACTTTTTCCCGGACTTCAGCGTGAACTCGCCGAAGCGCACGGCGCCGAGTGAGTGAAGGCCGAGTGCCACCTGGTCAAGGAGGGAATCGGCCGAAGGGGCCTGGGCGATGTCCGCGGCGGACGGCGTTGATCCTGTCCCGGTAGCCGCGTGCCGCCGCGCCCGGGTCCGCCGCGCGGAAGATGTCCCGTGACACGTTCACGAGCACCCGGCTGCCCGCGGAATCCAGGCCGCCGGCCAGGCTTGCTTCCAGGTCACCGCCCTGGGCGCCCACACCCGGGAGGAGGATCCACGCGTCGGGGTTCACCGCGCGCACGCGGGCGAGCATCCCCGGATAGGTCGCACCCACGACCAGGCCGATGTTCCCCCGCGTGTTCCACCCCAGCGCCTTTTCCGCGACCACTTCGAAGAACGGCCTTTCACCGACCATGCAGCTCCTGCAGGTCGCGCGCGCCGGGGTTGGTGGTATGGCACAGGAGAAACACTCCCTTGTCCGCCCTGCAGGCGAAGGTCTCCACGCTGTCTCCGCCGAGGAGCGGGTTCACCGTAATGGCATCCGCGCCCAGCGTGTCGAAGGCCGCCTTTGCATACGCCTCCGCGGTGGAGGCGATGTCGCCGCGCTTGACGTCGAGGACGCACGATGCGGCCCGCGGCGTGCGCATGGGCGATGAGCTCGTGCAGGATGGTCCACCCGTCGGCCCCCCGCGCCTCGTAGAAAGCGCTGTTGGGCTTGTACGCGCACGCAAACGGCGCGGTGGCATCGACGACGGACTTCACGCAGGGGAAGGAGGTCGGCGGTCGGGATGTCCAGCGACGGATCGAGGCCGACGCACAGCAGGGAGTCGAGGCGCTGGGACTCGCGGTCAAGGGACGCTGAAGAAGGCAGGGGCTTGGCATTCCGACTGGCAGGATAGGGGAAGCCGCGCCGTCGTGACAAGAGCGGAACGTCGAGAGGCCGGATACCTTGCCATGCTTCCAGATTCTGCGAGTATCATATCAATGACTATTTAGTCTAATATGGTCATAGAGGATATATGCCGAGAGCCTTCAAAGAAGCTGAGCGGTCGCTGATCAAGTCGAAGCTCATCGCGGCTGGGAAACGGCTCATCAACAGCGCGGGGGTCCGCCTGCTCGTGGTTGACGATGTTGCCCGCGAAGCCGGCATCTCGAAGGGCAGCTTCTACTCGTTCTTTCCCTTCCCGCGAGGATTTCATCCTGTCCGTCCTCGAGTCCTGGGAGGAGGAATACCGGGGAGCGCTGATACGAGAGGTCGACTGAAGGCACAGGGACCGGCGCGGGAACGGATCGAGCGGTTCTTCATGGGCACGTTCGAAATCCTTTCCCGGGAGCCGGGACTCGCGCGGCTTGGGATGAGGGACATCCAGCCCATCCTCGAACGCCTTCCGCCCGAGCGGATTGCAGCGCACCAGGCCGCCGACAACAAGGTCCTGCGGGCAAGCCCTGGCGAGCTGGGCGGTCGCGCGGCCTGCTTTCTCCCGATATCGTTTCCGCCCTCAAGGGGCTCGTTGCCGCCCTCTTCTCCATGGCGATGCACCGGGAGGACTTTCCGGCGGGCAGCTACGAACCGGCGGTCCGGCTGATCGCGGAAGCACTCGCATTGAGGATCGGAGGCCAGGCATGAGTAGGCACGTCGAACGGCAGCCGCCGATGCGGCAATCAGGACTCGCGGCCTTGCAAAGAGCTACGGGCCCGTGAACGCTGTTGTCGACGTGAATCTCGACGTCCGACGCGGCGAGATCTACGGGTTTCTCGGCCGCAACGGCGCGGGCAAGACCACGACCATCAGGATGCTCCTTGGCCTTGTCCGCCCGAGCGCGGGCGAAATCGTAGCTGCTCGGCTCCTCGCTCACGCAGGACCGCGCCGGCCTGCTGTCGCGCATCGGCTATCTTCGTCGAGTCCGCCGCCGCGTACCCCAACCTCACCGTGAGGGAGAACCTGCGCATCCAGCAGCGCCTGACCGGCTCTCCCGTCGGCGGCCGTCGACGAGGTCATCGACCTTCTCCGCCTGGGAGAATACCAGCATCGACGGGCGGGGAGGCTCTCGCTGGGCAACAAGCAGAGACTGTCGCTTGCCCGGGCGCTGGTTCACAAGCCGGAGCTTCTGATCCTGGACGAGCCGGCCAACGGCCTTGACCCGGCAGGCATCGTGGAGATCAGGGCGCTCCTGCGCCGACTGGCCGACGAGCAGGGCGTGACCATCTTCATGTCGAGCCACCTCCTGGACGAGGTGGAGCACCTCGCCGACCGCGTGGGGATCGTGCACAACGGCACCCTGGTCGAGGAAGTGGACTACCGCGACCTGCGGGAGAACGGCCGGCTGGCGGTCGAGATCGACGTCGACGACGTCGCGGAAGCCGAGCGGGTGCTGCGGGACGAAGCTGGGCCTCGTCGACTGTGCGTCGTTCGGGAGCCGCGACTCTCCGCGTTTCCGACCGAAACGCGGAAGCCGCCCCATCGCCCGGGTCCTCGTGGGCGCCGGGATCTCCCTGCGGCGGCTGGTTCCGCTGGCGGAGGACCTGGAGCGGCATTTCATGCGGCTGACCGGAGGCTGGTCATGAGATTCTCCAGCGCCGTCGGCACGGAGTTTGCGAAGCTGCGCAGGTCCAGGATCACCTGGATAACGCTTGCTGCCTATTCCTTCATGATCGTGACGGCCGGTCTTTTCATGTGGATGATGAAGAATCCAGGCGCCGCCGCGAGCCTTGGCCTCCTCGGGCAAAAGGCCAATCTCTCCCTCGGGGGGCAGAAAGCCGACTGGCCGAGCTTCCTCGCGTTCGTTGTCATGATGGGGGGAATCGGCGGGCTCGATCATCTGTTCGATCATCGCCGCCTACGTCTTCGGCCGCGAGTACGCCGAGGGGACCGCGAAGAACCAGCTTGCCCTGCCCGTTCCGCGAAGCTTTCTTCGTCCTGGCAAAGACCATCGTTACCGCGGCCTGGTTCGCTGCTCCTGACCCTGTGGATCATCCCTCTCGAGCTGGCTCGTCGGCGCGGTCGTGGGCCTCCCCGGCGCGCCTATCGAGCTGCTGCTCCACGCCGCCGCGAAGCTCCTCGTGCTCGCCCTCCTCTGCCTGTGCTGCGCCGCTGCTCGTGGCATGGGTTGCCGTGGAAACGCGCGGGTACTTCGCGCCGCTGGGCTTCTCCATTTTCACGCTGGTGCTCGGGAGCGTGTTCGGCCACACGGGCTGGGGGCCCTGGGTCCCCTGGACCATCGTCGGCCTGTACTCCGGGCGCCGCCGGGCCCGGCGTGACACCCGGGTGGGGAAGCTTTGCCGTCATGGCGGGAACATTTCTCATCGGCATCGCCCTGACGACCCGTCACGAGGTTTTTGCCGACAACGGGCAATAGCCAGTCCGCCGCATCCCGCAGCATCATTGTACAAAAACTCAGGCTCTCTTTTACAAGACCGCGCGCCGGGCGGCGGCCGTACGCTGGCGGGCATACACGGAGGCGTACACGCATGCTCGATCCGAAGACGATGAAGGACTGGGAAATCGCCGAGGCGGCGGAAGCCGGCATGAAGCCGGTGAAGAAGCTGGCGGCTGAGCTGGGCCTCGAGGACAAGGAGCTTCTCCCCTACGGCCACTACGTTGCAAAGCTCGACTACATGAGCATCCTCAACAGGCTGAAGTCACGGCCTGACGGAAAGTACATCGAGGTCACGGCCATCACCCCCACCCCCCTGGGCGAGGGCAAGTCCACCACGACCATGGGCCTCGTCGAGGGACTCGGGAAGATCGGCAAGAAGGTCATCGGCGCCATCCGCCAGCCGTCGGGCGGGCCGACGTTCAACATCAAGGGCTCGGCGGCCGGCGGCGGGCTTGCGCAGTGCATTCCCCTCACCGACTTCTCCCTCGGGCTCACCGGTGACATCGATGCCATCACCAACGCGCACAACCTCTCCATGGTGGCGCTCACCGCGCGGATGCAGCACGAGTTCAACTACGGCGATGCGGGCCTGGCCAAGCGCGGCCTTGCAGCGCCTGGACATCGACCCGCGCAACATCGCCCAGGGCTGGTGCAATCGACTTCTGCGCGCAGGCCATGCGGGAGATCATCATCGGCCTGGGCTCCGACATGGACGGGTTCATGATGAAGAGCGGCTTCCAGATCACCGTCTCCTCGGAGATCATGGCCATCCTGGCCGTTGCCGCGGACCTGAAGGACATGCGGGAGCGCATGGGTCGGATCGTGGTGGCCTACAGCAAGTCGGGGAAGCCCGTCACCACGCACGACCTCGGGTGCGACGGGGCCATGACCGCCATCATGGCAAAGGCCATCAACCCGAACCTCCTCCAGACCATCGAGGGCCAGCCGGTTCTCGTCCACGCGGGCCCGTTTGCGAACATCGCCATCGGCCAGTCGTCGATCATCGCCGACCGCGTGGCGCTGAAGCTCGCCGACTACCACGTGACGGAGAGCGGCTTTGCCGCCGACATCGGCTTCGAGAAGTTCTGGAACCTGAAGTGCCGCTTCAGCGGGCTGACGCCGAACTGCTCGGTCCTCGTGTGCACCGTGCGCGCCCTGAAGATGCACGGCGGCGGGCCCCGCGTGGCGCCCGGGCAAGGCGCTGGACAAGGCGTACACGGAAAAGAACGTCCCGCTCGTGGAAAAGGGCCTTGAAAACCTCCTCGCCCACCTGGAGACCATCAAGCTTTCCGGCATCGAGCCCGTGGTGTGCATCAACCACTTCTACACGGACACCGACGAGGAGATCGCCGCCGTGCGCAAGGCCGCGGAAAAGTCCGGCGCCCGTGTCGCGGTCTCGAAGCACTGGGAAAAGGGCGGCGAGGGCGCGCGCGAGCTTGCGGAGACCGTGGTGGACGCCTGCAGCCAGCCCTCGAAGTTCAAGTTCCTCTACGAGCTTTCCACGCCGCTCTCGGAGCGGATCAGGCTCATCGCGACAAAGGTCTATGGCGCGGACGGGGTCTCCTACACTCCCGCGGCCCAGGAGAAGCTGAAGGCCATCGAGGCGGACGCCGAGCTCTCCAAGCTGGGCACCTGCATGGTGAAGACGCACCTGTCCCTGTCCCACGACCCCGACGATCAAGGGCAGGCCGAAGGGATGGACACTTCCCATCCGTGACATCCTGCAGTACCGCGGCGCGGGGTTCATCGTGCCCGTGGCGGGGGACATCAAGCTGATGCCCGGCACCGCGTCGGAGCCCGCGTTCC
>CAVTNA010000029.1:0-223839 GCA_963735835.1 uncultured Alphaproteobacteria bacterium | reverse complement strand
GCCGGTCGACGTGCTGGTCGCGGCCGGAGAACAGCCCAAAAAAGCGCTGGACTGGTTGATGAAGTTCAGCTCGGAAAAGAAGCGGTTGCTGATCTATCAGGTGAAAGAAGACTGGTTCGCGTTCGGTCCGCCGACTTTTCAGGCCGAGATTTCCCAGCGCATCGCCCGTGGCGAGAAGCCATGGGCGGACTGATCCGCTGAGCCCGCCCTCGCAACTGCGAAGGCTGCTTCGCAGTTCACACGCCGAGATACAATTATAAATTGTGCGGCGCGACCGCCGAAAATTGCGCCCGGAGTTTTGAGTCACTATCTAAGGCCAAGACAACTCGTCTAAATCGATGCGCGCAACCCGAAGGTGCGTCAAAGTTGCACAGCACTGCGACAAATTGCTGCACTGCAACAGTACTACTGTACCTTTTTTGTGACAGCTCACCAATATCTCGTTAACCACATGCTTCCCAGGCCTTCCAATTGGTATCTGGCATACCCTACGCTCCCCTCGCTTGGAAGTTGAATCGGGCTTCGAACTTGGGGATACGTCATGAGAAATAAGCTTCTTTCGGGGACGGCCTGCGCCGCTCTCTGCCTGATCTCGTTCGGTGGAGCGGCGCGATCCGCGACGCTCGACGACGTGATGGCGCGGCTCGACAAGATCGAAAAGGAAAACGCCGAACTGCGGGCGAAAGTGCGAAGCCTGTCCGCGGCAAAGCAGGTCGTTGCTGTGCCGGTAGCTGCGCCGTGGTTTCCGATCCAAGCAAATTCAAGGGCAATCCGGTCCTGCACGCCGCCGTCGCGACCTCGCCGGCACCGCCGCCCGGCCCGATGATTGGCGGCATGCCGGTGAAAGCGGGTCCCCTGACACCGTTGATCGACAACACGACGGTTACGCTCTACGGATCGATCGATGTGTCCGGAGACATCTTCAATCCCGTCGGTTTTCGATCAGGGAACGAAACTCGAAATCGCCAGCAATATTTCCAGCTTCGGCGTTCGCGTCCGGCATAACCTCGCGCCGTATGGCTGGGACGGCATGGCGGTGGTGGCGCAACTGGAGTCGCAAGTCGATATCGCGTCATACCCGACCGAGCGCGCGGCTCTAGGAACTCGCGACAGCTTCCTGGGGCTGGAGAGCCCTTGGGGCGCTATCAAGGCCGGCAAATCAGATACGCCGTACAAGAAAGCCACCGCGGCGATGGATCCGTTCACGCGAACGCTCGGCGATTACAATTCGATCATGGGCAACACCGGCGGCGACAACCGGGCCGAGTTCGATTGGCGCATGCCCCATGCGGTTTGGTACGAATCGCCGATCTGGAATGGCTTCCAGTTCAGCGCGTTGTTCTCACCAGGCCAGAACTACGCCCAGGATAACGCCGATTATGCCTACGGCGACTACTTTCAATGCACGGGATCTTCGGCTCGCGCCAGCGGCAGCAACTTCCCAGGCACGGGCGGTGCAGTTCCCGGAAACATCGGCGGCAACGGTTGCACCGATGGTTCATACGGCAACGCCTATAGCGTGGCTGCGACCTACAAGAACGGTCCGTTCTCCGCGATCGGTGCCTTTGAGCTCCATGAGCAGGTCAATCGTCATGGCGATGACAATCTTCAATTAAACGTAAATGGTTCTGCTGGACCCGTCTTCTTGCCGGATGGTTCGCAGATCCTGACCGGCGTTCACAACGAATGGGCCGCAAAGATTGGCGGCGGCTATCACTTTAATGACGGCTTGGGCGATCTTGCGCTCAATGCCTATTACGAGTGGATCCGGCGCGAAGTCACCCCGGTCGAACAACCCTTCAACGAGCGCTCACGCGACGCCGTATTCGCCAGCGCCACGCAGAGGATTGGCCAGTGGGCCTTGAGTGCGTCGTATGCCCACGCCTTCAAGAGCCCGGGTAACCCGGCGTGTCTAAGCTTCAATAACGTCAACGCCGGTGTAGCGTGCGCGGCGCCCATCGACGTTGGTCAGTATCAGGCGAACCTGTTCTCCAACGATGCCAGCCAGTACGCGATCGGCGCCCGCTACTACTTCAACAACTGGGCTAGCTGGTACGTTGTTGCATCAGAGCTCGATAACGGTATGGGCGCGCACTACTGCCTCGGCGCAAGCGGCCATGGCTATCAGGTCTGCTCGCGCGATGCTTCCAACGACACCATCGGCGGCGCGAAAATCAGAGCTGCGACCACAGGGATGACGTTCAACTTCTGAGCGCCAACTAATATGTGATGAAGGGGGACCTGATGGGTCCCCCTTTTCTCGTTTTGGAGGATAATTTCGATGGCTGCTGCGAATTCCAGTCGCCAGGGGTTGTTGAATCGCTGTTGTAAAATGCCCTGAAAAATTGATCTCGGCACCTCTCCGACGTAGAACTGCATGGACCTGCAAGCGTCACGGAAACCAGACAATGGATATGCAGCCGCCGCCAGCCTTTGTGCAAGTCGCGCAGGCCGAAGTCCCGCCCGACGCGCCGGTCGAACCGACGCCGATCGAGGTCAACGTGTCGAAATACATTCCTGAATCGGCGATCTCGGTGACCATGATTGTAACGCTTTCGCCGCCGACCGGTCAGGCCGTCATCTATGCAGCCGGGAATGAGAAGGGTGGGACCTTGTTCAAGGGGCCACGCTCGATCGACGAAGTCAGGCTCTCCGGCCCACTGATCTATGTGAAGCTCTATGGCGCAACGAGCTTCGATATCCAATACACCAACTATCGGCAGCGCGAGTGAGTGCTGCGTTTTCTCCGCTGAGAACGAACGACGCCGTGGGACATTCGACACCGGAGCAGTTATTTGAAAATGCCCTGGCAGCGCAACGCAGGGGCTCGCTCGCCGATGCGAAGCGTCTTTATGCCTCGGTCCTCGAGAATTGATCCCACCAACGCCGCCGCCTTTGGCAACCTCGCCATCATCGCAGCCCAGCAGGGCGATCTGGCGGGCGCCGAGCGGCTCCTTCGCAAGGAGATCGAGCTGAGGCCGGATCATCCGGCAGGTTACAATAATCTCGGATCGGTGTTGCAGCAGCAGGCCAGGCTGGCCGATGCGGTCATCGCGCACCGGCAGGCCATCGAACTCAATCCGAATTACGCCGAAGCTTTTTTGGCCCTCGGCAACGCCCAGAGGCAGCAGGGCAAGCTCGACGAAGCAATGGAATCCTATCGCTCCGCGATCAGGGCGAGAGGCGATTACGCCGAAGCCCACAACAATTCAGCGGTACTGCTGCAGATGCAGGGCAGGCTCGATCAGGCGGCATTGGCATATCGCGAGGCGGTGGCACTGAGGCCGGACTACGCCGAGGCCCAGTTCAATCTCGGCGGTGTACTGCATCGAAGCACGAGCTGGATGCCGCCGAAGCGGCGTATCGGCGGGTCATTTCGCTCAATCCCGGGATCGCCGTCGTTCACAATAATCTGGGAACCGTCCTGAAGGACCAGGGTCGGCTCGACGAGGCGCTGGCGGCCTTTGAAAATGCGGTCAGACTGAAACCGGACTTCGCGGAAGCGTTCTACAACCGCGCCTCGGTCCTGCAGCAGCAGGCCAGGCTGGAAGAAGCGTTGGCGGCTTACGGTCAGGCCATCGCGCTTCGCAAGGATTACACTGACGCGATCAACAACGCCGGCATTGTGCTCCAGGAACTCGGACGCTCGGCGGAGGCGATCGATCTTTACGGCCTGCTGCTTGAGCTTACGCCCGATCACGCCGATGCCTGCAACAATATGGGAACGGCGATGTTGGCGGCCGGGCGTCCTGACCAAGCACGGGCGGCATTCGAGCAGGCGCTGACCCACAAGCCCGATTTCCCCGAGGCGTTCTACAATCTGGGAAGCGCCCGGCGCGAACTCGGCGATCTCGGCGGGGCGATTGCGGCCTATCGAAACGCATTGCGTCTTTGGCCTGACTACGCCGATGCGTTCAGCCAGCTCGTGTACCACCGCGCGCAGGCCTGTGACTGGGACGGCTGCCAGGCGGACCAGGAAAGGCTTGTCGACATGGTGCGGCGGGGGATTCGTGTTCCGCCGTTTTATCTGCTTTCGACCCCTGCATCCGCGTCGGATCAATTGATCTGCGCGCGGCAGTGGATCGGGCCGATGAAGCCGCCGCGGCATGCCGTCTTCGCGCATAAGCCCGGCGTCGAGAGAGGACGCATTCGTCTTGGCTATCTGTCCGGAGACCTTCATCAGCATGCCACCGCGCAGTTGATGGCCGAATTGTTCGAGTCCCACGATCGCAATCGCTTCGAGGTGTTCGCCTATTCCTACGGTCCTGACGACAACAGCCCGATGCGCGTGCGGCTTGATCGCGCATTCGATCGCTTCGTTGACGTTCGCACATTATCGCACCGCGACGCCGCGGAGCTTATTCATGCGGACCAGGTCGACATCCTGGTCGACCTCAAGGGCTATACCCATCACGCGCGGCCCGCGATATCAGCCTATCGCCCGGCGCCGGTGCAGGTGAGCTATCTGGGGTACCCCGCCACCATGGGGGCGGATTTCATCGACTACATCATCGTCGACTCCTTCGTCGTCCCCGATAGTCAGCAGCCGTTCTTCTACGGAAAGGCTGGTTCATCTTCCCGGCAGCTATCAGGTCAACGACAGCAGGCGGGAGGTGGCAGGGGCGGGAACGTCCCGACAGGATTGGGAACTGCCGGCCGAGGGGCTGGTGCTTTGCAGCTTCAACAACAGTTACAAGATCTCGCCTGCCATTTTCGATATCTGGATGCGTCTGCTTCGGTCGGTTCCCGGCAGCGTGCTGTGGCTGCTCGAAACCAACGCGCTGGTCGAAGGCAATCTGCGCTCGGAAGCCGAAAAGCGCGGTGTGGATTCCGGCCGGCTGATCTTTGCCCCGGTCGTTGCTTTGGCCGAACATCTCGGGCGTCATCGGCATGCCGATCTGTTCCTGGACACGGTGCCCTGCAATGCGCACACCACGGCCAGCGACGCGCTGTGGGCCGGACTGCCGGTCCTCACCTGTAGCGGAGACACATTCGCGGGCCGTGTCGCCGCCAGCCTGTTAATGGCGGTCGGCATGCCGGAGCTGGTCACGGGATCGCTTGCAGAATATGAGCAGGCGGCCCTGGCGCTGGCGCGCGACCCCCAACGCCTGATCGCGCTGCGGCAGAAATTGCAGAGCAATCGCCATACCAGCGCGCTGTTTGATTTGCCAAAATGTACCGGAAATATCGAGGCGGCCTATACGCGGATGTGGCAGACTTGGCTAGCCGGCCAGGCGCCGGCTGCATTCTCGATTGAGGCGCTCGACAGCGATAAAGGACGGAGATCATGCTGATGCGAACCATCGCCACCCTCGCGGCCATCCTCGTACTCGGCAGCAGCAACGGATGGGCCGATGCCCATAAGGCGCCAAGGCATCATCGCCACGCGCACATTGTCCGATATCAGGAACAACCCGTTTTGCCGGCGCCCTATGGCGGCGGCACGCTGGTCCTGCATCCCGCCTCCAACATCGCTTGCAATACGCCCTTTCGGTCGACGCGCGCGCTGCCCTGCGATCAGCCGGTCTGGGTCTACGGCAGCCCCTGCGAGATCGATCTGGGTCTCGGGCGCTACCGATCTTGCGACTGGCGCTAGAGCAGGAGATTTCGCTTTCGAGATGTCGCCATGAATGCCGGGGGCCGTTCCGAACAAACGCTCGCCGCCGCGATTGTTCATCATCGCGCCGGTCGCCTTGGGGAGGCTGAACGCCTCTACCGGCTTGTCTGCGAAACCGATCCGAAGAACGCGCGTGCCTTCCACCTGTGGGGAGTGGTCGCACACCAGTTAAGGCGCCCCGATGCGGCGTCGCTGGTCGGCCGGGCCGTGATGCTCGATCCGGACTTCGCCGAGGCGCACAACGACAAAGGCGTGATTCTCGCGGCCAACGGCTCGTTTGCGGACGCAATATCCTGCTTCGCGCGGGCAGTAGCGCTCAAGCCGGGATATGACGAGGCTCGCAACAATCTCGGACGCGGATTACGGTCGGTCGGACGCTTCGATGAAGCGGTGGCGCAGTTCGAACTGGTGCTGAAAAGCGCGCCGGATTCTCCCATGGCGCATTTCAATCTGGCCTCGGCGCTCGAACTGGCCGGCCGCAACACAGATGCCGAGCGACAATATCGGGGCGCCATCTCGCTGCGGCCCGATTTTGTCGATGCGCATATTCATTTAGCCGCGTTGCTTCAAGGCGCGGGTCGCCTGCCTGAAGCGCTCGCCCACGCGGAACGTGCCGTCACGCTGCGTCCGGACAGCGCCGGCGTGCGCAATAATCTCGGCAATATTCTAAGGGCCATCGGCCGGCGCGCCGATGCGATCGCACAATACGAGATCGCTCTCAAGATCGATCCGAATTCCTTCATGGCGCATTACAACTGTGGCGTGGCGCTGCGCGGTGAAACAGGGATTGCCGAGGCGAGAGCACATTTCGCCCGGGCGTTCGCACTCAAGCCGGATTTTCTGGAGGCCGAACTGGCCTTGTGCATGGCGGAGCTTCCGGCGCTCTACCAAGACGCTGCCGAAATTGTCGAACGGCGCGACGCCTATGCGAGCCGGCTGGCGAGTTTGACCGCGGATGTAGAGAGTGCCGGTACACCCGGCACGCTCGTGGAGGTGATCGGCTCGCACCAGCCCTTCTACCTCCCCTATCAGGGCTGCAACGATCGCGAGCTTCAAATCTTGTATGGCTCGCTAGTCTGCAAAATCATGGCTGCGCGATATACGACGCCAGCCTTGCCCGATCCCCCAGCTCCGCTCGAGCCGATCAGGTTGGGTATCGTCAGCGGCTTTTTCAGGCAGCATTCGAATTGGAAGATTCCTCTCAGGGGTTGGCTCAAGAACCTCGACCGCAATCGATTCCATGTGTTCGGCTATTACACGAGCGCCGAGCGGGATGCCGAAACCGAGGCCGCGGCGGCATTGTGCCAAGGCTTTATACAAGGCCCGCGATCGCTTGATGCCTGGCGACGCCAGATACTGGACGATGCGCCTCATGTTCTGCTTTTTCCCGAAATCGGGATGGACGAGGTGACGGCGCAACTGGCGGCCCAGCGGCTCGCGGCGGTTCAATGCTGTTCATGGGGACATCCTGTCACCAGCGGATTTCCGACCATCGACTATTTCATCAGCAGCGATCTCATGGAACCAGCGGACGCCGCAGACCACTATTCCGAACGGCTGATCCGGCTGCCAAATCTGTCGATCTATTGCGAGCCTGCCGAGGTTCCAGCCGTTGCGATTGACCGGGCGCAGCTGGGCCTGCGCGCAGGCGCGGTGGTCTATTGGTGCTGTCAGTCGCTGCCGAAATATCTGCCGCAATATGACGAGGTTTTTGCGCGCATCGCGGTCGAGGTTCCGGACTGTCAGTTTACGTTTATCGAATTCGCAGGCGCTCGCGGTGTCACCGAGCTGTTTCGGACCCGGCTCGAACGCGCGTTCAAAGCTGTCGGTCTTGACGCCAGAGATCACTGCGTCTTCCTGCCGCGACTTGCACCGGATCGTTTCGTCGCTGCGATCGGTCAATGCGACGTGGTGCTGGATAGCATCGGCTGGTCGGGTTGCAACTCGATCCTGGAGAGCCTGGTTCACGATGTCCCCATCGTGTGCTTCGCCGGCGAGATGATGCGCGGCCGGCACGCGGCGGCTATCCTTGAGATGATGGATGTCCGCGAAACGACGGCGCGGACGATTGACGAATACGTCTCGATTGCAGGATCGCTCGGCCGCGATGCGACAAAACGAGCCGAAATATCGGCGAAGATCGCGCGCCGGAAGCATCAGATCTACCGCGACCATGACTGCATCGTAGCCCTGGAGGCGTTTCTGGACCGGGCAGTCCGGACGCCGCCTGCGGATCCCGCCGACATTAAATCCTAGAAAACTGTTCCGGCGAGGGAACTCCGGGGCAGCGATGCGCGTTTTTGCTTTGCGCCAACCTGTGCCGGGGCGGCTGGGATAGCGGCGGGGTAACGCGTGTCCGAGGTTCAAATTCCCGAGGTTGAGGCCGCTCGCGGATCGGCGGACAAGGAACGGCTTTTCCTCGGCCGCAGCGAGTTGGCCGGCCTCATGAAGGGCTTCGACTGGGCCAGCACGCCGATTGGCGCGCCGGAGCTTTGGCCGCAAAGCCTGAAAACCGCCATTCGCATCATGCTCACGTCGCAGCAGCCGATCTGGATCGGGTGGGGCCAGGAACTGATCTATCTCTACAACGACCCCTACAAATCAATCATCGGCGGCAAGCATCCCTGGGCGCTCGGACAGCCGACGTCGGCGGTCTGGCGCGAAATCTGGGATGACATCGCGCCGCTGCTGGCCAAGGCCATGAGCGGCGACGAGGGGACTATGTCGAAGTCGCAGCTCCTGATCATGGAGCGCAACGGCTTTCCGGAAGAAACCTACTACACCTTTTCCTACAGTCCGATTCCCACCGACGATGGCTCGCCCGGCGGCATCTTTTGCGCCAACACCGACGATACCCAGCGCGTGATCAGCGAGCGTCAGCTTTCGCTGCTGCGCGAATTGGCGAGCAGCGCCGCGGAGTCGCGCAGCGTGCAGCAGGCATGCGAGCGCAGCGCGAAAGCGCTGCTGGCCGATCCCCAGGATCTGCCGTTTGCCATGATCTACATGATCGAGCCCGGCAGCCAGATCGCGCAGCTCGCGGCGCTGTCCGGGATCAGTCCGGATCATCCCGCGGTCGCGCACACGCTTCCGCTCGATGCGAATGGAAGCTGGCCGGTCGCGGAGGTGCTTCAGCAACACGGTCCGCGCCTTGTCGGCAACCTGTCGGAGGTTTTCGGCTTCGACTTTCCGAGCGGAGGGTGGCGCCAACCTCCCGACAAGGCCGTCATTCTGCCTATTCTGCCGAGCGGCGAAACCGGCCGGTCCGGGCTTTGTCATTGCGGGCCTCAACCCGTTCCGCCTCTTCGACGAACGATACGCCGGTTTCCTCGATCTGGTCGCCGGTCAAATCACGGCGGCGGTAAACAATGGCGGCGCCTACGAGGAGGAACGCCGCCGCGCCGAAGCGCTGGCCGAGATCGATCGCGCCAAGACCATGTTCTTCTCCAATGTCAGTCATGAATTTCGTACGCCGCTGACGCTGATGCTCAGTCCGCTCGAAGAAGTGCTGGGCCAATCCGAAACGCAAATGAGTTCGGACGATCGGGCGCTGCTTGATATCGCGCACCGTAATGGCATGAGGCTGTTGAAGCTCGTCAACACGCTGCTCGATTTTTCCCGCATCGAAGCCGGCCGCGTCAGCGCCACTTATCGAGGCGGTGGACCTGGCTGCATCTACCGCGGAGCTCGCCTCGAACTTCCGCTCGGCGATCGACAAGGCCGGCTTGCGGCTAGTGATCGATGCGCCGCCGCTTGCCGCAGGCGGTCTATGTCGATCGCGACATGTGGGAAAAGATCGTTCTCAACCTGCTTGTCGAACGCCTTCAAGTTTACGTTCGACGGGCGAGATCGGCGTCGCGGTCGAAGGTCGCGGCCGACGGCGATCACGCTGAAATCAGGGTGCGCGATACCGGCACCGGCATTCCGGCAGCCGAGCTGCCCCATGTGTTCGAGCGGTTCCAGCGGATAGACGGCGCGCGCGGGCGCTCGTTCGAAGGCAGCGGCATTGGCCTCGCGCTGGTGCAGGAACTGGTGAAGTTGCACGGCGGCGACATCCGGGTCGAAAGCGAAGAGGGCCGCGGCAGCGTCTTTACCGTCACCATCCCGTTCGGAAGGTCGCATCTGCCGGCGGGCCGGCTGGACGCATCGCCCGCGCACGTCTCGACCAATGTCCGCGCGCAAGCCTACCTCGACGAAGCGATGGGATGGCTGGATGGCGGCGTCGGCGATCGAGCGGCCGCGACGCCTCGTCATCGGAGGATCTGGGTCTCCATATCTCCGGCGCTGCAGCGGGCAAGGACCGGGTTCTGCTTGCCGACGACAATCCGGACATGCGCGACTATGTGCGGCGCCTGCTCGGCCAGGAATACGAGGTGGAAACCGTCGCCGACGGCCAGGCCGCGCTCGAAGCGGCATGGCGGCGGCGGCCGGACCTCGTGCTCAGCGACATCATGATGCCGCGGCTCGATGGCTTCAGCCTTCTCAAGGCGCTGCGCAACGACAGCAAGCTCCGGGATGTCCCCGTCATCTTCCTGTCCGCACGCGCCGGCGAGGAGGCGAAGGTGGAAGGTCTGGAAGCCGGCGCCGACGATTATCTCAGCAAACCGTTCAGCGCGCGCGAGCTGCTGGCCCGCGTGCGCGCCAATATCGACATGGCGGCCTTGCGGCGCGAGGCCGTGCGCACCGAGAACGAATTGCGGCTTGAAGCGCAGATGGCGCAGGAGCGCGCCGAAGGCATTTTGGCCAGCATCAATGACGGCTTTTTCGCACTCGACCGCGATTGGCGCTTCACCTATGTCAACGCCGCCGCGGAACGCATGCTGTCCCGATCCGCGGAGCAGCTGATCGGCAAGAACTATTGGGAGGAATACCCCGCGACGGTCGGCTCACGGCCTGGAGGCCAATTACCGAAGCGCCATGACCGAGCGGGTGGGCGCGACCTTCGAGTACTACTATCCGCCGTTGAACCGCTGGTTCGACATCCGCGTCTATCCGGCGGGGCGAGGGCGTGTCGGTCTACTTTCAGGACATCACCGAGAGAAAGCAGGCCGAAGAAGCGTTGCGCGGCCTCAACGAACGGCTCGAGATGCAGGTTTCCGAGCGCACGGCGGAACTGCAGGCCAAGGAAGCGCGGCTGCGGACCATCTTTGCAACCAGCTACACCTATCAGGGCCTGCTCGCGATCGACGGCACGCTGCTGGATGCCAATGCCACCTCGCTTTCAGGTATCGGGCGACGCTGGAAGAGGTGGTCGGCAAGCCGTTCTGGGAGACGCCCTGGTTCTCGGGCACGCCAGGCATGCCCGAGGCGGTCAGTCGGCCGTTGCCGCGGTCGCTGGCGGAGAAACCGTGCGTCAGGAAATTCATGTCAATCTTCCGGTTGGCGGATGGCGCTGGTTCGATTTCCAGATGCGCCCCGTGCGCGACGAAGAGGGCAAGGTGGTCGCGATCGTCCCAGAGGCCGTCGAGCTCACCGAGCGCCGCCAGGCCGAAGAGGCCTTCCGGCAGGCGCAGAAAATGGAAGCGATCGGCCATCTCACCGGCGGCGTTGCCCATGATTTCAACAATCTCCTGACGGTCATTCGATCGTCGGCTGATTTGCTGAGACGGAGAAACCTCACGGCGGACAAGATGCGGCGATATGTGGACGCGATCTCCGATACCGCGGACCGGGCGGCAAAACTCACGGGGCAGCTGCTTACATTTGCCCGCCGTCACGCCCTGCACCGGCAGGTATTCGATGCCGCAGATCAGCTGGAGCGTGTCGCGGATATGCTCAAGACCGTCTTGGGATCATCGGCTACGTTCGAGCTCGATATCAGCGGGCGTCCGCTAGCCGGTCGAGGCGGACGCCAATCAATTCGAGACGGCGCTGGTCAATCTTGTCGCAAATGCCCGGGACGCGATGGGCAGCGGCGGGATCCCTGATAATCCGTGTCGCGAAATCGCCTGCGACCGCGCTGGAGCTGAGCCGAAACCGTGAACGAGCTTGTTTCGGTCTCGGTCAGCGACAACGGCTGCGGCATTCCGTCCGACCAGATCGACCGGATCTTCGAACCGTTCTTCACCACCAAGGATGTCGGACGTGGCACCGGCCTTGGCCTTTCCCAGGTTTATGGTTTCGCTCATCAGTCCGGCGGCACGGTGCGGGTCGACAGCGAGGTCGGCCGCGGCACCACGGTCACGCTGCATTTGCCGCTGAGTTCAAAACCGGTTCAACCCCACCAGGGCAACTCCGTCAAACCTGCTGACGCCGGTGAGCGCTGGAGCATCCTGGTTGTCGAGGATAACACCGAGGTCGGCGAATTCTCGACGCAGCTTCTTCACGATCTGGGCTACCAGACCGTGCTCGCGCGCAATGCCGAGGAGGCATTGAGGCTGCTTGATGAGGATCCCCAGCGTTTCGACATTGTGCTGAGCGATGTCGTGATGCCCGGGGTTGACGGCGTCGCGCTCGGCAAGGAAATCCGCAGGCGCTTGCCCCACCTGCCATTCGTTCTGAACAGCGGATACAGCCACGTGCTGGCCGATGACGGCAGCCACGGCTTTCACCTGCTGCACAAGCCGTATTCGGTGGAAGAGCTTTCGAGGGTGCTGCGGCGGGCGATGGCCAACCGCCAGCGGGACGGGCGGGAGATGAACTCCGATCCGGAGAACCGGCTGTGAGGCGCGGTTCATGATCAATCATCTTCGCGTCGGACCCGCTTCGCGTGGGTGCCGAAGCCATCCTATACTTACTGACTGTCAGAACGCCGCTGCATGCGGTCAGGAATCCGAGCCTCCCGAAATGATTTGACACGTCGGGCAAATCACCGGCATATCTGCATCATCGCAGGAGTTGCGATAAGCCCGCGCGGGAAACCGCCGCGGGCTTTTTGAATCCGGTGCCTTGAATCGGAACGGAGGCTGCCGTCGTGTTACCTTTGTGCCGCCGCATTTTTCGAGTGTCCTGCGGGCGGAATCCAGGGGAACCGCGATGAAAAAATTGCTTGTTGCGGCGGTGATCGCAGGGTCATTGTTTTCCTGTGAAGCAAATGCCCAGGCGCGCGCCGGAAGTGCGGCTTTGGGCGCGGTATCGGGCGCGGTCGTTCTGGGACCGGTGGGCGCGGTGGCGGGAGCGTTGATTGGATATACCGCTGGACCCGCGATCGCGCATTCCTGGGGAGTTGGGCATTCCGCGCCGCCCCCGCGCGCCCGGCATGTCACGCAAGCCGGCGCAACCCCGGAGGCTGGAACCCAGCAGCAGGCGGCGGCCAAGGTGAACCCGTTGCCGGTTGCCAGGCCTGTCGAGACGGGTGCGGCAAAAGCTCCGCCGCCGGTTATAGCCGCAAAAACGGCGCCTCCGGTGCAGGGATTTGAGTAGAAGCGCCGGCGCGCGATCGACGGGGACTCCAAAGAAAAAATTTGACACGTCGGGCAAATCACCGGCATATCTTCATCATCGCAGCATTTTTGGAGCCCGCGCCGGGAAACCGGCCGCGGGCTTTTTGAATCGGACTATTTCGTATCGGACGGCGGCCGCATTCGGGACGCACCATTCTCCCATGTCAGCGCATTGTCGCAAGAGGCGTCTGCAAGCGAGCCGCCGTCCGAGCCCTGATTGAATTCTGCGGCGCCGATCCGCCATGCGGATCGCGCCTCTGGAATATGATCGCGCGAGGCGATCATGCCGCATGCCGCATTGATCTCGGGAGAGAGGCCATCATGACCGCGTATTTGATCTCGCTCGCATTGGCCGGCCTGGTCGCGATCGCGGTGTGGGAGGGGTTTTCGTGAGCGCGAAATCATTCAATTCATCCGTGGCCCGAAGCACCATCGCGGGCCATCCGATTTCCCCACCATCGCCTTCCGGTCGGCGGCGCGGCCCGACGATCTCGTCATGGATCATGCCGATACCGCGCCGAGCGAATATTTCCGCCCCGAGCCGGAAGAATTTCGCGATGCCTAAGTCGTTGACGGAAATCCGCTCGCTGGCGCGCAGCCACACCAGGTCCGCGCTCAACGTGCTGGTCGCGGTCATGCGTAACACCAAGGCGACGCCGCCGGCACGGGTCGCCGCCGCCAACGCCATTCTGGACCGCGGCTGGGGCAAGGCCACGCAGGCGATCGAGAATGGCGATGACGGCGCCCTCGAGCTGATCCACAGAATCGAGCGCGTCATTGTCCACCCTGAAAATCCCGACAGCCAAGATCTTTGAGCCGCTGCTCGCGTCCGCGCGCTACAAGGCGGTCTTTGGCGGCCGCGGCTCCGGCAAGTCGCATTTCTTCGGAGAACTTCTGGTCGAGACCTGCCAGGCCGAGCGCGGCACATCAGCGGTCTGCATCCGCGAGGCGCAACGGACGCTGGCGCAGTCCTCCAAGCGCCTGATCGAAAGCAAGATCGCCAGCCTCGGTCTCGGCCACCGGTTCAAGGTCTATAGCGACAAGATCGAAACGCCGGGCGACGGCATCATCATTTTCAGGGGCATGCAGGATCACACCGCCGAACTCCATCAAGTCGCTGGAGGGGTTTCGCATCGGCTGGATCGACGAAGCGCAGAATTTGAGCGCGCGCAGCCTTTCGCTGCTGCGCCCGACCATCCGCAGCAAGGGCTCCGAACTGTGGGCGAGCTGGAACGCCCTGCAATTGCGGCTGATGCGGGCGCTGGAATCGCGCGCGCGACGTAATGGATGGCGTTGCATCGTGTCCGATACCACCGACAATCCCGTCTCCGCCAACAACTTCATCCGGGCCGGCTATCGGCTGTACCAGCCGCGATATCCTTGGGCCTGGCCTAATTCGCTGTACTGGCGCAAGCCTATCAGGTGAAACCGCCGTGGGGTGCGATTTGCGCATGCCCTCAAGCGATTGCCCACATTGCCCTTCTGGAAATAGACCTTAAAGTCGGTTCGCGCCGCCAACGATGGCGCCAATCGATACCGGAAGGGAACAGACCGATCATGACTGCCAGACCGCAACTGCCGGACCGCGCGCCACGAACAAAGGGCGTGCCGACCGCGCTCGACGGTCTGCTGGTGGTGGATTTTACCCGGGTCGTCGCCGGTCCGGCCTGTACGCAGACGCTGGCCGATTTCGGCGCCGAAGTCATCAAGATCGAGAACCCGGACGGCGGCGACGACACGCGGAGCTATGAGCACGCCGATCTCGCCGGTGAAAGCGCTGCCTTCGTCAATTTGAATCGCAACAAGCGCGGCATCGCTCTCGATCTCACCAAGCCCGAGGCGCGTGAGGTCGCGCGCGAATTGATCGCGCGGGCGGATGTCGTGGTGGAAAACTTCTCCTCCGGCGTGATGAAGAAGTATGGCCTCGACTATGCGTCGGTCGCGCCAGCCAATCCCCGCCTGGTCTATTGCTCGATCTCGGCCTACGGCCGCCAGGGGCCGTTTGCATCCCGTCCCGGCTTCGATCCGATCACCCAGGCCGAAAGCGGATTCATGTCGCTCAACGGCTTTCCCGATGGGCCGCCGGTGCGGACCGGTCCGCCCGCGGTCGACATGTTGACGGGCATGTCAGCCTGCAACGCGATCCTGCTGGCGCTGTTCGCCCGCGACCGGCTTGGCCGCGGGCAGCATGTCGAGGTGGCGCTGTTCGACGTCGCGGTGGCGATGACCCAGTTTTACGGCATGGCCTATTTGATGACCGGCGTGAATCCGAGCCGTCAGGGTAATTCGCCGAACGGGTCTCCCTCCGTCGGCGTCTACAACGGGTCCGACGGGCCATTTTATATCGCCTGCGCCAATGACCGGCTATATCGCCGTCTCGTCATCGAGGTGCTCGGCCGGCCCGATCTCGCCAGCGGTGAATTCGCCGACCGGCGTTCACGGACGGCCAACAAGGAGAAGCTGCGCGCGATCCTCACCGGGATTTTTGTGCAGGATCTTCGCGAAAACTGGGTGGCGAAGATGAAGACTGCCAATATCCCCGTCGGTTTTCTTCGTACCGTCGAGGAGGCCTTCAACTCGCCGGAAGTACGCGAACGCCATCGGGTCAGCCAGATTCCACACCCGGCCGCGGGTTCCGTCCCCAATATCGAATCGCCGATCCATCTTGGCCTGACGCCGGTCGTCGACCCCGTAGCCGCGCCGCTACTGGGGGAACATACAAGGGCAGTGTTGCGCAAGACACTCGGCTATGACGACGCTCGCATCGCAGCGCTTTCCGATGCGGGGGTTTTTGGAATGGTAGCCACCGTTGCGGTCAGCTGACATCGCGTAGCCAGCGCCCGGAATCGCCGCCTTTTTCCAGAACTGCGAATACGCGAGGGATACGCGAGATGATTTAAATGGTCTTAGCCGAGCCCCGCAGGGCATCGGTTAAGTGCGTAACATATTTTCTTGAGAGTGCAACACCGCCCGGTGGCCTGACGGCCGCCGGGCGTTTTTTGTTTTTGGGGAGTGCTTGTTCAGCGGGCGGTTCAAGGCAGGCTGGAGATCACCAGAGGCCTTAAAGCGAGAACGATCGCGATGGCAACTTTGGTACGATTTCAATTGGCACTGCAGTCTGATGTAATATGCCAGGACGTCCGACGGGGAGGGAAGCGTGGATCGCCGAAGTTTCATGGCCGGCTGCGCCGGCCTGTCATGGTCGGCGATAGCGGAAGACGCGCTTGCCGAGTCCGGTCCGTTGACCAGGCTGATTTTTCCCTTTGCCGCCGGCGGCGGTGGGGACACGCTTTGCCGCCTGCTGGCGCAACATGTGGGCCAGCTTCTGGATCGCACGGTGATCGTCGAGAACCGCACCGGCGGCGACGGATTGATCGGAATCAAGACGGTCAAGAGCGCCAGCCCTGACGGAACCAGCATCCTCGTGACCACGGGTCCGACGATGTATCTGTTGCCGATGGTGGAGGCTGAGCCGAGCTTTGACCTGAACAAGGATTTCGTGCCGGTCTCGCTGCTCGCCCGCTTCGAGTTCGGCGTCGTCGCCGGCCCTGCGGTGGATGCGAAGGATTTCAAGCAATTTGTGGCCTGGCTCAAGGCAAACCCGGGCAAGGCGACATTTGGCGTGCCGAGCAACGGCACCATTCCGCATTTCACGGGATCGAAACTTGAGCAGGTGCTGGGCATTCCGATGACGCGCGTGGCCTATCGCGGCAGCGCGCCCGTTATTAACGACCTGATCGGCGGCCATCTACCGTTCGGCATTGTCACCATTGCGGACGCGATCCCGCAGCATCGTGCGGGCGGCGTCAAAATTCTGGCGGTGAGTAGCGCTGCACGCTCGCCGTTCTTGCCCGACGTGCCGACCCTGAAGGAGAGTGGCGTCGATCTGGTCGCCGACGCCTGGTACGGGATGTGGCTGCCGGCCGGCAGCTCGCGGGAATTTGCCGGTCAACTCAGTGCGGCCGTGGCCGCATCGCTCGCCAAGCCGGACGTGCGCGAGAAGCTGCTGGCGATCGGCCTGATTCCGGTCGGGACAACGCCTGACGGCCTTACCCGGGAGCTGGTGGCCAATACCGCGCTCTGGCAACCGATCGTCAAGGCCACCGGCTACAAGATCACGTATTGAGTGCCGTCATCCCGATCTTTTGCCGGATCGCTGACAGCTCTGCCTCATCCCAGATCCCGATCAGGATTCCACCCTTGACCTGAAGCTGCTGGTCCGCATAAGCGGCAATCCTTTCGGTGCTGGTGGTGATATGGCCCTTGGGATGCAGCGCCCAGTGGAACAGGGCCGACTGCAGCCGGGCGATGACATCGGCGCAGGAGGGGTCTTCACCGCGGTCGGTCAGTTCCTTGGGGTCTTCGCGAAGATCGTAAAGCATCGGCCGGAAGCCGGAGGCGTGAATGTACTTCCAGCGCCCGTCGAACACCATGAACAGCCGGCATTGCTCGATCGGCTGGCCGAGCTTGAGCCGGACATCCTGCATGCAATAGTCGTATTCCGAGAACACCACCTTGCGCCAGTCCGCCGGCGTCTCGCCATGCACGAGCGGCATCAGCGAGCGTCCCTCGAGAATATGATCCGGCGGCTCGCCGCCGAAATATTCGATGAACGTCGGCGCCAGATCGATCGCCTCGACGAGGGCATCACAGACGGTTCCCCGTGTTCGGTCGGCGGCGTCGGACGGATCGATCACGATCAAGGGGATCTTGGCGGATTGATCGTGAAACAGATCCTTCTCGCCCATCCAGTGATCGCCGAGATAATCGCCGTGGTCGGAAGTGAAGACGATCATGGTGGTATCGAGCAGGCCGCGTGCTTCCAGGAACTTCATCAGCACGCCCATCTGGTCGTCGATCTGCTTGATCAGGCCCATATAGGCCGGAATGACCTTTTCCCGCGCTTGGTCGCGCGACATGTTCCGGGAGTAACGCATGTCCATATAGGCGGCGAAAACCGGATGCGCGCTTTGCTTTTCCTGATCCGAACGCACAGCCGGCAGCACGTCGCCGGGGCCGTACATGCTGGCGTAAGGCTCAGGCGCGATATAGGGCCAGTGCGGCTTGATGTAGGACAGATGCAGGCACCACGGCCGGCCGTCCGTTTCCGCCTCCGCGATGAAATCCATGGCGCGCCGCGTCATGTAGGGGGTCTCGGAATCTTCTTCCGCTACGCGGGCCGCCTTGTCGGCGTGGACCAGCAGCCAGCCGTTCTGCAAACCACCATCCGCCGCCACGCCGGAATTGGCCCATTGTTCCCACGGGTTAGGCGCGTCGTAACCGCGTTCGCGCAAGTAGGCGTCGTATTTCGGGCGGGGCCTGCCGGTTGGATGCAGGCCGTCATCGCGCTCATAGGGCTCGAAGCCGCATTCCGCGACATGCACGCCGATGATCGAGTCCGGCGCAATCCCGAGCATTTTCAGGCCCTCGAGGTCCGGCGCCATATGCGTCTTGCCGACCAGCACATTGCGCACGCCGATCTTCTTGAGATGATCGCCCAGCGTCGGTTCACCGACGCGCAGCGGCCAGCCGTTCCAATGCGAGCCGTGCGAACGCATGTAGCGGCCGGTATAGAACGACATCCGCGAGGGGCCGCAGATCGGCGATTGCACATAGGCGTTTGAAAAGCGCACCCCCCGGCTTGGCCATGGCGTCGATATTCGGCGTCTTCAGGGTCGGATGCCCCGTGCAACCCAGATAGTCAAAGCGAAGCTGGTCGCACATGATCCAGAGAACGTTGTTGGGTTGAGTCATGTCTAGCTCGCTGATTTCGGGCGTTTGATGGTGCGATATTGCATCGCAAATGACAATCGGGCGTCACGGCGTCCCGCTTGGCCGCTATCGGCTTAAGCTCTAGCCGATGGCAGCTTACCGTGCTTTGATAATGGGGAGGCCGAGGCCTGAACATGGACCGTGCAAAAACGCGGTGAGCGGCTGAAGCCGCCGGGCCAAAGAAGCCAAAGGGAGGACAGGCCATTGAGCAAGCGGGGCCGCACGCTGCTGGCCAAGATCTGGGACCAGCACGTCATTGCTCATATCGGTGACGAAACCGATCTTCTCCACGTCGACCGTCATTTGCTGCACGATCTCGGCGGGTCGCGTGGCCTGCTCGATCTCAAAAGCCGCAACCTGTCGGTCCACAATCCGGAATTGACTTTCGCGACGCCGGACCACGCCATTTCGACCGCGCGCGGGCGGGCCGGCACGAGCAAGATCGGGCAAGAGCTGTTGGCGGGCTTGAGAACCGAAACCTCCGCGGTTGGCATCGAAATGTTTGATATCGACGAGCCCGGCCAGGGCATCGTCCATGTCATCGGGCCCGAACTGGGCCTCAGCCTTCCCGGGTGCCTGATCGTCTGCGGCGACAGCCATACCTGCACGCATGGCGGGCTGGGCGCGCTGGCTTTCGGTATCGGATCGAGCGAACTGACGCATGTGTTGGCCACGCAGGCTATCATCCAGCGCCGGCCGAAGACCATGCGCGTGAACTTCGAGGGCAGGCTTCCATTTGGCGTGACCGCCAAGGATCTCATCCTGGCGCTGATCGGCCATGTCGGCGCGGCCGGCGGTACCGGCTACGCCGTCGAATATGCCGGCAGCGCGATCCGCGCCATGCCGGTCGAAGGGCGGTTGACCATTTGCAATCTTTCGATCGAGCTTGGCGCCAAAATGGGGCTGATCGCGCCGGACGATACGACTTACGACTATATCCGCGGACGAGCCTATGCGCCGCAGGGCGAGATGTGGGCGCGGGCGGTTGCAGCCTGGCGCCAGCTGCCGAGCGATCCCGACGCGGCATTCGACAAGGAAGTCATCATCGACGTCGAGAAAATCATACCGCAGGTGACCTGGGGCATCAGCCCCGAACACGTCATCGGCGTCGACGGTCATGTCCCCGATCCCAGGGAGATTGTCGACCCGGCGCGTCGCGCCGCGACCGAAACCGCGCTTGAGTATATGGGTCTTAAGGGCGGGGCGCCGATCATCGGCACGCCCGTCGATTGGGTCTTCATTGGATCATGCACCAATAGCCGGTTGAGCGACCTGCGCGCCGCGGCCGCGGTCGCGCGTGGCCGCAAGGTTGCGCCCGGCGTGCGCGCCTGGGTCGTGCCGGGCTCGGAGACGGTCAAGCGGGACGCGGTTGCCGAAGGGCTCGACAAGATCTTCACCGACGCCGGTTTCGAATGGCGAGAGCCCGGATGCTCGATGTGTCTCGCCGCCAACGGCGAAACGGTGGCGCCCGGCCAGCGCTCGGTCTCGACCTCCAATCGCAATTTCATCGGCCGCCAGGGACCCCGCGCGCGTACCCATCTGGCGAGCCCCGCCAGCGCGGCGGCGGCGGCGATATCCGGCGCCATTGCCGACGTGCGGACCATGGAGCGCTAGCATGCCGAAACCCTTCACCAGACTGACGGCAATTGCCGCGCCGGTCATGCGCACCAATATCGACACCGATGTCATCATCCGCATTGATCGCATCGTCGGAAACTCGGTGCGGGGCAGTCTCGGCAAATGGGCGTTTGGCGCCTTGCGCTATCTGCCGGATGGTGCGGAAAACCCGGAATTCATTCTGAACCGTGAACCCTATCGGCAGGCGGAAATCCTCGTCACCGGCCCCAACTTCGGCTGCGGCTCCTCGCGCGAAGCCGCGGTGTGGTCGCTGCAGGAAATGGGCATCCGCGCCGTCATCGGCTCAGGCTTCGGCGATATTTTCTTCGCCAACTGCTTTCAAAACGGAATCCTCCCTATCGTAGTCGACAAGGAAATTGTCGATAGCCTTGCCGCCGAGGTCGAGCAAACCCAGGGAGCCGGGCGTATCAGTGTCGATCTCGAGGCACAGACGGTTACATCGCCCTCGGGAAAACGGCACCGTTTCGAGATCGATCCGCGCCGTCGCGCCGGATTGCTGGGGGGGCTCGACGAAATAGCCCTCACCCTGCAGCGCGATCATGAAATCCGCGCCTTTCAGGCGGCTGACCGCGCCGAGCGGCCATGGATCCATTTTGCAGGGAAATCGGCATGAATGATCTGTCCAACATGATCAAGGTGGCCGTGGTCGGCGGCGAGGGCATCGGCCCCGAAGTGACGGCGCAGTCGCACCGGGTGCTCAACTGGTTCGCTGCCAAGCGCGGCGTTCCGATGATCCTGCGTGAGGCGCAATACGGCATCATTCCCTATCTTTCGACCGGCAAGGTGCTGCCGCAGGACACCGTCGAGGCAATGGATGAAGCCGATGCGATCCTTTGGGGCGCGACCGGCGGGCCGGAGACGAAAGAGGTTCCGGCCGCAGCGCGCAAGGCGGGGAGCCTGCTGTCGCTGCGCAGCAAGTACGATCTTTACGCCAACCTCCGCCCGATCTTCGCCAATCCGGCTTTGGCCGATTCGGCGCCGCTCAAGGCCAGTGTGCTCAGGGATGTCGACTTCGTCATCATCCGCGAACTCACCAGTGGCATTTATTTCGGAGAGCCGCGCGGCATCGAAACGCTCGCCGACGGACAACGCCGCGGATTCAATACCGAGCAGTACACCACCAATCAAGTTCGTCGCGTGGCGCGGGCCGCTTTCGAACTGGCTCGCACGCGAAAGGGGAAGGTCTGTTCGGTGGACAAGGCGAATGTGCTGGAGACCAGCGTGCTGTGGCGCGAGGAAGTCATTGCGCTCCATGCCGCGGAATTTTCCGACGTCGAACTCAGCCATCTCTATGTCGACAATGCCGCGATGCAGATCGTCCGGCAGCCGTCGCAGTTCGATGTGATGGTGACCGGCAATATCTTCGGCGACATCCTCTCCGATTGCGCGGCGATGGCTTCGGGCTCGCTCGGCATGTTGCCATCGGCATCGCTTGGTCCGGTCGACCGGTCTGGTCGCCGCAAGGCGCTTTACGAGCCGGTCCATGGCAGCGCACCTGACATCGCGGGCAAGGGCATCGCCAATCCGCTCGGCTCGATTCTCAGCGTCGCCATGATGTTGCGCATGACGCTCAACCGGCCGGACGACGCGGATCTGCTGGAAAAAGCCGTTGGCACTGCCTTGGCCGCCGGTGCGAGAACCGCGGATATTGCCGAACCCGGCGCAAAAAAGCTTTCGACCGAACAAATGGGCGATGCGGTGCTGAACGCCCTGGAACAGGTCGCCAGCAAGGAAAAGGAGCACGCGTGATGACATCACATTTCACACGACGATCGGCACTGACGATTGTCGCCGGCGGCGGCGTCTCAATGGCGGCGGGCCGGGCATGGGCCGAAGACAAGACCGGCCGCGTGATCTACCCGGTGGCGGTGCCGGTCTATCAGACCCAGTTCGTGGCCGACCGCATCGGCTATTTTAGGGAAGCCGGTCTTGACTGCAAACTGATCCAGGGCGGCAGCGGCGTCAAGACGCGGGAGATCATCGCCTCTTCGCAAGGCGACATCGGTATCGGCGACATCACCCATCCGATGCAGCTCAGCAATCACGGCCGCGCCGGGCGCGTGTTGATGCCGGTTGACACAAGAAGCAGCTCGGTGATGTTCATCATCCGCAAGGATCTCTGGGATCAGGGCATCACGACGCTGGAGGCGCTGACCGCCTGGAAACGGCCGGATGGCCGCAAGCCGATCGTCTCGGTGTCGTCGCTCGGAGGCACCAACCATGTCTGGGCGTCCTACTACATGGAAACCATGGGCCTCGACGACAAGGTCACCTGGATCGGCACCGGCAATGTCGACACCATGCTGGGTTCGCTGAAGACCAAGCAGGTCGACGTGCTCGTGAGTTCGCTGTCGCTGTTGAATGAATCGAAGGATCAGGGCTGGGGCACGCTGTTGTTCGACGGCACGGATGAAACAATCTGGAACAAATATATCGGCGGCAAAGTGCCGGTCACCGCCCATTTTACCCTGCAGGCGACGATCGACAAGGACCCGCCCAAGATGCAGGCATTTGTCACGGCCTTGTGGCGGGCCACGCAGTGGATCAAGGCGCATTCGCCTGAGGAAATCTATGAGACGATCGAGCCCTACGTCGGCAGCACTCGCGCAGCGCCAACATCATCGAAATCACGACGCTGAAGAAGGTCGCCGATTATGATGCCACCATCGATGCGGCAGGCTGGGCGCGCGGGGAAAAGGTCTGGTTCCGGGAAATGACTGGCATCAAGCCACTCACGATCTCCGATCTCCTCAGTCCCACCTTCATCGAAGCGGCGCGAAAGGCGTATCCGGCTTGAAGGCGGCAAGCATGCTCGCGACGCCGCTCGATCGGTCGCCGGACCCAAGGCGTATCGACGTCAGGGGACTAAGCAAGTCGTTCCAGCTGGCGGGCACGGCAATCGAGGCGGTGCGCGACGTCTCCTTCAATGTCCGGCGCGGCGAATTCGTCGCCTTGCTGGGGCCGTCCGGCTCCGGCAAGAGCACCATCCTGAACATGATCGCGACCTTGATAAAGCCCACCGGCGGCCAAATCCTGATCGACGGTGCGCCGGTCATTGCCGGCGAGGCGACGCCCGATGTCGGCTATGTATTTCAGCGCGACACCTTGTTCCCCTGGCGCACCGTGGCCGACAACATCGGTTATGGCTTGCAACTGGCCGGCATTCCCGACGCGGAGCGGAAAGACCGCATCGCTGCCTGCGTGGCGCAGGCAGGCCTGAGGGGATTCGAGCGCGCCTATCCTTCGGCGTTATCGGGCGGGATGCGGCAGCGTGCCGCGCTGATGCGAACGCTGGTCGTCGAGCCGCAGATCCTGCTGATGGATGAGCCGTTCGGCGCGCTCGATACCCACACCAAGATCGATATGCACGACGTCCTGCTCCGGATCTGGGAGCGCGAGCAGCAGACGGTTTTATTCGTGACGCATGACCTCGGCGAGGCGCTGACGCTGGCCGACCGCATCATCCTGTTTTCCGCACGACCCGGCCAAATCAAGGATATGTTCGAGGTGGACTTTGCGCGGCCGCGCGACGCGGTGAAGGTGCGCGAGACGCCGCGCTACGCCGAACTGTTCCAGCATATCTGGCACTCGCTCGGCGAAGAATTCGTCAAGGGACGTCACCCATGATGACGCCTCGGCCGCTCAACACATGGGGGTGGCAGGCGCTGATCTGCGTCGCCGTGCTTTCGATCTGGCAATGGGGGTATGATCTGCACGTCAGCGTCCCCTGGCTGGTGCCCGATCTGCTCGACCCTTATTTCGTATCAAAGCCCTCCGAGATTTTCCAGCAAAATTGGGCGTGTTCAATGGCTGGTTCAACGGCGACTTTGCCAAGTGCATGGCGCGCAACGAGAACAACCTGTGGATCGCGACCGCCATTACGCTGAAGAATACTTTTTTTGGTTTCGTGACCGGCGTATCCAGCGGGTTCGTGGCTGGCCTGATACTGGGACGTTCCGACCGGCTCAGCACCATTTTTCAGCCCTTCATTACCGCCGTGAATTCCATTCCCCGGATCGCACTAGCGCCGATTATCGTGCTGGCGTTCGGCATCGGCGACATGTCGAAAGTCGTGACATCGTGGATCGTGGTCGTGTTTCTGGTGTTCTTCAACACGTTCGAAGGCGCGCGCTCGATCGACGAAGGTTTTGTCAACGTCGCGCGACTGCTTGGCGCCAGCGAATGGCAGATCACCCGCACGGTCGTGATCCCCTCGACCATGGCCTGGGTGTTTGCCTCGCTTTCGCCGGCGATCTCCTTCGCGCTAATCGGGGTCATTGTCGGCGAATTCATCGGTGCTGACAGGGGGATCGGCCGCCTGATCATCGAGTCGGAGGCGCGGGGGGAAGCGTCGGGAATGATGGTCGCGGTGATCGTGCTGATGTTGGTTGGGGTAGTGCTGTCGGCCATGATCTGGCGATTGCAGGCCTACCTTTTGCGCTGGCAGCAGCACAATATGGCGGAGTAGGCGGACGCGTCTCCTTCTGCGATGTCAATTCGCCTTTATGTTCACCTCTCGGATCACCTTGCTCCATTTCTCGGTATCCTTCTCGATGAACCTGCCGAGCTCGGCCGCCGAGTTTGCAAATGCGGAATAGCCCAGGCTCTCGATTCGCAACTTCAATTTGGGATCGGCAAGGCCGGCATTGATTTCCTGATTAAGCTTATCGACAATCTCTGCGGGCGTGTTCCTTGGCGCACCAAGGCCCAGCCAACTGGTCGCTTCGTAGCCCGGCACGAATTCGCCGACGGTTGGAATGTCCGGTAACAGATCCGAGCGCGTGCCCGAAGTTACCGCCAGCGCGCGCAGGCGACCCACCCTGATATGCTCGATTGAGGTGGACAGGGTGTCGAACAAGACCTGTATTTCACCGGCAAATAGCGCCGTAAGCGCCTGTGGCGAGCCGCGATACGGTACGTGGAGCATATTGACGCCGGTCATTGTCTTGAACAACTCGCCGTAAAGATGCTGCGGGGTCCCGACGCCGGCCGACCCCATATTGATCTTGCCCGGATTGGCTTTCGCGTGGGCGATGAGTTCAGTAACGCTGTTGGCCGGGAATGACGGGTTCACTTCCATCACGCCAAGCCCGCGGACGATGCCTGCGATCGGTACTATGTCGTGGATGAAGTTGAAATTGAGATTGTCGTAGAGAGTAGCGTTCCAAATATTTGCGGAAGTAACGAGAAGCAGCGTGTAGCCATCCGGATCCGCATGCACGACCGCCTCAGTACCGATATTCCCGCCGGCGCCAGGCCGGTTTTCGATGACGAATGACTGGCCAAGCCGCTCTGACAGCCACTGACCCATCAGGCGCGCGAAGATGTCGGCAGAGGTGCCGGCACCGAAACCGACGATCCACCGCACCGGTCGCGCCGGATAGGTTTGCGCGCTGGCGGTCCGCGACGTCGTCGGGAGCATGGCAGCGCCCGCGGCCAGATGTAGAAATTGACGACGAGAACGTTTCATGACAATTCCCCTGACGAACTAACGCTATACCGCCGATGCGGGCATTGACTAGCCGTCCTCGATCAACGGAAGGGGTCTTCCCATGAGCATACAGGTCTACGGATTTTGGCGGTCGATTGCTTCGTTTCGGGTGCGGGTCGCCCTGCGGCTCAAGGGGCTGGCGTTTGAGGAAATTCCGATCGATATCCTCTCGGGCGAGCAGTTCAAGCCGGGTTATGAAGCCGTCAACGCCGAGCGTGTGGTGCCGACCTTTATTCACGATGGACATTCCGTGTTTCAGTCGCTGGCAATCATCGAATATCTCGAGGATATCCAGCCCAAACCGCGGCTGATACCGCAAGATCCAAAGGAGCGCGCCTATGCGCGCTCGCTGGCGCTGATGACGATCGCCGATGCCCATCCGCTGGTGGTGCCGCGCGTCCGCAACCATCTCGCCAAGACCTTCGGCGCCGATGCCAAGGCAATCGAGGAATGGGGCAAGCACTGGACGACTGAGGGGCTTGCGACCTATGAACGGCTGCTCGCACGCCGTGCGCCGGCTCCTTTTGCCCTGGGCACCGAACCGGGCCTTGCGGATATCTGTATCGCCGGCCAGGTCGTGGGCGCGCATTTTCTCAAGCTGGAGCTGGGCGCCTTTCCAGCAGTGGCGCGTCTGGCCGACCGCTGCTTCGAGATACCGGCTTTTGCAACGTCGCATCCGTTCGAGCAGCCGGGATTCAAGACGGCAAAGCCACACTGACTGCGGCTGCGCTAGACATCGAGTCCGAGCACTCTCGCGGCGTTGCCGCCGGCAATCTGGGCCAGCATTGTCTCGTCCATGCCGTGCACCCCGGCGATATGTCCGATCGGATTATATTCGGCCATGTCGAAGGGGTAGTCGGTGCCCATCACGATACGGTCGGGACCGAAGACGTCGATCAGATAGGCCAGTTGGTGATAGGAGAAAACCACGGTGTCGAGATAGACCTGCCGCAGATAGGTCGTCGGCGGCAACGGCAAATCGCCATGACAATCCTGCCGCGCGCCCCAGGCGTGATCGATCCGCCCGGAATAGCCGGGAAGGTAGCCGCCGCCGTGCACGGCCATCAATTTCAAATCCGGGAAGCGCGCCAGCGTTCCCGAAAAGATCAGGTTGTGAAGCGCGATCGTGGTATCGAGAGGATTGCCGAGCACGTTGTTGAAGTAGAAATGGGTCAGACGTTCGCCATGGGTGAAGCCGTTCGGATGCATCATGATGAACGCGCCGAGCTGCTCGGCCCTGGCAAAGAACGGACGGAATTTCGGGTCGGACAATTCCTGGCCGTCGACATTGGTCAGGATTTCGACGCCCCGCAGTTTCAGGTCCTTCATGATGTAGTCGAGCTCGCGGACCGCGATCTCCGGTTCCTGCAGCGTCACGACGCCGAGCCCGACAAACCGGTCGGGCTTGCGCGAGCAATATTCGACCACGCCGTCATTGGCGAGGCGGTGAGCGGCTTCCGCGATTTTGGGATCGATCGAATAGTAGCACTGGCCCGGCGCCGGCGCCACGACCTGAATGTCGATGCCCATCTTGTCGAGATCGAACAGACGACGATCAATCGTGGTCATGACCTCGCTGACATCTTTTTCCTGCTGCGCGTTGATTTCCCTGGTCCCGGCATCGGCAAAATACGCCAGCGGTATCCGGCTGATGTCGATATGCGGCTGCGCCAGCTTGGCGGCCTGGGGAACCACGATATGGGCGTGAATGTCGATCGTGGCGGACGACGGCCGCCGGGCGAGGCCGTCGGCGTCATGAATACGTGCGGCGGTGCGGCCATAGCGGTTCTTGCGATCGATCATTTGCATTGACTCGTCTGTTGATTGGATTTGTCCGGGGCGTGACGACAAGTTGAGGTGAGTACGAGTTACGACTTGCCCTTGCGCTGGGTCCAGCGAGTTGAAACCGCGGTTGCGTCGGCATCGCCAAGCCCAGCGGCTTCGGCTTCTTCATAGCATGCCAGCGCGCTCGCGGTGACGGGAAGCTCGGCATGTATCGACGCGCCGAATTGAACCGCGCAGGCCAGATCCTTTTTCGCGGCATTCAGACCGAAGGCGGTTTCGCCGAGTGGTGCGCCGCCCAACACCTTGGCGATAACCGGGCCGCGGCCTTTCATCGCGGTCGGCGCGCCTGACGTGTCAGTCAGGATGTCGATCAGCCGGTCGGCGGGAAGATTGAGCGGCTTGCATATCGTCAAGGCTTCGCCGAGCGCCTGCCAGTACACCAACAGCGGCAGATTGACCGCAAGCTTCATCATCGAGCCCGAACCGAGTTCGCCGACATGTTCGATGCGGCGGCACAATTGCTCGAGAATCGGCATCGCCCTGGCGACATCCGCCTTCGTTCCTCCGACCAGACCGAGCAGCTTGCCCTCTTTCGCAGGACCTACGGTTCCGCCCACCGGCGCTTCGACAAAGGCCGCGCCTCGCTGTACCGCCGAAGTACCGACCGATGTCATGGTGTCCGGTCGCACGGTGCTCATGTCGATCACGAGCTTGCCGGCGAGCCCGGCCTTCAGGATGCCGTTCGGACCGCGGTAGACCGCTTCAATCGCGGCGTCGTTGAGCAACATCACGATAGTGACTTCACAAGCCGTCCACCAGCTCCGCAGGGGACGTGAACAACTTCGCGCCCGCATCGGTCAGGGCCTTTGTCTTCGCTGAATTGCGATTCCAGACAGCCACTTCATGTCCGACCGACATCAATCGCTGTGCGATCGCTGCTCCCATTCGTCCC
The DNA here is from genome assembly GCA_963735835.1 of uncultured Alphaproteobacteria bacterium. Lineage (GTDB taxonomy): Bacteria > Pseudomonadota > Alphaproteobacteria > Rhizobiales > Xanthobacteraceae > Bradyrhizobium. Next base: position 195,205 of record CAVTNA010000029.1, on the reverse strand, counting down.
GTTCCGCATACACCGATCTTCATGGTCTGACCTCATCTGGAGTGGATGGCTGGATTAGTGAGCATGAAAGACGCCAAGATTTTGCGCGATCAGCTCTTCATTGTTCAAGATGTCGCCGGCCGGGCCGGCGAACACGCAGCGTCCGGTGTTGAGGATCACCGCCTGATCCGCAACGTCGAGCGCCAGTTGGCGATTCTGTTCGACCAGAACGATCGATTGTCCTTCCTCCTTCAGGCGCCTGATGGTGCGGCCGACCTCCGCCACGATCAGCGGCGCAAGGCCTTCCGATGGCTCGTCGAGCAGGAGGACCCGGGGATTGCCCATCAGCGCGCGCCCGATCGCCAGCATCTGCTGCTCGCCGCCGGAGAGCGTGCCGGCAAACTGCGCATGCCGCTCGCGCAGCCGCGGAAACATGTCGTAAATCCGATCGACGCTCCATGCCTTGCCGCTCGTGCCCTCGCGCTGCTGCGCCACCACGAGGTTCTCCCGAACCGTGAGCGACGAAAAGATCCGGCGTCCCTGCGGCACGAGACCGATGCCGAGGCGCGAGATGCGTTCGGGGCTAAGCCCTTCGATCGGCTCTCCGAACAGCCTGATATCGCCGTCCCGCGGCCTCAGAAAGCCGATGATCGTCGAGATACAGGTCGTCTTTCCCGCCCCGTTGCGTCCCAGCAGCGCCAGCACGCCGCCCGGCTGCAGGGAAAAGCTCACGCCGTGCAAGATATGGCTGTCGCCATAAAATGTATGCACGTTCGTCAGACTGAGTGCATCAGGCGCCAAGGTACACCTCGCGCGTTCGCTCGTCCGCGATCACGGCGTCACGGTCGCCATCGACGATCACCCGGCCGTAATTGAGCAGCGTTACGGTCTCGGCAAGGTCGAGGGCGGTATCCATGTCATGTTCGATCATGATCACGGTGGTCTCACGCGGGATCGACGCGATCAGCGATTTCACCTGGGATCGCTCGGTGTTGGAGAGACCCGCCAGCGGTTCGTCCAGCAGCAGCACCCGCGGCTTTTGCGCAAGCGCCATGGCCAGTTCAACCCTGCGTTTTTCGCCATAGGCAATGTCGGACACCGGATGTTCGGCCAGATGCAGAAGCCCGACGGCATCGAGGGTCCGGCGGGCTTCGGTCGCAAGATCGCTGTAATCCGACAATGGCCGCCACATCTGCCAGCGTGAGGGCCGCAAACCGAGCAGGCCGAGGATGACGTTATGTTCGAGCGTATCGCCTGTAAACAGCGTGATGATCTGGTAGGTTCGCGACAATCCGAAATGCGCGCGCCTGTAGGGCGCAAATCTTGTCACGTCGGTGCCAAACAGCCTGATCTCACCTGAATTCGGCCGCATGTCGCCGCTGATCTGATTGAACAGCGTGGTCTTGCCGGCGCCGTTCGGACCGATGATCAGGCGGCGTTCGCCCGGCCTTATCGCGAGCGATACGTTGTGCGTGACCGCAAGACCGCCGAAGGATTTCTTCAGATTGACGACCTCAAGTGCATAATCGGATGTCAGCGGGGTCATCGCGATCCCCTGCGCAATAATTTACCCAGGCCGGGAACGATTCCGGTCGGCATCACCAGAACGATGAACAGGAACACCAGACCCAGCAGCATGTTCCAGCGTTCGATATAGGCCGAGGCGTAGTTCTTCAACAGCAGCACCAGCGCAGCGCCGACGGCGGGGCCGCCAAGCGTTCCCGAGCCGCCGGCGATGACGCCAAGCAGCGCCTCTGCCGAACTCGTGGTGGAGAGCGAGGTCGGGTGGATATATTTGTTGTAATAGACGTAAAGCAATCCGGATACGCCGCCCCAGAAGCCGGCGTAGATGAATGTGATCCAGCGGATCATCCAGGGATTGAAGCCGAGCGCAGCCATCCGGCGCGGCTGATCGCGCACACCCTTCAATGACGATCCGAAGGATGACGACACGAAAATCGCCATCATCAGGAAGGCGAACGATGCCACGATCAGCGCGAACCAGTAGAACGATGCGGCGCCGTCGAGCGAAATGCCGAACGGCATCGGCCGGGTCAGACCGGCGATACCGTTGTCACCGTTGGTTACACCGGACATGCGATAGGCCAGCCCCCACAGCACCTGCGACAAAGCCAGCGTAATCATGAGAAAACCGAGGCCGGTGGCGCGGAGTGCGATGACGCCGAAGAAGGCCGCCATGGCGGTCGTACCTGCGATCGAGATGATCGCGGCAGGGCCATGGCTGTAGCCGTACCGGCTTGTCAGCAGCGCGGAGATATAGGCGGCGACGCCGAGATAGGAGGCGTGTCCGAGTGACGTCATCCCGCCAAAGCCTACCAGCAGATTGAGACTGAGCGCGAAGATCGCCGCGATCAGGATCTGGCTCGCCAGGTTGACATAGTAATCGCCCGCGAAAGACGGCAGCAGAACAAGCAGGGCGGCGAGGGGCGCTGCGGCAATCCATTTCATGCGCCGACGCGCCCAAACAAGCCCTGTGGCCGGAACGCGATGACGAAGATCATCGGCAGGAACAGGATGATGTAAGCGAGCTCCGGAAACAGCGCGGTGCCGAATGTATAGATGAACCCGATGATGAAGCTGCCGATGAACGCGCCCAGCAGGCTTCCGATGCCTCCCAGAATGACGACGATCAGTGCCAGCGGCAGCATGTCGGCATCAAGCCCGGGATAGGCCGACAGATATCGGTCCGCCCAGCACGCCGCCGGCGCCGGCGATTCCCGCGCCCAGACAAAAGACGATCGTAAACAAATTGGAGACGGGTATTCCGACCGCGCGCGCCATCTGCCGGTCGTCGACGCCGGCCCGGATCATCGCGCCCAGCCGCGTCCGCTCCAGCAGGAAATACAGCATGATCGCCGCACCGATGGCGCAGCCCACCAGCACCAGCCGATAGGTCGGAAACACGAAGCCGAGTACCCGCGTCGGCGATTGCAGGTTTTGCGGCGTCGGCACCGGTATCGAATCGCCGCCCCAGAACAACAGGCAGGCGTCGGAAATGATGAAGGACATGCCGAGCGTGACCAGCACCTGGCCGAGCGGATTGGTCTTCAGCCGGGTCAGCACCAGCCGCTCGAAAAGACCGCCGATCGCCGCAACCGCAATGCCGGCCCCGAGCGCCGTCACCCAGATATTCAAGCCGTTGAACGAGCGCAGCGCGATTGCCCCGAAATAGGTGCCCAGCATGAAGAAGGCGCCGTGCGTCAGGTTGGCCAGTCGCATCAGGCCGAAGATCAGCGAGAAGCCCGAGGAGAGCAGGAACAGCAGACCACCGAGCGACAGACTGTTGAGACCCTGGATGATCCAAAACTGCATCGTCTGCCGATCTCGTCCGGTAAGTTGCGTGCTTCGGTGCCCCGCAACGGAAGCAGATTATGGCTCCAGGTTCTTTGCCGGCGGATAGTCGCGCGAGTAGACCGGATTTTTCAGGAATGCAGTCTTGTCATAGGTCCAGAACTGGCTGACATCCGGATAGGTCTTGATCACGGAGTTGACCAGCCGCCCATCGCTCCGTGTAACCTTGCGAATATAGACATCGCCGATCGCATTGCCGAATTCGTCGAATTTGACGACGCCGCGCACCGTGTCCGCGTTGCTGGCGCGGATCGCCGTCATCAGCGCTTTCTTGTCCTCTACATTTCCCTTCGTGCCCTTTAGCCCGGCTTCCAGAATTTCGCCGGAAACGTAGGTGCCGCCGGCATAATAACCGGGATCGTATTTGAACTGCTTGCGGAACGCCGCCGCAAAGGCCTTGTTGAGCGGATTGTCCAGTTCCGCGGAATACCAGCTGGTGGTCACAATCCCCAGCGCTTCATCGCCCATATTGCGAAGCACGGATTCATCGAGCGCGGTCATGCCGCCGATCACGGCCATCTTGTCCTTCAGGCCATATTCGATGAATTGGCGAAGGAAGCGGAATCCGTTCGAGCCGGCGGTGCCGAGAAAGATCGCATCCGCACTCTTCACCTGCGCGACATAGCTGCCGTAGTCCGGCGTCGCCAGCGGTGAGAAGATCTTTTGGATGATCTTGCCGCCATTGTCCTCGAACGCGCGCTGGAAGCCTGCGCACATTTCATGCCCGTAGGCGAAGTCGTCGGCGATGGTGACGATCTTTTTGTATTTCAGTTCCTTGGTGGCATAGTCTGCGAGCGGATAGGTGCATTGCGCCGACGTTGACGTCGCGCGTACAAACCACGAACTCGGGTGCCGCTGCGTCATGTCCTCCGCCGCGGCGACGCCGATCGTAGGTATCTCCTTTTCCGTGAGATAGTCGGCGATCGCCAGCGCCTCGAAGGCGGCGAGCGGCCCGATGATGCAGTGGATATCGTTCTTTTCGACCAGTTCCTGCGCCTTGGTCCGCGCCGTCGCCGGAGCGCCGGCCGTGTCCGCGACAATCAACTCGACCTTGCGGCCCGCCAGCGTGTTGTCGCGCTCCTTCAGGAACATCGTCATGGCCAGTTCCATATCGATGCCGCCGGAGGCCAGCGGTCCGGTCTTGGCCGCCATCAATCCGACCCGGATCGGTCCGCTGTTCTGGGCAAAGACAACCTGAGGGGCCGCCATGCTGGCGATACCCGCGCCGGCAACACTGCCGACAAATTGACGTCGCGATATCGTCATTGGATCCTCCCCGAAACGCTACAAACCGGCTGCCGTCTGTTTTTGGTTGGGCGATTTATCCGACGGAAGTCATAAATGATCAAGTGATAACCACGACATCAACTTGGTGGTGCTGACTATTTTCGTAGCAGGGGAGATCGAGGGGTGGCCCGAAATCCGCGGCCGCTTTGATGCAGTGCGGTATCGCGGGCGGCCTACTTCGGATCGGGCGCGGTTCATTTCGGGCGTCGTGACGTTGGTCTTCTTCAACACCTCGAACACGGACGCCGTATCCTGGTCGCCCAGTCCCATCGCCATGGCTTCGGTGTAGACGGGCTGCGTCAGCGTAAACAGCGGGGTCGCACAGCCGACCTCACTTGGCGAAATCGGCAATGATTGCCATGTCCTTTTTCCAGATCGAGACCTTCATGGTTGCAGGCTCGTAGACGCCTTCGACCATCATGGGCGCGCGCATCTGGAACATGCGCGACCCGCCGGCGCCCGGACCGACCATATCGACCACCATCTTGGGATCGAGCCCGGCGCGCTCCGCCAGCACCATCGCCTCGGCCGTCGCGACGTTGTGGATAGCCACCAGATGGTTGGCGACAAACTTCATGCGGCTGCCATTGCCGTATCTGCCGAGATCGGCGCTTTGCTTGGCGAAATCGGCGAACAGGCTCTTGCATTGTGCAATCGCGTGGCTGTCGCCACTGGCGTAGACGATGAGATCGCGAACCTTCGCCTGCGCGCCGGTTCCGCTCAGCGGACAATCCAGCGCAATATGGCCGGCCTTTTTCGGATGCCTTCAGGATGCCTTCGAAGCGAAGCTTGTCGGCGATGCCAAGCGTGGAGAGTTCGACCACAATTCGTGGAGGTTGCCCGGAATCCGGCGATTGCTCTGCGCGACCTGCTCGACGGCTGCGGGACTGGGAAGGCTGGTCATGATGATGGGCGCGTCGCGCGCCACCTGGCCGGCGTCGCCGGCAATTGCGACATTGGAAAGCCCGAGCTCGTCCCGTCGCGCGGCGTCGGTATCGAAGCCTGTCACGCGCCATCCGCGCTCGACGAGGTTGCGGGCGATCGCGCCGCCCATGATGCCAAGGCCGATAATTCCAACGGTCTTGTCCATGAGAGTTGTTTCCTTACATGTCGAATTCGATTGACGGGCAACGCGCGCCGCGCCTTAATTAGTGATCATGCGATAAACAATCATCAAGTAGCTTCGGCCGGTCAAGCGCTTTAGCCGCGATGCGCAAGATCAAGAGGGGTGGCGGCCTTCTTGCATCTCGATTGGCCGATCAAGAATCGCGGAATGGGCGGGATAGCGAGGAACGCCAAGATGGCAGGTGCTGGCCGGAAACCAAACGCAAGCCTGCCCACGGGCCCCGACGCGGACGACCGCGCCTATGCGGCCATGATTGCGCGTGCCAAAGCGCTGATTCCGCAATTCCGCGAACGCGCTTCCCGGACCGAAGAATTGCGGCGTCTGCCGCCGGAGACCGAGCGCGATCTGCACGAATCGGGTTTGTTCAGGATCGTGCAGCCGAAGCGGGTAGGCGGCTCCGAATTCGATTACGTGGCGCTGGTCGATTGCGCCGATGCGATCGGGCAGGCCGACGCATCGGTAGCCTGGAATTTCGCCAATCTTGCAAGCCATCACTGGATGCTGGGCATGTTCGACAAGCGCGCTCAGGACATGGTTTGGAACAAGGACGCCAACGCCCTGATCGCATCCTCTTTCATTTTTCCGGCCGGCCGTGCCAGGAAAGTGGAGGGCGGATATGTGCTGCGGGGCAGCTGGCCTTTCTCGTCGGGAGTGGAATCCTGCGAATGGAATATGCTGGCCAGCGTTGTTTCTTCCGAGGATGAGGCCGACGGGATCGAGTACCGCATCTTTCTGGTCAACAAGAGCGACTACAAAATCCTCGACACGTGGAACGCGACCGGACTGCGCGGAACGGGGTCGAACGACGTCGAGGTCAAGGATGCCTTTGTTTCCGAGCCCATGACGCTTGCGGTGAGCGATCTCGACGGTGGCCCGACGCCCGGCAGCGCCGTCAATCCGAATGCGCTTTATGCGCTGCCGGTATTCTCGTTGTTTCCCTATGTGCTTTCCGGCGTGGCGCTCGGAAACGCGCAGGCCTGTCTCGACGATTATATCGATATCGCCCGGCATCGCGCATCGACCTACAATCGCGCCAAAATCGGCGACCTGCAAAGCACGCAGATCAAGATTGCCGAGGCTTCCGCCAAGATCGATGCGGCCCGCCTGATCATGCGCTCGACCTGCATCGAGGCGATGGCCGAGGCCAGGCGCGGCCGCGTTCCGGATATCGCCGCCAAGACCAAAGTCGCGCCGCGATGGCGCTTTTGCCGTCAATCTCTGCACGGAAGCCGTGTCGTTGCTGTTTTCAGCGAGCGGCGCGCGGGGATTGTTCACGACGGGAGCGTTGCAGCGGCAGTTTCGCGATGGCCATGCGATCAATTCGCACATCGCGTTCAATTTCGATGCGGCTGGCACCAATTACGGCCGGGTTGCGCTTGGCCTGCCCTCCGAAAATCTGACGCTTTGAGCCGGCGGATGACCGACGCCCCAAAGCATCCGACCCATCCGGATCCGGCCAACGAGCTGGCCAGCGATCATTCTCCGATCGATCCCAGGGATTTCCGCAACGCGCTGGGTACCTATGCCACGGGCGTCACCATCATCACGGCGGTCGCGGCTAATGGAAAGCCGTATGGGCTGACCTGCAATTCCTTCGCTTCCGTGTCGCTGAACCCGCCGCTGGTGCTCTGGAGCCTGGGGATGTTTTCCCAGGGGTTGAGCATCTTCCAGAACGCCGGCCATTTTGCGGTCAACGTGCTCGGCGCCTCGCAGCAGGCGCTGGCGTCCAAATTCGCAAAATCTTCGGAAGACAAGTTTGCCGGTGTCGAATGGACGCCGGGCCTCGGCAACGCGCCGCTTCTTGCGAACAGCGTGGCAAATTTTCAATGCCGTGCGGCCGGTCGATATTATGGTGGCGACCATGTGATTTTTCTGGGGGCCGTCGAGGCCTATTCATACAACCGGCAGGAGCCGCTGCTGTTTGCGCGCGGCGGTTACGGCCGATTTCTCGCGGCTGACGGCGGCTCAGCGTCCAAGCCATGAGAAGGAAGGGGCCGCCCAATCGTGCTCGCGTGAAGCAGAAGCGGCTATCCCCCGACGATCGCCGCAAGGAATTCGTCGCCAAGGCGACCGAATTCTTCTCGGAAGAAGGATTCGGCGGCGGAACGCGCGACCTGGCACGCCGGCTTGGCGTGACCCAACCGCTGCTGTACCGCTACTTTCCGAGCAAGGATGACCTGATCAAGGAAGTCTATCGCACGGTCTATCTTGAACCGCTCGACCCCGGCTGGGAGAAGCTGCTCACTGACCGCTCGCGACCGATCCGCGATCGACTGCAGGAATTCTATAACGCCTACACGAATGTGATCTTCACCCGCAAATGGCTGCGTATCTATCTCTACTCGGGCCTGAAAGGGCTGGATATCAACCGCTGGTATGTCGGCGTGGTGCGGGACAAGATTCTGACGCGCATCATCAGGGAATGCCGCCATGAAGCGGGGCTTCCGGCGCAAGGCAAGCCGACCGCGTCCGAGCTTGAAATGGCGTGGGTGTTCCACAGCGGAATCTTTTATTACGGGGTCCGCAAGTACATTTACGAATCTCCCGTTCTCGAGGACAAGGAGCGGATGATCAGCGACGCGCTGGACATCTTCTTGGCCGGCTATGGACGGGTATTGGCAACGCCGGCGGCGCCGAACCGCGCGCCGGTAAAGGCGGTTGGCTGAGCCGGCTTGGGTGGTTTCGATGAGCGCCGGCCCTGATCATGCGCGGCTTCCGGTCCGGATTACGATTTCGACATTTCGAGCCGGTACCAGTCGCCAATCTCGCTGGCGGTCATGAGCGCGACGCCATCATGGCCGATGACATAGTCGAGCAACGCTTCCAGATATTTGATGCGATGCGGGACCCCGGTAATGTAGGGATGAATCGAGATCGCCATGATCCGCGCATTGGTTGCGCCCTCGAGATACAGGCGGTCGAACTGATCGGTGCAGCGCTTCAGAAACTGTTCGGAAGAAAGGTGCTGCAGCGCGTGGATGACGATGTCATTGGTCTCGACCGAGTAGGGAATTGTCGTGATGGTGCCGTGAGGCGTGGCGATATCCTGCGGAAGATCGTCGATCACCCAGTCAGCGACGTATTCGATGCCGTTGAGACGCAGTAGATCGAGGGTCTCATCGGTCTCTGTCAGGCCCGGGCTTTCCCACGACCGCGGCGGCTCGCCTGCGAATTTTGCGATGGTGTCGACGGCCCGCTTGATCGCGTCGGCCTGGTTATCGAGTTTGTGCATCGGGCCCTGCACGAATCCGTGGCCCATGAACTCAAAGCCGGCCTCGAGCGCGGCGGAAGCAACGCGGGGATAGGAGCTGCAGACATTGGCGTTCAATGCCAGGGTCACCGGCATGTTGCGATCGGTCAGCGCCTTGAACTGGCGCCAGAAGCCGGCGCGCATTCCGTATTCGTGCCAGGACCAGTTGGGCACATCCGGCAACAGCGGCTGACCCATCGGCGGACTCAGCACGGTCCGCGGCATCGCGTTCTCGATCCGCCACTCCTCGACATTGAGGATAACCCATACCGCGAGCTTCTTGCCGCCCGGCAGCCTCAATTTCGGCCGGTCGACTTGTGCCTGGTAGGGGATGCGATCGGTAAGAGCCACGGCGGCCTCTTAATTGGCTGTGGACGGTTCCGCGGTGCTGGACCGTCTTGCAGCGCCGGCGTTGACCCGCGGCATGACCTTTTCGGCCATCAGGATCATGGACCGTCGTCCAAGTTCCGGATCCTTCCAGTCCTTGCCGGCGTACAGCAGCGTGCCAAACTTGCCGACCTCGTCCTGAAAAGCGAGCACCTGATCGGCAACGCTATCGGGGGTGCCATAAATGATCAGCTTGTCGCAGATCATTTCCAGCGTTACCTCATCGTCGGGCTGGTCGCGACGCGTCTTGAACAGTTCGATGCGGCCGTTCTTTTTCAGTTTGGTGAACAACGAGCGATAATAATAGACGTACGGCCCATCGGGATCGGTCGCGTAGGCCCTTGCCGTTGCCGCGTCCTTGGCGACAAACACGCTCTTGGCGACTCTCCAGTTGCCGGGATCTGCCGGGCGGCCGGCGCGCTCGCAGCCTTCGACATATTTCGGCCAGTGGCTCTTCACCCAGGCCGGCATCAGGAAATTGGCCGAAATCGGATCCCAGCCGCGTGCGGCGGCCTCGGTGACGCCCTTGGAAAATGGTGCGACGGCGGTGACGACAACTGGCGGGTGTGGCCGCTGCAAGGGCTTCGCAATGTATCCCTGGCCGATATCCTTGATCAGGGTCTTTTGCGTCGAGATGTTCCAGTATTTTCCCTGAATGTTATACGGTGGCTCACCGGCCCAGATATCCATCACCTGATTGATCGATTCGAGAAACATGGCGTTGCGGTCGGCGTCGAGATTGCCGAACAGTTCTGCATCCGACAGCAGACCGCCGGGGCTGATTCCGAAAATCAGCCGCCCGTCGAGCATGTGATCGAGCATCGCGATAGAGGCCGCGACCGTGGCGGGATGGGTGTTCGGCATATTGATCGTGCCGGTACCGAGCCTGATCTGCTTGGTGGCGGCTGCGATCCATGCGAGGAACGCGATACAGGAGGTGATGTTTTCGGCCTGGTCGGTGACGTGCTCGCCAACATAGGCTTCCGTAAACCCGAGCTCGTCGGCCAGCAGGAACGCTTCGCGGTCTTCCCGCAGGGAAAGCTTCCAGTCCTTGCCGAGTGGGTGGATCGGCATCGTAAAGAAACCCAAATTCATTGCTCCGCTCCTCCCCGGCCGATTCCGATGAGCGTCGACCGTGCGTCGATCACCTTAGATATCACAAGTCCGAAAGTCGAATCTCCCGAAATAATCGTTCGATAAACAAACTTGACGTTTGATGGCCACCACCGTCTAATCCTTGGAAAAATACCCCAAAAAGCCGGCCGGGGAGGTCACGCAAATGAAAGCCTCGGCTTTCAGCTACGCACGCGCAACCAGCGTTGCGAACACTTTGGAACTGCTCGCTGCGCACGGGGACAGGGCGAAGGTGCTGTCGGGCGGCCAGAGCCTGATGCCCGCGATGAATTTGCGTTTGATCGCTCCCGAACTGATCGTCGATATCGGCGAACTCACCGAGTTGCGCGGCGTCGCGGTGAGGGACGGTATCCTCACCATGGGCGCGCTGACGCGCCATGTGGACCTGCAGCGATTGCCGGAAATCGCCGCGCACGCGCCGCTGCTGACGGAAGCCGTCGCCCATGTCGCGCATCCGGCGATCCGCAACAGGGGAACCCTCGGCGGCAGCCTTGCCCAAGCTGACCCCGCTTCCGAACTGCCGGCCTGCATGGTCGCGCTGAATGCGAGCATTATCGTGCGCGGTCCAAAGGGCGAGCGGCGGATTGCGGCTGAGGATTTTTTCAAGGGGATCTATGAAACTGACCTGTCGCCGCAGGAATTGTTGATTGCCGTTGAACTGCCGGTCGTGCGAAAAAACTCCACGCATTTCTTTCACGAATTTTCTCGACGGCAAGGGGATTACGCCATCGCCGGCCTCGCGGCGCAGGCGATCGTGGCCGGCGACGTCTTCACGGACCTTCGCATGACTTTCTTTGCCGTAGGTGACCGGCCGCTATTGGCCAAGGCCGCAAATAAACTGGTCAACGTCCCCATCACGCCCGCGGGATTGTCGGAGGCGTCGGCGATCCTTGGTAACGAGCTTGATCCGCCGGAAGATCAGCAGGCGTCCGCTTCGATGCGCCGCCATCTGGCGAAGGTGCTGATGGCGCGCTGCGTGTCCGCGCTGCTCGACCGCCCCGATCTCAGAGTCGGGGGACCGGGGTGACGGCTCCCCTGCCAATCTCGCTCGATGTCAATGGCGAGCGCGTCGATGCGTATGTTCTGCCGCGTCTTAACCTTGCGGACTTCCTGCGCGAGCAGCTGCAGCTGACCGGGACGCATGTCGGTTGCGAGCATGGGGTTTGCGGCGCGTGCACGGTACGCGTCAACGGCGAGATCGTCCGCTCCTGTCTGATGCTGGCGGTGCAGGTGCACGGTGCATCCGTCCAGACCATCGAGGGACTGTCCGACAGCGGCGAGGTCGCCGATCTGCAGGCCGCGTTTCGTGATCGCAATGCATTGCAATGCGGCTATTGCACGCCGGGCATGCTGATGGCCGCGCAGGATTTGTTGAAACAGCAGGCCGAACCGGACCGCGCAGCGGATACGCGAGCATCTTTCCGGCAATTACTGCCGCTGCACCGGCTACCAGGCCATTATCGACGCGGTCGAGACCACGGCGCGCATGCGCACGGGGCGCCGGTCATGATCGTGACATCAGCAAATTCCGAAACTCTCTCGGAGCTCGATCGGCCGAACTCCTATATCGGCAAGGTGGTCCCGCGCCCCAACCTCGAGCGGCTGATGCAGGGACGCGGGCTCTATGTCAGCGACATCGAACTGCCACGGATGGCGCATGTGGCGTTCCTGCGCTCGCCGCATGCCCACGCGAAAATCATGGGCATCGACGCCACCGAGGCGCGGCGCTTGCCCGGCGTCATCGCCGTCGTGACCGGCGAAGAGCTGGCGGCCGTGATCACGCCCTGGGTTGGCGTGCTCTCGCATTTGAAGGGTCTCAAATCGGCGCCGCAGCATGCGATCGCGATCGACCGCGTGTGCTGGCAGGGCGAAGCCGTCGCGGCTGTCGTGGCGACCAGCCGTGCCGTCGCCGAGGACGCGGCCGAAATCGTGCGGGTCGAATACGAGGAACTCGATGCGGTGACGGACATGCGCACCGCGCTCGATCCGGAAACACCGGTCATTCATGCTTCGCTCGGCGACAATCTCGCCTTCGAGCGCAATCTCGATGCCGGTGCGGTCGATGCGGCGTTTGCCGACTCCGACGCGGTGGTGGAGGCGGATTTCATCTTTGGGCGGCACACCGGTGTGACGCTGGAGCCGCGCTCGGTCGTGGCTGACTGGAACGCGGCTGAGGAGAGGCTCACGATCTACCAGGGCACGCAGGCGCCGCACATGGTGCAGAACATCGCGGCCCTCCATCTCGGGCTGGAGGAAGCGCAGGTTCGCGTGGTCTGCAAGGACGTCGGCGGTTCCTTCGGCATCAAGGTCCACATCTATGCCGACGAAATGGCCACCTATGCGCTGTCGAAATTGCTGCGGCGGCCGATAAAATTTGTCGCCGACCGGGTCGAAAGCTTCAATACCGATATTCATGCCCGCGACCATCGCTGCAAGGGCCGAATCGGCGTCAAGCGCGACGGAACGATCATGGCGTTCGAGATCGACGATCTGACCGGCATCGGTCCCTATTCGATGTATCCGCGCACCAGCGCCATCGAAGCCAACCAGGTCGTCAATCTCGTTGGTGGCCCCTATGTGACAAAGAATTATCGTGCCCGCGCCCGCGTCGTGTTCCAGAACAAGAACGTGATGTGCCAGTACCGCGCGGTCGGCCATCCGATCGCATGCTCGGTGACCGAAGGGCTGGTCGATCTGGCGGCGGCAAAAATCGGGATGGATCCGGTGGAAATCCGCCGCCGCAATCTCATTGCCGACGATGCCTACCCCTGCGCGTCGCCTTCCGGCCTGCGGTTCGAGCTGTTGTCGCATCACGCCGCGATGAACAGACTGATGAAGATGATGGATTACGACGGCGCTGCGCGCCGAGCAGGCGGCCTTGCGAAGCAAGAACATTCATCGCGGCATCGGCATTGCGAGTTTTATTGAGGTCACCAATCCCAGTGCGGCGTTTTACGGCGTCGGTGGCGCCCGGATCTCGTCGCAGGATGGCGTCGCGGTGCGGCTGGACGCTCAGGGTTCGGTGATCTGCCAGACCAGTATCACCGAGCAGGGGCAGGGCTCGGAATCCCTCACCGCGCAGATCGTCGGCAGCGTGCTCGGCGTCTCGATGGATCGCGTCCGCGTCATTCTGGGCGATACCGACAACACGCCCTATGGCGGCGGCACCTGGGCATCGCGCGGCGCGGGCATCGGCGGCGAGGCCGCGCTGCAGGCGGCGAAGGTCTTGCGCAAGCAACATACTGGATGTAGCCGCCGCCATCCTGCAGTCGTCGCCGGCCGAACTCGACATAGCAGACAATGCGGTCGTGAACGCAAGCGACGGGTCGCCGCGCATCGAGCTGCGCGAGCTCGCCAGAATCGTCTATTTCCGCCCCGATACGCTGCCGCCGGGCATTCAGCCCGAGCTGATGGCGACGCGCCATTTCGTGCCCCGCGAATATCCCTTCGCCTTCACCAATGGCGTTCAGGCCTCATGGCTCGAAGTCGACACCGACACCGGCTTCGTAAAACTGCTCCGGCATTGGGTGGTCGAGGATTGCGGCACCATCATCAATCCGCAGCTGGTCGACGAGCAGATCCGGGGCGGGGTGGTGCAGGGCCTTGGTGCGGCGCTGTTCGAAAAATGCATCTATGATGAGCGCGGCCAGCTAACCAACGCCAACATGGCCGATTATCTGGTTCCGATGTCCGGCGAGATGCCTGACATAGATGTGGGCCACGTGGTATCGCCGACCGCGGAGACCGAGCTGGGTGCAAAGGGCGCAGGCGAGGCCGGTACGGCGGGGGCAGCCGCGGCGGTGGCCAACGCGGTGAATGATGCGCTCAAGCCGTTCGGCGCTATTATTACCGAGATTCCGCTGACGCCGCAGGTTATCCTGACGGCGCTGGGGAGAATTTGAGCAACAAGACCAGATGTAATGCTCAAGGGAGAAAGTATTACCAAGAAGACGAATGATTCAAAGAGCGGACGTGACGCTTTTTCATTGTGATGTCCGCCTTGTTCATCCAATATACGACCAAAACACGAGACATCGGGGAGGATTAATGAAACGCAGGACGCTTCTCGGCGGCAGCCGCCGCCGTCGCCATGCTTGGGCTGACCTCGAGCGTTGGCGCTCAACAGCCGCCGATCAAGATCGGCATGAGCATGCCGCAAACCGGCGGGCTCGCGGGCGGCGGCAAGGCTTCGCTGCTCGGCATCGAGATCTGGCGTGACGATGTCAACGCCAGGGGCGGCCTGCTCGGCCGCAAGGTCGAACTCGTCGTCTATGACGACAAATCGAGCGCCTCCGAGACCCCGGCGATCTATTCGAAAGCTGCTGGATGTCGACAAGGTCGATATCCTGTTCGCGCCCTACGCGACGGTGCCGACGGCGCCGATCATGCCGCTGGTCAAGCAGCGCGGCCTGTTGCTGATCGGGAATTTCTCGTTCCAGGTGAACAGCAAGGTTGGCCACGACATGTGGTTCAACAACGCGCCGTGGGGACCGGCCGACAGCTGGGCGACGGCGTTCCTCGATCTCGGCCAGAAGGCCGGCGGCAAGACCGTGGCGCTTCTCGCGGCGGACCAGGAATTCGCCCAGAATCTGGCGCTGACCGCGCGGGAAGTCGCCAAGAAGCGCAACCTGTCGATCGTCTTCGACCAGGCCTATCCGCCGAACACCGTGGAATTCTCCGGCATCATCCGTGCGCTCAAGGCCGCGAAGCCCGACATCGTCTATGTCGCGTCCTATCCGCCGGATTCGGCGGGAATTTTGCGCGCCGTGAACGAGATCGGGATCGGAGACAACGTCAAGATCTTCGGCGGTGCCATGGTCGGCCTGCAATTCACCGCGGTGATGGCAGAATTTGGGTTCGCTGCTCAACGGCGTCGTCAACTACAACTCATGGCTCCCGGAACCGAGCATGTATTACGACGGGACCAAGGCGTTCCTCGAGACCTACGCGAAACGGGCCGTGGAAGCCAAGGTCGATCCGCTGGGCTATTATCTTGCGCCGTTCGGCTACGCCAGCGGCCAACTTGTCGAGCAGGCCATCAAGGCGACGGGGTCGCTCGACCAGAAGGCCATCGCTAAATACCTGCACGAGCACGAGACCAAGACCATCGTCGGCCCGATCGCGTTTTCGGCGGACGGCGAGCGAAAGGAAACCGCGACGCTGATGGCGCAGTTCCGCGGCGTGGTGGACAAGAACATGGAGCAGTTCCGCAGCTCCGGCAAGCAGGTGATCCTGTTCCCGGAGCGATTGAAGACCGGCGATCTCATTAGTCCCATTGAGGCCGCCCGGAAGTAGACCTCGCGGCCTTTTCTCCGGACCCTGGCGGCGCTGACCGGGGTCCGGACAAATGTGTCCCGGGCATGGAATGGATAACCGGGCGCGCGCGAAATCGGGCAACGGTGCCTTAAGAAGGGTCAGGGGGGACCTCAATTGTTTTCAATGGATCTGCTGCTCGATGCCGTGGTGCTCGGGAGTGCTGCTCGGCTGCTTCTATGCGGCCGTCAGTCTCGGGCTGTCGGTCTCGTTCGGCCTGCTCGACGTTCCCCACGTGGCGCATCCGGCCTTTCTGGTAATGGCGTCCTACGGCGTGTTCTTTCTCAACGATCAGCTTCGATATCGACCCGCTGCTGGCGGGGCTGTTGATCTCGCCGCTGCTCTTCCTGTTCGGTCTTGTCGCCTACCGACTGTATTACGAGACATTCGAAAGGCGCGGCAGCGATGCCGGCGTGCGCGGGATCGCGTTCTTCTTCGGCATCGCGTTCATCATCGAGGTGCTGATCATCCTGCAGTTCGGCGTCGACCAGCGCTCGGTCACCGCGTCCTATATCGGCAAGGCCTGGCGGATCGGCGAGATGCGGATTCCGTTCCGGATGCTCGTCGCCTTCGCGGTCGCCGTCTGCGATGACGATCCTGTTGACGCTGTATTTGTCGCGAACCTTCATGGGACGCGCGATCCGCGCGGTCGCACAGGACCAGGAGGCGCTGCGGCTGATGGGCGCCAACCCGGTCTGGATCAAGCAATGGGCGTTCGGCATCGCGACCGCCGTGCTCGGGATCGCCGGCGCCCTGCTCATTATCGTCGCCCCGGTCGATCCGATACTCGACCGCGCCTATATCGGGCGGACATTCTGCGTCGTGGTCATGGCGGGGCTCGGCAGCATGACCGGCACGCTCCTCGCGGCCATCATCCTCGGCGTCGCCGAGACGATCGTCCTGACCCTGTTCGGCGCCTCCTGGGCGCCGGCCATTTCGTTTGCGATGCTGCTCGGCGTGCTCGCCGTCCGGCCGCAGGGCCTGTTCGGCAGGCGATCATGAGCCGCAGCAGCATCCGCTTCTGGATCGGGGCGGTCCTCTTTCTCGTCGCCGTCGTGCTGATGACACAGCTCATCCGCAACGAATACCCGTTCTTCGCCGGCTACGTGATCCTGCAATTCATCGTGCTCGCGGTGGCATGGAGCATCCTCGGCGGCTATGCGGGCTACGTGAATTTTGGCACCAGCGCGTTTTTCGGCGTTGGCGTCTACACGGCCGTGTTCCTGTTCAAGGCGACCGGCGCGCCGCTCGCCGTGCAGATCGCAGCCGCCGCGATCGTCGGCGCATTGCTCGGCTTCGCGGTGGGCCTTGTGACCTTGCGCATGCAGGGCATCTACTTCTCGATCGCGACGATTGCGATGACCATCATCATCGAGACGACGGTGACGAACTGGCGATATGTCGGTGGCGCGGCCGGCATCCAGCTGCAGCGGCCGCCGGTGATGCCGCCCTTCGACACCTACGTGCAGATGCTGTTCTTCGTTCAGGCGCTGCTGGTGGTGCTGACGGTTGCGATTGCCCGCTACATGCAGATCTCATGGATGGGCCGCGGCCTGCAGGCGCTCAAGGACGACGAGCTCGCCGCGGAATGCACCGGCGTGCCGACCTTGCGGCTGAAGGTGACGGCTTGCGTCATCTCCGGCGCGCTGATGTGCGCAGCCGGTGCGCCCGCCGCCATGTACCTCCAATACGCGGAACCGTCGTCCGCTTTCAATCTCAATTACTCCGTCTCGGTGCTGGCGATGTCGCTGATCGGCGGCACCGCGCATTGGATCGGCCCGGTTCTCGGCGCGATCTTGCTGGGCACGACGCAGCAACTGCTGACCGTCACCATCTCGTCGGAAGTGAATGTGCTGGTGCTCGGCGTCATGCTGGTGCTGTTCGTGGTGGCGGCGCCGGAGGGCCTGATTGGCCTGTTCCGCCGGCTTGTCCGCAATCGCACGGGGGGCCAGACATGACGTCGCCCGACGCACCAGAGCCGTTGCTGCGGATCGCCGCACTTACCAAGCGCTTCGGAGGCTTCACCGCCCTGGACAATGTCAGCGTCGATATCCGTCCGGGAGAGCGCTTCGGCCTCATCGGCCCGAACGGCTCGGGAAAGACCACGCTGATCAACTGCATTTCCGGCGCGTTCCGTACCGAGGCCGGAACCGTGGTGTTCCGCGGCGAGGACGTCACGCGCTTGCCGCCGCATCTGCGCACGCGCCGCGGCATTGCGCGCAGCTTCCAGATCCCGCGGCCGTTCAAAAGCATGACGGTCGCCGAAAACCTGATGGTGGCGATCGACTTCGCGACGGCCGCGAACGACTTCGTTCCGGTCGCGCAACGGCGCGAGGCCATGATGTCGATCCTGACGCAGACCGGGCTTGCGTCCAAGGCCGATGTGTCGACCACAAGACTGAGCCAGGTGGAATTGCGCAAGATGGAGCTCGCCCGCGCGATGGCGACGCACCCGAAACTGCTGATTTCCGACGAGGCCATGGCCGGCCTTTCCGGCGCCGAGGTCGACGAGGTGCTCGATCTCCTCATGACGCTCGCGGGCCACGACATCACCGTCATCATGATCGAGCACATCATGCAGGCCGTGATGCGTTTTTCGGACCGCGTGATGTGCCTGGACGCCGGCAGGATCATCGCGATCGGCGTACCGGACGAAGTCATGGCGAACCAGCGGGTGCAGGAGGCCTACCTTGGCACTTAGCCTCGCCATCCATGACCTTGACGCGGGTTACGGCGCCGTGAAGGCGCTGCGTGGCGTCACGCTCCATGTCGAGGCCGGCGAGACCGTCGCATTGCTCGGCACCAACGGCAACGGCAAGAGCACGCTGATGAAGTGCATCGCGGGCCTGGTTCGGCCGCAGCGCGGCGGCATTTCGCTGACAATCGACGGAAAGGCGCACGATCTGGCCAGGCTGTCGCCCGAGACCATCGTCGATCTCGGCGTGGCGCTGGTTCCGGAGGGACGGCGGTTGTTTCCCAAACTGACCGTGCTGGAAAATCTGATGCTCGGCGCCTTCCGGAAGGCCGCCCGCCGCGACCTCGATCGCAACCTTGCGCTCGCCTTCGAGACATTTCCGGCCCTCAAGGGGCTGCAGAACCAGCTCGCCGGCACCATGTCGGGCGGGCAACAGCAGATGCTCGCCATCGCGCGCGCGCTGATGTCCTCGCCGCGCCTGTTGCTGATCGATGAGCCATCGGTAGGCCTGTCGCCGCTCCTGGTATCGCAGACCATCGCCAAGATCGGTGAACTCAATCGGCGTTTCGGCCTGACGGTGCTGATGGCGGAGCAGAACTTCAACCAGGCGATCCGCATCGCCGATCGCGGTTACATCATCGTCCATGGCGAGATCGTCGTCGCGGCCGGTTCGGTCGACGAGTTGAAAGGCAACGACATCGTCAAGCGGCTCTATCTCGGCGGCGTCGTATGATTGCCCGCTCGGTGGGCTTCGTGCCATGAACGCGCAGGGCGACGGTCCTGGTCGAGCAGAATGTGGAACTGGCCCTCGATATCGCCGACCGCACCTATGTGCTGGATCCAGGGCGCGGTGATCGATCACGCTGCCGCGAGCGAGCTCTTAGCCGACAACGAGATCAAGGAGCGTTGTTGCTCGGTGTGATCCGGCGTTGTCGCATTGCAGCGCGGAGGGCGGATCGGCGAGGGCGTGCGGCCAGAAAACCGGCTTCCGCTCTTGATCTTGATCAACGCTTTCTGCTTCAATCGGGCAGATGCTGGGATCAAATCATCAACCGGCTCTTGGGGGGAATATAATATGAGCGTGCCAGTCCGGGCGAGGCCCAGCTCATGGCCTTCCGATTCGCCGCGCGGCATGGCGCTCTTGCGCGATCCGCTGCTTAACAAGGGCACTGCTTTCACGGAAGCGGAGCGCGACGCGCTGGGATTGCGCGGCTTCCTGCCCGCGCACGTGCTTTCGATGAAGGATCAAGTCGAGCGCGTGCTGACCAATCTGCGCAGCCTGCCCACCGATCTGGAAAAATACATCGCGCTCAACTCGCTGCATGACCGCAACGAGGCGCTGTTCTTCCGCGTCGTATGCGACAACATCGATGAAATCCAGCCGATGATCTACACCCCGACGGTGGGTCTCGCCTGCCAGCGGTTTGGTCTCATCTTCCAGCGGCCGCGCGGCATGTTCATCAACGCCAGCGATCGCGGGCGTATCGCGGAACTGCTGGCCAACTGGCCTTATCCGGCGAAGCTTATCGTCGTCACGGACGGAGAGCGCATCCTCGGCCTCGGCGACCTCGGCGCCCACGGCATGGGCATTCCGGTCGGCAAGCTTTCGCTTTACTCGGCCTGCGCCGGCATCCACCCGGAATACTGCCTGCCGGTGATGCTGGACGTCGGCACCAACAACGAAGACTTCCTGAACGATCCCTATTATATCGGCATGCGGCAGAAACGCCTGAGCGGTGCGGCTTATGACGAATTCGTCGACGAATTCATCACCGCCGCGCGCGAGACCTTTCCCGGCGTGCTGATCCAGTTCGAGGATTTCGCCAATCATTCGGCGTTCCGTCTGCTGCACAAATATCGCGACAAGATAAATGTCTTCAACGACGACATCCAGGGAACCGCCGCGGTGGCGCTTGCGGGTCTTTTCTCGGCGTTGCGCGTGACTGGCGAGAAGCTTACCGACCAGAAGGTGCTGTTCCTTGGCGCAGGCGAGGCTGCGACCGGCATTGCCGACCTCGTGGTCTCGGCCATGATGGCGGAGGGCGCATCCGAAGCCGAGGCGCTGCGGCGCACACTGGCTGGTGGATTCGCGCGGCCTTGTTGTAAAGAACAGGGCGGGCCTCACCGACCACAAGCTTCGCTACGCGCACGATCACGCGCCGATCGGCGACTTCCTGACCGCGATCGACACGCTCAAGCCCACCGCGATCATCGGCGTTGCGGCGGTCGGCGGCGCCTTCACGCCCGAGGTGCTGCAGACCATGGCGCAGATCAACGATCGGCCGATCGTGTTTGCGCTGTCCAATCCGACCTCGAAGGCGGAATGTTCCGCCGAGGAAGCCTACCGCCATACCGGCGGTCGAGCGCTGTTCGCATGCGGCAGCCCGTACGATCCGGTGCAGCTCGACGGCAGGACGTTCGTGCCGCGCCAGGGCAACAATTCCTACATCTTTCCCGGCGTCGGTCTCGGCGCGATCGCGAGCGGATCAAGACTGGTGACCGACGAGATGTTCATGGCCGCCGCGCACACGCTGGCATATCTGGTCAACGACGCCGACATCGAACAGGGCAGCCTCTATCCGGCGCTACCGCGGATCCGCGAAGTCTCGGCGCATATCGCCGTGGCGGTTGCCGAGGTCGCCTACCGGCGCGGGCTTGCGACCGGCGCTGCGCCGAACGATCTGATGGCGTTCGTTCAGTCGCAAATGTACGACCCTCATTACTGAGTGCGCCCGGTACTCAAGGTGACTGCCGACGCCCGGGTTAGCGTCCATGCGCCCATGCCAAATCTGCTTCACTCCGCCGCCACGCCACTAAGCATGTTCGCTTGTCGGGTGGTGACCACCACCTTGATGGCGTCCTCGACCCGGTCCCGCGCGTAACGCAGCGCCGTGGGCAGATCGGCGAGCGCGAAGGTGTGGGTGTGGATTTTCGTCGCATCGAACCGCTTTTCCGACATCAAGGCCATCGCACGTCGCGTGGCGCTGCGGCCTTCGCCGCGAATGCCGTAAACGTAGATATTGTTCTTCACGAGATGCGCGAGGTCGGTCATGACGGGCACGTGCGGGAATGCCGCCAGGCAGATTTTTCCGCCGCGATTGGCCATGTGAATGGCCTGATTGACGGTGGCCTCGGTGCCGGCGCACTCGATCACATAATCCGCGCCGATGCCGCCGGTGAGGTGTTTCACGACATCGACCGCGTTCTCTTCGGCGATGTTGATGACGCGGTCCGCGCCTAATTCCGTGCCGATTGCGAGGCGCTTGTTGCGCGTTCCCGTCAGGATCACCGGGACTCGCTCCAAGCGCCTTTGCAACGGCGACCGCGAGCAGCCCGATGGGTCCCGGACCAATCACGACAACGCTTTCACCGGCGACCAGCCCGCCCAGTTCGGTCAGGCCGTACATGGAGGTCCCGGCGGTGACGACAAGCGTGGCCTCCGCGTCGCTCATGGTGTCAGGCACCCGCGCCAGCGTGTTGATGTGATTGATCGCGTATTCGGCGAAACCGCCATCGGTGGTAAAGCCGTTGGCGCGGTGAGCCTTTTCGGGCTTCCCGTAGTTGAGGCAGGAGGTGTACATGCCCTGGCGGCATCGCTTGCACTGGCCACAACCGGCATGGATTTCCACGCTGACGCGCTCGCCGATGTTGAACTCGTCGACCTCGGGTCCGAGCGCCGCAACCGTGCCCATATATTCATGGCCGGGCGTAAAATTCTTGTTGAAGGGCAGGTCGCCCCCAATGCTCGCCGGCGACCCGCTATGGACGATCTCGAGATCAGTTGCGCAGATCGCAACGGCGTCGATGCGGACCAGAACCTCCGCCCGGCCCGGAACAGGCGTAGGCTTGTCGCGCAGCAAAAGCTGGTCCGGGTCGCCCAACACCCAGGCTTTCATCTGCACAGGGATCGGAAATTGGAGTGATGTCTTGACGCCTGCAGGGTCGTACATGGGCGCGGATCCCTGATTTATTCGATGCGAAAGCCATTTCTAACGATGCTGTGTGCGACTGCAATTGGTTTTTCGCACGCGACGATGGCTTTGTCTCAGTCGGCGCCGGTTGCCACCTGCCGCGAACAAGCCGAGGTTGAATGGCGTGAGAGATCGGGCGGGCATGGACCGATCGCGAAACGATCGCCTCTCAACCGATCAGGTTCGCCGATAGCTTGTAGATTTCGAGCGCGTCGGCATCCGCGCCGCGCGCTGCTTTGGCCAGCCTGAACAATTGCGCGGCAAGACCGGCCATCGGCACCGGGCTCGATGTATCGCGGGCGACATCGATCACCGTATCCAGGTCTTTCAGCATCGTCGCGATATGACCGAGCGGCGGCGAATGAATGCCCTGCACCATGCGCGGCACGAACAATTGCAGCGGAATCGAATCGGCAAAACCGCCGGCGAGCGCCTCGGGCAGCCGCTTGGCGTCGATCCCGGCGTTTACCGCCAGCCGTGTCGCCTCCGCGAGCACCGCCATGGCGCAGCCGACGATCACCTGGTTGCAGAGTTTTGTGGTCTGGCCCGCGCCGGTCGGACCCATATGCGTGAGCCTTCGCGCCATCGCCAGAACATAGGGCCGCACTCTTTCGATGTCGGCGGCTTCGCCGCCGGCCATCACCGCAAGCGTGCCTTCCTCGGCGCCCATGGTGCCGCCCGAGACTGGCGCATCGATCCATCCCATGCCGTTCGCCATCTTCAGCCGCGCCGCGATGGCGCGGGCTGCCTCCGGGTGGATCGAGGAGAAGTCGACGACAAGCTTTCCGGTGCCGGCCGCGGTCGCCAGACCGTCGGGGCCGAACACCACTTCTTCCACGGCCGCGGCATCGGTCAGGCACATGAAGACGATGCTGGCGGTGTCGGCCGCGTCGCGTGGAGAGCGTGCGAGCTTCGCGCCAGCCTCGACCAGGGCAGCGGCCTTGCCGGAAGACCGGTTCCAGACCGTGACGTCGTGGCCGGCGTTCACCAGGCGCCGCGTCATGGGGAGTCCCATCATTCCGAGTCCGAGATAGCCGAGCTTTTCCGCTTTCCTTCCGTCCGCCCCGCCAACTCCGGCCATTGCATTTCTCCCTTGATCGTCGCCGGCAAAGGCTTGCCCGGCATGTTGGCCTTTACCACACTCCCGGCCTTGTCGGACCATTACAGGCACGCTCCGGTGGCTTGCCTGATCATTTGAACCATGAAAGGCTTGCACGCATGATATTTGTGCTGACGCCTGTCGGCTTCGGAAAAGTGGAGTGGGGATGATGCGGATACCTTCGAAATGGATTTTTGCGGCAGGGGCCGTAGCCGTCGTTTTTGCCGGCGTAAGTTCATCTCATGCGCAGCAGACGATCCGTGTCGGCTGGACCATCCCGGCCGAGGAATCGAAATACTGGATGATGCGCAGACCCTCGGAATTCCCCGATCTCGGCAAGACCTACAATGTCGAATGGACGCAGTTTCAGGGTACCGCGCCGATGACGCAGGCGCTGGCCGCGGGCGCGCTCGATTGCGCGACACAGGCGCCGTTGTCGCTGGCGAACGGCGTGGTCGGCGGAAATCTGAAGGCCTACATCGTGGCGCAGCACGTCTTCGAAAAGCCTGGCGGCTTCTCGGTCTATTGGGCGGTGATGGACGATTCCCCGATCAAGACAATTGCCGATCTCAAGGGCAAGACCATCGGCATATCCGTGATCGGCGGCGGCACCTACGGTCCATTCGCGATGCTTCTGAAAAAGAACGGCGTCGACCCGGACAAGGACATCAAGCTGGTCGAGGTTGGCTTCGCCGTCTCCGAGGATGCGCTGCGTCAGGGTCGCGTCGATGCCGTCAACATGAACCAGCCCTTCGCGGCGCGCGCCGAGGCCAAGGGCGGCACACGCAAGCTGTTTTCGCTGTCTGAGGAAATGCCGAACATCGTTCACATCCTGGAGGCCTGCCGCGCCGACTTCGTCGACAAGAATCCGGATCTGGTCAGAGCCTATGTCCGCGATATCACCTCCGGCATGAAGAAGGCGCTGGCCAATCGCGAGGAGACGCTCAAGGTCGTCACCGAAGTGCTGAAGGCGCCAATTCCG
This sequence comes from uncultured Alphaproteobacteria bacterium, assembly GCA_963735835.1. Lineage (GTDB taxonomy): Bacteria > Pseudomonadota > Alphaproteobacteria > Rhizobiales > Xanthobacteraceae > Bradyrhizobium. The sequence continues at coordinate 170,610 of CAVTNA010000029.1, read as the reverse complement.
GTGCTGGATACCTATCTGCTCAAGGACAATGATTTCGGACGGGATCCGGGCGCCGCGCCGAATTTCGAGGCGATCCAGAAGATGCTCGACATCTACGCCGCGACGGGAATGCTGCCGAAAATGGACGTCGCGCAGTTCAAGCATCCGACCATCGTCGCGCCGCTGCAGTAGGCGAGATTATCCACGAGCCGTCCCGGCGTTCGCCGGGACGAGCGGAGAAATTGCACGCATGAAAAAGTGGCGATCACGCGTGACGACCGATGGTCTCGATCGTGCGCCCCATCGCGCCTTCATGCGTGCGATGGGGCTCGACGACGAGGCGCTCGCGAAGCCGATGATCGGGGTCGTCAGCATGAAGGGCGAACAGACGCCCTGCAACATGACCCACGATTTCCAGGTCGACGCCGCCAAGACCGGAATCGCCGAGGCCGGCGGCACGCCGCGGGAATTCACCACCATCTCGGTCTCCGACGGCATCAGCATGAACCACGAGGGAATGAAGTTCTCGCTTCTCTCGCGCGAGTTGATTGCCGACTCGATCGAAGCCGTGGTCCACGGCCTTGCCTACGACGCGCTGATCGGTTTCGGCGGCTGCGACAAGACGCTGCCCGGCGTGATGATGGGAATGATCCGCTGCAACGTGCCGTCGATCTTCATCTATGGCGGCAGCGCGCTGCCTGGGCGGTATCGAGGGAAAAACTCTCACGGTGCTGGATTCCTACGAGGCCGTCGGCGGCTTCATGACCGGCGAAATCGATGAGGCGACGCTTGAGGGCATCGAGCGGACCTGCCTGCCGACGATCGGTGCCTGCGCGGGGCAGTTCACCGCCAACACCATGGGCATGGTTTCCGAGGCGATGGGGCTGACGATGCCCAACGTGTCGATGATCCCCGGCGTCTATGCCGAGCGCGCGCAAGTTGCGCGCCGCGCCGGCCGCCTGGTGATGCAGATGCTGCAGCGAGGCGGACCGTTACCGCGCGAAATCGTGACGCGAAAGGCGCTGGAAAACGGCGCGGCCATCGTTGCCGCGACCGGCGGTTCGACCAATGCCGCGCTGCATTTGCCGGCGCTCGCCAATGAGGCCGGCATATCCTTCTCGCTCGATGATGTCGGCGAGGTCTTTGCGCGCACGCCCTTGATCGGCAATTTGCGGCCGGGCGGGAAATATACCGCAAAGGACGTCTACGACATCGGCGGCACCGCCGTCGTCATCCGCGCGCTGGTCGAAAGCGGTCACATCGACGGTAGTTGCCTGACGATCATCGGGCCGGACGATTGCGGAAGAATATGGCGGGGCGAATACGCCAGACGGCGAGGTCATCTTCAGCACTGGCGCGCCGATCATGCCGGACGGCGGCGTCGCGGTTCTCAAGGGCAATCTTTGCCCTGACGGCGCCGTCATCAAGGTCGCCGGTCTCAAGAACCTGGTGTTCGAAGGCTCGCGCGGGTGTTCGAGGACGAGGAGCAATGCGTCGACGCCGTGCGCAATCGCAACTATGCGGCCGGCGAGGTTCTCGTCATCCGCAACGAAGGCCCGGTCGGCGGTCCCGGCATGCGCGAGATGCTCGGCGTCACCGCGCTGATCTACGGGCAGGGCATGGGCGAGAAGGTCGCGCTCATCACCGACGGTCGCTTTTCCGGCGCCACGCGCGGCATGTGCATCGGCTATGTCTCGCCGGAATCGTTTATCGGCGGCCCGCTGGCGCTGGTGCGCGAAGGCGACCGCATCAGGATCGATGCCGGCGCGCGCCGCATGGATCTTCTGATTGACGACGGTGAATTCGCGCGACGGCGGCAGGCATGGAAGCCGCGGCCGCCGCGGCATCGGGCAGGGGCGCTCGCCAAATATGCGCGTCTGGTCGGTCAGGCGCCCGGCGGCGCCGTCACGCATGAAGGTGCGGCGGAGTGGCCGTGGTTCGATTAGCCGTGATGCGGCTGGCAGGCCGAAACAGCATCGCCAAGCCTTGCCAGTTTCCGCTATGCTCGGTTTAACCGGGGCGAATCGAATGCCTTGTCGGAACTGTGCCGGGGAAGAAAGCGGGAATGAAGGTATTGCCATCGCGATCGAATGTTGAGGCGGAAGCCGTGCCGGCGCGCAAGCCGGCGGCCGCCATGATCGAGATCGACCGCGTCTCGCAGATTTTTCAGACCTCGGGGCGTCAAAACCATCTGGCGTTGTCGGAGATCTCGCTGACAATCGAGGATGGCGCCTTCGTCTCCATTCTCGGGCCCGTCCGGCTGCGGAAAATCGACGCTGCTCTATATCGTCGGCGGCTTCGTCAATCCGACCGCAGGGCGTGGCGAAGATGAAGGGCAAGGCGATCACCGGGCCCGGTCCGGATCGCGGGCCGGTGTTCCAGGAGTTCGCGCTGTTTCCCTGGAAGAGCGTGCTCGGCAACGTGATGTACGGTCCGCGCCAGCAGGGCGTGAAGCCCGCGGAGGCCGAGGCGCAGAGCCGCGCGCTGATCGAGATGGTCGGCCTCAAGGGCTTCGAGAATTTCTATCCCAAGGAATTGTCCGGCGGCATGAAGCAGCGCGTCGCGCTGGCGCGCACGCTGGCCTATCACCCCGCGGTGCTGCTGATGGACGAGCCGTTCGGCGCGCTGGATGCGCATACCCGCACGCGGCTGCAGAACGACCTGCTCAACATCTGGGAACGCGACCGCAAGACCGTGCTGTTCGTCACCCATTCGGTCGACGAGGCGGTGTTCCTGTCCGACAAGGTCGTGGTGATGACGCGCTCGCCCGGCCGCATCAAGGAGATCGTCGATATCGATCTGCCGCGTCCGCGCCGCCGCGCCGGAGCTGCTGCTCGATCCGCGCTACCAGAAATACGTCGTCGACATCGAGCGCATGATCGACGACACCAGCGAAGACGAGTTGCGGCCATGATTTCAGGCGCGCGTCCTCATTCTCGCGCGCGGCGCCGTGCTCGCCTGCCTCGGCCTGCTCGGCGTCTGGCAGATCGCGGCGCTGATCCTGAACACCGACAGCTTTCCGACCGCGCTCGGAGGCGATCCGCGCGATCCCGTCGATCCTCGGCGACAAGGAATCCCTGATCAACATTCTCGCATCGCTGCGCCGCATGGCGATCGGCTTCGGCGTCGGCGGTCGTCGTTTCGATTCCGCTCGGCTTGATGATGGGCCGCAGCCGCGGCGTGGCGTCGTTCTTCAATCCGCTGCTGATGGTGATCTATCCGGTGCCGAAGGCGGCGCTGATGCCGATCATCATGCTCTGGCTCGGCGTCGGCGACGTCGCGAAGACGCTGGTGATCTTTCTCGGCGTCAGCCTTCCCGTGATCTATCACAGTTTTCAGGGCGCCAAGGCGGTCGAGGAAAAGATGCTGTGGTCGGGCGCCGCGATGGGCCTGTCGGCGGCGCAGCGCATGATCCGGATCGTGCTGCCGGCGGCGTTGCCGGAAATCCTCACCGGCTGCCGCACCGGGCTGGTGCTGGCGCTGATCACCATGGTCACCAGCGAGATGATCGCGCGGCAGTCCGGCGCCGGCAATATCCTGTTCAATGCGCTCGACATGGGACAATACGACACCGTCTACGCGATGATCATCATCATCGGCGCGATGGGCATCGGTCTCGATGCCGCGTTCGAAAAGCTGCGCGGCAGGCTGGTCAAATGGTCCGAGCCGGGCTTCGAAATTCCATTGAGCTTTGCATGAACGCGCGCGCCGTCACGACCGATGTCCTGCTTGGGATCGTGCCGATCGCGCTGTCGGTCGCGCTGTGGCAGGCGATTGTGTCGTTCGGCTATGCGCCGGTGACGCTGCTGCCGCCGCCCGGCCTGGTGTTCATGCGTCTGGCACAGCAACTCGTGACCAGCACGTTTCAGCAGGAGATCGGCGCCACGCTGTTTCGGCTGTTCGCGGGATTTTCGATCGCGGTGGTCCTCGGCGTCAGCATCGGCCTCGCGGCGGCGGCGAGCCCCGCCGTCAACGCCGTGGTGCGTCCGATCGTGCGGGTGCTGGCGCCGCTGCCCAAGGTCGCGCTCTATCCGGCGCTGCTGCTGCTGCTCGGCTTCGGCCACGAATCGAAGATCACGCTGGTTGCCGCGGATGCGCTGTTTCCGATTCTGCTCTCGACCTATTACGGCGCGTCGATGGTCGAGCAGAAGCTGATCTGGTCGGCGATGGCGGCGGGCACGCCGCGCCGCCAGATCCTGTTCAAGGTGGTGCTGCCGGCCGCGGTGCCGTCGATCCTCACCGGCTGCCGCATCGGGCTCGTGATTTCGTGCATCGTGGTGTTTCTCGCCGAGATGATCACCTCGACCGACGGTCTCGGCCATCTCCTGGTGACGGCGGCGCGGACCTTTCAGGCCGTCGACATGTTCGTGCCGCTGATCACGATCTCGCTGCTGGGACTGATCCTTAACGGCCTGCTGCAGGGGCTGCGGTCCTATCTGCTGCGCGGGTTTCCGGAAGTCTGATGCAATATTTGAAGTGGAGATAAGCATGTTGGCGGATCGCATCGAAGCGAAATGGATCGACGCGTTCTGCGAGATTTTCGAGCGCTGCGCGGTCAAGTCCGGCGACACCGCCGCGATTCTTTCCGAGACGCAGTCGCGCGCGCTCAACGTCCACCTGGCCGAACTGGCGCTGCTGCGGATGGGCGCGAAGCCCTTTCACATCATCGTGCCGACGCCGCGCAACCGGCAGATCGTGCCGATCCGCTCCACCGGCGCCAGCGAGGCGATCCAGCGGCTGGCGCCGGTTGTCAGCGCGCTGCAGCAGGCAGGCTTTGTCGTCGACTGCACCATCGAAGGGCTGATGCACGCGGCGGAGACGCCGGAAATTCTGAAAGCCGGCGCGCGCATTCTGGTGATTTCCAACGAACACCCGGAAGCGCTCGAGCGCATGGTGCCGGATACCGCCCTGGAAAAGCGCGTGCGGGCGGCGGCGAAAATGCTGCGCGGAACGAAGCGGATGCGCGTGACCTCAAAAGCGGGCACCGATCTCGACGTCGACATGGTCGGCGCCTCCACGGTCGGCGTCTGGGGCTGGACCGACAGACCGGGCACGCTGGCGCATTGGCCGGGCGGCATCGTCGTCAGCTTCCCCAAGAGCGGCACCGTCAACGGCACGCTGGTGATGGCGGCCGGCGACATCAATCTCACCTTCAAGCGCTATCTGACCTCGCCGGTCCGGATGACGCTGAAGGACGACTACGTCACCGATCTTGAGGGCGAGGGCGCGGACGCCACGATGATGCGCGCTTATCTGGCGGCCTGGGGCGACCGCGAAGCCTACGCGGTGTCGCATGTCGGGTTCGGCATGAACCCGGGCGCGCGCTACGAGGCGCTGTCGATGTACGACCAGCGCGACACCAACGGCACCGAGCTGCGCGCGGTTTCCGGCAACTTCCTGTTTTCCACCGGCGCCAACGAATTCGCCGGACGCTACACCGCAGGGCATTTCGATCTGCCGATGATGGGGACGACGATCGAACTGGACGGCGTCGCCGTGGTCCGCGAAGGCGTGCTGCAGGACGTGTTCGGCTAATCGCCGTCGAGAACCGGCGGTCTCGCGAGACCAAAATGCCTGAGCAGATTCGACCAGCGCCGCGAGGCGCTGCTCGCGGTAGGCGTCGACATCGAGGCCGGAATAATCGAGGAAGCCGGCGCCGGTCCGCAGGCCGATGCGGCCCTCGCGCATGTTGCGTGAGATCACCTCGGGCGCGCGATAGCGGTCGCTGCCCAGCGCGCCTTCGAGATAGCGGCTGGCGTAATAGAGAATGTCGCCGCCGCCCCAGTCGATGAACTCCAGCAGACCCAGCACCGCGTAGCGGAAGCCGAAGCCGTAGCGGATCGCCTTGTCGATATCCTCGGCGCTGGCGACGCCTTCCTCCACCATCCGCGCCGCCTCGTTCATGGCGAGCGCCTGGATCCGCGGCACGATGAAGCCGGGCGTGGCCGCGCACACCACCGGCACCTTGCCGATGCCTTCGAGCAACGCCTTCACCTTGGCGATGACGGCCGGATCGGTTGCAGCCCCCGGCGAAATCTCCACCAGCGGGATCAGATAGGCCGGGTTCAGCCAGTGCACGTTGAGGAAGCGTTCGGGATGCTCGACTGCGCCGGAGAGATCGTCGACCAGAATGGTCGACGTGGTCGAGGCGATGATGACGTCAGGGCCGACCGCATTTCGAGGCCGTCGCCAGCACCTCGCGCTTGAGGTCGACCACCTCAGGCACGCCTTCGAACACGATGCCGGCGCCGGCGAGCGTGTCAGCGATATTTTGCGCGGGCGCCACGGTGACCCGGGCCACGACGGCGTCGGTGTCCTTGTCCGCCAGCAACCCGAACCGCGCCAGGCTCGCCAGCGTTTTCCTGATTTCGCCGAGCGCCTCGGCTTCGAGCGTCGCGAACTGTTCCTTAGGTCGCGCCTTGACGTCGATCATGGTGACGGCGTGGCCGGCATAGGCGAACGCCACCGCGATGCCGCGACCCATGCGGCCGGCGCCGAGACAGGCGATCATGGGGCGAGCCGTCGTCATCGCTCAAAACCCTCCCGCAAGAGAGTCTGCAACCCCTCGCGGTCGAGGCCGCCGAGACCGAGACTTGCGAGCGTGCGGCCGTTCTCCATGAAATCCTCGCCGCAGATCGCGCCGCCGATGGCGAGAAAAGCCCTTGCCAGCGGTGTCGCGACGCCGGCCAGTTCGGCCACCGAAACCAGCAACGACAGGCCGAGGCGCAGGTCTTCCCGCATGTAGCGATGCTCTGTCAGCACGATCTGCTCGCGCCAGTCGCCGGAATCGGTCAGGCGATCGTGCGAGCCGCGGCCATACATCCATTGCTCGCCCTCGGTGGCGTAATGATGCGACAGCGGAAAATGCGGGCCGCCATAGCCAAGAGCCTCGCGCACCGCGATGCGTTCGGCATCGAGCGCGTCGGTGACCCGGCGGATTGAGGCCTGCGTGCCTTCCTTGTGAATGTCCCAGCGCTCGAAATGCTCGATCGGGCCGGCGTTCATGACGATCAGCGGCGGATGGATGATCGGCCCGGCGTTCATCAGCGCGCCCGACAGCGCATCGCCGCAGGGTTCGATCACACCGGGAAAGGCGCGGCCGATCACGTCGAGTGCATGGCTCGCGTTTTTCAGCGGAAACACGCCGACCGGCAATCGCTTGGCGCGAATGGTGATCGCGACCTCGAACGGACCGTGCTTGCGTGTCAGCCAAGGCAGCGTGCCGGTCTCCGCAAAGCTCAGGTTTGCGCGATTGCCGGCGTCATGCGCGGCTCTCGCGAAGATCATCGAGCCAAATGTCGCCGGCGGCAGGAAGATTACCTGGCCATCTCCAAGATGCGGCGCGAGCAAGCTGGCGATGTCGGGCTGCGCAAAAGCCGGGGCAGGGCACAGGATCAGCTCGGCATCGCGGACGGCCTCGGCGATGTCTGATGTCACCAGCGCCAGTTGCACGTCGTGCCGGCCGTTGGAATCCTTGAGGACAATGCCGGAGCCCGCGGTGCGATGCTCCACCACCAGACGCGCGTTGCGCCGCCACAGGCGCACGTCATGGCCCTGCAGCGCGAAATCGCCCGCGGCCGCAAACGAGCCATTGCCGCCGCCCAGGACCGCGATCTTCAAATTCCATCTCCTTGCGAGGACTCCGGCACGTCGCGCTGTCTCAGCATGAAATGCTGGACCTTGCCCAGGGCCGTGCGCGGCAGATCGTCGACAAAAATGATATCGCGCGGCACCTTGAATCGGGCGAGCTGCGTCAGCACATGGGCCCGCAAGTCCTCCGCCCCGACGAGACACCCGGAGCGCCTGATGACGTAGGCGACCGGCACCTCATCCCATCTCGGATCGGGCCGGCCGATGACGCCGCATTCCACGACGTCGGGATGCTCCAGCAGCACGCGTTCGACTTCCGCCGGATAGATGTTTTCGCCGCCGGAAATAATCAGGTTTTTCTTGCGGTCGTGCACCCAGAAATAGCCATCGGCGTCGCGCCGGCCGATGTCGCCGGTGCGATACCAGCCGTCGTGCAGCGCCTCGCGGGTTGCTTCCTCGTTGCCCCAATATTCGTAGAACACGTTGGGGCCGCGCACGGCGATTTCGCCCGGCGTGTCCGGCGGCATCGCATTGCCGGCGTCATCGATGACAGCCGCCTCGCAGCACAGGCCGGGGAGGCCGGTTGAGCCGACGCGCGATAGGTCGCCGCCGAGCCGGGTGTAGACCGCGATCGGGCAGGTCTCGGTCGAGCCGTAGACCTGCAGCACCGGCACCCCTCGCGCTGAAAGGCGGTCGATTAGATGCGGCGGCACGATGGTCGATCCGGTCGAGATCGCCTTCAGCGAGGACAGATCGGTCGTGGCCCAGGCCGGATGGTCGGTCACCGCCTGAATGGTCGCGGGCACCAGCACCGTCAGGGTCGGACGGTCGCGCTCTATTGTCGTGAGCGTTGCATCCGGCGTGAAACGCGGATGGACTGTCACGGTCGCACCGTGGTGCAGCGCCGGCGTGGTCTGGATGTTGAGGCCGCCGACATGGAAGAACGGTAGCACGGTGAGCACATGATCGTCGGAGGTGAGGCCGTGCATGTGCTGGCTCATCACCCCGTTCCACAACAGCGCCTCCTGCCGCAGTACCGCGCCCTTGGGTCGTCCCGTGGTGCCCGAGGTATAGACGATCAGCAGCGGACAGCTGAGGTCGGTATGCGGATTGCGGCCGTCGCCGCGCGCGCGCGTCAGCAGCGCGTCGAATGCGATCCCTCGTGGAGGCGAAAAATCGAGCCCGACGATGCCGGTGTCGGGCAGGCTTTTTTCCAGCGCAGGCAGAACTTCGGCGAAGGCGCCTTCGAGCACCAGCACCCTTGCAGAGGCGTCCGACAGGATGAACAGCTGTTCGGCCACCGCAAGGCGCCAGTTCAGCGGCACCAGCATGGCGCCGAGCCGCGCGCAGGCATAGAGCAGCACGAGATAATCCGGCCGGTTCAGGCTGAGCATCGCGACGCGATCGCCGCGACTGACGCCGAATTCAGCCTTCAGCGCGCGCGCGGTCAGCTCGATACGCGCGCTAAGCGCCGCGTAACTGAGGATCTGTCCCTCGAAGATGGTCGCGGGCTTGTCCGGCGTGAACGCCGCGTTCCGTTCGATGAGATCGGAAAGGTCCATTTTTCGTCAGTCGTCGGATTCGCCGGTCTCGTAAAGCGCCTCGCGGCCGATGCGGTCGAGACAGAGTTCGGCGGTCCAGGGCAGCATCAGCGAGCCGCAGCGGCTGTCGCGATAGATCCGCTCCAGGGCTAACGATTTCAGCATCGCCTGGCCGCCGCAGGTGCGGATCGCCAAGGTCGCGAGCTCGTTGGCGCCTTCCATCGCGGAGTATTGCGCCGCGTAAGCCCGCAGCACCTGCTCCTTCGTCGGATTGGCGTGGGCTTCGGTAATCGCCTGAAACCAGATCGCCTTGATCTGTTCGAGCCTGATCTGCATCTGCGCCACCGCGATCTGCTTGGTCGGATACATGCGGCGCTTGACCGGCGGCGTCCCCGGCACCTCGCCGCGCAGATAGCGCACGGTGAAATCGTAAGCGGCCTGTGCGAGGCCGATATAGGTCGGCGACAGCGTCAGGAACATATGCGGCCAGCGCATCGCCGCCTGGAAATAGACACCGCGCGGCATCAGCGCCGCGTCCTCGGGCACGAATACGTCCTTGAACAGGAGCGTGCGCGAAACCGTGCCGCGCATGCCCAACGGATCCCAGTCGCCGACCACGGAGACGCCGTCGGTCCTGGCTGGTATCGCGAGGTAGAGCGTGTTGCGGCGCGAAGCTTTTTCACCCTCCACGATTTCGGTGCATAGCACGCCGTAAAAATCGGCGTGGCCCGCCAGCGAGGCAAATATCTTCTTGCCATTGACGACCCAGCCGCCCTTGACCGGTTTTGCTTCGGTGCCGAACGCGACACCGCCGGCGGCAGCCGCGCCGCCTTCGGAGAACGGCTGCGAATAGACAGCACCGTCGTCGACGATGCGTTTGTAATGTATGGCACGGCGGCGTTCGTGTTCGGCTCGGGTACCGGCGTCCATGTCAAGATCGTCGGCCAGCGGGCCGGACCAAAGCGTCGAGCAGACGTGCATGTTCCAGGTCAGCGCGGTCGCGCCGCAATAGCGGCCGATCTCGGCCGCCGCCAGCGCATAGGTCTGATAGTCGGCGCCGAGGCCGCCATGCTTTTTGGGGATGGCGATGCCGAGCAGGCCCGAGCGATGCAGATCCCGATAATTTTCGGTCGGAAATTTCGCATCGCGATCGTAAGCCGCCGCACGGCCAGCGAACACGCGCTGGCCAAGCTCGCGCGCGCGCGCAATGATCGCGACCTGTTCGTTGTTAAGCCGGAACGCGGCGGGATCGAAGATCGGCGCATCTGGATCGACCGCGTCGACATCGGTCAGGCTTTGGCTCACTTGCACCGTCATCATGCTGTTGCTTGCGTTGCAGCCACATGGGCTTTCAGAAAAAAATCCAGCGCGGCGTTGAAGGCGCCGGGGCGTTCCAGATTGACAAGATGGCCGGCGCCTTCGAGTTCAACGTATTCTGCCGATGGAATATAGCTCGCCATCTTCGCCATCATCGGCGCGGGCGCATTCCTGTCCCTGGAGCCCGACAGCACCAGCGTCGGCGCCGCGATATTCTTGAGTGCGCTGCGCTGGTCGAACGCCAACAGCGCCAGCATCGTGGCGCGATAGGTTGCTTCGGGAACAGCGGCCATGCAGTCGCGGGCAAGCTGCATACCGCCGACGTCGGGATCGTCGCCGACCAGTTCCCTGACCAATGTCGGCGCCAGTGAAACCATGGTTTCACCGCGATCGAGCGGGCCGAGCCGTGCGCCGATAAATTCCTTCTGCCAGTCGCCATCGGGTTTGCCGAACGCCGGGCTGGTCTGTGCGAGGACGACGGCTCGGGCAATGCCCGGGCTCTTCGCCAGCAACTGCTGCACGATCATGCCGCCGATCGAATGCCCGACCAGAATCGGGTTACTCGCGCCGACCTCTCGCAGGAAGTCCTGAAGGGCGTCGGCCAGCGTGGCAATGCTGACGGCTGGAAGCGGCGCCGAACCGCCATAGCCCGGCATGTCCCAGGCCATGGCGCGGTAGCGATCGCCAAAAAAATCCAGTTGACCACGCCATGCCCGCGCCGCGCCGCCGATGCCGTGCAGGAACACCAGCGGCACCGATGAGGGGTCGCCGGCGGCCTCATAGCTGAAACGGCCGTCTCGGGTCTTCATGGCGGCGGAAGCGGGCACGCCGGCTCTCCTGATTGGTTGGACCTGTCGATGCTAACAGGACCGCGGTGCATGAAAACGATATTTTATATTTAAAGCAAGTGGCGTTTGCGGTCCGATTCCTGCTTATTGGCACGGTGCGGGACGACGGGTTGTGCCGCATTTCTTGCAAAAGCTTGAAGTCTAAAATATACGCAAGTCTCTGCGTGATGAATTCATCAGGGGAGGCTTGCGCATGTCCGGACTGCCGCATTCCCTGCATGCGCTCGTCACCGGGGGCGGGCGAGGCATCGGCCGGGCGATCGCGTCCGCGCTTGTGCAGGCGGGAGCGACCGTTACCGTGCTCGGCCGCAATCGTGCGACGCTGGATGAGACCGTTGCCGCCGGCGACGCTCACTTTGTTGGGGTGGCCGATGTCGCAGATCAGGCCGCTGTCGACGCGGCGATTGCGGCAGCCGCAGGCCGCCAACCGATCGATATCCTGATCGCGAATGCCGGCATCGCGGAGTCCGCGCCGTTTGCGAAATCCGACGCGGCGCTGTTCCGGCGGATGATGGATGTCGACTTCATGGGCGTGGTGCATGCCATCCAGGCCGTGTTGCCCGCGATGAAGGACCGACCCTACGGCCGCATTGTCGCGGTCGCATCGACCGCCGGTCTCAAGGGCTATGCCTATGCCAGCGCCTACAGCGCGGCGAAACACGCGGTCATCGGCCTGGTACGCTCGCTGGCGCTGGAACTGGTGAGCACCCGCGTGACGGTGAACGCGGTCTGTCCGGGTTTCACCGATACCGATCTGCTCGCCGGCAGTATCGACAACATCATGAAGAAAACCGGCCGTAGCCGTCAGCAGGCCGTGACTGAACTCTCGAGACACAATCCGCAAGGCCGCCTGATAACGCCCGCCGAAGTCGCCGATACCGTGCTTTGGCTGTGCGGCGAAGGCGCCGGCGCCATCACCGGACAGGCCATCGCGGTTGCCGGCGGAGAAGTTTGAGGCGCGCGCGCGCAGTTGAACCGTCATTGCGAGCCAGCGAAGCATCCAGCCTGAGACACGAAAGGTTGGATTACTTCGTCGCTTCGCTCCTCGCAATGACAAGTCATAAGGGAGATCCCATGAGCAAGCCTGCCAATCCCGTCACCCTGCCGCTGGCGCAGTATTCGCCGCAACATTTCCTGCTGGCAGTGGTTGATGGCGTCGCGACCGTGACGCTGAACCGCCCCGAGCGAAAAAATCCCCTGACATTCGAGAGCTACCGGGAACTCACGGATTTCTTCCGCGCCTGCGCGATGGACGATGACGTAAAGACTGTCGTGATAACAGGCGCCGGCGGCAATTTCTCGTCGGGCGGAGATGTGTTCGAGATCATCGGCCCGCTGGTGAAGATGGACACCAGGGGGCTCACGGCCTTTACCCGCATGACCGGCGATCTGGTCAAGGCGATGCGGGCCTCGCCGCAGCCGATCATCGCGTCGGTGGAGGGCATCTGCGCCGGCGCGGGCGCGATCATTGCCATGGCGTCGGACATGCGTCTGGCCGCCACCGGCGCCAAGGTTGCGTTCCTGTTCAACAAGGTCGGCCTTGCCGGCTGCGACATGGGCGCCTGCGCGATCCTGCCGCGCATCATCGGGCAGTCGCGGGCCTCCGAACTGCTCTATACCGGCCGCTTCATGACCGCGGAGGAGGGCGAGCGATGGGGCTTTTTCAGCCGCATCGTCGCGCCGGAGCAGGTGCTGTCGCAGGCGCAGCTTCTGGCCAGGCAGATCACGGATGGGCCGACCTTCGCCAACACCATGACCAAGCGAATGCTGGCGATGGAATGGGCGATGTCGGTCGAGGAGGCGATCGAGGCCGAGGCGGTCGCACAGGCGCTCTGCATGACCACGGCGGATTTTGCCCGCGCCTTCGAGGCGTTTTCGAACAAGGTGAACCCGGCTTTTCAGGGCAACTGAACGCGGTCGTGCGGGCTTGCCGGCAAAATGCTTTAGGTTTAAAATAATTGCAATGGTCCGCTGCGCCGGAGGCTTTCATGAAGATCGCGATCATCGGTGGCGGGCCGGCCGGTCTCTATTCCGCGATCCTGCTGAAGAAGCAGCGGCCGGAGGCCGAGATCACGGTCTACGAGCGCAACCGCGCCGACGACACCTTCGGCTTCGGCGTGGTGTTCTCCGACGCCACGCTGGACAATTTCGAGAAATACGATCCGCGCGAGCTACCGCCGCATCACCGAGCGAGTTCGCCTATTGGGACGATATCGCCGTGCATTTCCGCGGCACGGTGCACCGGGTCGGCGGCAACGGTTTCTGCGGCTGCTCGCGCCGCACGCTGCTCCTGATCCTGCAGGAGCGGGCGCGCGAGCTCGGCGTCACCTTGCTGTTCGAGACCGACATCGAGGACGAGGCGCGCTTTGCCGATGCCGATCTGGTGGTGCTGGCCGACGGCATCAACAGCCGCTTCCGCGACAAATATCATCGAGCATTTCCAGCCCGAGGTGGACCTTCGCTCCAACAAGTTCGCCTGGATGGGCTCGACCCGGCCGCTCGACGCCTTCACCTTTATCTTTCAGGAGACCGAGTGGGGCCCGTTCATCGCCCACGCCTATCAATACGAGGCCGGACGCTCGACCTGGATTTTCGAAACCGATCCGGCGACCTTCGAGCGCGCCGGCCTCGAGGGCCTGAGCGAGAAGCAGTCCGCCGAACGGATGGCCGCAGATCTTCGGCTGGTTCCTCGAAGGGCATCCGCTCCTGACCAACCGCTCGATGTGGCGCAATTTCCCGATGATCCGCAGCAAGCGCTGGGTCAAGGACAACATGGTGCTGCTCGGCGACGCCAAGGCGACCGCGCATTTCTCGATCGGCTCCGGCACCAAGCTCGCGATGGAAGACGCGATTGCGCTGGCGGACGCGATGCAGCGCGCCCCGACGGTCGAAGCCGCGTTGCAGCAATACGAGGAAGGCCGCCGCGAGGAGGTCGAGAAGACCCAGCACGCCGCCGACGTGTCGCTGGTCTGGTTCGAGCATGTCGACCGCTTCTGGGATTTCGACCCGGTGCAGTTCGCCTTCGGCGTCATGACCCGCGCCAAGGCGATCACCTATGACAACCTGACGCTGCGCGCGCCGGATTTCGTCGTCGAGGTCGACAAGGCGTTTGCAAGACAGGTCCGCGCCAAAGGCTTCGACGTCGATGTCGAGAAGCCCGACGCGCCGATGTTCCAGCCGTTGCGGCTGCGCGAGATGACGCTCGCCAACCGCGCGGTGGTGTCGCCGATGTGCATGTATTCGGCGCAAGAAGGCGTGCCCGGCGATTTTCATCTGGTGCATTACGGATCGCGCGCGATCGGCGGCGCCGGGCTGATCTTCACCGAGATGACCTGCGTCGGCCGCGACGCCCGCATTACGCCGGGCTGCGCCGGCCTGTGGAACGACGAGCAGGAGGCCGCGTGGCGGCGCATCGTCGATTTCGTCCACGCCAATTCGGCGGCGAAGATCGCCCTGCAGCTCGGACACGCCGGCCGCAAGGGCGCCACCAGACTGATGTGGGACGGCATGGACCGGCCGCTGGAGGAGGGCGGCTGGGACGTCATATCGGCGTCGCCGATTCCCTACTTTCCCGACAGCCAGGTGCCGCGCGAGATGGACCGCGCCGCGATGGACGCGGTCAAGGCGGCGTTCGTTCAGGCGGCGGATGCGCGGCGAGCGCTGCGGCTTCGACATGCTGGAGCTGCACTGCGCCCACGGCTATCTGCTCGCGAGTTTCATTTCGCCGCTCACCAACCAGCGCACCGATGCCTATGGCGGCTCGCTCGACGACCGCCTGCGCTTTCCGCTGGAAGTGTTCGAGGCGTTGCGGGCGGCCTGGCCGGCGCACAAGCCGATGTCGGTGCGGATCTCCGCCACCGACTGGGCCGAGGGCGGCATCACCGGCGACGACGCGGTGGTCGATCGCGCGCGCCTTCGCCGAGGCCGGCGTCGATCTGGTCGATGTCTCCACCGGCCAGACCGTGCGCGACGCCCAGCCGGTCTATGGCCGCATGTTCCAGACGCCTTTCTCCGAGCAGGTCCGCAACGAGGCGCGTGTCGCGACCATGTGCGTCGGCAACATCACCACCGCAGATCAGGTCAACACCATCCTCGCCGCCGGCCGCGCCGATCTGGTGGCGCTCGGGCGGCCGCATCTGGTCGATCCCGTCGTTCACGCTGAAGGCCGCGGCCTGGTATGGCGCCGATGGCGTGTTCTGCCCGCCGCAATACCTGCCGGGCAAGGAGCAGATCTTCCGCAACAGCGTGCGCGACCGGCAGGATTTCGACGACCTGAAAATTAAGGCTAAGCCGAAGACCCGGGCCGAGCTGAAGGCGGAGGCGACAAAGCCGCTTGCGGCCGAGTGACTGCCCATGCGAGTTTAAGGCGTTCGCGTGGCGTTTCGGTTGAGTGGAGTTAAGGCGATGAAAGCGATTATCGTCGGGGGCGGTATCGGAGGCTTGACCGCCGCGCTGATGCTGCGGGCCCGCGGTATCGGCTGCGAACTGTTCGAGCAATCGGACACCATTCGCGAACTTGGCGTCGGCATCAACACCCTGCCGCATGCGATCCGCGAACTCGCGGGTATAGGCTTGCTTGACCGGCTCGACGAGGTCGCCATCCGCACCCACGAGCTGTTCTATCTGACCCGCCACGGCCAGCAGGTCTGGCACGAAAAGCGCGGGCTCGATGCCGGCCACGACGTGCCGCAATTCTCGATTCACCGCGGCCGGCTGCAGGGCGTCATTCATCAGGCCGTAATGGAGCGGCTGGGCGCCGATGCCATCCACACCGGTTGCCGGCTTGGTTCGTTCACGCAGGATGAGGGCGGCGTAACCGCTTATTTCTTCGATCGCAGCGGCGCGCATGTGCAGACGGCGCGCGGCGACATCCTGATCGGCGCCGACGGCATTCATTCGAAGGTGCGGCAAACACTGTTTCCGGACGAAGGCCCGCCCTGCTGGAACGGATTGATGCTGTGGCGCGGAGCGACCGATTGGCCGGTGTTCCTGACTGGACAATCGATGATCATCGCCGGCGGTTTGAACGCCAAGGCGGTGGTCTATCCGATCGCCGAAGGCTCGAGCCCCGCGAGCCGCCTGACCAACTGGGCGGTGCTGGTTCGCATCGGTGACGGCAGCACGCCGCCGGCGCGCCGGGAAGACTGGTCAAGGCTCGGCAAGCCGGAAGAACTGATGCCCTATGTCGCCGGCTTCTCGATTCCGCAGGTCGACTTCGGGGCCCTGGTGCGCGCCACGCCGGAGTTCTGGGAATACCCCTGCTGCGACCGCGACCCCTTGCCGTATTGGTCCAGTGGCCGCGTCACGCTGCTCGGCGACGCCGCCCATCCGATGTATCCGGTCGGATCGAACGGCGCCTCGCAGGCGATCCTCGATGCGCGGTGCCTCGCGGATTGCCTGGCGCGTTCCGAGCACCCGCGTCAGGCGCTGGCCGCTTATGAGCAGAAGCGGCTGCCGATGACGGCCGAAATCGTCGCCTCGAACCGGCGCGGCGGCCCGGAAGGCGTGATCGATGCGGTGGAGCAACTGGCGCCGCAAGGTTTTACCGACGTCGACACCATCCTGAACTTTGAAGCACGTGAGGCGATTGTGCGAGGCTACGCTGCAAGAGCGGGATTTGCTGCGCGCGTGGTATCGCGCCAATCCTGAGGACAGCGACGCCCCTTACCCGGGCGGTGGTGGCAGGAAGTGGATGTTATGCTCGGCGGCGAGCTTGACCACGTCCTCGGGATTCTGCTGTTTCATGTTGTGAATGGCCCAGAACAGGTCATAGAGCCGGCGGGTAGGCGATACCCAGAACAGCGTTTTGGCGAGCTGTTGTGATTTGTTGAAGATGCCGTGCGGCTTGCCCATCGGCAGGCGCACCGTGTCTCCGGCGGTTGCGAACTCGTCGGCGCCATCGAGCATGAAATCGAGCCGGCCCTCCAGGATGTAGAGATACTCGTCCTGGTCGGGATGAATGTGCGGCGGCACGAATGTGTCGGGCGGGAATGTCGCGTGCCAGGAAAAGCAGTGTTCGGTACGATTTTTCGGCACATAGGTCTGGCCGAGAATATTCCAGGAAATGCCCTGAATGCCTTCGTTGGCCCGTGTGATGCCGGCGACCTCGGTTTTCATCTCTCGTTTCCTCCCTCTGTCTAGTTGCCCGGCGTGCAATCCTTGGCGTAACGGTCGCCGTAATTCGTAAACACCTTCTGGACGATCTCGGTCTGGAACTTGCCGTCCGGGCGCTTTGCGACCTTGGTCAGATAGAAATCCTGGATCGGATAGCCGTTGATGTTGAACTTGAAGGCGCCGCGCAGCGAGGTGAAGTCGGCCTTCTTCAATGCGGCGGCCACCGCTTCCTTGTTGGAGAGATCGCCCTTCACCGCCTTGACCGCGCTGTCGATCAGCATCGCCGTATCGTAGCCCTGCATGGCATAGGTGCCGGGCACGTTGTTGTAGGCTGCCTCATAGGCGCCGACGAATTTCTTGTTCTGCGGATTGTCAAGATTGGGCGCCCAGTTTGCGCCTCCGAACATGCCGACCGCCGCATCCTGCTGCGCCGGCAGCGTCGATTCATCGACGGTGAACGCCGAAAGCACCGGAATTTGATCGGCAAGGCCGGCCTGCCTGTACTGCTTCACCAGGCCTACGCCCATGCCGCCCGGCATGAAGGTGAACACGGCGTCGGGCTTCAGCGACGCGATCTTGGAGAGTTCGACCTGGAAATCCAGCGTGCCCAGCGGCGATGTAGCTCTCCTCGACGATTTCTCCCTTGTAGTCGAGCTTGAACCCGGCGGCGGAATCCTTGCCGGCCTGATAATTTGGCACCAGCACGTAGACGCGCTTGTAGCCGCGATCCTGCGCGACCTTGCCGAGGATCTCGTGCACCTGGTCGTTCTGGTAGGAGGTCACGTAGAAAAACGGGCTGCAGTTCTTGCCGGCGTAGCTGGACGGGCCGGCGTTCGGGCTGATCAGGAAAGTCTTGGTGTCCGTCACCGGCTTGTGGATTGCCTGAAGAATATTGGAGAAGATCGGCCCCACCACGAAATCGATCTTGTCGCGTTCGAGCAGGCCCTTGACCTTGGTCACCGCGGCGTCCGGCTTGAGTTCGTCATCGACCGCCACCACCTCGACATCTCGGCCCCCCATCTTGCCGCCGAGATCCTTGACCGCGAGCGCAAAACCGTCGCGGACCTGCGCGCCGAGTGCCGCCGCCGGACCCGACAACGTCACGATCACGCCGATCTTCAGCTTTTCCTGCGCGAGGGCCTGACCGGCCGCGACGCTCAGGAGAACCGCCAGTCCGGCCAACTTCAACTGCTGCTTCATGACTTCTCCCCGGCTACGCCAACTGATCCCAAGCTTTCAGGCCTTCAGCTTATTCTGATGATGGCTATCGCTGCAAGCAAAGCAACAGCAAGCCCGAGTCATCAAGAACCGGCATGCAAACCGCGCGCCAGTTGTTTGAAACCTAAAGAAATTTGGCAAAGCGGCGGCCGGTCGCCGGCGGCGTTTTGACTTGCGGCAATCCCTGAATTATTTGAAGGTCAAAATAACGGCCGAACGCGCCAAGCCAGCGTCCCGCTGTCCGGGCTCCAGGCAGGTATGATTGCATCATGATCCTCGATTCCGAGACCAAGGCCGTCGAACTGCCGGAAGATCACGGCAACGAGCTCAGACTGTGGCTCCGCCTGCTGACCTGCACCACCCTGATCGAGGGTGAGGTGCGCAGCCGGCTACGCGAGCGGTTCGACGTCACGCTGCCGCGTTTCGACCTGATGGCCCAGCTCGACAAGGTTCCGGACGGCATGACGCTGTCGGATGTCTCGAAGCGGATGATGGTCAGTAACGGCAACGTCACCGGGCTGGTCGAGCGGCTGGTCGAGTTCAGGCCATCTCGACCGCCGCACATCCGACACCGACCGGCGCGTGCAGGTGATACGGCTGACGAAGGCCGGCCGCGCCGAGTTTCGCAAGATGGCTGCGGAACACGAGATGTGGATCGCCGATATATTTTCCGATCTTGCCCCGAAGGACGTTCGCGAATTGATGCGGCTGCTGGCCAAGACCAAGGCCTCGGCGCAGAGGTCCGCGCAAACGCGAGCATCGTAAGCTCTTGAACGCGGATGTCGACTACGAGGTCGAATACAACAACCGGGCGCGGGTTCCGGAGAATCCCGCGATCATCGCCGGCTGGGCAAGGGACGCGGGCGCCTGGCGCGAGCGGCACGCCCCGCGCGCTATTCCCTATGGTCCGGGCGCGCGGAACAGCATTGATTTCTTTCAGGGCGACAACGAAGGGCCGATTGTCGTCTTCATTCACGGCGGCTATTGGCAGGCGCTGGAAAGCTCCTTTTTCAGCCACTTGGCCCGGGGCCTGAATGCCCACGGCATCGGCGTCGCCATTCCGAGCTACGAGCTTTGTCCCGGCGTGACCGTCGATCACATTATCCGGGAAATGCGGATGGCGACGCGGGAACTGGCGCGCCTTAGG
Organism: uncultured Alphaproteobacteria bacterium; assembly: GCA_963735835.1. Lineage (GTDB taxonomy): Bacteria > Pseudomonadota > Alphaproteobacteria > Rhizobiales > Xanthobacteraceae > Bradyrhizobium. The sequence goes on along the minus strand of CAVTNA010000029.1, from coordinate 150,856 downwards.
CGGTCTCTCGTCATGTCACGGCCATTCCGCCGGCGGACATCTCGCGGCCTGCATGCTCGCGACCGACTGGCCGGCGTACGATGGTTCGCTACCCCAAGACCTCGTCGGTCGCGGCCTATGCCATTTCAGGCCTGTTCGACCTCGGGCCGCTGGTCGAAACGTCCATCAACAACGCATTGCATCTCGACCACGCGACCGCCAGGGCCGCGAGTCCGCTGTTCTGGAACCCGCCCCGGCGGGGAAGTCTCGATGCGGTAGTGGGCGAAAACGAAAGCGCGGAATATTTCCGGCAAAGCCGGACCATCGTCGACCGCTGGGGCGCGGCCGGGGTCGCAACCCGGTTCGGCACGGTTCCCGATGCCAACCATTTTACGGCGATTGCTCCGCTGGCCGATCCGAACTCGCCGATGGTGCTGCGTCTGAGGGAATTGGCGAAGCGCTAGGTTTCAAAAAGCGTTGGATTGCCCGGATTCGGGCCCTTGCGCGAAATTGCTTTAAGTATAAAATGTTTGGGAGTGAAGCGCTGCCGGACGGCCTAGCCTTTCATCCCGCAAACGAGGGACGATGGAAATGTCGGGTGGAATTCCCAGCCCTGGAATCCCATCCCTTGGCCCATCGGGTCACGTCGATGATTTTACGCGGCGAAATCTTCCGCCGTTCCACCAGTGGCCGGAATTGCTGCTCGACCGGCCGGAGTTCAGGTATCCCGAATATCTCAACGCCGCGGTCGAACTGACCGACCGGATCGTCGAGAAGGGGTTCGGCGATCGCATCGCGCTGATCGGCAATGGTCGCCAGCGCACCTACAAGGAACTGGCGGACTGGTCGAACCGCCTGGCGCATGCGTTGGTGGAGAATTACGGCGTCAAGCCCGGCAACCGCGTCCTGATTCGCTCGGGCAACAATCCGGCGCTGGTCGCCGCATGGCTGGCGGCGACGAAAGCGGGCGCCGTCGTCGTCAACACCATGCCGATGCTTCGCGCCGGCGAACTGACCAAGATCGTCGACAAGGCGGAGATCGCGCTGGCGCTGACCGACAGCCGCATCGCCGACGAACTGGTCGCCTGCGCGAAGACCAGCCGGTTTCTCAAGCAGGTCGTGAATTTCGACGGAACGTCGAACCATGATGCCGAGCTCGACCGGGTGGCGCTGAACAAGCCGGTCCGCTTCGATGCGGTCAAGACCGGCCGGGACGATGTCGCGCTGCTGGGATTTACCTCGGGCACCACGGGCGAACCGAAGGCGACGATGCATTTCCACCGCGATCTCCTGATCGTCGCGGATGGTTATGCCCGCGAGGTGCTCAAGGTCACGCCGGACGATGTCTTCGTGGGCTCGCCGCCGCTTGCCTTTACGTTCGGGCTCGGCGGGCTGGCGATCTTTCCATTGCGGTTTGGCGCCACCGCGACGCTGCTGGAAAACGCCGCGCCCCCCGAAATGGTCAAGATCATTGAGACCTACAAGGCCACGATCTGCTTCACCTCGCCGACCGCGTATCGGGCGATGATGGCCGCGATGGACAAGGGCGCCGATCTGTCGTCGCTGCGGCTTGCGGTTTCGGCCGGCGAGACCTTGCCGGCGCCGGTCTTCGAAAGCTGGACCCGCAAGACCGGCAAGCCGATTCTCGACGGGATCGGCTCTACCGAATTGCTGCATATCTTCATTACCAACCGCGTCGGCGACGCCACGGCCGGAACGACGGGGCGCCCGGTTTCCGGCTACGAGGCAAAGGTCGTCGACGATGACATGAACGAAGTGCCGGCGGGCACCGCCGGCAAGCTTGCGGTTCGCGGCCCGACCGGATGCCGTTATCTCGCGGATGTCAGGCAGACGAATTATGTCCGCCAGGGGTGGAATCTGACGGGCGATACGTTCGTCCGCGACGCGACAGGCCGCTTCTGCTTCGTGGCCCGCTCGGACGACATGATCATCTCTTCCGGCTACAACATTGCAGGCCCCGAGATCGAGGCCGCGCTGCTGACCCATCCCTCGGTGGCCGAATGCGGCGTGGTCGGCGCCCCCGACGAGGCGCGCGGCATGATCGTCAAGGCCTATGTGGTTCTGATGTCCGGCGTTACCGGCGATGCCGCGCTGGCGACGGAATTGCAGGAGCACGTCAAGCGCGAGATCGCGCCGTACAAATATCCGCGCGCGATCGAGTTCGTCGCGCAACTGCCGAAGACGGAGACCGGCAAGCTGAAGCGGTTTGCCCTGCGGCAGATGGCGCGGGCGGTGCTGGACCTCGGCGGGCATGGCCGCGGAATGATGACGTCCGGGATGATGGAGAACGGTTGGTGAGCACGCCCAAAGGGCCCACGCTTGCGGTGTTGTCGGCGGCCAAGAGCGAGGCGTCACCTGCGGGTCCGCAGGTCTTGCAGCCAAGCGGCTGGCCGATGCCGAAGGGTTATGCCAACGGCATGGCCGCCGACGGCCGTCTCGTGGTGACCGGCGGGGTGATCGGCTGGGATCAGCAGGGCCATTTGCCCGAAGGTTTTGTCGCGCAGGTGCGGCAAACCCTGAGCAACATTTCGGCCATTCTGGCCGAGGGCGGCGCGCGGCCCGAACATCTGGTGCGCCTCACCTGGTATGTCGTCGATATGGAAGAGTATCTGGCGAACCTGAAGACGCTCGGGCAGGTCTACCGCGATATCTTCGGCGCGCATTATCCGGCGATGGCGTTGGTGCAAGTCGTGCGCCTCGTCGAAAAGGCGGCGCGCGTCGAGATCGAGGCGACCGCGGTGGTGCCGCGCTGAATCGCGGAGCGTGGCCGCCCGGTCAGACCATCGGGACTCGCCTGCGCGGCAATCGCGGCCGGTGAAATGACGTCGATATCGAGAGGCGCCCGCCAGCGCTCGGTATAGCAGACCCTGGGCGCTGCGTTGCTATCCGGCGCGCCTTCCAGCACAAAGCCCTCGAAGCCGGCGTTCATCACTTCGTTGCATTTCTGTACATAGACCGGGAAGCCGCCGATATAGGGCATGAAGACGCGCGGCCGGCCGGCGATGTTGGTGCCGACATACCAGGAGCTGCAGGTTGACCGCAACGAGACCGTCGAGACGTCGTTGACGTGCTCGACCCAGGCGTCCTCATCCCTGAGAATCGGCTCGATGGTCGCCGCTCCGATGTCCCGCATGTGGCCGATGCAGTCCGCCAACCAATCGACATGCTGTTCGATCGCCTGGATCATGCTGGCCAGCACGGACGGGCTGCCGGGGCCGGTGATCATGAACATATTGGGGAAGCCCGCCGATGCGATGCCGAGATAGGCGCGCGGGCCCGCCCGCCACTTCTCGGCAAGGGTCAGGCCATTGCGGCCGGTGATCCTGATCCTGTCGAACGATCCCGTCATGGCGGCAAAGCCGGTGGCGCAAACGACGGCATCCAGCCGGTATTCGGTGCCGTCGACCTCGATGCCATCGGCGGTGAAGCGCTCGATCGGCGTCCGCGACACGTCGACCAGTTTGACGTGAGGCAGATTGTAGGTTTCGAAATAGCCGGTGTCGACGCAGAGGCGTTTGCAGCCGAACACGTTGTCCGGACACAACAGGTCGGCGGTGGCCTCATCCTTCACGATGCTGCGGATCTTGCGGCGGGCAAAGTCGGCGATGGTGTCGTTGGCGGCTTTTTCGAACAGAAGATCGCCATAGGCGCCGAGAAAGGGTAACCCGCCGCGTGCCCAGGCTTCTTCGTACTGCCGTTCGCGGTCCTCGGGATCGGCCTCCAGCGCCGGCTTGGTGTTGAAGGGAAAATAGAAGCCGGTCGGCCGCGCGCGCGCCTTCGCCCGCAGCGATGGGTAGTCGGCTTTGATCGCCTGTCGATACTCCGGCGTGAGCTGCTCGTTCCAGGCCGGCACCGACCAGGTCGCGGTGCGCTGAAAGACCGTGAGCGCCGTGGCCTGCCGCGCGATGATCGGGATCGACTGGATCGCCGAGGAGCCGGTACCGATCACGCCGACCCGGAGCCCGGTGAAGTCGACACCTTCATGCGGCCATTCCCCGGTGTGGTAGACCGGCCCGCGAAAATCCTGAATGCCTTCGAAGGCCGGACGGTTCGGCGCCGAAAGGCAGCCGACGGCCATGATACAGAATCTTGCGCTGACCCGGTCGCCGCGGTCGGTCTCGATATGCCAGCACCTGGCTTCTTCATCGAATGTCGCCGCGACGACGCGCGTGCCGAACACGATATGGCGGCGAAGATCGAAACGATCGGCAATGTGATTGGCGTAAGAGAGGATTTCAGGCTGCGGCGCGTACTTCTCCGACCAGTTCCACTCCTGATCCAGCTCCTCCGAGAAGGAGAACGAATACTGCATGCTCTCTACGTCGCAGCGTGCGCCGGGATAGCGGTTCCAATACCAGGTGCCGCCGACCCCGCCGCCTGCCTCGAACACCCGCGCCGAAAAGCCAAGTCCGCGCAGGCGATGCAGCATGTACATTCCGGCGAAGCCCGCGCCCACGACAACCGCATCGAAGGCCATTCCCGCCCCGGCCGGGCGCTGTTCTGGTGTGGCGGTGTCGGCAATCATGGTTGGCGTCGTATCCCCGGTCGCTCCAGGCCAGCCTTTGGAAGGTAACCGGATTGGTCCGGAAGTCCATTGTGATGTCGGCTCGAAGGGTAGACGGCTGCCGCATACCGGGATCGTTGACGGAGCCGCAAAACGGAACCTGTGCGGGCATGGATTTTTCCCAGCGTCGCCGTTCCAGGTCGAGGCGACCGCGGTGGTGCTGCGTTGAAGAGGTCGCATCGACCGCTAGACAATTAGAGGGATGCACGATCAAAGGTCGCACGTCCCTTTTGGTCGCACGCGAGGGCGGCAAGGGCCTAAGGGCAGGGACGGCGGTAACCGTCACGGCCGATATAGGTGCCGCTGGCCGGGTCGTAGGAGCGGTATTGCATACAGGCGGGCGCGCCATAGCCCACCGGCGCGTCATATTGCGCGGTGGCGCAATAGCGCGGCGAGACGCCGACCCACGAGCCATCGGGCTGCTGAATGTAGCAACCATTCTGGTAATAGTAGTAACCGCCCGGCCGCGGCTGGCCCTGGGCCGCAATCGCGGCTCCGGTCGTCGCTCCGATGATTGCGCCAACCGCCGCACCGCGGTTACCGCCGACCGCGCCGCCGACGATAGCGCCCGCCGCGCCGCCAAAGATGGCACCACCGAGCGGATTCTGCGCCGCCGCATTTTCGGCGGGCCCATAAACCGCAAGCGCAAGCAGCACCGTAAGTGCGAATTTCCGCAACATGTCTGTGCTCCCAGCCCCTTGCCTCTTCATGATTGAGCCGCGCAGTCACATACAGCGCGGGGCCCTTAGACCCTAATTCCGGTACGACGGATCGGCGCGGTCGAGCTGGCGCAGCAGCGCCGGCCAGGCCAATTCGCCGTTGCGGTTGGGAAGATTGGGACGCGGCTTGACCTTGTCGAAGGTCTTCTCCAGCACATCCTGCGGCGGGTAGACCAGCTTGGTATTGCAGGAAAGGGCCATCACCTGCACCTGGCAGGCGCGCTCCATGCGATAGAGCAGGTTGAAGGTCGCAGGAATGGTGCGTCCGACTACCAGCAGCCCGTGATTGCGCAATACCATCGCCTCGTTTTCGCCGAGGTCCCGGACCAGCCGCTCGCGCTCGCCGACATCGTCGGCGATGCCTTCGAAGTCATGGTAGGCGATGTGGAGGAACCGCATCGACGTCTGCGCCAGCGGCAGCAGTCCGCATTCCATCGCCGAGATCGCCATGCCGGCCGGCGTGTGGGTATGCGCCACGCAGTCGACATCGTGTCGCGCCATGTGAATGGCGCTATGAATGACGAAGCCGGCCGCGTTGACGCCATAGTCGGAGGCGTTGAAGATGGTGTTGCCGTCAAGATCGACCTTGATCAGGCACGATGCATCGATTTCCTCATACAGCATCCCGTAGGGGTTGATCAGGAAATGGTCGTGCGAACCGGGAACTCGGCATGAGATGTGGTTGGCGATCATCTCGGTCATGCCGTACATCGCGGTGAGGCGGTAGCAGGCGGCGAGATCGACGCGGGTCTGCCACTCCTCGGCGCTCACCTGTTCGCGGACGGATTTTACCACTTTGATCGCAGGAGAACTGACGGGAGGGGTCATGGAGCTTCTCCGTTGGAACGGGTGTAGTTTCTGACCCTCAGGGTACCTGCAATATCAGTCGCGCTGCAAGGCGGGCGCCGCCGCAATCACTGCGCGCATCCCCAGCTTTGCTGCAGAGCAAAAAGCCGCTCGTCGCAAATCCTTCATGCGAAGGACGCGCTCGGCGGCAAGCCGGTGCCGGCCTGCTGGAAGGATCTCCTGAAGCCCGACTACAAGGGCATGGTCGGCTATCTCGATCCGACTTCGGCCGCGGTCGGATATGTCGGGGCGGTCGCGATCAATCTGGCGCTCGGCGGCTCGGCCTCAAATTTCGATCCGGCCATTACCTTCTTCAAGGAACTGCGCAAGAACGACCCGATCGTTCCCAAGCAGACTTCCTATGCGCGCGTGGTTTCCGGCGAGATGCCGATCCTGCTCGATTATGATTTCAACGCCTATCGCGCCAAATATTCAGAGAAGGGCAATTTCGAATTCGTCATCCCGTGCGAAGGCTCGGTGGTGTTTCCCTACGTCGTCGGCCTCGTCAAGAACGCGCCCGACAAGGACAAGGCCAAGAAGGTGCTCGACTATCTGCTGTCCGACAAGGGGCAGGCGATCTGGACCAACGCCTACCTGCGGCCGGCGCGCCCGATCGAATTGCCCGAAGCCGTCAAGAAGAAGTTCTTGCCCGACAGCGACTATGCGCGTGCGAGGAGCGTCGACTGGGGCCTGATGGAAAACATGCAAAAAGGCTTTGTCGACCGCTATCTCGCCGAGGTCCGCGACTCCGCATCCTGAGCACGGTCTGATGCGCGCTCTGCCTCTGATTGAGGCGCTTTCTTACGCTACCGGCCGCCACGTCGCTTGAAAACGCCGCGATTAAGGGCACCATTCCTTCATGCCGCATAAGTCCTTCGTCTCGCTATGTCTGCTGCCGCTCGCCGTGTGACGACGGCGTTCTTTCTGCTGCCGATGGCGCGGCTGGTGGTGACCGGTGCCGAGGGCCCGCAGGGGCTCGCCGGCTATCTCGACGATCCTGACCGAGCCGCGCTACCGCGCCACCTTGATCAACACGGTTCTGCTGGCGAGCCGCGACCACGGTCGCGACGCTCGTCGTCGCGACGGTCGCGGGGATGTTCCTGCAGCGCCATCGTTTTCCCGGCCGCGCCGTGCTGATCGCGATGCTGACCTTTCCGCTAGCGTTTCCCGGCGTGGTCGTCGGCTTCCTGATCATCCTGCTCGCCGGCCGCCAGGGCCTGATCGGCGATTTCACCAACCATCTGTTCGGCGAGAAGCTGGTGTTCGCCTATTCGATCTACGGGCTCTTCCTCGGCTATCTCTATTTCTCGATCCCGCGCGTCATCCTCACGATCATGGCCGCGGTGCAGAAGCTCGACGTCGGCCTCGAAGAAGCCGCGCGCGCTCGCTCGGCGCGAGCCCGTGGGCGGTGCAGCGCGATGTCGTGCTGCCGGCGCTGGCGCCCGCTTTCGTCGCCTCCGGCGCCATTGCCTTTGCGACCGCGATGGGCGCGTTCGGCACCGCGTTCACGCTGGCGACCAATATCGATGTGCTGCCGATGCTGATCTACACCGAGTTCACCTTGGCCGCGAATTTTGCGACATCGGCGGCGCTGTCGGTCGGGCTCGGGATCATCGCCTGGGCGATCCTGGCGCTGGCCCGATCGTTCAGCGGCGGCACCGTCGCGGCGGCTGGATAAGATCATGCGCGATCGCCTGATGTTTCACCGGCCAGCTCCTGTTTACGCTGCTCGTCGCCGCATTCCTCGTCGTGCCGGCGATGCTGTCGATCTGCGCCGGCGTCACCGTGAATTATTTTCGCGGCATCTCCTCGGGCGTGACGCTGCAATGGGTTGTTTCAGGTCTGGGATCTCTATGCCGGCACCATCCTGCTGTCGTTCGTGATCGCCTTTGCGACGCTTGCCGTCACGCTCGCTGGCCGGCGTTCCCTCGGCCTATGCGCTGCATGTGCGCGGCGGACGGATGTCGCGCGTCATCGAAGAGATCATCACGCTGCCGCTGGCGATACCCGGCCTCGCGATCGCGCTGGCGCTGCTGCTGACCTATCAGCGGCTTCGGCGAGTTTCGCCGCTCCTGGCTCTTCATCCTCACCGGCCATGTCATCTTCACCATGCCGTTCATGGTGCGATCCGTGATGGCGGTGTTCGCGACCGTCGATATCAAGACGCTCGACGAGGGCGCGGCATCGCTCGGCGCGTCGCCATGGCGACGCTTCTCGCGATGTGATCGTTCCCAACGCGGTGCCGGGGATTCTGGCAGGCAGCCTGATGGTGGTCACGCTTTCGCTCGGCGAATTCAACCTGACCTGGATGCTGCACACGCCACTGACAAAAACGCTTCCGATCGGCCTTGCCGACAGCTATGCCTCGATGCGGCTGGAGGTGGCTTCGGCCTACACGCTGATCTTCTTCGTCATGATCATTCCGCTGCTGGTCGCGATGCAGATGTTCGCCGACAGGGAGCAGGCGAGATGAACCGGTGACCGCAGGCCACGGCGCCTCGCTGCGCATCGAGAGCTGCGGCAAGACCTTTGCCGACGGCACCCGCGGCGCTGGAGCCCGCGACGCTCGACATTGCGCCAGGCGAAACGCTGGTGCTGCTCGGCCCCTCCGGCTGCGGCAAAACCACCATGCTGCGCATCATCGCAGGGCTGGAGTTGCCGGACGCGGGCGGCCGGGTGCTGTTCGACGGCAACGACATGACCTCGGTGCCGATCGAGCGGCGCAACGTCGGCATGGTGTTCCTTTGTCGGCATTCCCGGCAATCACAACTCCGCGAAATGATGCGCGCCGCGTTTCCGCAAGCTGCTATGCGCTCCCCGTCGGCCCGCTCAATCAGCGGTTGAAATCGGCGGGCTTCGATCTGTGCTGTGGATTCGAGCGTCCCGGCAAACCGCATGGCGAACTCGACGCGCCGACCCTGCCTTGGCTCGAGGCAACGCTTGGGCCTCGCCCGAGCCGCCGGCGCTGTGTTCCTGCACCATCCGCCGTTCAAGACAGGCATCTGGCACATGGATCGCCAGTATCTCGCTAACGCCGGCGAACTCGCGCCGATCGTCAGACGCATCCGCGCGTGCAACTGATCGCCGCCGGTCACGTGCATCGCGCCGACCCTGACGATGTTTGCCGGTGCCCGCCACGATTTGCCCGGCGCCCAATCACGCCGTCGATCTCGATCTGGCGCAGTGCGGCCTCATTCAGTCGAGCCCCCGGCGTACCATCTCCACAGCTGGTTTCCCGGCGAGGGGTTCGGCAGCGTCGTCACCCATCAAGTCCCGATCGGAAATTTCGACGGGCCGTACCCGTTCTTTGGACCCGACGGTAAGCTGCTTTGAGTGGGCTCAGGCGCGATCGAAGCGATCGCGACACAGACCTGGCGGACGATATCAGAATTATCAGCATCATTGTCGCGCTCCCCGATCAGCTTGCTTGGGCCAGGTCGTCGTCTTCCGGGGAGTTCAGATACATCCCTGACATGGTGTCGACCCAGCACAAATGGTCGTGAACCTTGTTAACGCCGGTAACGGTCTCCGCGGCGACGATCGCGGCTTTCCGCGAACGCTCCTCCGTGATGACGCCGCTCAGATGGACGATGCCGTCGCGCACGATCACGCTGAGGCCGAACGGGCACCAGTCGTTCTTCTCGATCGCATCGATGACGCGGTTACGAATGTGGTCGTCGTCGGCGGTCGGATCGGGAATTTCGCGGGCGAGGCTCGCGACCGCCTGCAACAGGTTCGAGCGCGTCACGATGCCGACGATCTTGTCGGCGCGCATCACCGGTAGCCGCTTGACGCCGTTCTTTTCCATCAGGTCGGCGATCTCGTCCAGCGGCGCATCTTCGGTAATGGTGAGCGGCTGCGGCGACATGATTTCGCCGATCTTGCGGCCGTGCTCGTGAACGAAATCGGCCGCTTCCTTGCCTGGGCCGAGAATAAACTTCAGAAACCGCCCGCGTTTGCGCTGGGTGCCGATCTCGCTGCGGCGAATGAAATCGCCTTCCGAGACGATGCCGACGAGTTTGCCCGATGCGTCGACCACCGGAAGCCCGCTGATATGCTTCTGCAGCATGGTGTTTGCGGCATCGACGATCTTGGTCTCCGGTGTGACTGATATGACCGGCCGGGTCATGATCTGGTGAGCGCGCATGGGGGCCTCCGCGAGTTTGAGATTAAAATCGTTATTTGCAGGTTATGCCAGCCGGAGCGCCGCGATTTGACGCAGGTCAAGGCGTGGGGGGCGACCGTCGGCTTGATGCAGCTCAATGTGACCCAGGAGCAAGGTCGTATTATTCAAAAAAGACGTAAAATCGGAGGGTTATCATGGCACAGCTTTCACAACCGGATGCCGCAGTTCTTGAGCAATCGGCGACCGAAGCGACAATGCGAATGACCAAGGCGAATAAACACGCCCTGGATTTCATGATGGGCGCGCAAAAGGTATTGCTTGAGGAGATGGTGTTCGCCGGCAATGAGCTTCTGGAGCGGGCGCGAACCGAAACGCACCTGCTCTCCGAATTCGTCTCGAAAATGGCCGGTTCGCACTCGGTCAAGGACCTGAAGACGATGTGCGAGGAATGCGGCCAGCACCAGATCGATTTTGTCCGCCGCGACAGCGAGCGGCTTTTTAAGCATGGCGAACGGATGCTCGAAACCACGTCGAAGCTGTTCCGGCCACAGGACTGATCGGTCTTTGGGCCGCCATGGATTTACCGTCGATTTGTCCGGCGTAAAGTGAAAGAGACCAATTCCATGCTATCAACCCTGCCAAAGCCGGAAGCACCGAGACTGCCGTGTCCCGCGCATGCCCCGGGCTATGGCGAAAACCGCCGCGCCGTCGTCCCGCACGAACTACGCGCTGAACCAGCGTCCGAAGCCCGCAAACGGCAGCAGTCCGAAACGTTTGAGGGAGATCGCGCGCTTCACGCGCTGCTGGCGCGCGTGACGGCCGGCATATCGCCGATCGCGCTGTCGCTGGCGTTTATCGACTGGGCTTCGCATCTGGCAGCGGCGCCGCAGCAGCAAATAGAGAACGCCCAGGATGGCATGCGAGACGCGGCCAGGCTTTTTGAAACCGCCATGCATTATTTCTCCCCCGGCCAGGGGCCTTGGTCCCTGATCAAGCCGCAGCCGCAGGACCGGCGTTTTGCCAAGCCGGAATGGGAAACTCCGCCGTTCAATTTGTTCGCCCAGGCGTTTCTTTTGCGAGAACAATGGTGGCGTAATGTCACGACCGGCGTGCGCGGCGTGGCGCCTGCGAACGAGGCCATCGTCGAGTTCTCGGTGCGGCAGGTGCTCGATATGCTGGCGCCGTCCAATTTCGCCGCCACCAATCCCGAGGTATTGCAGAAGGCATTCCAGAGCGGGGGCGAGAATTTTGTGTTCGGCTGGCAGAACTGGTGCAGCGATTTGATGCGCCTGCTGTCGGCCGGCAAGCCGGCCGAGGATCAGGAATTCGTTGTCGGCAAGACCGTCGCGACCTCACGCGGAAAGATCGTGTTTCGCAACGAGCTGATCGAGCTGATCCAGTACTATCCAACCACCGGCAAGGTGCATCCGGAGCCGATCCTGATCGTGCCGGCCTGGATCATGAAATATTACATCCTTGATTTGTCGCCGCACAATTCGCTGGTCAAGTTCCTGACCGGCCAGGGCTTTACCGTTTTCATGATCTCCTGGCGTAATCCGGGGCCGGGGGATCGCGACATCGCCTTTGACGACTATCGCAAGCTTGGCGTCGAAGCCGCGGTCGATACCATCGAGGATATCGTCCCCGGCCGTCAAATCCATGCGCTCGGCTATTGCCTGGGCGGTACCTTGCTGTCGATTGCCGCCGCAGAGATGGGGCGGGACGGCCGCTTCGAGACGATTACCTTGCTGGCCGCGCAGACGGATTTCACCGAGGCCGGCGAACTGACCTTGTTCATCAACGAAAGCCAGGTCGCGTTTCTCGAGGACATGATGTGGGAACGCGGGGTTCTCGATACCACGCAAATGGCCGGCGCTTTCCAGTTGCTGCGCTCAAACGACCTGATCTGGTCGCGGCTCACCCACGACTATTTGATGGGGGAGCGGGCGCCGCCCAGCGACCTGATGGCCTGGAACGCCGATGCCACGCGGTTGCCATACCGGATGCATTCCGAATATCTGCGCAAGCTGTTCCTCAACAACGATCTGGCCGAGGGCCGCTACATGGTCGAGGGAAAGCCGATTGCGCTGTCGGATATTCACGCGCCGATGTTCGTGGTCGGGACGATGTGGGATCACGTGGCGCCGTGGAAATCCACCTACAAGATCCATTATCAGGTGGATGCCGACGTTACCTATCTTTTGACCAGCGGCGGCCACAATACGGGTGTCGTCGCACCTCCGGGCGAGGACGGTCACTTCTATCAGGTCATGACCAAAGCGGAGGATGCCCCCTATATCGGTCCAGACGAATGGCTGAAGGCGGCGCCGCGGACCGAAGGATCGTGGTGGCAGGAATGGTCGAGATGGCTGACCGCGCGATCCGGCGAGCCCTGCGACCCGCCGCGCATGGGCACTGGGTCGGCCGAAGGGAGCAGTCTGCCCGATGCGCCCGGAGACTACGTCCGCCAGTATACCGCCTCGCCGGTGCTTCAGCTCGGCCGGTTTCCGCAGGCCGCGTTCGCACTGCGCAACAGGCAGTGGCTGGCACCGGCGGCGGGACAGTTGGATTGGTGCGCCTGCTTTGAGATAACGACGCCTGGCAAGGCGGCAGCGTCACTTCCTATTCGTCAACCAACCGAACTTTCGCTCGGGCCACGATACCTGGACATGTTGCACGAACTGGTCCTGTGCCCGAGAATTTTGCTCTTGCCGGACCGCTGCCCTGGCATTTTTCACGGTCCGGACGTGCACCCGTGCATTGTGCTCGCGCCGCACCTGTGCTCGGGCATTTCTTAAGGGCCGGATCATTACCCGGACATGATGTTCGGACCGCACATGTTCGCTGGCATTTTTCACCGGCTGCACCTCCGCCCTTGCGTCTTTCTCGGTCGCCCAAGCCTGAAATAGTTTCAACAAGGCTTCGGCTGGCGGTTGATGGATTTCGGTGTGACGCTGATCGACGGGTTCAAAGGCGCCAGTAATTTCGTCGCGTGTCGCTTTCCTCGGCCGCCCAAGCCTGGAATTGCTTGAGCAAGACTTCGGCTGGCGGCTGACGGATTTCGGTCTGACTCTGATCGGCGGAGTTTAAAGCGCCGGTAATCTCGTCGCGCGTCTCCTCCGCCGCCCAAGCCTGGAATTGCTTGAGCAAGGCTTCGGCTGGTGGCTGACGGATTTCGGTCTGGCTCTGATAAGCAGCAACTTCATCGCCGGTCGGCGCTTGGCTTGCAGTCGGCAACAAAGCCTGGGCGTCGGCGGTTGATTGAATTGTTGGCATCGACTGCGTGCCGTCTTGAGGCGCCGATGCGCCGACCAGGTAAGCCGTGGCGTTCGCAAGCACGATTGGATTTCCCACCGATAGAACCGCGAAGACGATCCCTGCCGTCGTTACCAACAAAGTACTCATCTTGATGATTTGTGACGCGGCAGCTGTTCTGTCCCAAGCTTTCAAAATATCGACCTGCCGGAGTTCTTTGGCATGATCGCGGAGAAGGAGGGAAACAGGATCGTTCTTCGCCATCGGTGATGCTCCCCACGCTAAACGCAGCATCGGGCATCCTGGCATGAAGTATCTTAATGTTTTTCTTTCTTGGTCAGGACGCGAGCCCATCGGCGCGATTCCGGCGAAATCTTGATTTCAAGCAGGCGAGGCCTCGCGATGATTTTCGTAGTTCTTTGCCGCGCCGGTAGGCGCATCAAACTTCAAAATGATGAATGTATCAGTCACCGCTAGGGCTGACAATGAGCGATCCGGCTCTCGCATTGTTTCAAGCTTTGCTCCGGCGTCCCCGATGCATCGATGATCGCCCAATCGACCGCGCCGACATCATAGTTCTCCTGGAGTCCGGCAATGGCGGGCGTAGCGTCGGATGCGTCCCTCTCGCGGCGGCCGACGCGGCTCAGCCTGGTCGCAAGGTCGGTTACGAGAAAGAGCCCGACAAACCGGATCTTCAGCTTGCGTGCGGCGTCACGGATGGCGTTGCGTTCCGCTTCGCGGGCAAACACCGCGTCGACCACGACGGAATGACCCTGGACAAGGACGCGAACCGCGCGTCGCACGAGGATTTCGTAAACCTGCGCGGTAATCTCCGGCCGGTAGGCGCTCTCGGGCAGCCGATCCGTTTCGGGTACCCCGAATAACTGTTTGCGCAGCACGTCGGTACGCAAGACCACGGCTCCCGGCTGCGGCAAGACCGAAGGCGCCAAGGCGCGCGCCAGGACGGACTTTCCGGTTCCGGACAGCCCGCCGATCGCCACCAGCACCGGCCCGGAAGGGCGGATCGCGGTGCGCGCAAGCTCGAAATAGGCCCGCGCCGACCGCATGACATCGGCATCGTCGCGTGAATTCCGGCCATGACGGGCCAGCAACACGTGGGCGCGGATAGCTGATCGCAACGACAGGAACAGGGGCAGTGCGGCGAGTGTGTCGAGATTTTCGTCTGCTGTGATGCCGAGATATCTGTTGAGCAGGGTGTTCGCGGCGGCCTGCCGGCCGTACCTGATGAAGTCCATTAGCGGGAACGCAAGGTCGTAGAGTACATCGACCGATGCGATATCGGGATCGAACTCGATCGCATCGAACAGAACGGGCTTGCCATCGATCAGCACAATGTTCGCCAGATGCAGGTCGCCATGGCAGCGCCGCACATGTCCCTGCCTGCCGCGTTGCTGCAGCAGCCCGCGAACCCCGGCAAATGCCGACAGAGAGGCTTGCCTGAGATCGTCGATATCATCGGCGGGAAAACACGCCGCTTCCCGGAAGGCGGTGGTGTTGTGTTCGATGATTGCCGGGACCGAATTGATCCAGGGTTCGGCCGGCGCGAGCGGCGCCAGTGTCGTGGGAGGCCGCGATCGCGTCGGCGATGGCGTTGACGAGATCGGGATCAAGCGGTCCGGCCTCGGCCAGATGGTCGATGGTCTGGCGCTCGTCGAAGCGGCTCATTTCGACCGCATATTCGACCGGCATACCCTTGCCGTCGATAACAAGCGATCCATCGTTGCCTTGCGTGATCGGGACGACGCGATGGTAGATTTGCGGCGCGAATTGGCGGTTGATTTTGATCTCTTCGTCGCAGGCTGCTTTCCGTTTCTCAAGCGTCGAATAATCCAGAAAGGGAAAGCGGATCGCGCGCTTGATCTTCAGCGCGCGGTCGCCTTCGAGAAAAACCGACGCCGCATGGGTATCGATCCGATGAACGTTCGGATGCGTCGCCGGATCGGTCAGAAATGCGAAGACGCGCTCCTGCGTCGGGGAGCCGGCTGCCGTTGAATCTGTCATTCGCCGTTGCGCCCTAGGGTTTGAGGACCGCAGCGCCGAGGATTTGTCCCGTCCGCAGTTTTGTCAGGACGTCATTGGCCTCGGCAAGCGGGAATGCGGTGGTCTGGGTCCGGATTCCGGCCTGCGGGACGATCTTGAGGAAATCCAGCCCGTCGCGCCGCGTGAGGTTCGCAACCGACACCAGTTGCCGCTCTTCCCAGAGAAGACCGTAAGGGAAGCTCGGAATATCGCTCATATGGATCCCTGCGCACACCACCCTGCCGCCCTTGCGCACCGCGCGCAGCGCAGCCGGCACCAGCGCTCCGGCCGGTGCGTAGATAATGGCCGCGTCGAGCGGCGTGTCAGGCAGCGTATCCGAGCCGCCAGCCCACACCGCGCCGAGACGGCGGGCAAAATCCTGCGCCGCGGTATCGCCGGACCGTGTGAAGGCATAAACGGATCGGCCTTGCCAGCGTGCGATCTGCGCGACGATATGCCCGGCTGCGCCGAAACCATAGATGCCGAGCCGCTTCGCGCTGCCTGCCATCACCAGCGACCGCCAGCCGATCAGGCCCGCGCACAACAGCGGCGCGATCGAAACATCGTCGCCGTCCTCGCCAAGCGGAAAAGCATAGCGCGCATCGGCAATGGTGTGCGTGGCGAAACCGCCGTCCCGCGTGTAACCGGTAAAGAGGGGACGGTCACAGAGATTTTCCATACCCTCCCTGCAAAATCGGCAGACGCCGCAGGTGTATCCGAGCCAGGGAATTCCGACCCGGTCGCCGATCCGGTGCGTGGTGACGTCACGGCCGATGAGGTCGACGCGGCCGACGATTTCATGGCCGGGAACGACTGGATACCGGATGCCGGGAAGCTCGGCGTCGACGACATGAAGGTCGGTCCGGCAGACCCCGCATGCACTGACCTTGACACGAATTTCTCCGTCGCCGGGGCTGGGGTCGGGTAGCTCCTGCATCTGGAGCGGCGCCCCCGGAGCCGGCAACACCATCGCACGCATCTGTTTCTCCACGGCGAACCGAATGGTCAACAGCATAATGCATAGGCGCGGGGGCAAAGGAGCCCTTGACCTCCCTCAAATGCATGGCGGCGATCGAGTGTCAGTGTGGGGTGACGCGACAAAACGGTCGTCGGGCGGCCACCGTGCCGGGTTATGATGTCGCCCTCAGCGTTCCCGTCACGTATAAGAACGCGCTGAGTTTCATAACATCCGGGCCAGCGCCAGCTGGACAATTGAACTGATGTCCACCTATCATTTGAAAAATCTGCTTTCCCCCGGGTCGGTCGCGCTGGTCGGGGCCAGTCCGCGCCAGACTTCCGTCGGGCGGGCCATTCTCGGGAATATTCAAAAGGCGAAATTTAGGGGTGAATTCGGGTTGGTGAATACGCGCTATGCCGAGATCGACGGCGTTTCCGCAGTCGACAGCATCGGCAAATTGCCGTTTGTGCCCGAACTCGTGCTGATGACCGCGCCGGCAGCTGCAATTCCGGGACTTATCGATGAGGCAGGCGCGCGGGGAACGATGGGCGCACTCATCATCACCTCCGGGCTTGGCCGTGGCGCGGGATCGCTGGCAGAGGCCGCCGAAAGCGCCGCCCGCAAATACGGCATGAGGCTGATTGGGCCCAATTGCCTTGGCATCATCATGCCCGGTGCGAATCTCAACGCCAGTTTTTCGGCACACATGCCGTCTGCGGGGAATCTGGCACTGATCTCTCAGTCGGGCGCGATCGCTACCGGCATGGTGGATTGGGCGGCGCAGCGCGGGGTCGGTTTTTCCGGAATCGTGTCCATCGGCGACCAGCTCGACGTCGATCTTGCCGATCTGCTCGATTACTTCGCTCTGGACGGCAAAACGCGTGCGATCCTGCTCTATGTCGAAGCGATCAAGGACGCCCGCAAGTTCATGTCCGCAGCGCGCGCCGCCGCAAGGATCAAGCCGGTCGTCGTCGTCAAATCCGGGCGCATGGCGCAGGGCGCCAAAGCGGCTGCGACCCACACCGGCGCGCTGGCCGGTTCGGACGCGGTCTACGATGCCGCCTTCCGTCGCGCCGGCATCCTGCGGGTGTCGGATCTTCGCGAACTGTTCGACTGCGCCGAGACGCTCGGGCGAGTCGAATCACCTCCGGGAAAGCGGCTGGCGATGCTGACCAACGGCGGTGGCATAGGGGTTCTCGCGGTCGATCGGCTTGTTGAACTGGGAGGAATCCCCGCCACTATCGAGCCCGCCACGCGCGAGAAGCTCGACGCCGTCCTGCCGCCGACCTGGTCAGGGTCAAATCCCGTCGATATCGTCGGCGATGCCGACGCTGCGCGTTATGCTGCGGCGCTTGAGGTGCTGCTGGACGATCCCGGCAATGACGCAATCCTGGTGATGAATGTTCAGACCGCGATAGCTCCGGCTGACGAAATCGCCGCGACCGTGACCGGCCTGGTCAGCAAGTACCGCAAGCTGCACCAGCGCTGGGCAAAGCCAGTGCTCGCAGTTTGGGTCGGCGCGGACCAGAAGATCGTCGATTTGCTGAGCGGCGCCGGAATTCCTAACTACCCCACCGAAGACGATGCGGTGCGGGGCTTTATGTATCTCGTGCGGCATCGCGAGGTGGTGGCGGAGCTGGCGCAGGTTCCGCCGGCCATGCCCCGAGAGTTCGCGCCCGATATCGATGTCGCCCGGGGAATCGTTGCCGCGGCGCTCGCCGATGGCCGCCGGTGGCTTGACCCGGTCGAGATCAAGCGGCTGCTTGAGGCCTACGAGATCCCGATGGTGCCGACTTTTGCGGCCGCAGATGCCGAGCAGGCGGTCGCTTACGCTTCGACGCTGTTCACGCAAGGCGCCACGGTGGTGCTCAAGATCATGTCGCGCGACATCATTCACAAATCCGACGTCGGCGGCGTTGTGCTCAATCTCACCAGCCCCGAAGCCGTGCGCCTGGCGACGGCCAGCATCCTGGCGCGGGCCAAAAAGCTTCGCCCGGAGGCACGGATATCGGGCGTCATTGTGCAGGCGATGGTGGTGCGGCCGAAGGCGCGCGAGCTGATACTTGGTCTCGCCGACGACCCGACCTTTGGCACCGTCATCGTGTTCGGCCGCGGCGGCACGGCGGTAGAGATCATCAACGACAAGGCGCTGGCGCTTCCGCCGCTCGATCTGCAACTGGCCCGCGACCTGATTGAGCGCACCCGCGTCTCGCGGCTATTGCGCGCCTACCGGGATGTGCCTGCGGCCAAGCCGGACGCCGTTGCGATGGTTCTGGTCAAGCTGGCGCAGATGGCCGCGGATATTCCCGAGATCCGCGAACTGGATATCAATCCGCTGCTGGCGGATGAGAGCGGCGTGCTGGCAGTCGATGCGAGAATCTCGTCGGGCAGGTCGAGCGAAAGTTCGAGGGTACGGGTCCCGCCAACTTCGCGGTGCGGCCATATCCGTCGCAATGGCAGCGCCACATCGAACTCAGGGACGGCTTGCGGGTCTTTGTCCGCCCAATTCGTCCCGAGGACGAACCGCTGATCCACGAGCTCTTGCAGCACGTTACGCCCCATGACTTGCGGCTTCGGTTCTTCGCGCCGATGAAGGAGTTCAGCCACCAGTTCATCGCGCGGTTGACGCAGCTCGACTACGCCCGCGCGATGGCCTTTGTCGGGTTCGACGAAGCCACCAATCAGATGGTTGGCGTGGTCCGGATTCACTCCGATTCGATCTACGAGACCGGCGAATACGCGATCCTGCTCAGATCCGATGTCAAGGGCAGGGGGCTGGGCTGGGAGTTGATGCGGCTCATCATCGAATATGCGAAGTCCGAGGGTCTCAAAACCATCTCGGGGGATGTCCTGACGGAAAACACGATCATGCTGGAGATGTGCCGGCATCTCGGTTTCGAAGTGAAGGCCGATCCCGTCGAGCATGGCATCTGCAACGTGAAGCTCAAGCTTTGAATTGAAAATGCCATTCCGGGTTCGACGCTCAGCCCATCATCGAATCGACGGCGCAAGGGCCGGACCGGTTGGCGCCACCGCGGAAAGACGAGTGTCACTCTAAAGATGCGACACCGACACGACGCGGTAGGTGTGCATCTTGCCACTCTCGTTGATCGAGACATATTCGCCAGACACAAAGCGCTCGTCCGCGAAGTGATATCCGACCTCGTCCGGCGTGTCGGCGTAGCTGAACGCCCAGCCGCCGCCCCGATGAACGAGATGACCGTGCTGGTCATCCTGGTGCGGCCGCAATCGCGTGATCCGGCACGCTTCGCGATGCTCGCGCTGGAGCTTGGGGTCGATTCGGTCGTCGGCATCGAGCGGCGCAATGATGACATAGGCGTAGCCGGTGTCGCCTTCGGGGTGACCGGGCTCGCGTGCAAGCTCGATACGGATCTGCCGAAACTGCGCCGGAAGGGATGTATTCAGGATCGGCTTGGGATGGATGCTTTGCATATTGGTATCGTTCCTTGTTGACGAACTTGCGGCCGGTGCGGCCACCCGTGATTATTTTTGCTCTGCCCGGGATGGCGCGGGCGTCGGTGTCGCCGCCGGCTTCTTCAGGCTCTTGATGATGATCGTGATCAGCGGCACGATAAGTAAAGGCAGGATTCCGTTTAACGGATGGTGGAACGCGCCGGACACTTGCGACTGCAGCGCCCGCGCCTCAAGCTGCAGCGCATCCACCGAGGAACCGTGGATTTCGGTGGCGAGTTCCAGTTCCCGCCCGCTCGGCGGCCTCGCGGCGATCGCGAACAGGATACCGGCAATCACGAAGTTGACCGCGCCGAGGATGGCGGCGGCGGACATGGCGCTCCAGATCTGAACCAGCGCGAAATACGCCGACAGCTCCAGCATCAACAGGCCGAAGGCCGCAATCAGCGCCGCGAACGCCCGCAGGCCGAGACCAACCAGCATGTGCCGCATTCTTATATCGGCGATAATCCTGTCAGTGCGCCAGAGCACGCGCAGGTGCTTGACGACGTTCTCGGTGTTCATCTCAGTGTCTCCTCAGCATGAAGCCGATAATGGCGCCAAGCGCGAAAGCGGCAGCGAGCGATGTGATCGGACGCTCCGATATGATGCTTTCGAGATGTTCCTCCTGTTCGCTCAAGGTGTCACCGAGATCGCTCAGCGCGGCCTTGATCTGATCGGCGAGAGCCTCGGCGTGGTTCTTGGAAGCATCGAAGAGTTCCTCGCCCGTGGTGGTCAAAAGACGCGACACGTCGGCTTTGAGCGCCAGCAGTTCATCTCTCAGTTCGCCAGAGTCGGACATCGGTCTTGCCCTGCTGCTTAATCCAGCCGAAATTTCACGCCAATTCTAGGCGAGCCAGGGCAACCGCTATTGATTTGCGTCAACAGCGACAGGACCGGCCGTTTGCCGGTTTGAGGCAGGTCAATCCGAGCGCCTCGCCAGGGCCTAGAGAGGCCTTGGGAAAAAGCAATTCCCTCTAGATAAGGAAGAACGATCTTGGCGACCCACCCCCTGTTAACGGCCACGCCCTCAGGCGATGTGCTTGAGCTGCGTCCAGGCGGGTCCTGGACCGCGGTCAATGTGACCGCCCTGGAAGCTCTCGCCGACGGCGTCACGGATCAGCTTGACCGGTCGAAAATCGTCAGAGTGGACATGGCCGGGGTGCGCGAACTCGACACGCTCGGGGCCTGGTTGCTTGAGAAAATGTCCCGGCGCGCGACAGCGGCCGGTCATCGCGCTGACGTGGTCGGCGTTGCCGACAACTATGCGGGGCTGATCGAAGAGGTCCGTCAGGTCAATCGCCGCAATCCGGCGCCGCCGCCCACACTCAATCCCGTCGTGGTCAGGGTGAACGAGGTCGGCCGCGCCGCCGTCGGCGCGAGCGAGGATCTTGCGGCATTCCTGCAGATGCTCGGCTCGCTCTTCCTGGCGCTGGTCAACGTGCTGCGCAGGCCGCGATCGCTGCGGCTGACGTCTCTGGTCTATCAGTTGTACAGGGTCGGCTGGCAGGCGATCCCGATTATCGTGCTGATCACCTTTCTGATCGGCGCCATCATCGCCCAGCAGGGCTTCTTCCATTTCCGCAAATTCGGCGCCGATTCCTACGTCGTCGACATGGTCGGCATTCTGGTGCTTCGCGAACTCGGCGTGCTGATTGTCGCAATCATGGTCGCCGGCCGCTCGGGCAGCGCCTACACGGCCGAGCTTGGCTCGATGAAAATGCGCGAGGAAATCGACGCCCTGCTGACGATGGGGCTCGACCCCGTCGAAGTCCTGATTCTGCCCCGCGTCGTAGCGCTGGTCTGCGCGCTGCCGATCCTGAGCTTCATCGGATCGATGGCCGCGCTTTATGGCGGCGGTCTGGTGGCGCAGTTCTATGGCGGCATGGGGCCGCCGATCTATCATTGCGCGACTGCACGAGGCCGTATCCGTCACCCATTTCGAGGTCGGCATGATCAAGGCGCCGTTCATGGCGCTGGTGATCGGCATCGTCGCCTGCAGCGAAGGCCTGCGGGTGAAGGGAAGCGCCGAATCGCTCGGCAGGCAGACCACGACCTCGGTGGTGAAATCGATCTTTCTCGTGATCGTGCTCGACGGGCTGTTCGCCGTCTTCTTCGCGTCGATCGGAATGTAGCGATGCAGCAAGAGGCTCCTCAGTTTGCGATACGCGTCCACGACCTTGTTGTCGGCTTCGGCCGGCAGGTGGTGATCGATCATTTGTCGCTCGATGTCCGCCGGGGCGAGATCCTCGGCCTGGTTGGCGCTTCCGGCGGCGGCAAGACCGTGTTGATGCGAACCATCATTGGGCTCATTCCGCAGCGAAGCGGGGAGATCGAGGTGATGGGCGCGGCGATCGGCGGCGCCCATGATCGCAATACCCAGAGCGCCGCGGGCCGGTGGGGCATTCTGTTCCAGCAGGGCGCGCTGTTCTCATCGCTCACCGTGCGGCAGAACATCCAGTTTCCGCTGCGCGAAAATCTGCTGCTGTCGCAGGCGCTGATGGACGAAATCGCCACCGCCAAGCTCGAAATGGTCGGGCTGTTGCCGGAGGACGGCGACAAATTTCCCGCCGAATTGTCCGGCGGCATGACCAAGCGCGTGGCGCTGGCGCGCGCGCTCGCGCTCGATCCCGCGATCGTGTTCCTCGACGAGCCGACCTCGGGGCTGGATCCGATCGCGGCGGGCGATTTCGACACCCTGATCAAGACCTTGCAGAAAACGCTGGGGCTGACGGTGTTCATGGTCACCCATGATCTCGCCAGCCTGAATACCGTTTGCGATCGCGTCGCGGCGCTGGCGGACGGCAAGATCGTCGCCATCGGACCGATGCGCGAACTGCTTCAATCCGAGCATCCCTGGGTGCGGGCCTATTTCCACGGCAAGCGCTCCCAGATGCTGCAACCCAAAGCGAGTTAAAGAGATGGAAACCCGCGCTCCCTTCGTCGTCGTCGGCGCCTTCGTGCTGGCGGCGATCGTCGCCGTATTCGGCTTCGTCTACTGGCTTCACAATACCGGCGGGCTCGGTCCGCGCACGACCTATCACGTCCAGTTCGATGGCTCGGTGCCCGGGCTGTCTGGTCGGCGCCGGCGTGCTGTTCAACGGCATCCGCGTCGGCGAGGTGACGGATCTCGGCCTCGCGCCGGACAGTCCGCGCCGCGTCAATGCGACGATCTCGGTTGCCTCGACGACGCCGGTGCGAGCCGACACCAGGGTCGGTCTGGAATTCCAGGGCTTGACCGGGGTTCCCGTGATCGCGCTGGAAGGCGGCATGCAGCTTGCGAATTCCGGTCCGGTGCCGACGCTGATTGCCGAACCCGGAGCGGGGCGCAGCATGACGCAGGCCGCGCGCGATGCGTTGCTGCGGGTGGATACGGTGCTGTCGGAAAATTCCGGGCCGCTGAAGGATACCATCGCCAACTTCAAGGTCTTCTCGGAAGGACTGGCGCGCAACACCGGCAAAATCGACAGCATCCTCGCCGGCCTCGAAAAGACGATGGGCGGCGGCACGCCGGCGCAAAAAATCACCTACGACCTGCGCGCGCCGCAAAATCCGGGAACGGCGAGCAAGACCATCAAGGGACAATTGGCGATCCCGGAGCCGACGGCGGTCGCGATGCTCGAGACGCAGCGATTCCTGTTCTCGCCGGCCCAGGACTATCCCGGATTCGCCGATGTCCTCTGGGCCGACAGCATTCCGAAGCTGCTGCAGGCCAGGTTGATCGAGGGTTTTGAAAATTATGATATTGCGCACGCTCCGCTGCGTGTCGCGGATATCGGCCAGACCGACTTCCAGCTTCTGATCGATGTCAGGCGTTTCCGGATCGCGACGGATTCGCAGCCTGTGGCCGAGATCGGTTTGTCGGCGCGGATTGTCGACAAGAATGGAAAGGTCATCGCGTCGCGCCTGTTTGAAGACAGTGAGAGGTTCGACAAGATCGAGCCGCCGGCGGCCGTCGCCGCCTTCAACGAAGCCTTCGGCCGAATTGCGAAGGAGATGATCGCCTGGACCGTGCAGGCGCTGTAGCCGCGCTGCGGCCCTATTCGAGGCGTCTTCAAATACGACAGCAGGTTGTGGATCTGATCGGGATTGAGCTCGAACCCCGGCATCGTCGGATGACCGGTATAGATGCCCTCGGCGAATGCCTCGGCGAGGGTTTCGACCGGGTAGCGGGTGTGCAGGGTTCGGAATGGCGGTGCTGCCTTGAGCGGGCTCTTGGTCACCCGGTCGATCGAGTGGCACCGTGCGCAATGTTTTAACGCGTAGCTCTTTCCGCGCGCTTCGTCGGGCGAAGCAGCCAGCGCCGGTGCCATCAGCATCAGCGTGACGAGGGTCTGGCGCAGGGCAAATCGCAGCATTGCGGACCGGTCTCTTCAATTGCGGTTAGGTGCCAGGATAGGGCGGCGAAGGGGCGCACATTTGATCTGTATCAACGGGTATCCGGGAGATCGGTTAAGATGAGTCGGCAGGCACACGATCCGGTTGCAGCTGGCCTATTCTGGAGTGGCGCATGAAGATTTCCCTGGTTGCGGTCGAGCCGAGCGGGCAACCCTGCATCGATTGCTCGGTACGTCAGTTCAGTCTCTGCGCGGCGCTCGACAAGGTCGAGCTGCGAGAGCTGGAGCATCTGGGCCGCCACGTCCATTTCCAATCCTGCGAGACGGTATTCGCACAGGAGGAAATGACGACGTCATTCTACAATCTGCTCGACGGGGTCATGCGCCTTTACAAGCTGCTGCCTGACGGCCGCCGGCAGATCGTGGGATTTGCCCTGCCGGGTGACTTCCTGGGAATGACGGCTACCGCGCGTCACAGCTTCTCCGCGGACGCAATCGGGCCTGTTGCCATTTGCCGGTTCTCGCGGGCTCCCTTTGCCCGGTTTGTGGCGGACAAGCCGCATCTTCTGCGCCGAATCAACGAATTGGCGGTGCGCGAACTGAGCCAGGCCCAGGACCATATGGTTCTGCTCGGACGCCGTTCGGCGGAAGAAAAAGTCGCGACTTTTCTGATCGGCTGGCGCGATCGATTGACCCGGCACAGCGACCTGGCCATAACGGTGCCGTTGCCGATGAGTCGTCAGGACATCGCGGATTATTTGGGGCTGACCATCGAAACGGTCAGCCGTACCTTCACCAAGCTCGAACGCGATGGAGTGATCGAAATCTTGCCGGGAAGCGTCGGCCTGCTCGACCCCGCGCGTGCCGAGGCCCTGGCTGCTGCCTAGCGCGAGGGGGCAAGCCGGATTCCCCAAGACCGTTGAGCGATTTGATCAGGATCAATTACCCGCCTCTTTCGCCGCGATAATTGCCTCCAATCCAGTCAGGGGAGGTCGTAATGCCGTTTGATGCAATGCTGCTAAGCGCGGCGGTGGCAATAGTGTTCTTGGCGTTCGCGGGCGTGTTGTTGTGGGGAGATCTTCAAACGCGGCCAGATCGGCAGAAAGCCGGTACGAATCGGCAAGAGCGCCGCAGCTTCTGAAGCTGCCCGCCGACATCGCGAGTTGACGATAACCCGCCCGGGCGCCGGGCGGGCACGGCGTAAAGCGGCCTGCAGGACCGGCCGGCTGCGTCTGCGGCATTGGCCAAACTCGCGCAATCAGGCTTCCTTCATCCCGAACAGGCGCGCCGCATTGCCGCCCAGGATTGCCGCCTTCTGCTTGTCTGACAAGGTGGTGGTCGCGAAGACGTGGTCGACCGGATGCTGCTCCCAGGGGATCGGATGGTCGGTCCCGAGCATGACCTGGCTCGCGCCGACTTGCGCCACCAGATGCCGCAGGCCCTCCGGCGTGAACACCATGGCGTCGAAATAGAGCTGGTTCAGATATTCCGAGGGCTTCTTTTTCAGCGTGATATTCGGATTGCAGTTCTGCGGCGACACGAAGCAGGCGTGGTCGCCGCGCGCCCCATATGAGCCGAGATAGCCGCCGCCGTGCGCGGCAAGGACCTTCAGGCCCGGGAAGCGGTCGAGCGTTCCTTCGAAGATCAGGTGCTGCAAGGCAATCGTCGTGTCGAGCGGATTGCCGATCGTGTTCGACAGCCAGCCGTTGCCCTTGAAACGCTTGGCGAGTTCCGGCGTGCTCTGCGGATGGACGAACAGAACGGCGCCGAGCTCTTCGGCCTTGGCCCATACGGGATGGAATTTGGGGTCGGAAAAATCCTCCCCCAGCACACTGGCGCCGACGGCGGCGCCGCGCAGGCCCTGTTTTTTGATCGCGGTCTCCAGCTGTTGCACCGCGAGGTCGGGAAACTGCAGGGTCAGGGAGGCGAAAGCTCCGAAACGTTCCGGCCGCGCGGCGCACAGCTCGGCCAGCTTCTCGTTCTGTACCTTGACGATCGCAGCCGCCATATCGCGGTCCTTGCCGTACCAGAACGGATTGATCGACAGGATCTCCATGTCGATCGCCATCGCGTCCATTTCCTTGAGACGCTGCTCGATGACGATGAAGTGCTCCGGAACGCCCTTGACCGGCGGCAGCACCTTGTCGGCCGCGTCCCCCAGCAGATTGAGCGCCTCATGGAAATAGCAGTGCGAGTGAACATCGACGGTCAGAACGTGCTTGCCGCCGACCTTGACCGGCAGACGCGGCGGTCTTGGTTGGGCGTGCGCCGGACCAGGCATGCCGCAACTGCAAAAGGCGATCCCGGTCGCTGCCGCGCCCTTCAAGAAGCTTCTACGGTCGGTCATTCAGTCCCTCCCTTGACGGCCTAAGCCGGCGTTCCCTCTTGACCGGTCGATTGGAGCCGGCCTGATCTTGTTTTCTTCGATGGACACATTGCCAAGCCGGGAGCGAGAGGGCAATCATCCCGAAGAGGTCGCGGCCGCTCATTCGGAAACGTGATCCGGCTCGCCAAAATTCATAGGGGAAATACGACATGCGTCTGCTTCATTCGCTGGTCCCGGCACTCGCGCTGCTCGTCAGTTCGGGCGCCGTCGGGCAGACGGCCTATCCCGACCGGCCGATCAAGATGATCGTGCCCCTGGCGGCGGCGAGCGCGGTCGATGTCGCGGCGCGGATCGTGACGCAGAAGATGGCCGACAATATGGGCCAGCAAATCGTCATCATAAATCAGCCCGGCGCTTCCGGGCTGATCGGCGCCGAGCAGGTCGCGCGGGCCGAGCCGGACGGCTACACGATCGGCGGGTTCAACGACAGCATCATGACCATGGTGCCCAACCTGCAGTCCAACATGCGCTGGGACATCCTGAGGGATTTCGAGCCGGTGTCGCTGGTCGCCACGGTGGAGTGGGGACTGATCGCCAGCAACAAGACCAGCTACAAGACCGCGGCGGACCTGATCGCCGCCGCGAAGGCCGCGCCCGGCAAGATCGATTATAGCTCCGGCGGTCCGGGCAGCCCGCAGCATCTGGCGATGGCGATGTTTGCCTCCGCTGCCGGCGTCTCGCTGACCCACGTGCCCTACAAGGGCGCCACGCAGGCCGCGACCGACATCGCCTCCGGCCAGATTCCCGTCGGCTTCCAGGGCCTCGGGACCGTCGCGGCGCTGGTGCGCGGCGGTCAGCTCAGGCTGATCGGGGTGACGACCGAGAAGAGAATGCCGCAATTCCCCGATGTGCCCACGGTCTCGGAATCCGGTTTGCCCGGGTTCTTCTTCAATTCCTGGTTTGCGATCATGGCGCCGGCCGGCACGCCGAAGGACATCATCGCCAGGCTTAATGCCGAAGTCCTCAAGGCGGTTGGCGATCCCGAGGTACGCCGCAAGCTCGAGGATCTGGGTTTCGCGGTGCGCGCCAGCTCGTCGGAGGAGCTCGGCGCCATGACGCGCGAACAGCTCGCCAAATATGCCCGCGTGATCAAGGAAATGGGTATCGCCAACGAGTAGCATCGCGCAGAAACCTGCCCTCGGACCACTTGATCTGAGTGTGGAAGCCGGTCCGTTGTTCAACGGCGCGAGCCCGGTGTAGTTTGAGTGCGATGTTGATCCGGAAAGGTTCACGGCAATTACAGCCTCTGGGTGCGATTACCGTGGGCTACTACCCCTTTCGCGTGTGTCGCTCTCCCAAATTGTCGTCTAATTGTTGCGGTTGCGAATGCTCCTGTGCAACGCGTCCCGCGCCCGGACCATTGTCGGCCGCCATAGATGGTGCAAACGCTTGTTCCGCCATGATCTTTCGCTAATCTGAACGGGGTGGACGGAGGAAGCCAGAAGCCAAGAGTGTCTTGTCAAGTCTGTCTATCGACCCTGAAGGCAGTTGATTTGTATTGTGCGTCGTGTGGGGCCGTCGTCCCGGAGCACCCCGCAAAGCCGCAGGTCGCAGAAGTTTGCGGCCGCATCGCCGGCGAGCGGAAGTATCTCACCGTCCTCTGTGCCGATCTGCAGCGCTCCACTGACCTGATCTCGGAACTGGATCCCGAGGCGGCGATTTCGCGGCTCGAGCCGGCCCTGATCGCCATGCGTACCGCCGTGCGCCGTAACCGCGTCAGCAAAGAAGGTGGCGACGGGCTCATCGCGCTTTTTGGTGCGCCGCACGCCGATGACAACCATGCGGTCATGGCCTGCCCCGCGGCCGTCGAGAGACGCCGACTTCTCCTCGATCTACGAAGCCGGGGGGCCTTCGGTCCATCTGGTCAAGCGGCTTGAGGGCGCAGCGCTAGATGCCGGACAGATCCTGGTGTCGGAATCCTGCCAAAGCCTGTCCGCGGGGCTGGTGACCTTTAACGCCCTGCCTCCAAAGCGGCTGGAGGGATTTCTCCGCGTCCGTTCCCTGCTACGAGCTCGTCGAAATCAGCGGGCTCACCCGATGGCGGGCCCGTTCGACCATCGCGCTGGTGGGCACGGCGGGCATCGGCAAATCCCGAATGGCCCATGAATTCGTAAGCGCGCTGCGGCAGAAGGACTGGCAGGTGCTGGACGCCTTTCTTGCTGCTGGCCCTTTGGGAGGCTATAGTCTCTACGGGGTGGCGGATGGATAGCTCTGGTCCAGCCTCGCATTCAGCCGATCCGTCGACAACGGGCTTATTGGATAGTAGTGACCGGCGTGCCTCAGGATAAGACGGGTGAAGCTCAGCCGTTTGCGAGCAGCAAGCTCGCGGTCCTGCGCAAGCACCCGTATTTCGCCGATCTCGAGCCTGAGGCATTCGAGCAGCTCTGCCGCTACGCCAAGCATTCCACGCTGAAGCGGGGAGCCACGATCTATGCCAAAGGGGATCCCGGCAACAGCCTGGTTGCGGTGATCAGCGGCACGGTGAAGATCAGCGTCTCCTCCGCGGATGGCCGAAGTGCGATCCTAAATCTGATCGGTCCCGGCGAAATTTTCGGGGAGGTGGCGGTATTCGATGGACAGGCGCGATCCGCCGACTGCACGGCGAATACCAATTGCGAGATTTTTATCATCGACCGCCGCGAATTTTTACCCTTTGTGCGAAGCCAGCCGGCGCTGGCGATGAAATTTATCGAACTATTGTGCACGCGGGTGCGCTGGACCAGCGATCAGGTCGAGCAGGTCATCCTTCAGAATTTGCCGGGACGGCTTGCCAGCGCGCTCATCCGCCTGACCGAGAAACACAAGCTTGAGCCCGCGGGCCGGACCATCGCGGTCACCCAGCAGGAAATCAGCGAAATGGTCGGCATGACCCGGGAGAGCATCAACAAGCAGTTGCGGGCCTGGGCGGCACGCAAATGGGTTCGCCTCGAGCACGGCGCCATCGTCGTGCTGGACGCCAGGCCGCTTCAGGCGCTGGCCGAAGCAGTTTCGGGAAACGAAGACGATTAGCGCACGACGAAATTCACACCGTCATGGCTAAATTGACGCAAGAGGTGATCCGGAAGCGAGGTTGGCGCCGCGTTCGATCGTGAACTCGACGTCGATCAGCCCGCGCGAATGGTTCATGTCCGATTGCGACATCAGCAAGGTGAGGTCCTTGCCCTTTAGCGAAGCAAGCACCTCGGACAGCCGCTCGGAAAGCGCGGGCGCAATTCCCTCGAACGGCTCGTCGAGCAGCAGACATTTTGTACCAATGCCGAGCGCGCGGCCAAGCGCGACCAGCTTCTGCTGGCCGCCGCTTAACAATAGCGCCTTGCGATGGCGCATTTCGCTGAGTTCGACGATCACGGCGTATACGAAGTCGAGTCGTGTCCCGCGATCGAGATGCCCTGCGACCCACAACGGCAACAGAATGTTTTCCTCGACGGTGAGCTGAGGTACCAAACAGCGGTCCTCCGGCATGTAGCCGATCCCGAGAGCCGCACGGGCATGGCGCGGTCGCGCGGACAGATCCGCCC
Organism: uncultured Alphaproteobacteria bacterium; assembly: GCA_963735835.1. Lineage (GTDB taxonomy): Bacteria > Pseudomonadota > Alphaproteobacteria > Rhizobiales > Xanthobacteraceae > Bradyrhizobium. Next base: position 120,636 of record CAVTNA010000029.1, on the reverse strand, counting down.
CGTCGAACCGGACGGTACCCTGCGCCGGCTTGAGATGACCCATGATCGAGCGCATCAGCGTGGTCTTGCCGGCGCCGTTGCGGCCGACAAGGCTCACCATCGCACCCCTGGCAACACGCATCGAAAAGCCGCGCAGCGCCGGCATCGACTGGATCACGACGACCAGATTGTCGATCTCGAGCAGCGGCGCTATCCCGCTCATCGCGCGCTCCCGGTGACGTAGCGGCGCACCTCCGGATCCTTCAGGACGTCATGCGGATCGCCGTCGGCAAGGATGCGGCCCTGGTAGAACGCCACCACCCGGTCGGCGTAGCGGCCGACGATCTCCATGTCGTGCTCGACGAAGACGATGGTTGCGGCATCGGGCGCAACGGCATGAATCACGCGATCCATGGTGGCGAATTTCTCCTCTGCGGAGACGCCGGAAGTCGGCTCGTCCAGCAGCAGCAATTTTGGCCGGCGCACCAGCGCCATGGCGATGTCGACAAGCTTGCGCACGCCGCCCGCGAGCTCCGAGATCGGACGGTCCGCCAGGTCGGCGAGGCCGAACCGCGCCAGCAATTCGATAGCCCTGTCGCGGCGGCCCCCAGCCTCTGCCGGCCAGTGAAACGAAAGCGCTTGCGTGCGCATGCCGGAGACCGCCACGGCGAGATTTTCGGCCGCGGTGAGATCAATGAACAATTGCGGAATCTGAAACGATCTGGATATGCCGAGCCGAGCAACATTTCGCGGCGAGCGTCTTCCGATATCCATGCCGTCGAGCACAATCGAACCGCCATCGGGCTTGAGATAGCCGGTCACCATGTTGACGAAGGTTGTCTTGCCGGCGCCGTTGGCGCCGATCAGGCTGACCTTTTGGCCGGCCGCGATGTCGAGGCTCAGAGCGTCGGCGGCCACCACCGCGCCAAAGCGCTTTTCGAGACCGTGCACGGAAAGAACCGGCGTCACTGCGCTGCCTCCTCGCGGGCCGCGATGGGGGCTACAGCCGCAGGCTCGATCCTCTTGCGCCTCTCCCTGACCCAGAGCGAGCCGATGCCGCGCGGCAAAAACAGAATGACGCCCAACAGGAAGACGCCAAGCACGAGTTGCCAGGTGTTGGGAAGGTAAAGGTTCGAGAATGAACGAACCAGCTCGAGCGCCATCGACGCGACGAACACCGCAGCGACGCTTTGATATCCCGCGAGTACCGCGACGAAGACGAATTCGCCGGAGGTGGTCCAGTAGGCGAATTGCGGATCGATGTGCCGTTGTGCCATCAGGGCAAACGCGCCGCTGGCTCCGGCGAAAACAGCCGCAATGACGAAGTTGATGGTGATGATCCGATTCGACGAAATTCCAAGATACTCGACGCGCAGATTGTTTTCACGAACCGCGAGGCTGATCAGGCCAAGTTCGGACCGGAACAAGATGGTTGCGGCGATGCCGGCGAAGCCGGTGGTGACCACCGAGACCGCATACAGCATGAAGTCCGCCTCGCGCGGGTCGGTGAAGACCATGCCGAACAGGCTCGGTCGCCCGACATTGAAACCGTCGGAACCGCCGAGCGCGGTCGATTTGACCAGCGCGCCATACAGCACCATCGACAGCGCGAGCGTCAGCATGCCGAAGAAGATGCCGCTGTAACGGGCGATCAGCGGACCGATTGCAAGACCGAGCAGGCCGCCGCAGACGGCGCCGATCAGCATTTGCGTCACCGCGTCGGTGATGCCCCAGGCATTGGCGATCAGGGCTACGCCGTAGCCGCCCGCGGCATAGAACAGGCCCTGGCCGAACGACACATTGCCGGTGCGCGCCAATACCACGATGCCGAGCGCGATCAGGGCGTTGGAGGCGGCGACCGTCGCAAGCGACAGCGTCCATGTCGGAAGCACGCGGCCAAACAGCGTCGCGGCGACGACCAGCAGGACCATGACGAGAGGATGCAGGCCTTGCTTCATCAGATTCGCCTTGCCGTCTCGCGCTTGAACAGTCCCTCGGGACGAAACATCAGCACCCCCGCCATGATCAGATAGATCATGAACAGCTCGGCCTGCGGCATCAGGTGAACCGAGGCTGCGCGCGCGAGCCCGACAAGCACGGCGCCGATCGCGGCGCCTTCGACGCTGCCCAGGCCGCCGATCACCACGATGGCGAAACTCAGGATAATGACGTCAGAACTGAGACCCGGCTGCATCGAGATTTTGGGCGCGGTCAGTGCGCCGGCCGTCGCTGCAAGCAGAACCCCGAAGGCAAAGGCAACCGCATAAACACGGTTCACACGCACCCCCATGCTGACGCTCATTTCCTCGTTGTGGATCACGGCCAGCACGATCTTGCCGGTGATGGTGCGATTGAGGCCGTACCAGACCGCGAAACCGATGGCGGCGGAAACCGGTATCAGCAAGAGATCGTAGCCGACATAATACAGGCCGGCGAATTCGACATTGCCGAACAATTCGTAGGGCTGGGTCGCATAGATCGGGTTCACGCCCCAGATCAGCTTGGTAACGTCCTCGAGAATGAGGAACACCGCATAGGTGACCAGCAGCAACACCACCTCGTCGCGGCCATAGAACATTTTCAGCAGGCCGCGCTCGAGCAACAGTCCGACCGCGGACGCGATCAGCGCAACGGAAACCAGCATCGCCACGAGGCCGACACTCGGCGGCAGGTTGTGCGCCGCGACCAGGGTCACCGCGGTCGCGGCGATATAGGCGCCGAGCGCGTAGAAGCTGCCGTGGGCGATGTTGAGGATCTTGAGAACGCCGAACACCAGCGTCAGCCCCAGCGCGACGATGAAAAGCCATGAAGCCTGGATCAGCCCGTCAAGAACGATCGTCAGAAAGAAGTTCATTGCGCGGTTTTCATGCCGATCGTTGCGAGCGGGCTTTAGAGTTCAAGGCCCGGGCTGAAAATGCGACAATGCGAATCGCATGCCGCAAAGCGGGCGGCGGCGCGAGTATCCGGGCTCGCGCCCTTCAGTGGCGGCCGTCTAGTTGCACTTGGCGCCCTGCATGCCGCCCTTGATCCAGTCGAGCGCCTTTACGCCCGGAGGCGGATTGACGCATTCGGCGGCGAAGTACTGGATGTCGACCAGATCGACCCGCCTCGCGTCAGGATTGTATTTGGTGCGGCCGAAGGCGATCGGCTGGATCGCCTGATGGCCGTCGGCCAGCTTCATCTGAATGAGGCCGCCGGGCGATTGCCATTCCAGTCCGGTCATGGCCGCAACCAGCTCATCGGTCGAAGGCTTCTTGCCGCCATTCTTGTCCATGGCCTTTTCGACCGCGCTCTTCAGTCCGAGGATCGCCTGCGACATGCGGTAGGCGGCCTGCACCGGATAGATGCCATTGGCGGCTTCGTACCCCTTGAAGAACCATTCGTTGACCGGCGATTTCTGCGACATCAGGCCATAGGCGCCTCGCGCGCCGATGATGGTGCCATCGGGCATCTTGTCGCCGAGCGGCGGCAGCACGTGATCGGCGGCGCTGAACACCAGCTGGCTGCGCTTCGCCAGGCCGCGGGGAGCGGCCTGCAGGATGAAGGCTTGCAGATCGCCGCCCCACAGGCTCGAATAGACGACGTCGGAGCCCGCACCGACCAGCGCGGAGATTTCGGTGCCGTACTGGCCCGCGCCGAACTTCGGCAGCAGGTCCGTCTGAAGCTTGGCGTTGGGATAAAGTTGTCCGGCGGCGGCGACGAAATCGGCCCGGCTGTCCTGGCCCCAGGCGTAGTCCTGGTTGATGGCCGACAGCGTGTCCATCTTGACGTTCTTCGCCTTCATGTACCTGATAAGGCCGACATTATCCATCGTGGCATGGGCGGCGGTGCGGAACACATAATTGTATTTCGCATCCTCGAAGATGCGTGGCGTGCCGCAATCCATCAGCACCAGCATCTTCTTCAGTTCCTCGGCGATCGGCGCCACCGCGAGACAGTCGCCGGAGCCGATATAGCCGAGCACGACATCGACCTTGTCGCGCTCATAGAGGTTGCGCAGTTCCTGGACCTGCTTGGTGGCGCCGCCGTTCTCGTCGATGACGACGGGCTCGACCTTCATGCCGCCGAATCCGACCTTCGCGTAGGGAGCGGGCGCAGCGCCCTTGTTCAGCTGGTCGATGACGTATTGGCCGCCGTTGCGGGCCGGGACGCCGAAACTGTCCGCGGCGGGTCCGGACAGGAAGGTCACGATGCCGAGTTTGAACGTCTCCTGCGCGGCCGCCGGCGCCGCCAGGCCCAGCGTGGTCGCGGTAACGGCGGATAACAGTGCGGCGATGCGGTGAATCCGCGAAAAATGATCCATGATTTCCTCCCCAGGATTGCCGGCGGTGAAGCCTGTGCGTTTCGGCCGCGCCGGTTGTCCTGGCGTCGGCGGTTGGGGGCGAGTTTAGGCGGGCTTTGCCGGCGCGTCTACGACATCGAAGGCGGCGTCCGGCCGCCGCAGCGGTAAACTCCCGCCGCCTTATTCAACCACCTCGTCGGCGCGGGCAAGCAGTGAGGGCGGGATATTCAACCCGAGCGCCTTGGCGGCTTTGAGATTGATCAGCAACTCGAATGTGATTGGCCGTTCGATCGGCAGGTCGGCCGGGCTGGCGCCCTTGAGAAATCTTGTCGATAAAGGCGGCCTTTCGCCGGTAAAGATCGGACAAGCTCGCCCCATAGGACATCAACCCGCCGGCGATGGCGAATTCGCGGAAGGCGTAGATGGCGGGCAAGCGGGCACGTGCCGCCAGCGCAGCCAGCTCCGCGCGGTGGCTTACGAACAAGGGAGAGTTGTTGATGCATAGTCCTTGCATTTTTTCGCGCACGGAGGTCGCGAACGCCGCCTCAAATTCGGATGACTCGCGCACTTCAAGGATGCGAAGAGTGAGACCCAAAGCGCTGGAGACTATTGGTATTTCTTTGATTTCGTCTGCGCCTGTCGGGTCGTCCGGATGGACGATAAATCCGACGCGTACTATCCCGGGCACTGCTTCCTTGAGCAATTCGAGCCGCTTGCCGACAAGCGTCTCATCGCCCCACCAGAATCCCGTGATATTGCCGCCGGGCCGGGCGATGCTGCTGGCCAGTCCAAGCGCGACCGGATCGGGGGATGAGTTCATGACGATCGGAATAGTCCGCGTGGCGTCGCGCACCGCCAATGCTGCCGCGGGTGATCCGGCTACGATGACGGCGGGGTTGAGCGCCACCAACTCGGCGGCGAGCTTGGGAAGCCGTTCGATCGCTCCGTCGGCGTATCGCAGGTCGAGGGTGATATTGCGATCCTCGCTGTAGCCGAGGTCGCGCAGTCCTGCGCGAAGGGCCTCGACGTTGCGCACCGCCGCAGCGGGTGAAATCGGCGACAGGACGCCGATAACCGGGCGCGCAGGTGGTTGCTGGGCACGCGCCACGAGCGGCCAGGCTGCCGCGCTGCCGACAAGCGTGATGAATTCGCGTCGCCTCATGGCCCAACAAACCCCCGCACCGAACAAATATTCCAGCATTTGTGAGTCGGAAAGCCGCGGCAGTCCGGATTTGCAAGGTTCTAGGTCGTGCTGAAAAGCATCGACTTCCTGATGTCCACGATATAGCCGCTGATTATCGGGCAATCTCGGATCGGCGGCTAGAGGAAGCCTGCGCGCTCGCGCAGCTCGCGCTGATCGGCGCTGACCAACAGATCGATCAGGCTCCGGGCCTGTCGCGCATTGGCGGCCCTGCGTCGTGACCGCCGCCGTATACATGGTCGCGAGCTCGCATCCCGGCGGCAGCGAACCCGACAGGACCACGCCCGGGGTGCTGATGATCTCGGTCGATTGCGTGCAGCCGATCGGCCGCAACGCGTCGGACGCGGCCAGATGGCGCATCGCGGTCGCGCCGTTCGGATAGATCTTGAGCCGGGCCGCCACGGTCGTCGGCGATGCCGAGCTGTTGCAGCACCTTTGCCACGTGAATTCCCGCCGTCGACGCCTTGGTGTCGGGAACGAAGATCGCATCGGCCGCGAGCAACGCGGTGCGCAAGCCCGCGACATCGTTGACCGTGACCGGGGGATCGCCGGCGCGAACCGCAATCGCGGTTTCGACCAGGCCGACGTCGGCAATCGAGCCGGGGACGACAAGATTCTCTCCCGCCAGATCGGCGATTATCCTTGCCGTCAGTATGACGATGTCGGTTGGCGTGCCCTTGCGCAATTTATCGGCCATGGCGCCGACCGCGCCGAACTCGCCGGCGATGTCGAACCCGGTCAGCGCCTTGAACTTTGGCGCAAGGCTTGCGACCAGGCCCTGGGCCGCGCCGCCGCTCAGAATGTTCAGGCTGGTCATGAGGTCAATTCCATCGCCGCGATCAGGCGGTCGCGCGTGATCGGGAGGTCGCGAACGCGCACCTCGAGTGCGTCGAACACGGCATTCGCAATCGCCGCCGTGACCGGGCCGTGCGCCGCCTCGCCGGCGCCGAGCGGCTCGCTGTCGGGCCGCTGGATCAGTTCGACCTCCACCTCCGGCACCTCGCTGAAGCGAAGGATCGGATAATCCGTCCAGCTGTTGCTGGTGATGCGCTCGCGGTCGAAGCGGACGCGCTCCTTCAGGACCCAGCTGGTGGCCTGGATCGCGCCGCCCTCGATCTGATTGACCACGCCGTCGGGATTGATGGCCTCGCCGACATCGACCGCGATCGTCAGCCGCTTGACGCTGATATCCTCGGCGCCCTCGACCTCGGCGACGACGGCGCAATAGGCGCCGGTGTTCTTGTATCGCGCAAAGCCGATGCCGTAACCGCGCCGGTTTGCCGGTCAGGTTTCCAGTTGGCGCGCTTTGCGACGGCGCGGATCACGTCTTTTGCGCCGCTCATCCGACAAATGCCGCAGCCGGAAGGCGACCGGATCCTCGCCGCGCTCGGCGGCCAGTTCGTCGAGAAAGGATTCGATCGCGAACACGTTGCCCTGCGCGCCCAGCGTCCGCAGCGCGGAGGTGCGGATCGGCATGGTCAGCAGGCGATGGCATTCGATCTGCCACGACGGGAAATCATACAGCGGCACCGAGTTGCGATCGGCGCCGCCGCCATTGGCCGCGGCGGATTGGTGGCGATATGCGCGGGAAGGGATTTGCCAGTTCCGTCGCCGCGAGCAGCGCGGGCTGCGCCGCGCGCCCCGGCCGCGCGGCGTGACCGTTGCTCCAGATGCTGTGGCGCCAGTCGACGATCTCGCCCTGCGCGTCGAGATCGGCCTCGATCTCGATCGCCATCGCCGCCCCGAACGGCGCATGCGACATCTCGTCCTCGCGCGACCATTGCACGCGGACCGGCCGGCCGCCGGCGGCTTTCGCCAGCAGCACCGCATCGAGCGCGACATCGTCGGCGGCGTTGTGGCCGTAGCAGCCGGCGCCTTCCATGTGCTCGACCGTGATGTTCTCGAGCGGCAGTTTCAGCACCAGCGCGAGATCGGCGCGCAGAAAATAGACGCCCTGGCTGTGGGTCCAGACGTGGACGCGGTCGCCGCTCCATTGCGCGATCGCGCAGGACGGCGCGATCGAGGCGTGCGCGAGATAGGGGCGGGTATATTGCCGCCGGATGGTGCGTGTCTTGTTTGGCCCGGCGCGGATGCCGTCTTGCGTGTCGATCGACGTCGGCTCGGCGGGCTGGGCTTTCAGCCAAGCCGCAAGCTCGTTTTCATCGGGCAGCGTTTCGCCGGCGGCCCAGATGGCGCCCTTGCGCAGGGCCTTCAGCGCGGCCTCGGCGCCGTCCTCGGTTTCGCTGACGACGCCGGCGAAATTGCCGTCGCGCACGATCGCGACGAGACCGGCAACGGCGCGCGCGCCGTCTTCCTTCAGCGCCGTGAGTTTTGCCGCCGACATCTCCGATCGCAGCACGCGGCCGTGCAGCATGCCGGGCAGCGTGCTGGTCGTGAATGAAACGCGGATGCGCGAAAACCTTGTCGGGAATGTCCAGCCGCTGAAGCGAATTTCCGGCGAGCATCCGCTGCGTCGATGGTTTGGGCACGGCGCCCGGCGTGGCCTCGCGATCCAGCGAGATCTTGTCGGCGAGCTCCCAGTAGCTGGTGCTGATATTGCCGGGACCGGAGATGGTGCCGTCCCTGATGTCGAGCGCGTCGATCCCGACGCCCAGCTGATCGGACGCGGCGGCCAGGAAGATCTGCCGGATCTCGGCACAGGCCTGCCGGATGGCACGGCCGGACTGCTGCACCGAAAGGCTGCCCGAGGTGACGCCCTCGTTGGGGCTACCCGCCGTCGAGGCGCGAACCATCTGCACGCGGCCGATATCGACATCGAGCTCGTCGGCGGCGATCTGGGCCAGCGCGGTCACGATGCCTTGCCCGATCTCGACCTTTCCCGGCGAGACCGTCACGTGCCCTTCGGATGAGAACTGGACCCATGACGACAGCATCGGGTTTGCTGCAAGGCTGGGCGGCAGTTTCGGCGCAGGGGAGGGCGCGGGATTGGTCATCGATGCCGCCATCTCGGCCGCCGCGCGCAGCACCGCGCGCACCATGCGGTTGTGCGAGCCGCAACGGCAGAGGTTGCGGTCGAGCGCGGCCTTCACGTCCGCGCCGGAAGGACCTGGGATTTTGCTTCAACAGTGCGGCCGCGCTGATCAGGATGCCGGAAACGCAATAGCCGCACTGCAGCGCCTGCTCGGCGATGAAGGCGCGCTGCAGCGGATGCGGCTGCTTGCGCGCTTCCCAGCCCTTCGATGGTCGTGACTTCCTTGTCCGCCACCGACCACAGCGGCGTGTCGCAGGCGGCCACCGCGTGATCGCCGACGATGACGTTGCAGGCGCCGCACTCGTTGGCGCCGCAGCCGAAATGCGGACCGGTCATGCCGAGCTGCCCGCGCAGGATGCTCGAGCAGCGATGAATCGGGATCGGCGTCGACTGTCCGTCTCGACGCCATTGAGGCGAAAGCGAATACTTGGCATCGAGAAATAGCACCTTGGCTTCGCTACGAACCTTACTGCGGCTTGTCGGGGAATTTCTTGACGACCTCGGCCCATTTCACGATATCGCCGCGCAGATATTTGTCGAACTCCTCCGGCGTCATCGACATCGGAACCGCGCCCTGCTCCTTCCAGAGCTTGACGATGTCCGGCCGCTTGACCACCTCGTTCACGGCGGCATTCAGCTTGTCGATGACAGGCCTTGGCGTTCCGGCCGGCGCCATCAATCCGAGCCAGATGGTCGCCTCGTATCCGGGCACGCCGGCCTCGCCCGCGGTCGGCACGTCGGGCAGCACGTTCGAGCGCGTCTTGCCGGTGGTGGCCAGCGCCCGCACCTGGCCCGCGCTGACATTGGGGGCCATCGCCGGGACCGCGTCGATCATCATCTGCACCTGTCCGCCGATCACGCCGCTGCGCGCCTCGCCGCTGTTGCGGTAGGGAACGTGCACGACATCGATGCCGGCCATGGATTTGAACAGCTCGCCGGCCATGTGATAGGGCGTGCCCGTGCCGGACGAGGCGTAATTCAGCTTCCCCGGTTGCGATTTGGCCAGTGCGATGAATTCCTGCAGCGTCTTTGCCGCGACCTGCGGGTGCACGACGATGACGAGGTCGGAGGAATTGACCGGTGCGATCGGCACGAGATCGCGCATCAACTCGTATTTGCGCTGCGCCTGCGGCATCAGCGATTCATTGGCGGTCTGGGTATTCGACATCATCAACAGCGTGTAGCCGTCAGGCGGCGATTTGACGACTTCCTGCGTGCCGATCACGCCGCCGGCGCCGGTGCGGTTTTCGACCACGATCGCCTGATGAAACTTCTCCTGCAGAACGTTGCCGATCAGGCGGGCCGCCACGTCGGCGGGCCCTCCGGCGCCGAAGGGAACAATGATCCTGATCGATCTTGTGGGATAATCCTGCGCGAAACATGGCGCAGCAAGATTTGGCGTTGCAATCAGAATTGCCGCCAGCGCAAGCGCAAACCTTGGGGCCGTCATTTCAATCTCCCGAATCCTGGTCTTGTTCTGTACCGGTTGCTTCGGTCAAATCTGGCTGTCAAGTCTAGCGGCAATGGCAACGCGCTGTCGACGAAAGACTCGCTGTGCGCTCTAGGAATAAAAGATAACGTCCGGTGTACCAGAGTCTCGCCCGAACATGCGGAACAACAGCCAATGAAACATCCCAGGATATCGCGCCGCACCGTGCTCAAGGGGTCAGGTGCATTGCTTGCGGGCGCGGCGTTCTCGACCCGCGTCATGGCCTCGGCGCCGCCGCCGGAACCGGTCACCCCGGCCCTGATCGAGGCCGCGAAGAAGGAAGGCCAGGTCAGCTACTACACCTCGACCGACCTGCCGGTCGCGGAGAAACTGGCGAAGGCGTTCGAGGCGAAATATCCCGGCATTGCCGTGCGCGTCGAGCGCACCGGGGCGGAACGCGTGTTCCAGCGCATCGGCCAGGAATATTCCAGCAACATCCACGCGGTCGATGTGGTGAATTCGTCGGATGCCGCGCATTTCATCGTCTGGAAACGCGACGGCATTCTGGCGCCCTACGTGCCCGAGGACGTCGCGAAGTTCTATCCGGCCGAACACAGGGACGTGGACGGCCAGTTTGCGAGCTGGCGGGTCTGGCTCAGCATCATCGCCTACAACACCAGTCTGGTGAAGCCGGAGGAAGCGCCGAAGAGCTTTGCCGATCTGCTCGATCCCAAATGGAAGGGCAAGATCGTCAAGGCGCATCCCGGCTATAGCGGCACCATCATGACCGCGACCTATCAGATGCAGCGCGACCTCGGCTGGGCCTGGTTCGAGCAGCTTGCCAAACAGAACATCATGCAGGTGCAATCGTCGGCCGATCCGCCGAAGAAGCTCGATCTCGGCGAGCGCGCGGTGATGGCCGATGGCAACGAGTACAACATTTTCCAGCTCAAGGAGAAAGGACGTCCGGTCGAGCCGGTCTATGCGACCGAAGGATCGCCGCTGATCATCGGCCCCAACGGCATCTTCAAGTCCTCGCCCAATCCGAACGCGGCAAAACTGTTCCAGTCGTTCTGCTTCAGCCGCGACGCCCAGCAGCTCATCATCGACGTCGGCGGCCTGCGCTCGGTGCATCCGCAGACCCAGGAGAAGCCTGGGCGCAACGCCGTTCAAGGACATCAAGACCATGAAGGATGACGCGGCCGCGGTGGAGAAGGAGGGCGACGCGATCAAGGCGCATTACAGCAAGCTCTTCCACGTCTGATTCGCCAGGCGATGATGACATCCCAACTGCCCAGGACCTCGGTCGCCGAAACGCTGGCTGACAAGATCGTCGCGCTGAAGCCAGGCGCTCTCCCGGCGGCGACGACGCGCAAATGCGAGGATCTGCTGATCGACGTGGTCGGCCTGTGCGTCACCGCGCGCAACCAGGATTACGTTGCAAGCGCGCTTTCGGGCTGGGACGATGACGGTCCATGCACGGTGATCGGCCACGCGCGCACGCTGACCGCGGCGGGTGCGGCCTTCGTCAACGGCACCGCGGCGCATGGCGAGGATTTCGACGACACCTTTGAGGGCGGTCCGGTGCATGCCGGCGCCGTCATCGTGCCGGCGGTTCTGGCCGCGTGCGAGCGGCACCATCCCGATGGCCGCGCGGCGCTGACAGGCATTGCGATTGGCACCGAAGTTCTTTGTCGGCTGAGCCTCGTGGTGCCCAAAGCCGTCCACAAGGCCGGTTTTCATCCGACCGCGATCTTCGGCGCGATGGGTGCGGCGGCCGGCGTCGGTGCCGCGCTTGGTCTCAATGCCCTGCAGATTGTGAACGGGCTGGGTATCGCCGGCAGCATGGCCGGCGGCATCATCGAATATCTCGCCGAGGGCGCATGGACCAAGCGGCTGCATGCGGGCTGGGCGGCGCAATCAGGCATTCGTGCGGCGTTGCTGGCGCGGCAGGGCTTTGTCGGGCCGCGCACGGTGTTCGAGGGCGTGCATGGGCTGTTCCACGGCTTCGCCCATACCACCCACGGCGACTACGACGCGTTGATTGGGGATTTCGGCACGCGCTGGGTGACGGACACGCTGGCGTTCAAGCCCTATCCCTGCGGGACCATGGCGCAGCCTTACATCGATTGCGCGCGACGGCTCGCCGCGCGCGGCGTCAGGCCTGAGGATATCAGCGAGATCGTCTGCGAGGTGGCGGAGGGAACGGTGCACCGGTTGTGGGAGCCGCTGGCCGACAAGCAGCGCCCGCGCAACGGCTATGCCGCCAAATTCGCCACGCCCTATCTGCTGGCGACCGGTTTTGTGCATGGCGGGGTCGGGCTTGGCGCATTCACGGAAGCAGCGATCCGCGATCCCAGAGTGCTCGCGCTTGCGGCCAAGAGTGAAATTCGTGATCGATCCGCAAAATCCCTACCCGAACAATTACACCGGCCATATCCGGGCGACCCTGATGGACGGCAGCGTGATCGAGGAGCGGCAGCCTCATTTGCGCGGCGGCGCCCAGGAGCCGCTGACCCGGCAGGACGTGATCGATAAATTCGCGCTTAATGCCCAGCATGGCGGCTGGACCACGGCGCAAAGTGATGCGACGTTGAAATTATTGGCGACGCTCTTCCAAGGCCGCATCGATCTTTCATCGCTGCGCGGATAGGAAACTATGGCCGGTAACAACGAACTCGGCGGCAAGGTCGCCATCGTCACCGGGGCGGGGCGCAATATCGGTCGCGCCATCGCGCTGGCGCTGGCGGACGGCGGCGCGTCCATTCTGGTCAATGCGCGCAGCAACCGTGGCGAGGCCGAAGCCGTCGTCCGCGATGTCGAGGCCAGGGGCGGCAAGGCGCTGGTTCATATCGGCGACGTCGCCGATGCCACGGCCGTGCAGGCGATGGCCGATGCGGCACTCAAGCACTTCGGCCGCCTCGATATCCTCGTCAACAATGCGGCGCTGCGGCGGGAAAAGCCGTTCGCCGAGATGGACTACGCCGAGTGGCGCGCGATCCTCGACGTCACGCTCGATGGCGCGTTTCACTGCGTGAAGGCCTGCCTTCCACACCTGCGCAAAAGCGGCGCGGGAACCATCGTCAACATCGGGGGCCTCAGCGCGCATACCGGCGCGAAGGATCGCGCGCATGTGGTGACGGCAAAGGCCGGAATCATCGGCTTCACCCGGGCGCTGGCCCACGACCTGGCCGCCGACGGCATCACCGTCAATTGCGTGGTTCCCGGCCTGATCGGCACGCCGCGGCCCAAGGACAGGCCGGAGCCCGCGCATCACCTGACCCACCAGACCATCACCGGCGCGCGCGGCAGGCCGGAAGACGTCGCCGCAGCGGTGCGATTCCTGTGCGGTCCCGGCGCACGCTACATCAACGGCCAGGCTATTCACGCCAATGGCGGGGCCTATCTCGGCGGATAGCGCATGGCAGTATTGCTGCTTTCGCAATATGCCGGATAAATGCCCTCGGCTGCCCGGGTTTTTGATGTTAACCATTGGCCTATGAACCAACCGGCAAAGATCGATATCCGGCATTCCACCTGTCCGCACGATTGCCCGTCGGCCTGTGCGCTCGATGTCGAGGTGATCGACGGCTCCTCCATCGGCCGGGTGCATGGCTCCAAGCTGCAGACCTATACCGCCGGGGTCATTTGCGCCAAGGTTGCGCGTTATGCCGAGCGCATCCATCATCCGGACCGGCTGACTGCATCCGCTGCGCCGCACCGGCCCGAAGGGCTCCGGACAATTCGCGCGGATTTCCTGGGACGAGGCGCTGGACGAAATCGCCGATCGCTTCAACGCGGCCGAGCGCGAGTTCGGTGCGCAATCGGTCTGGCCCTATTACTATGCCGGCACGATGGGGCTCGTGATGCGCGACGGCATCAACCGCCTTGCCCATGTGAAGAAATATTCGCGCTTCTACTCGACCATCTGCGTCAATCGTCGCCCGCATCGGATTTGCCATCGGCACCGGCAAGATCGCCGGCGTCGATCCGCGCGAGATGGGCGTCTCCGACCTGGTCGTGATCTGGGGCACCAATCCCGTGAACACCCAGGTCAATGTGATGACGCATGCGACGCGCGCCCGAAAGGAGCGCGGCGCCAGGATCGCGGCGGTCGACGTCTACAACAACGACACCATGAAGCAGGCCGACATCAAGATCGTGCTGCGGCCCGGCACCGATGGCGCCTTCGCCTGCGGCGTCATGCATGTGCTGTTCCGCGAAGGCTATGCCGATCGCGCCTATATGGAGCGCTACACCGATTGTCCCGCCGAACTCGAGGCGCATCTTTCGACCCGCACGCCGGAATGGGCCTCGGCGATCTCAGGCGTGCCGGTTGCGGAGATCGAGGCCTTCGCCCGCCTGGTCGGGCAGACCAAACGCGCGTTCTTCCGGCTCGGCTACGGTTTTACCCGCAGCCGCAACGGGGCGGCGCAGATGCATGCCGCGCTGTGCATCCCGGCGGTGACCGGCGCCTGGCAGTACGAGGGCGGCGGCGCGTTCTTCAACAATTACGCGTTGTGGAAGTTCGACGAATCCATCATCGAGGGCCATGACGCGATCGATCCCGCCACGCGGGTGCTCGATCAGTCCAAGATCGGGCGCATCCTGACCGGGGACGCGGAAGCGCTGAAGAACGGACCGCCGGTCAAGGCGATGCTGATCCAGAACACCAATCCGGTGACGGTGGCGCCGGAGCAGACGCTGGTGCGCCGGGGATTCGCGCGCGAGGACCTGTTCATGGCGGTGCACGAGCAGTTCATGACCGAGACCGCTGCCATGGCCGACATCGTGCTGCCTGCCACCATGTTCATGGAGCATGACGATCTCTATTACGGCGGCGGTCACCAGCACATCTCGGTCGGCGCCAAGCTGATCGAGCCGCCGGGCGAGTGCCGCTCCAACCACGAGGTGCTGCAGGGCCTCGGCCGCCGCCTCAACGCCACCCATCCCGGCTTCGACATGTCACCGCGCGAATTGATCGACGCCACGCTGAAAAAGAGCGGCCATGGCGACATCGAGACGCTGGAGGCCGATCTGTGGCGCGACCTGCAGCCGGATTTCCGCACCTCGCACTATCTCGACGGCTTTGCCCATGCCGACGGCAAATTCCATTTCAAGGCCGACTGGGCGCATCCGCCGTTCGGCCTGTTGATGGGCGCGGTCGAGAAAATGCCGGCGCTGCCGGATCACTGGACCATCATCGAGGAAGCGGACGAAACCCATCCGTTCCGGCTTGCCACCAGTCCGTCGCGCAGCTTCCTCAATACCAGCTTCAACGAAACGCCGTCGTCGCAGGCGCGCGAGGGCGCGCCCTCCGTGATGATCCACCCCGAGGACGCCGCTTCGCTCGGGATCGCCGATGGCGACGCCGTCACTTTGGGCAATACGCGGGGCGAGACCACGCTGACCGCGAAATTATTCGATGGCCTGCGCCGCGGCGTGCTGATCGCGGAATCGATTCACCCGAACAAGGCCCATATCGGCGGCCGCGGCATCAATACGCTGACCGGCGCCGAGGCGATCGCGCCGATCGGCGGTGCCGCGTTCCACGACAACAAGGTCTGGATGAAGAAGGCCGCGCCATCAGCTGCCGCGAACGGCTAAATCGCCCTTGCAGTCTCGCTCCGTCCGGCCGTTAATGTCCGCCGACATCAGATGAGGCGAGCAGGGCCATGGCTGGCAACAACAGCGTCATACTTGAAAAGCGCGGGCAGGCATTCCGGATCACCATCAACCGGCCGGAGAAACGCAACGCCCTCAATGGCGAGGTGATTGCCGGCATCGCCAAGGGCTATCGTAATGCGCATGACGACAAGGACGTGCGCGTCATCGTCCTGACCGGGGCCGGCGACAAGGCGTTTTGCGCCGGCGCCGACCTGCAGAACAGCGGCGCGGCGTTTGCGATGGATTTTGCCAGGCCGAATGTCGACTACGCCGATCTGCTGCGGCTGTCGCAGAACGCCACCAAGCCTGTCATCGCGCGGGTAGCGGGTGTCTGCATGGCCGGCGGCATGGGGCTGTTGTGCATGACCGACATGGCGGTCGCGGCCGACCACGTGATGTTCGGACTGCCCGAAGTGAAGGTCGGCGTGTTTCCGATGCAGGTGATGAGCCTGTTGCAGGAAATCGCGCCGCGGCGGCTGGTCAATGAATGGGCGCTGACCGGCGAGCCCTTCGATGCAAGGACCGCGCAGGCCGCCGGGCTGCTCAATTACGTGGTGCCGGCGGCCGAACTCGACGCCAAGGTCGACTGGCTGATCGGCCGCATCGTCGACAAGTCGCCGACCGCGATCCGGCGCGGCAAATACGCCATGCGCGCGATCGCCTCGATGTCGTTCGATGAAAGCATTGCTTACACCGAAAGCCAGATCGCACTGCTGGCGATGACGGAAGACGCCAAGGAGGGCCTCAAGGCCTTCGGCGAAAAGCGCAAGCCGTTATGGCCGGGGAAGTGAGACTACGCGTCGTCCCGACCAAGCGCGAGCGAGGTGCTGGTAGTTATGGGGGCCCTGCTTTCGCCGGGGTACATGAAATTAAATTGTCTACTCTTACCCCGTATTTGCCTTCAGTCCCGCGGCCTCGATGCCGGCGATCGCGCAGGCCTCGTCATTATCGGAGGTGTCGCCACTGATGCCGACGGCGCCGAGCAGCACGCCGCCATCCTGGATCAGCACGCCGCCGGGCACCGGCACCAATCCGGCCCTGCGCCAGCGTATTCACCGCGCCGATGAAATAGGCCTGCTCCTGCGCGCGCTGGAACAGCGCCCGCGATCCCATGCCCATCGCCAGCGCGCCGTAGGCCTTGCCGTGGGCGATCTCGCTGCGCAGCAGGCTGGTGCCGTCCTGCGCCGCCGAGATTTTGACGCAGCCGCGCGCGTCGAGCACGGTCACGACGAGGGGTTTCAGTTTCTTCTCAACGCCCTTGGCAAGTGCGACATCGAGAATCTTGCGGGCGACGTCGAGGGTCAGTTCAGCCATGGATCGGATTCCTTTGCGGCAGGGGAAGGAGTTAAGTTCGATGGCGCGCGCTCAAGGCTCATCGCCAGCACGCGCGCGACGTGAAGGGCTGACACGGTCCGTGCCGTCGGCAATCTGATGCCGGCACGAGGTCCCGTCGGCGACGATCAGCACCGCGGCATCCGCGCGCCGCACGGCGGGCAGCAGCGACAGCTCGGCCATATCCATCGAAGCCTGATAGGTGTCGGCGGCGTAGCCGAAGGCGCCGGCCATGCCGCAACAGCTCGAATTCGACGGTCTCGACCATCAGATCGGGAACGAGCCGAAGCGCCTGTTCGACCGGCTTGAACGCGCCGAACGATTTCTGGTGGCAGTGGCCATGCACCAGCGCCTTGCCGGCGACGGGGCCGAGCGGCAGCCGCAGGCGGCCGGCCTCGGCCTCGCGAACCAGAAACTCCTCGAACAACAGCGCCTGTGCGCTGATGCTTTTTGCCGTGTCGTCTGATCGCAGCGAGAGCAGCTCGTCGCGCAGTGTCAACAGACAGCTCGGCTCGAGGCCAATGATCGGCACCCCGCGCAGCGCGAACGGCGCATAGGTCGTGACCAGCCGATCGAGTTCGGCGCGCGCCTGATCGACCAGGCCCGCGGAAAGAAACGTTCGCCCGCAGCACAGCGGCCTGCCGCCATCCGCGGGCCTCGGAATATGGACGCGGTAGCCGCCTGCGACCAGCACGCGAAGTGCGGCGTCGAGGTTTTCCCGTTCATAGGCGCGGTTGAAGGTATCGGCGAACAGCACGATTTCGCGACCGTCAACCGGGCCCACCGCGTCAGCATCGGCTTTGAACACATCGCGTCGCCATTCCGGCAGCGTGCGCTGTGCGCTGATGCCGGCGAATTTTTCGAACAGCCTTCGCAGCAGCGGGCTGTGGTTGCGCCAGTTGGCGAGGGGGGCGAGGCGCGCGGCGAGGCCGGCATAGCGGGGCAGGATAGCCCACCAGCCGATCCCTGAGCGAAAGTCCGTGGCTGGCGACCCGGGCGGCGAGAACTTCGATCTTCATCTTGGCCATGTCGACGCCGGTGGGGCATTCGTGGCGGCAGGCCTTGCAGGAGACGCAGAGCTTCAGGGTGTCCATCATCTCGTCGGAGGTGAGCGCATCCGGGCCCAACTGGCCGGAGATCGCCAGCCGCAGGGTGTTGGCCCGTCCGCGCGTGACATCCTTCTCATTGCGCGTGGTGCGATAGGACGGACACATGACGCCGCCTTCGAGTTTGCGGCAGGCGCCATTGTTGTTGCACATCTCGACGGCGCCCTGAAAGCCGCCGCCGGAGCCGGGCCAGGCCGACCAGTCGAGCGCTGTCTTCAATTCGCCGACGCGGTAGTCGGGCGGATAACGGAACAGCGAGCGGTCATCCATTTTTGGCGCATCGACGATCTTGCCGGGATTGAGCACATTGTCGGGATCGAAGCGGTGCTTGACCTCCCTGAAGTCGGCAATGATGCGCGGGCCGAACATCGTCTCGTGGAATTCCGAGCGCACCAGGCCATCGCCATGCTCGCCGGAATGCGATCCCTTGTATTCACGCACCATCGCGAAGGTTTCCTCGGCGATGGCGCGCATCGCCTTGACGTCCTTTTCGAGCTTGAGGTTCAGCACGGGGCGCACATGCAGGCAGCCTTCCGAGGCGTGCGCATACATGGTGCCGCTTGTGCCGTGTTTGGCGAAGATGGCATTGAGCCGCGCGGTGTAGTCGGCAAGATGCGGCAGCGGCACCGCGCAATCCTCGACGAACGAGACCGGCTTGCCCGCCTGCTTCATCGACATCATGACGTTGAGGCCGGCGGCGCGAAATTCGGCGATGCCGGTCTGCAACGCGGGCTCTGATATCTCGACCACGCCGCCCCATTTGCGCTGCGGATTGCCCCAGCCGAAGCCGAGGTCGGCCATCAGCTCGCCGAGCTGCTTCAATCGCCGGATATTTTCGACCTGATCTTCCTCCGCGAACTCGACGATCAGGACCGCGTCGGGATCGCCGCGGACCGCGGTGCCGATGATGGGCTGGAACATCGCGATCTCGCGGCCGAGCGACAGCATGGTGCGATCGACCAGTTCCACCGCAATGGGGCGAAGTTTCACCAGGTGCTGGGCGGCATCCATCGCCTCGTAAAAGCTGCCGAAGTGGCAGACGCCGAGCACCTTGTTGCGGATCACCGGCCACAGCTTCAGCTCGACCCGGGTGGTGAAAGCAAGAGTACCTTCGGAACCCACCAGGAGATGCGCCATGTTGTTCGGCGCGTTGCGCGGCACCAGCGCGTCGAGATTGTAGCCGCCGACGCGGCGCTGGACTTTCGGGAATTTTTCCGAAATCTCGGCGGCCTCGCGGGCGCCGAGATCGAGCATGTCGCGGAACAGAGCAAGCCCGCTGTCGCCTGCATTCAGCTGCGCCAGATCGCGCGGCACCTCGCCGAAATGCAAGAGCGTGCCGTCGGCAAGCGCGGCATCCATCGACAACGTGTTGTCGCGCATGGTGCCGTAGCGCAGCGAGCGTCCGCCGCAGGAATTGTTGCCGGCCATGCCGCCGATGGTGGCGCGGGAGGCGGTGGAAACGTCGACCGGAAACCACAGGCCATGTTTTCTGAGCTGCCGGTTGAGATCGTCGAGCACGATTCCGGGCTCCACCACGCAGCTGCGATTCTCGACATCGAGCGAGATGACGCGGTTCAGGTGTTTGGAAAGATCGACCACAATTCCGTCATTGACGGTCTGGCCGCATTGCGAAGTGCCGCCGCCGCGCGGCGTGACGATCCGTCCCGCATCGCGGGCAATAGCCAGCGCCCGCAGCGCTTCGTCCATGGTGCGGGGAATCACCACCCCGCGCCGGCATGATCTGGTAGAAAGAGGCGTCGGTCGCATAGCGGCCGCGGTTGAACGCGTCGAAAAACACGTCGCCCGTGATCTCCCGCCGCAGGCGATCTTCAAGTGTCATTGAAGTTGGGAATGCGAGCTTTCATGGCAGGGAACATAGGCCTTTGGGCAGGAAACCGTCGATCAAAAAATGCAAACAGTTGGTTGTGGCCTGAAAAATTGAATACAATGTGGTTGGCAACCAGACCGGAAGAGGATCCATGACCCAGCATCAGGGACGCCATTTTCTTCACATTCCAGGTCCCAGTCCGGTACCGGATCGCGTACTCCGCGCCATGGACATGCCGGTCATCGACCATCGCAGTTCCCAGTTTGCCGAGCTTGCCAAGGGGGTGTTCGAGGGCTGCCGAAAAATCTTCAAGACATCAGGCCCGGTTATCATCTTTCCCTCCTCAGGCACCGGCGCCTGGGAAGCAGCGATCGTCAATACGCTGTCGCCGGGTGACAAGGTCCTGATGGTTGAGACCGGCCATTTCGCCACGTTGTGGCGGCAGATGGCGGCGCGCTGGGGCATCGATGTCGAGTTTATCCCCGGCGACTGGCGCCACGGCGCCGACCCCTCGGCGATCGAGGCAAGGCTCGCCCAGGATTCGACGCACGCCATCAAGGCGGTAATGGTGGTGCACAACGAGACCTCGACCGGGGTCACTAGCCGGGTCGGCGACATCCGCGTCGCGATGGATAAGGTCGGCCATCCTGCGCTGCTGCTGGTGGACACGATCTCATCGCTGGGCTCGGTCGATTTCCGGCACGATGAGTGGAAGGTCGACGTCACCGTCTGCTGTTCGCAAAAGGGATTTATGCTGCCGCCGGGGCTCGGCTTCAACGCCATCTCGGAGAAGGCGAGGCCGCTGCGAAGACCAACAAGATGCCGCGCTCGTATTGGGACTGGGAAGAGATGCTGAAGCCGAATGCGGCCGGTTTCTTTCCCTATACGCCGGCCACCAATCTGCTCTATGGCCTGCGCGAGGCTATCGCGATGCTGCTTGAGGAAGGGCTGGATCAAGTATTCGCCCGGCACAAGCGCCTTGCGGCGGCAACGCGCGCCGCCGTGACGCATTGGGGCCTCGAGGTGCTCTGTCTTGAACCGGCCGAATATTCGCCGGTGCTGACCGCCGTGCTGATGCCCCCGGGCCATGACGCCGACAAGTTCCGCAAGACGGTGCTCGACAACTACAACATGTCGCTCGGCTCGGGTCTCAGCAAGGTCGCAGGCAAGGTGTTTCGGATTGGTCACCTCGGCGAATGCAACGAACTTACCCTGATGGGCGCCCTGTCTGGCGTGGAGATGGGCCTTGCCGCAGCCGGCGTGCCGCACCGCGCCGGCGGGGTGGACGCGGCGATGACGTTGCTGGAAGGGCGCAACGAGGCAAATTCCCCGGCGCATCTGAAGGTGATCAAGACCTAGCAGGGCGGGAAGGCCCTGCGCCCCAAGGAATGCGACAAAAGCAGGTAAAGGCCCTGCCTTCTCAGGGATTGACGGCGCCCGCCGGGCAGGGGACAAGCCCGCCAAATAGTGATATTCGAGCGCTGCAATACCGAGATTCCCGCGGAAGGACGCCAGATGACGCTGCACACTGGAAGGCATTTTCTACAGATTCCAGGACCGACCAACGTGCCCGACCGGGTGCTGCGGGCCATGGATATGCCGACGATGGATCATCGCGGTGTCGAATTTGCCGAACTCGGTCATGCCGTGCTGGCGGGTTGCCAGCGCATTTTCCGCACCCAACAGCCGGTGATCATCTATCCGGCGTCGGGCACCGGCGCCTGGGAAGCGGCGATCGTCAATACGCTGTCGCCGGGCGATAAGGTGCTGATGGCCGAGACCGGCCAGTTCGCGGTGCTGTGGCTCGGCATTGCGGAGAAATTCAAGCTCGATGTCGAATTTCTGCCGACCGATTGGCGGCGCGGCGCTGACGTAGACCAGATCGAGGCGAAGCTTGCCGCCGATCGGCAGCACAAGATCAAGGCCGTTTGTGTGGTGCACAACGAGACCTCGACCAGTTGCGTCACCCATCCGCTCGAAGTTCGCAATGCCCTCAACCGCACCAACCATCCCGCGCTGCTGATGGTCGATACCATCTCCGGTCTGGCCGCGCTGGAATACGAGCACGACGCCTGGGGCATCGATATCTCCGTGGCCGGCTCGCAAAAGGGCATGATGCTGCCTGCAGGACTGAGCTTCAACGCGGTCTCGGAAAAGGCGCTGGCTGCTTCCAAGGCGAACGTATCGTTGCGTTCCTATTGGGACTGGCACGACATGATTGCGTACAACAAGCTGGGCACCTTCCCTTACACCCCTGCGGCGAACCTGCTGTTTGCGCTGAAGGAAGCCATCGCGATGCTGGAAGAGGAGGGGCTCGACAACGTCTTTGCCCGGCACAAGCGTCATGGCGCGGCGACCCGCGCGGCCGTCAAGGCATGGGGTCTGGACCTGGTTTGCCTCGATCCCCACAGCTATTCGCCGGCGCTGACCGCGGTCATGGTCGGAGAAGGACAAGACGCCGACGCCTTCCGCAAGGTCGTGCTGGACAATTTCGATATGTCGCTGGGAACCGGTCTCGGCAAGCTCAAGGGCAAGGCGTTCCGGATCGGCCATCTCGGGCATTTCAACGACCTGATGCTGATGGGCACGCTGTCGGGCATCGAGATGGGGCTGGATCTCGCCAAGGTGCCGCATCGCAGCGGCGGCGTGCTCGCCGCCATGGAAGTCCTGAAAGGTCGCGACGTGGTGCCGATGCCGAAATCCAAGGCCGCCGTTGCCTGACGTAACCTGAAATCCTACCGGAGCGCGCATCGCACGCGCTCCTGAAGTTCTCCAGCCTGCAATAACAGAAAGAGCGTGCGATGAACGCCCCGGTACAAGCGACCGAAGACCTGCTCTATGTCGTCGAGGACGGCATTGCGCGGATGACCTTTAACCGGCCGCAGGCGCGCAACGCGCTGACCTTTGCGATGTATGAGCGGATGGCGGCGATCTGCGAGACCGTGAACGCCGACCGCGCGATCAAGGCGATGATCCTCACCGGCACCGGCGAAAAGGCGTTCGCGTCGGGCACCGACATCTCGCAATTCCGCGCCTTCAAGACCGCCCAGGATGCGCTCGACTATGAGGCGCGGATCGATCGCGTGCTGGGCGCGCTGGAAGCGGTCCGGGTGCCGACGATCGCGGCCATTGCCGGCGCCTGCACCGGCGGCGGCGCCGGGATCGCCGCCTGCTGCGATATCCGGATCGGCACCGCGGCGACCCGGATCGGCTTTCCGATCGCGCGGACGCTCGGCAATTGCCTGTCGATGTCCAATATAAGCCGGCTGGTCTCGCTGATCGGGCCGGCGCGGACCAAGGATCTGATCTTTAAGGCCCGGCTGGTTGAGGCCCCCGAGGCGCTGGCGCTCGGTCTGCTCAACGAAGTGGTGCCTGACGTCGCAGACGCTGCAGCGCCGCGCCGATGAAACCGCGAAGCTGGTTGCCAGCCATGCGCCGATCACGCTGGAGACAACCAAGGAGGCGGTGCGCCGTATCCGGCGGACGTTGTCGCGCGATGAAGGCGAGGATCTGATCCTTCGCGCCTATATGAGCGAGGATTTTCGCGAGGGAATGGATGCCTTCCTCAACAAGCGCACGCCGAACTGGAAGGGTAAATAGGTATCCTGAAGCGCTTGTGATCTCATGCGAAAGTCATAATCGGGGAGTTCGAGGCCTGCTTGAACTCAGGATCGTAACCCCGCACAATGGCGCCCAAGCCAAGCCCGCGGCTGCCGGGCGGAACAAAACGACAGGGAAGAAACACGTGCGACATCTCATAAGAGCGACAGCGGCGGTGGCGGCGATGCTGGCAAGCGCACCGGCGATAGCGGCCTGGGAGCCGACCAAGCCCGTTGAAATTGTGGTCGCGGCCGGGGCCGGCGGCGCCTCCGACCAGATGGCGCGGATGATGCAGGCCGCGATCCAGAAAAACAACCTGATGAAGCAGCCGATGGTGGTGTCGCTCAAGGGCGGCGCGTCCGGGGCCGAAGCGCTGATGTACATGAAATCCAGCGAAGGCGACCCCAACAAGGTGCTGATCGCCTATTCGCTGATCTATATGCTGCCGCTGTCGGCGAAAATTCCGTTCAACTGGCGCGAACTGACGCCGGTCTCGGTGGTCGCGCTGGACCAGTTCGTGCTGTGGGACAATGCGGCCGGACCGAAGACCGTGAAGGAATTCATTGCCGCCGCCAAGGCTGCCAGTTCGCCGTTCAAGATGGGAGGCACCGGATCGAAGCGCGAGGATAACGTCCTCACCGTGTTCATGGAGCAGAAGACCGGCGCGAAATTCTCCTATCTGCCCTACAAGTCCGGTGGCGAGGCGGCGACGCAACTGGTCGGCAATCATACCGAGTCCAACGTCAACAACCCCTCCGAAAATCTCGAGGTCTGGCGCGCCGGCCAGGTTCGAGCGCTCTGCGTGTTCGACAAGGAACGGATCTCCTACACGACCAAGGTGACGGAAACGCAGTCTTGGCACGATATCCCGACCTGCAAGGAAGAGGGCCTGGACGTGCAGTATCTGATGCTGCGCGCCATGTTCCTGCCCGGCAAGGTCACGCCGGAGCAGCAGGCGTTCTATGTCGATTTGTTCCAGAAGGTGACACAGACGCCCGAATACAAGGATTACATGGAAAAGCAGGCGCTAAA
The DNA here is from genome assembly GCA_963735835.1 of uncultured Alphaproteobacteria bacterium. GTDB lineage: Bacteria > Pseudomonadota > Alphaproteobacteria > Rhizobiales > Xanthobacteraceae > Bradyrhizobium. Next base: position 96,188 of record CAVTNA010000029.1, on the reverse strand, counting down.
GCCGATCTTCCTCACCGGCAAGGACATGTTGAAGTTCCTCGAAGAGGATGACGCGCTCAACACATCGCTGATGACCAAGGCGGGGTTTGTCGCGAAATAGATGATGCTGTCATTGCTGGGCCACCGGGTTTCGTCCTTCGACGAGACCCGGTGGCGCGTGACGGTCAATCTTTACGCTGCTCAACGAAAACAGTCGCCGAACTCCAGACAGCGAAGCGCCGATGTCCGATTCCGAAATTGAAATTGTCGTCGACGATCCGACCGCGCCGGAGGCCGACTCGCCGGCCGTTACTGACGTCCGTGTCGTCGACATCGCGGTCTCGCTGTTGCTGATCGTGCTGGCCGCGACGCTTGGTTACGACAACTGGCGCACCGGCATTGCCTGGGATTCGACTGGCCCGCAGTCCGGCTATTTCCCGTTTTATCTTTCGTTGATTCTCGCCGGCGCCAGCCTCTACGGCCTCGCGGCTTCGTTCCTGTCGCGCAAGGAAGCTACTGAAACCTTTGTCACGCGCGCGCAGCTCCGGCGCGTCATGGCGGTGTTCGTTCCGACGTTGCTGTTCTGTCTCGCCACGCAATTTCTCGGGCTTTATGTTGCGAGTTTTCTGCTGATCGCGACCTTCATGCGAATGGTCGGACGCATCGCGCTCTGGAAATCGCTGCTCACCGCCTTCGTGTTCACCGCCGCGATGTTCGTGACCTTCGATATCGCGTTTGACGTTATCATGCCGAAGGGGCCGCTAGAGGCCGCCTTCGGCTACTAGCGCATCGTTCCGAAAAGATGCGCGGATCAGGATAGATCTTTCATGGAAGCCTTCGGCCTCTTGATGCACGGCTTTGCCGTTCTGCTGACGTGGAAAACCCTTCTGCTGATGATGGTGGGGCTAGTACTCGGCATTTTTGTCGGCGTGCTGCCGGGGCTCGGCGGCCCGAACGGGGTCGCGATCCTGCTGCCGCTGACGTTCACCATGGACCCGACCTCCGCGATCGTGATGCTGTCGTGCATCTACTGGGGCGCGCTGTTCGGCGGCGCCATCACCTCGATCCTGTTCAATATCCCCGGCGAAGCGTGGTCGGTCGCCACCACCTTCGACGGCTATCCGATGGCGCAGCAGGGCAGGGCGGCCGAAGCACTGACCGCGGCGTTCACCTCGTCGTTCATCGGCTCGCTGGTCGCGGTGCTCCTGATCACCTTTCTGGCACCGCTGATTTCCTCATTCGCGCTCAAATTCGGACCGCCGGAATTCTTCGCGGTCTATCTCCTGACGTTCTGTTCCTTTGTCGGCCTGGGGCGCGAGGAGAAGCACAAGACCCTGATCTCGATGTCGCTTGGCCTGCTGCTGGCCGGCGTCGGCATGGACACGGTGTCCGGCCAGTTGCGCATGACGTTTGGTTCCAGCGAATTGTTGCGCGGCATCAATTTTCTGGTCGCGGTGATCGGCCTGTTCGGGATCAGTGAAATCCTGCTGACAATGGAAGAGCGTCTCGCGTTGCGTGGACACGCCGCCAGCATCAGTCTGCGCGTGGTGCTCTCGGTCTGGAAGGACCTGCCGAAATACTGGGTGACGCTGTTGCGCTCGTCGTTCATCGGCTGCTGGCTCGGCATCACGCCGGGCGGCGCGATTGCGGCCTCGTTCATGGGTTACAATCTGGCAAAGCGCTTTTCCAAGGATCCGGAGAGTTTCGGCAAGGGCCGCATCGAGGGCGTGTTCGCGCCGGAGACCGCGGCGCACGCCTCCGGCACCTCGGCGCTGCTGCCGATGCTGGCGCTGGGTATTCCCGGCTCCGGCACCGCGGCGATCCTGCTCGGCGGGTTGATGGTGTGGGGCCTCAATCCCGGTCCGCTGCTGTTCATCGAGCACAAGGATTTCGTGTGGGGCCTGATCGCCTCGATGTATCTCGGCAATGTCGTCGGCCTCGTGCTGGTGCTCACCACGGTGCCGATTTTCGCCTCGATCCTGCGGGTGCCGTTCGCGGCGGTGGCGCCGATGATCGTGGTGTCCTGCGCGATCGGCGCCTATGCGATCCAGAACGCGATGTTCGACATCTGGCTGATGCTGGGGTTCGGCGTTGTCGGCTATGTCTTCAAGAAGATCAGCATTCCGCTGGCGCCATTCACGTTGGCGCTGGTGCTCGGCAATCGCGCCGAGGATGCGTTCCGGCTGTCGATGATCGGCTCCGGCGGCGACATGAAGGTGTTCTGGTCGAACGGCCTGGTCGGATCGATCACGACACTGGCGATCCTGCTGCTGTTCTGGCCGGTGATCGACAGGGCGTTCGGCAGTCTTGGGCGGTTGTGGCGGCCGGCGAAGGCTTAAGGCGTTAGCCTCACACAACTCCGATGGCAGACAGTGAAGCGCCGGCTGGATGCTGAGCTCGGTGCTGCCCCCGCGAAGTAACATTTAAGAAGGCCGACTGGACCGAGGTTCTTACGCTCAAAGGACGGCCCTGCGGGCAGCTCCCGCCGTGCCCGGCCGCCCGCGGGCGTCGCCGACACGCTCCGCGCTTATGCCCCCTTCGCCCCGCGCTATTGAGTACAAATCCACTAGTGGAGCCGCATTTTTGCGCTGCGGCCAATCTTGCTAGATTTCATTCGATAGGCCGCGTCCCAAACTGCTAGAGGTCATCCTCTGCTGCGCTAGGCAAAACGACTGACAAGGCTACATAACCTCCTGACGTGTGTGCCGGACGAGCATCTGTGCGCAGGTTTTCCACGCAGCCTGGAAAGATCGGGAATGTTCAGCTCCGCACGCAGCGTCTGGCGGCGAATGGCGCAGCTGCGTTGAACAGGTAGTTCGAGGTCGGCAGAGACATTTTTGCCGGCTGCGTCCCATGTGAAGAATTCGGCGAGGCTCCCCATAAACATTCTCGTGCACACTGGTGTCTTCGATGGTTTGCCCAAAATCGCCGTATTTTTGGTGGGCTCGAGCCATGGGTAAGAGACGTGCAGGTCAGGCCGGCTCCGCTGTGAGAATCAGGCAGGTGTTCTGCCCACCGAACCCGAACGAGTTCGACAGCACGCACTTGACTGCAGCGTCGCGCGCAATGTTGGGCACAACGTCAAGCGGGATGGCCGGGTCGGGCACCGCATAGTTGATGGTTGGCGGAATCTTCCCGTGCGCGATGGTGAGAAGCGACGCCACCGCCTCAACCGCGCCCGCCGCCGCTAAGGTATGGCCAATCATGGATTTATTGGACGAGATCGGGACGGTCTTCATGCGCTCACCGATGACTGCCATGAGCCCCATGGCCTCCATTTTGTCATTCTCGGGCGTCGAGGTCCCGTGCGCGTTCACGTAGTCGATGGTGTCTGGCGAGATGCTGGCATCCGCGATAGCACGCCGCATTGCCGCGATGATGGGAGCGCCGTCGGGCGAGGAGCGGGTGCGATGGAAGTCGTCGCCCCGTTCGCCGCAGCCCAGCACGAAGCCAAGAACTTTGGCGCCACGTGCCAGCACGTGATCGTAGTCCTCGAGAACGAGCGCCGCCGCGCCTTCACCCATGACGAAGCCGTCACGGTTCTTCGAGAACGGTTTTGAGGCCTCGGTGGCCGGATTGTTCTTGGTCGACAGCGCTGAGAGCAGAGAGAAGCGGATCACCGATTCGACATTTACCGACCCTTCGGTCCCCACAATTAATGCCGCTTGCGAGTCGCCGCGGCGGATCGCCTCGACGCCGAGTTGAATTGCGGTAGCGCCGGACGAGCAGGCGGTAAAGAGCGTGACCGGTGAGCCCTTGGTGCCGAAGCGCTCGGCAATTTGGTCTGCGACCGTGCCTAGCAGAAATAGATCGTGCCAGGTCTTGAAGTGGCCGGTTCCAGCGCTCTCGATGAGGTCGGCGTAGACGATGCCTGCTTTGGCGCCTGACGCGTGAGCCAGCGCCTTGCGCTGCGACCACTCGAGTTCCATTGGAGGAGCCGCAACAAAGAGCTCGCCCGGGAAGTCGCCCTTGCGGCCGAGGCCCGACTGACCGACCGCCTCATCGGCCGCCCGCATGGCGAATTCCCGCGCAAGCGTCGGCGCACAGATCGGCTCGACCGGAATGAAGTCGATGGTACCGGCGATCGTGGTACGCAGGTTGTCGATAGGAAAGCGTCTGATTGTATGGATGCCGGATTTTCCCGCCGTCAGGGCTGCCCAATTGTCGGCCTTGCCTTCGCCGAGCGACGTGACCAACCCCATACCAGTTACGGCGATGACCGGCCTGCCGAGCTTGTCACGATGTGCCATGGTGTTTTCTCTGTATTATTTGGCGCGACCAATCAGCACCAGGCCCTCTCCCCGCACGTGGCCTACATTGCTAACCACCGCTTCCGAAATTCTCTCAGCCTTCACGGCAGCCGCCGCAAGGGCGGTGCCCGCCATGAGATGGCATTGGATCATATGACCAACAAGGTCACCGGTCGCCACCAGGCGCGTGCCAGGCGCGAGCCTCACGAGCGCGGCCTGCTCCTCCCCGGTGATGCCTGCGACGCCGGTGGCGCCCGAAAGGATCATCCCCCCCTTCAAGTCGAAGTTTCTGGCGCTCTTCGACCAAAGATTCTCAAGGGAGGCGCCGACGGCCCCGGCCGTGCGTTTCACGCGATTGACCCCGACCGAGCCCACAGTTGCGATCGGGGCCGCACCACGCTGCTCGGCATGCTCCCTTGCCTCAAGCACCAGGAAGGCCGCGCCGCTTCCTGGGATGAAGCCGCCTTTGCCAATCCGTTCGAAGACCGGCGCGAACGCGCCGCGCCACAACATGCTATCCATCGCATAGTGAAGCAAAATGTCGGGCCGCTCGGCATTGCACGAGCCGCCCACGAGGAAAATGTCGCCTTGGCGCGCGCCGATTTCGAGCCACCGCGACCCTCAACGCGTCGATACCGGCCTGCTCCTCGCCTATTAAAGTGCAGGAGGCGCCGGTGAGGCCGTGCACGATCGAGATATTGCCGGCAAGTAGATTGGAAAGCTGCGCGAGAAAGAGTGTCGGGCGCACATCGTTTATGAGCCGTTCGTTGAGGTAGATGTCCGGCGCGTTGCTCTTGGTCATGCCCGAAAGGATTAGCTCGTCGACAGTATAGTCGCGCTCGCCGCCCCCGGCTGCGACGATGAGTTCCATCTCGGCGAGCCGCTCCTTGTCGCCCTTGAGGCCGGCGTCGGTGAGCGCGAGCCCCGCCGCATATACGCCAAGCTTCTGCCAGGCGCCCATCTGCCGCTGGTCGGCCTTCTTGGCGATTTGTAGGTCCCAATTGAGCGGCACAGCCGGATGCACCGGATAGGGCGCGAAAGTCGAGGCATCCACCCGGTGATGGCCACCTTCGAGCGCCTCAAGATGCGCCTCGACACCCTCTCCAAGGCTTGAGACAAGGCCGATGCCACTGATCACGGCGTCGCGCGGGGAAGCGATCACGCCACCTCCAGCGGACGACTAATGCGCCCAGTCACTTTGCTTGTGTCGGCGGCCTTATCGCTCGGAAACGGCAGCCCGAACATGATCTCGGTGCTGCAGATGACACTGTCGTCAATCTTGATAGATCGCATCTTACTCGCGCAGCATGGGCCATGATTCAGTAAACAGCACACCGGCCATGAGACTACAACCTGGAAAATGCCCTTCGAAGATTTTGCACTGGAGCGACGCGTCCCCTTCAATGTCCAGCCTCGACGGTCAGCGGCGCGCATTGATGCGAATACCGGCGAAGCCGTCGGTTTCATAGATGGTGCGATAGTGCCTATGGCGGCGCTTGCCGCTGGTCGTCTTGAGCAACGTGCCGGGCGGGACCAGTACCACATCACCGAACGTCACGCCGGTTGATTTCACCGCCGCTGCCCGACACGCCAGCGCCACCGCTTCCGGTGACACGCCGGCCCCCTCGCGGAACTCGCCGACCAGCACCGGAACTTGCGTGCCTGCCCGCCTGTCGTCGATGCCGAAGACAACAAAGCATCCCGGGCGAAGCCCGCGAATATTTGTCAACGGCGCCTCGAACTCGCTCGGATCAATCTTGCGGGCTCTGACTGAAATGAGCTCGTCGCAACGGCCCGTCCAGAATAGCTCGCCATGCCTGAGGTAGCCCAGATCCCCCATCATCAAGTATTCGCCAGAAGATCTTGACGATGTAGCGGCCGTATCTTCCAGGTAACCGAGAAGGCGCGAAGGCGAGTGAACGGCGATCCGGCCGATCCTGCCATCGGGAAGAGGTTCTCCCAACTCGGACAGAATGCGAATCTCCATCCCAGGGTGCGGCGTCCCTACGCTCACAAACTGCGACGTGGAGCCACGAAAATTGTCGACGACAGGATCGGCGACCAGATCGTCGTAGAGACGCACCGCATCCACGGTTTCGTGCCGCACGCCCTTATGCCCCGGCCGTGTGAACGTCATGCCGCCGGTGTTCTCGGCACCCCCATAGCTCGCGTGCATTGCCGCACAAGTGACGCCGAACGGTGCAAACTTCTCAACAAAGGCAGCGATGGTGCTCCTGTGAATTCGCTCTCCGCCGCTCCAGAAGCCGCGGACCTTCTCGAGCGACACTCCCTCAAGCGTTTCAAGCGCTACTTTTTCGACCGCGAGCGCATAGCCGAAATTCGACCCCCAGGTCAGCGTTGCGGCCGAGGCCGAGAGGCCTTTCAGCCATAGCGCGGGGTCGCGGACGAAGTCGGCGGCTTCAATCACAACGAGGGGAATATCGTTTGCTAGGCAAAGCAAGAGATTATTGACGAGACCGAGGTCGTGATAGAACGGCACCCAGCTTAGGCACACGTCGTTGCGACCAAGCCCCATAGCGCTCATACCGCTGTCAATCGAGTACAGCAAACTCCTCTGGTCCCAGACGCAGATCCGCGGCGAGGCCGTCGTGCCCGAAGTCAGCTGCATGGCGAAAGCGTCCCTAATGGGGGTGAAACTCTCAGTCTTGCAGATTCGCGCATCGGGTAGCGCGACCGGTGCGTCCCCATCGTGCGGCAGGCTCTTGGCGAGATAGTTCTCACACAATATCACGCTCGGCTTGGTACGAGCGATTGTGTTGCGTAGTACGGTGATATCGTTGTTGACCGGCAGCCGCGGCGGCGGCACCAGCACCGGGATCGCTCCAGCCGCAAGCGTCGCCATGGTGGCGATCGCCATCTTGCGCTGCGTGGCAAGACAGATCACGACAACTCGTTCGCGCTGACCGCCGGCGATTACAATTGCATCCGTAACCGATTCGACGTCCGCCCAGAAACTCGCAATCGACTGCCACTGGATCCTCGCGTCGGGTCCGCAGAATGAGATGGCGGCCCGATCGGGTTCCTGTGCGAGACGCCTCTTGAGTTGTCCGACAAACGTGTCGCCGCGGAGTGCGGAACTCGCCGCTGGAGCGTCGGCGAAACCTGCTGAATGGCGAGTTGCGTTGCCAAGTGCTTCCCTCATAAGGGCTCCGCATTTGGGGGGCGATCGCGGGAAGATTAGTGCTTCCGCCAGCGAATGTCACGCTGCTGGCTTTTCCAATGTCGGTCGCAGCTTTCGGCCGGAGACCTGGCAAATCCTATTTTTCGGAGTTTGACCGATTGGCGCTCGGCCGCCAGCGATCAAGAGGGCATCGAGGAACTGCTAGCGGAATGGCGACAAAATGATCGATCCATCTAGGACTGCCACACCGGTGACGCTTTGGCGACGTCGTTCGGCCAGACCGTCACCAGCTTCTTGTTCCGCCACTGAACATGATCGGTATATGCGTTCATGCCCGATGCATGGACGACGCTTTTGCCGTGACCGATAGCGCGCGGACCGGCCATCAAGAACGGCAAACGGGATTGCTCCTGCGACCGTCATGTCGGCCAATTCAGATAGGTTGTTCACGAGCATTGTGGTCCATTCCGTGCGCTAGAACACAGACTTGGCTAATCGGTCGATTGAACACGCTTTGAGCGATCCAGGCGACCTTCGCTGAGTACCGAAGGTCGATCACTGCAGCAAAATGTTTTGACGGCGACCAAGCGCGCAGCTCGTCGTCGACAACTTCCAAGACCTCAAAACCGAGGAACACCCTGTCGTAGACCTTGGCTCCGAAAAGCGATTGAGTTTCGCTTCAATGGCGAATTGCTCGACTTTTGTGGGGCGAAATGAAGTCATGCGGCATCCTTGTTGGTCCCGGAATGTTCATTGGGTATCCCCTTGTGGCTTGCCGGAGCCACCTGAGCGGTTCCTATGACGGTGCCGGCTTCCGCTTACCAGCCATTGACGTTTTGGTGGGAATAAGAGAGGCCGCCACTGAGGCGGCCTCAGCTCTGTAGTTTTACTTGTTTCCCGGCTCTCCTGGGTCACCCTTCGCTCCAGCTGGACCGGGAGGACCGGGAGGACCAGCAGGGCCGGGAGGTCCTGCGGGGCCTGCTGGTCCCGGGGCTCCCGCCATTCCAGCAGCGCCATCTTTTCCGGCCGGGCCGGGCGGTCCCGGCGGTCCTGCGGGTCCCTCGAAACACCCGGCAAGCGTAACGGCGGCGACACCCAGAACAATCAACGTCGGTATTCGCATTGTCATCCTCCCTAAAGTTGAGGAAGCAGTGTCGCTAGCTAACTTTGCAAATCAAGCGAAGATTTTCTTGCAGCTGTCATTCGGTTCGCCGCGTCGAAGTCCAGAGCATCCGCGACGCCGCCCTACCATCGGCCCCTGCGTCACACAACCTTGCTCTGTTTCAGCGCCACGATCTCGTCAGCGGCGAATCCAAATTCCGCAAGTACCTCGTCGGTCTGCTCACCGAACTCCGGCGGCCGCGCCGCCATCTTGCTCGGGGTTCGCGACAGCGTGACCGGCTGGCCGACCAGGCGGATGTGACGGTTCTCGGCGTTCGGCACATCCTGCGCGATGCCGAGATGCTTGACCTGGGCGTCCTCGAACATCTGATCGATCGAATAGATCGGGCCGCAGGGGACGCCGGCGGCGTTGAGCTCGCTGACCCAGCTCTCGGTGGATTTCTTGATCGTGATTTTGCTGATCGAGGAAGATGAGCAGTCAGCGCTGAGCCACGGCGATCTTCACCCTTACCGCGAGCATCTCCCACGGATCCAAATGGCTAAGGGTTGAACGCTAAGTGCTGAGTGCGGATTTCCCCTGCACCGTGCGTTGTGCAGCGAAATTTCCACTTGCCAGACGGTACTACTCTGGTTACTATTCACCATCTCGGAGAACCCCGTTGGCTGTTTCTCTATGAACATCGGCGAGACCATCAGAAACTACCGGCTAGGGAAAGGCATGTCCCAGGGTGATATAGAAAAGCGCACCGGACTGCTGCGTTGTTATCTTTCCCGAGTGGAAAACGGCCATACCATCCCTTCTCTCGATACCCTTTCAAAGATCGCCGGTGCGATGGAGCTTCCGCTATCGCAGTTCTTCGCCGAATCCGGACACAGTAATGGAGCCAAGGGATTGCCTCAACTCTCCGACGACGAAGTACGTCTTCCTAAGCCAGATCCGCCGCTATTCCGTGAGCCTCAACGACAGCGACCGCAAGCTGGTTCTGGCCATGGTCAAGAAGATGGCCTCGAATGCGAAGTGATTTCAGCTCTTGGCTTATGGCCTTTAGCTCAACTTGCTGCAAGTCCAGAGGCTCGAGCTAGCTGCTGAAGGCCAACGGCCAATAGCTGCGCCACGTTACTTCCGTTCCATCCCTCCTGTGACCAACGGGTACCTCGCCGGCCTGATGCATACGCCCTATATTGTGACTTGGAGAACTCTCGGTGACTCTCGACGAAGAACTGACTCTTCTTGAATCGCAACTCCGCCGGCTCAAGATTGAGTACGAAGTTTATTTCAGCAATCCTAGCAAGAAGCCGCCCACCGATATCGAGTGGAAGGTTTTGAGCCTGCTGCGTAAGTTCAGCGACGGCGGGCGGATGAGCTTTCAACAGCGCTTCCGCTATAACGAAATGGCGCAGCGATACGCCATCTACAGCGACCTGTGGCGTAAGAAGGGCCGCATCCGCGAAGAGGGCTACCGTCGTCCGCAAGATGCGCTGCTTTCCGTGCAAGGTGTGCGACCCAACAGAAGAACATGAACCAGCACACCGTCCAGCGTACGGACTGAGCCACGCGGCGGTCGCGGCTGCAAACGGTGCCCAATCAGATGAAGGACCGCTCACCGGCGCAGTGCTCGGATGCCCGTGTCGCCTCGCCGACGCCCATGGTCTGAGCGTGACTTGGAGACGCGCGGCACCTGCATCATCGACGAGACGGCCAGCTCCTCCTTCAGGCGCGCGCGGAGCTCGCCCTCGTAGAGGTCCTTGAGGCGCGGGCTGTAGGTGTCGGTGCTCTTCTTCGTGGCAGTGGCCATCAGCGATCGATCTCCTGGCCGCAGTCGGCTCGGCGACAGACGCGTACGCGAACGGTCCCGGCCCTTGATCTCCTTCGTCGTGATTCCGATCCGGTCGGCCGGTTGCAGGCCGGGCAGACGATCATCACGTTCGACACGTTGACCGGCGCCGGCATCTCGATCACGCCGCCCGGCTCCATCGTCGGCCCGCCCATGCGGCTCGAGTCCCTGATCGGCCGGGCTTCCTGTGCCGCTTGACCATGTTCAGCTGCTCCACGATCACCCGCTGGTCGCGCGGCCGCGCCTCGAGCACCTTGCCCTGCTTCCCGCGGTCCTTGCCGCTCAGGAACTGGACGAGGTCACCCTTCTTGATCTTCATCGTCTGAGCCATCTCAAAGCACCTCGGGAGCCAGTGACACGATCTTCATGAAGTTCTTCTCGCAGCTCGCGCGCGACCGGCCCGAAGATGCGGGTGCCGCGCGGGTTGCGCTGCGCGTCGATGATCACGGCCGCGTTCTCGTCGAACGCGATCGACGTGCCGTCGTCGCGACCCTGCGGCTTCTTCGTGCGCACCACGACCGCGCGCACCGACCTCGCCCTTCTTGACCGCGCCCTGCGGGGTCGCGGACTTCACGGTACCGACGATGATGTCGCCCACGCGGGCGTAGCGGCGGTGCGAGCCGCCCATCACGCGGATGCAGAGCAGCGTGCGCGCGCCCGTGTTGTCGGCCACGCGAACCCTTGTCTCCTGCTGGATCACAGGTCACACTCCTGGCAGATCGTGTTCTCCGGCCGCGAAAAGCAAGCCAGGCTAGGACGCAGGGAGCGCTCGTAGCCAGAGGCTACGGGTGCGACTGAGGACGACGAACGGCGCCGCTTTGCAGCGAGCCGGAGGGCGCGAGATGCGAGGAGCTGGGCCGTCACTACTTTGCGACCTCGAGGATCTCGGCCAGGCGCCAGTGCTTCGTCCTGGAGAGCGGCCGCGACTCGACGATGCGGACCGTGTCGCCGACGTTCGCCTGGTTCTGCTCGTCGTGTGCGTGGAACTTCGCCGACCGCCGGACGATCTTCTTGTAGCGCGTGTGCGACTTGAGCGTGTCGACGCGGACGACGATCGTCTTGTCCATCGCGCTCGAGACGACGACGCCGCGGCGCTCCTGTGTTCGACCGCGCTCGCCCTCGGGCTTCGGCAGTCGGGTCAGCGGTTTGCGCGTCTTCGCGGTCTCGCGCTTCGGAGCCAGACGCGTTCGACGCTCCGAGCGCGGAACACGCTTGCGCTTTGGCTTGGCGGTCGGCTGGACCGGTGTGGCGGGCGCCGCCTCGGCGGCGGGCTCGGGCTCCGGCTCCGCGGCGACGGGCTCCTCCGCGACGGGCTCCTCCGCGACGGGCTCATCCGCGACGGGCTCCTCGGCCGGTGCCTCCTCTGGCTCGGGCTCGGCGGCGGGCGCCTCGCGACAGGCTCCTCCGCGACAGGCTCCTCGGCGGGTGCCTGCTCGGCCGGGCTCGGGCTCGGGCTCGGCGGCTGTCTCCGCGGGCGCCTCGGCGACGGCCTCGACGGGCGCCTCCTCGGCCGCGGGCTCCTCGGCCTTCGGCTTGCGGGCGCGCGGCTTCGCCGGCGCCTTCGCCTTGGGCTTCTCCCCGCTGCGTCGGGCTCGGTTGCAGCGGCCGTCGTTGCCTTGCGCGCGTGCGCTTCGGCTTCGCCTCGGCCTCTGCCTCGGGCGCCTCGGTTTCGGCGTCGGCGGCAGCTTCTTCGACCTGGTCGGTCGTCTCGTCTGTCGTCTTCGGCTTCTTCTCTGCCATTACTTCCTCTCCAGGCTCGCCTCGCGCTCGCTGCGGATCGTCAGGATCCGCGCGATCTCGCGCTTCGCGAGCCGCAGCCGCGCGGAGTTCTCCAGCGCGCCGGTCGACGCCTGGAAGCGGCAGGTCGAAGAGCTCGTGGCGCGTCTCGGCCATCTTCTTGTCGAGCTCGTCGTCTGTCATTTCGCGTAGCTGCCTTGCTTTCATCGTTCCTCCATTAGCGGGCTAGTCGAAGAGGTCGGCTTCCCGCTGGACGATCTTGGTCCTGATCGCGAGCTTGCTGCCTGCGAGCCGCAGGGCCTCCTTGGCGAGCGGCTCGGGCACGCCGGCGAGCTCGAACATCACGCGGCCCGGCTTGACGACGGCGACCCAGCCGCTCGGGCGAGCCCTTACCGGAGCCCATGCGCGTCTCCGCCGGCTTCTTCGTGTACGGCTTGTCCGGGAAGATGTTGATCCAGACCTTCCCGCCGCGCTTGATCTTGCGGGTCATGGCGATACGAGCGGCCTCGATCTGCCGGTTCGTGACCCAGCCAGCCTCGAGCGCCTTGAGCCCGTAGTCGCCGTACTGGACCGCGATCTGCCCCTTGGAGGTGCCTCGACGGCGCCCGCGGTGGTACTTGCGAAATGCGGTTCGGCGGGGGAGCAGCACTACCCGGTCGTCTCCTCGCTCTTCGCCTCGGTCTCGGGCGTGGTCGCGGTTGCCTCGGGAGCCGGTGCCTCGGCCCGCGGCGTGGTTTCCTCGGCCGACGCCTGCGTCTGCTCGACGTCGGCCTGCTCGGCGGTCTCGGGCGTGCGTCCGCGGGGGCGGCCGCCCCCGCGACCCGGCCGGCGCGGCGCACGGGGCCGAGGCCCTCGCGGTCGGGACCGCGCCTGCCCTCGCGCTGGCCGAGGCCCTCGCCCGCGCGGCCTGCGCCGCGTCGCCTGCGCGCCTGATCCTGGTCTCCGAGCCGCAGTTCGCGACCGCCGGCGAGACCCTCGAAGCCCTCGGGCATGATCTCGCCCTTGTTGATCCAGACCTTGACGCCGATGCGGCCGAAGGTCGTCTTCGCCTCGGCGAAGCCGTAGTCGATGTCGGCGCGGATCGTGTGCAGCGGCACCCGGCCCTCCGAGTAGCTCTCGGACCGGCTCATCTCGGCGCCGCCGAGACGGCCGCCGCACTGCACTTTCACGCCGTGGGCGCCCGAGCGCATGGCCGAGGCGAGCGAGCGCTTCATCGCGCGCCGGAAGCTGACGCGGTTCTGGAGCTGCTCCGCGATCGACTGCGCGACGAGCTTCGCGTCGAGCTCGGGGCGTTTGATCTCGTTGATGTTGATCTGGACGTTCTTGTGCGTCATGGCGTGGATCTCGCGGCGCAGCGCGTCGACCTCGACACCGGACTTGCCGATGACGATGCCGGGGCGCGCCGTGTAGATGTCGATCGTGATCCGCGAGTTGTCCTTGCGGATCAGGATGTCCGAGAGGCCCGCATGGGAGAGCTTCTTGTAGATGTGCTCCCGGATCCGGACGTCCTCGAGCAACGCGCCCGCGAAATCCTTGTTCGGCACGTACCAGTTGGACTTCCAGTCGTGGATGACGCCGACGCGCATCCCTCCGGGGTGAAGTTTCTGTCCCACTAGCTCTCCTTCTCCGTTTCCTCGGTCTTCTTGCGGCGGACGGACGGTCGACGCCTCGGCTTGGGCTTCTCCGCGGCCTGTGGCTCGGCCGGTGTCTCAGCGGCCTCCGGCTCCTCGGCGGCTGCCGCCTCTGCAACTGCCTCCACCTCGGGCTCGGTCGCGGTCTCGGCCTCGGCCTTCGGCTTGGCCGCGCGGCGCGGGGTCGGCAGGCGTCGCTTCGTCTCGGCCTGGGCGGGAGCCTCGGCGCGGGAGCGGCGGCCGCGCCTCGTGGCGCCGCCGGCGGGCTCGGGCGCCTGTTCGAGCACGAGCGTGATGTGGCAAGTGCGCTTGCGGATGCGGGCGACGCGGCCGCGCGCCCGGGCGCGCCAGCGCTTCAGCGTTGGACCCTCGTCGACGTAGACGGCGCTGACGACGAGCTCGTCGCCGTGCCACTGCAGGTCGGGACGCGACTCGGCGTTCGCGACGGCAGAGCGCAGCACCTTCTCCATGTCGCGCGCGGCTGCGCGCGGCGTGAAGGCGAGCACGGCCCTCGCGTCGGGCACGGAGCGGCCGCGGATGTGCTCCGCGACGACCCGCGCCTTGCGGGCCGAGGTGCGCACCCACTTGGCCTGGGCGCGAACGGTCTGCGTGTCGGTCTGGGCCAAGCCCTAGTTCCTCTTCACCTGCGTCTGGCGGTCGCCCGCGTGGCCGCGGAAGTGGCGCGTCGGCGCGAACTCGCCCAGCTTGTGCCCGACCATCTGCTCGGTCATGAACACGGGGATGTGCTTGCGCCCGTCGTGGACCGCGATCGTGTGCCCGACCATCTCGGGGAAGATCGTCGAGGTGCGCGACCAGGTCCTGATCATCGTCTTCGACCCGGACTCGTTCATCGTCGAGATCCGCTTCATCAGCCGCTCTTCCACGAACGGCCCCTTCTTCATCGAACGGCCCATTTAGCGCTTCTCCTTGCCGCGGCGGCGGCCGCGGACGATCAACTTGTCGGATGCCTTGTGCTTGCCGCGGGTGCGCTTGCCGAGCGTCGGAACGCCCCACGGGGTGACCGGGTGCCGACCTCCCTTGGACTTCCCCTCGCCGCCGCCGTGCGGGTGGTCCACCGGATTCATCGCCGAGCCGCGGACCGAGGGGCGCTTCCCGAGCCAGCGGCTGCGGCCGGCCTTGCCGACGGTGACGTTCTGGTGGTCGGCGTTCCCGACCTGGCCGATCGTCGCGCGGCAGACGAGCGGCACGCGGCGCAGCTCTCCGGACGGGAGGCGCAAGACCGCATAGGGCTCGTCCTTGGCAACGAGCTGGATGCCCGAGCCCGCGCTCCGCGCCATCTGGCCGCCGCGGCCGGGCTTGAGCTCGACGTTGTGGACGAGCGTGCCCGTCGGGATGTTCGTGAGCGGCAGCGAGTTGCCCGGGCGGATATCGGCCTCGGGGCCCGACTCGACGGTCGCGCCCACGCGCAGCCCCGCCGGCGCCAGGATGTACGCCTTCGCGCCGTCGGCGTAGTGCAGCAGCGCGATCCGGGCCGACCGGTTGGGGTCGTACTCGATCGAGGCGACCTTGGCGGGCACGCCGTCCTTGCGGCGCTTGAAGTCGATCACGCGATAGCGGCGCTTGTGGCCGCCGCCCTGGTGGCGCGTCGTGATACGGCCGTAGACGTTCCGGCCCCCCTTCTTCTTCAGCGGCTCGGTCAGGCTCTTCTCGGGGTCGGTCTTCGTCACCTCGTCGAAGGTCGAGACCGACATGAACCGGCGACCGGGACTCGTCGGCTTGTACTTGCGGACGGGCATGGCGGCTAGACCTGTGCCCCTTCGAAGATCGGGATCGTCTCGCCCTCGCGGACCTGCACGATCGCCTTCTTGAACCCTGCCCGATAGCCCTTCGTCAGGCCGCGGCGCTTCAGCTTCGGCTGCACCTTGGAGATGTTCACCGCGGTGACGTGCACGTCGAAGAGCTGCTCGACGGCCTGGCGGATCTGCGTCTTGTGGGCGTTCTTGTGCACGCGGAACGTGTACTTGCGCTCGGCGATCTTGCTGTAGCTCTTCTCGGACACGATCGGCGCGATCAGGATCTCGTTGGGATGGAGGCTCACGCGGTCTCCTTCGTGTTCGGCTTGGCCGGCGCGCCCGCCTTCGGCTCGGCCGACGCGGCCTTTCCGGCACGGGCCTCGATGACGGGCAGCGCCTGCTCGGAGACGAACAGCGCGCGGGCCCAGACGATCGCCGAAACCTCGAGCTCCTCCGGCGTGGTGATGACCGTGTGCGCCAGGTTCCGGAACGACTTGCGCGCGGTCTCCTCCTCGTCCGTGAGGACGACGACGAGCGGCAGCTCCTTGACCCACACGCCGACGAGGTCGGCCGCGGCGCGCGTCGAGGGCGTCTCGAAGACGCCTCCGTCGATCAGTGCCAGCGTCCCCTCGGACACGTGCGCGGAGAGCGCGGCCCGCAGCGCGGCCCGCTTTTCCTTGCGGTTGACCTTGAACGCGAAGCTCCGCATCGTCGGCGGGAAGGCGAGGCCGCCGCCCGTCCAGTGCGGTGCGCGGGTCGTGCCGATGCGCGCCCGGCCGGTGCCCTTCTGACGCCACGGCTTTGCGCGTCCGCCCGAGACCTGGCCACGGCTCTTCGCCCCGCGAGTGCCGGCGCGCGCGGCGTTCAACTCGGCGCGCACGGCCTCGTGGACGAGGTGCGGCTTGATCTCGGCGCCGAAGACGGCGTCGTCCAGCGTCACCTGCTTCGTCTCCTTGCCCGCGGCGTCGAGGAGCGGGGCCGTCTTAGCGCCCGGCATGCGCCTTCTCCTCCCTGACCTCGACGATGGCGTTCTTCGGACCCGGGACGGCGCCCTTGACGAGCAGCAGCCCGTTCTCGGGGTCGACCTCGTGCACGACGAGCCCGACCTGAGTGACGCGCTTGCCGCCGAGCCGGCCCGCCATCTTCATGCCCTTGAAGACGCGCGACGGGGTCGCCGAAGCACCGATCGAGCCCGGCTTGCGGATGTTGTGAGAGCCGTGCGTCTTCGGCCCGCGATGGAAGCGGTGCCGCTTGATCGTGCCGGCGAACCCCTTGCCAATCGAGATGCCTGCGACCTTGATCGTGTCGCCGGGCTCGAACGCCTCGACGGTGACGGTCTCGCCGACGGTCAGCTCGGACCCGCCGCGGAACTCGACCAGGCGCCGGTGCGGATCGACCCCGCCCTTCCGCAGGTGCCCGACCTCGCCCTTCGAGAGCTTCCGCTCGGCGACGGCGTCGAAGGCGAGCTGCACGGCGTCGTAGCCGTCCGTCGCCACCGTCTTGACCTGGACCACGGGGCAGGGACCGGCCGCGATCACCGTCACGGGCGTCACGACGCCGGTCTCCCTGTCGAACACCTGGGTCATGCCCAGCTTTCTCCCCACGATCCCCTTCATCTCTCCCCTACAGCTTGATCTCGATGTCGACTCCGGCAGGGAGGTCGAGGCGCATCAGCGAGTCCACCGTCTTCGGCGTCGGGCTGTGGATGTCGATCAGCCGCTTGTGCGTGCGCACCTCGAAGTGCTCGCGCGAGTCCTTGTCCTTGAACGGGCTTCGGATCACGCAGTAGACGTTCTTCTCGGTGGGCAGGGGCACGGGACCGGTGATCGTCGCGCCGGTGCGCTGCGCCGTCTCGACGATGTCGCGCGCCGACTTGTCGACCTGGTGATGGTCGTAGCCCTTGAGCCTGATACGGATTTTCTGTTGCGCCAAGACCTGTCTGCCTTCCTACTCGTTTGAGCCTTGCTACGCGATGACTTCCGTGACGACGCCGGCCCCGACCGTGCGACCACCCTCGCGGATCGCGAAGCGGAGGCCCTGATCCATGGCAATCGGCTGGATCATCTCGATCTCCATGTTCGTGTTGTCGCCCGGCATGACCATCTCCTGGCCCTCCGGGAGCTTGATCGAGCCGGTGACGTCGGTCGTCCGGAAGTAGAACTGCGGCCGGTAGCCGTTGAAGAACGGCGTGTGGCGTCCGCCCTCGTCCTTCGAGAGGACGTACACCTCGGCCTTGAAGTGCGTGTGCGGCGTGATCGAGCCCGGCTTCGCCAGCACCTGACCGCGCTCGACCTCCTCCCGCTTGACGCCGCGGAGCAGCGCGCCCGCGTTGTCGCCGGCCTGCGCGAAGTCGAGGATCTTGTTGAACATCTCGAGCCCGGTCACGACGGTCTTCTCGGTCTTCTCGTGGATGCCCACGATCTCGACCTCGTCGCTCGACTTGATCTGGCCCTGCTCGATGCGGCCGGTGACGACGGTGCCGCGGCCCGTGATCGTGAACACGTCCTCGATCGGCATCAGGAACGGCTTGTCGACGTCGCGCGTCGGCTCCGGGATGTAGGAGTCGACGGCCTCCATCAGCTCGAGGATCTTCGGCGTCCACTCGGGATCGCCCTCGAGCGCCTTCAGCGCGGAGACCTGCACGACCGGGATGTCGTCGCCCGGGAACTCGTACTTGGAGAGCAGCTCGCGCACCTCCAGCTCGACGAGCTCGAGCAGCTCGGGGTCGTCGACCATGTCGACCTTGTTCAGCGCGACGACGATGTACGGCACCTCGACCTGGCGGGCCAGGAGGATGTGCTCGCGCGTCTGCGGCATCGGGCCGTCGGCGGCCGATACGACGAGGATCGCGCCGTCCATCTGGGCGGCGCCCGTGATCATGTTCTTGATGTAGTCGGCGTGCCCCGGGCAGTCGACGTGGGCGTAGTGGCGGTTCTCCGTCTCGTACTCGACGTGCGCGGTGTTGATCGTGATGCCGCGCTGGCGCTCCTCGGGAGCGTTGTCGATCGACGCGAAGTCTCGCGCGACGGTGTTCCCGCCCTGCTCGGCGAGCACCTTCGTGATCGCTGCCGTCAGAGTCGTCTTGCCGTGGTCGATGTGACCGATGGTGCCGACGTTGAGATGCGGCTTGGTGCGCTCGAACTTCTGCTTGGCCATTCCCTCTTTCTCCTTGTTAGCCCTGGGCGTCGACGATGTCGCCCGCGATCGACTGAGGCACTTCCTCGTAGCGATCGAATTGCATGGTGAACGTGGCACGCCCCTGCGTCGTCGAGCGCAGATCGGTGGCGTAGCCGAACATGGTGGCGAGCGGGACGCGCGCCGTGATGACCTGGGCGTTACCGCGGGGCTCGAGCCCGAGAACCTGCCCGCGGCGTGAGTTGAGATCCCCCATCACGTCGCCGAGGTACTCCTCGGGAGTCACGACCTCGACGGACATGACCGGCTCGAGCAGCTTCGGCTTCGCGCGCTTCATGGCCTCCTTGAAGGCCATCGAGCCGGCGACCTTGAACGCCATCTCGCTCGAGTCGACGTCGTGGTACGAGCCCTCGACGAGCGTCACGCGCACGTCGACGACGGGATAGCCCGCGAGGATCCCGGACTCCATCGCCTCCTGGATGCCGAGGTCGACCGCCGGGATGTACTCCCGCGGGATCTTGCCGCCGACGACCTTGTCGATGAACTCGTAGCCGTCGCCGGGTCTCAGCCGGCTCGAGGTCGATCACGGCATGGCCGTACTGGCCGCGGCCGCCGGTCTGCCGGACGAACCTGCCCTCGATCTTCTGGACTGCCTTGCCGGCCGTCTCGCGATAGGCGACCTGCGGCCGGCCGACGTTCGCGTCGACCGAGAACTCGCGCATCAGGCGGTCGACGATGATCTCGAGGTGCAGCTCGCCCATGCCGGAGATGAGCGTCTGCCCGGTCTCCTCGTCCGTCCGCACGCGGAAGGTCGGGATCCTCCTCGGCGAGCCGCTGCAGCCCGGTGCCGAGCTTGTCCTGGTCGGACTTCGTCTTCGGCTCGATCGCGACCGAGATCACCGGCTCCGGGAACTGCATCGACTCGAGCCTGATCGGAGCCGTGTCGACGGCGAGCGTGTCGCCGGTCGTCGTGTTCTTGAAGCCGACGACGGCCGCGATCTCGCCGGCGGCGATCTCCGTGCGCTCCTCGCGGTGGTTCGCGTGCATCTGCAGGATGCGCCCGGCGCGCTCGGTCTTGCCCGTCGTCGTGTTCAGGACGCGGTCACCCGACTGGAGCTGGCCCGAGTAGACGCGGACGTAGGTCAGCTTGCCGACGTACGGGTCGGACATGACCTTGAACGCGAGCGCCGCGAACGGCTCCTCGACGGAGGCGCGCCGTGAAAGCTCGTTCTCCGTGCGCGGGTCGATGCCGTGCACCGGCGGCACGTCGAGCGGGCTCGGCAGGTAGTCGACGACGGCGTCGAGCAGCGGCTGGACGCCCTTGTTCTTGAACGCCGTGCCGCAGAGCACGGGCACGACGCTCATGTCGAGCGTGGCCTTGCGCAGCGCGCGGCGGAGCATGTCGGGCGTGACCGAGCTCTCGTCGAGGAGGTAGGCCTCCATCAGCTCGTCGTCGTGGTCGGCGACCGCGTCGATCAGCTGGTGGTGGTACTCCTCGGCCTGCTCGACGAGCTCGGCGGGGATGTCGATCGACTCGGCGTTCATGCCCGAGCTCGTCCGACCAGACGAGGCCGCGCATCTCGACGAGGTCGATGACACCGCGGAACTCGTCCTCGCGCCCGAGCGGGAGCTGCACCGGCACCGGCGCGCGCGCCCAGACGGTCGATCATCGACTGCACCGACGCGAAGAAGTCCGCGCCGACGCGGTCCATCTTGTTCATGAACGCGATCCGCGGCACCCCGTAGTGGTCGGCCTGGCGCCAGACGGTCTCGGACTGCGGCTCGACGCCTGCGACCGAGTCGAACACGGCGATCGCGCCGTCGAGGACGCGCAGCGACCGCTCCACCTCGACCGTAAAGTCCACGTGCCCGGGCGTATCGATGATGTTGATGCGAACGTCGCGCCAGAACGCCGTCGTGGCAGCGGACGTGATCGTGATGCCGCGCTCCTGCTCCTGCACCATCCAGTCCATGACGGCGGCGCCCTCGTGGACCTCGCCCATCTTGTACGTGCGGCCGGTGTAGTAGAGGATCCGCTCGGTCGTCGTGGTCTTGCCCGCGTCGATGTGGGCCATGATCCCGATGTTCCGGACGCGATCGAGCGCGACTTCGGTCCTTGTCGTCTGCGTCGCCACTGCTACCACCTGTAGTGCGCGAATGCCTTGTTTGCCTGGGCCATGCGGTACATGTCGTCCTTCTTCTTGAACGAGCCGCCCTGCTGCTCGAGCGCGTCGATGATCTCGCCGGCGAGCTTCTCGTCCATGTGCTTCTCGCGCCGCTCGCGCGAGTACGTGACGAGCCAGCGCACGGCGAGCGTGCGCCCGCGGCGCTGCGGCACCTCGACGGGCACCTGGTAGTTCGCTCCGCCGACGCGGCGGCTCTTGACCTCGAGGACGGGCGTGACCGTCTTGATCGCCTGCTCGAGCACCTCGACGGGCGAGCGGCCGGTCTTCTCGCCGACGCGGTCGAGCGCCTTGTAGACGACGCGCTCGGCGGTCGACTTCTTGCCGTCGGTCATCAGGCGGTTGACGACCTGCGAGACGAGGCGCGAGTTGTAGACGGGATCCGGATCGAGCGTCCGGACGGGGGCTCCTGCTCTGCGTGGCACGCTAGCTCCTCTTCGCGCCGTACTTCGAGCGGCCCTGCCGGCGATCCTGGACGGCCGACGCGTCGAGCGCGGCGCGGATCACCTTGTAGCGGAAGCCTGGAAGGTCCTTGACGCGCCCACCGCGGATCAGCACGACCGAGTGCTCCTGGAGGTTGTGCCCCTCACCTGGAATGTAGGCGCCGACTTCCATGCTGTTCGTCAGACGGACGCGCGCGACCTTGCGCAGCGCCGAGTTCGGCTTCTTGGGCGTCGTCGTGTAGACGCGCGTGCAGACGCCGCGCTTCTGCGGAGCACCGCGGAGCGCAGGCGTCTTGACCTTCGCCTTCTTCGAGACGCGGCCCTTGCGCACGAGTTGATTGACGGTAGGCATGGTGAGTCGTTCTGTCTCCTTACGCACAACAAGAGTCGGCAGGGCGGAACCCCGCCAACCCCAGGACTCTGCATGGTAGCGAAACCGCGTCTGCAGCCGCAAACGATCCCTTAGGGCGCCTCCGGCGCGACCCTTGGGCGCGAACGCCTTGCGCGCCTTGCGCGACGCCTTGGCGCACCTCTGCGAGATGTGGATCGCGCCTATGGAAACGTCGCCGTTTCCCACTACAGTGAGTCGGGCCCCCATCCTCGCGGGCGGCCACGAGAGAAACGGGGTGTGATGGGGCTGCGGCTGGCCTTTTCGACGTGGGAGACGGTCGGGATCGCGGTGGGTCTCGCGATCGGCGCCAGCCTGCTCTCGATCGGGATCGCCGTCCTCGTCATGCGTCGTTACCGCAACCGGCGCGGAAGCCCCGAAGAGCGCGTGTCTGCCCTCGTCCGCGAGCTCGACCTGCGCATGCGACAGCTCGGCGAGGACCTCTCCGACGAGCTCGAGCGCACGAAAGAGGAGAGCCGCCGCTCGCGCTACCTCGGCGAGCTCGCGTGGACGATCGAGCTCGAGGAGGTGATGCGGCGGACGCTCGACGCCGCCGCCGGGCTCGAGGGAGTGGACGCGGCGCTCGTGACCGCGCTCGACGAGACCGGACAGCCGATGACGAAGGGCTCGGGGCTTTCGGACGAGGAGGTGGCGCAGCTCGAGCTCGACCAGCGCACGGGCAGCGGGCGCGTGCAGTCGCTGACGATCTCCTACGCGACGCCGCCGGGGTCGGCCGCCGGCGACCCGCAGCCCGTCGCGCTCAGCCTGCAGGTGCCGATCGTGGCGCGCACGCACACGATCGGCATCGTCAGCGTCTTCTCGCGCGACGAGTTCCGGCCCTTCCCCGACGAGACGCGAGCGCGCGCTCGAGGACATCGCCGCCCGCGCCGGTCCGGCGCTCGACAACGCGCGGCGCTACCTCGAGGCGCGGCGGCTCGCCGACCTCGACGCGCGGACGGGCCTGCACAACGCGCGCTACTTCGAAGAGACGCTCCAGCGCGAGGTCGCCCGCGCGCGCCGCTACAACCGCCGCCTCGCGCTCGTCGTCTTCGACCTCGACGACTTCAAGCAGATCAACGACCGGCTCGGTCACCTCGTCGGGAACGTCGCGCTCGCCGGCGTCGCCGACCGGCTCCGCGAGGTGCTGCGCTCGGCCGACGTCGCAGCCCGCTACGGCGGCGACGAGTTCGCGGTCGTCCTCCCCGAGGCCGGGATCGAAGAGGCACAGAGGTTCTACAAGCGGCTGCGCGAGCACGTCTCGCAGAAGCGCGGTCGAGCCGATCGGCCGGATCAGCCTGTCGTGCGGGATCGGCGAGCTCGAAGGCCAGGAGGACTGGGAGACGTTCCTGAAGCGCGTCGACGACGCGCTCTACCGGGCGAAGCGGGCGGGCAAGGATCAGGTCGCGGCGGCAGTCAGCGCCGCGCGCCTCATCTCCGACGACGTCCTCAACTCCGCCGATCTCCGAGATCGACCCGCCCGCGAATGGCATCGCAGTAACGCGAAGGGGGCCCGTAGGCCCCTTCGCGAACCGTTGCGTGCCGGTGCTACTCGCCGTCGAGCGGCGAGTCGACCTCCGGCACTTCCTCGGCCTCGCCGGCCGCGTGCGAGCTCGTCCCGTCCCCGCCCGTCTCGCCGCCGAAGTCGATCCCGAGCGAGCCGAGATCGATGCCGGCCGCGCCGTCGCCGATCTCCTCGAGCGCCGCCAGCACGGCCTCGCGCTGGTAGGCCTCCTTCGGCACCGAGTCGGACGGGCCGATGTCGATCGTCCGGTAGCGCTTGAGACCGGTCGCCGCCGGGATCAGCTTGCCGATGATCACGTTCTCCTTCAGACCGAGCAGCCGGTCGATCTTGCCCTCGATCGACGCGTCCGTGAGCACCTTCGTCGTCTCCTGGAACGACGCCGCCGAGAGGAAGGACTCGGTCGCGAGCGACGCCTTCGTGATCCCGAGGATGAGCGGCTCGTACGTCGCCTGCTCGCCCTTCGCCTTCTTCACGCGGGCGTTCTCGCGCTCGAGCGCGACCCGGTCGACCATCTGGCCGGGCAGGAAGTCGGTCGTCGCCCGAGTTCTCGATCCGGACCTTCTTCAGCATCTGGCGGACGATCAGCTCGATGTGCTTGTCGTGGATGTCCACGCCCTGCGACTTGTAGACCTTGTGCACCTCCCCGACGAGGTAGAGCTCGGTCGGCGTCGAGCCGCGTGACGACCTCGCGTGCAGCTCGAGCAGCTCGGTCGGGTTGAGCGAGCCCTCGTCGATCGGATCGCCCGGCTCCACGCGCTGGCCCTGCGCGACGAGCAGTCGCGTGCGCCGCGGGAGCTGGTACTCGATCGGCTCGGGAGCCTCCTCGGCCTTCGGATCGGCGTCCGGGTGGACGAGGACGCGCGGGCCGCGGTCGGTCTGCTCGATCGCGACCGTGCCGGCGACCTCCGCGAGGCGCGCAGCACCCTTCGGGTTGCGCGCCTCGAAGATCTCGACGACGCGCGGGAGGCCGTGCGTGATGTCCGCGCCGGCGACACCGCCGGTGTGGAACGTCCGCATCGTCAGCTGCGTGCCCGGCTCGCCGATCGACTGCGCGGCGATGATCCCGATCGCGTCGCCGATCTCGCGCATCTCGCCGGTGGCGAGGAAGGTGCCGTAGCAGGCGCGGCAGAGACCGAACTCGGCTCGGCACTTGAGCACCGAGCGGACCGGCGAGCGTCGTCTCGGCCGCGAGCTCGCCGAGCTCCTCGGCGATCGTCCGCAGGCCGGCGACGGTGAGCTCCTCGCCCTTCGACGGCCAGCTTCGTCTTGCCCGGCTTGCCGGAGGAGAGCGGCTTGTAGACGTCCTGCGGCGAGGACGCGGCCGGCGGCGCTGCGGTTCAGGCCGTCCGGCAGGAAGATCGGCAGCTCGATGTGCTCGTCCGTGCCGCAGTCGAGCTCGCGGACGATCACGTCCTGCGCGACGTCGACGAGACGGCGCGTCAGGTAGCCCGAGTCGGCCGTGCGCAGCGCCGTGTCGGCGAGACCCTTGCGGGCACCGTGCGTCGAGATGAAGTACTCGAGCACCGACAGGCCCTCCATGAAGTTGGCCTTGATCGGGCGCTCGATGATCTCGCCCTTCGGATTCGCCATCAGGCCGCGCATGCCGGCGAGCTGGCGGATCTGCTTGAACGATCCGCGCGCCCCCGAGTTGGCCATCATGAACACCGGGTTGAGCTCGAAGAGCGTCGTCTCCATCGCGTCGGCGACGGTGTCGGTCGCCTCCGTCCAGATGTTGACGATCGACTCGTGCCGCTCCGACTCGGTGATCAGGCCGCGCTCGTACTGGCCCTCGACCTCGGCGACCCGCTCCTCGTAGCCCGCTCAGGATCTCGTCCTTGTTGGACGGGATGACGATGTCGTTCTTCGAGATCGTGATCCCGGCCTGCGTGGCGTACTTGAAGCCGAGCCGCTTGATCGTGTCGAGGACGGCCGCGATCGTGGCGGCGCCGAACTCGTCGACGAGCTCGGAGATGAACTCGCTCGACTCCTTCTTGGCCATCGTCCGGTTGATGAACGGCACGTCCTGACACCGTCTCGGCGCCGATCAGCTCGTTGACCGCGCGCGCGATCTCCTCGTTGAAGATCACGCGGCCCGGCGTCGTGATGATCAGCTCGTCGCCGCGCCGGTACTCGATCGTGTCCTGGA
Organism: uncultured Alphaproteobacteria bacterium; assembly: GCA_963735835.1. Lineage (GTDB taxonomy): Bacteria > Pseudomonadota > Alphaproteobacteria > Rhizobiales > Xanthobacteraceae > Bradyrhizobium. The sequence goes on along the minus strand of CAVTNA010000029.1, from coordinate 70,921 downwards.
GGTGGACCTGGCTCGGCCTCGAGCGCGAGCTCGACCTCCTCCTCGGAGGCGAACCGCTTCGGGCGCGGCTTGAGCTTCGTCGGGTCGACCGAGGCCATGTCGCCTGCGGGCGAGTACGTGAGGTAGTAGAGCCCGAGCACCATGTCCTGCGACGGCGTGGCGAGCGGGCGCCCGTCCGCCGGCGACAGGATGTTGTTCGAGGACAGCATCAGGATCCGCGCCTCGGCCTGCGCCTCGGCCGACAGCGGCACGTGCACCGCCATCTGGTCGCCGTCGAAGTCGGCGTTGAACGCGTGGCAGACGAGCGGGTGGACCTGGATCGCCTTGCCCTCGACCAGCACCGGCTCGAAGGCCTGGATGCCGAGGCGGTGGAGCGTCGGCGCGCGGTTCAGCAGCACCGGGTGCTCGGCGATCACCTCCTCGAGGATGTCCCAGACCTCGGGCTCCATCGAGTCGACGTACTTCTTCGCCGCCTTGATGTTCTGGACGATCTTCCGCTCGACGAGCCGGCTCATGATGAACGGCTTGAACAGCTCGAGCGCCATCAGCTTCGGCAGGCCGCACTGGTGCAGCCGCAGGTTCGGGCCGGCCACGATCACCGAGCGGCCCGAGTAGTCGACGCGCTTGCCGAGCAGGTTCTGGCGGAACCGGCCCTGCTTGCCCTTGAGCATGTCGGAGAGCGACTTCAGCGGCCGGTTGCCCGGGCCGGTGACCGCGCGGCCGCGGCGGCCGTTGTCGAACAGCGCGTCGACGGCCTCCTGCAGCATGCGCTTCTCGTTGTTGACGATGATCTCCGGCGCGCCCAGGTCGAGCAGCCGCTTGAGCCGGTTGTTCCGGTTGATCACGCGGCGGTAGAGGTCGTTGAGGTCGCTCGTCGCGAAGCGGCCGCCGTCGAGCTGCACCATCGGGCGCAGCTCCGGCGGGATCACGGGCACGGCCTCGAGCACCATCCACTCGGGCTTGTTCTCCGACTTGATGAACGCGTTGACGACCTTCAGCCGCTTGATCGCCGCGGGCCTGCTTCTGGCCCTTCGACGTCGCGATCGTCTCGCGGAGCGACGCGGCCTCGGCGACCAGGTCGAGGTCGCGCAGCAGGTCGCGGATCGCCTCCGCGCCCATCCCGCCCCGGAAGTAGACGCCGAAGCCGTACGGCGAGCCGAAGCGGTCCTTCATCTCGCGGAAGATCTGCTCGTCGTTGACGACCATCTTCGGGTCGAGGTCCTTGAACAGGAGCCAGGTCTGCTCGAGCCGGTTGCGGGCCTCGACGGCCGCCTCGCGGGCGTCCTCGCGCCGCTGCTCGATGTCCTGGTACATCTCGCGCGCCTTCATCAGCCAGGCGATGACGGCGTCGAGATCCTCCTTCTGGATCCGGCCGTCGGTGCGCAGGCAGAGGTCGTTCGCGAGCTCGCGAACCTCGTCGTCGCTCTCGCCGTCGATGCTGGCCGACGAGCTCGGCGAGCAGGCCGTTGCCGAGCCCGCGAGTCGTCTCGAGACGCTTCGGGTCGACGCCGGCGACGAGCGCGGCGTCCTCCTCGTTCAGCTCGGCCCCCTGCGAGCAGCCCGTCGAGAACGCGGTTCAGGTGCTTCGTGATCGCGCCCTTCTTCGAGCCGGTCGCCTTGCCGAGCTCCTTGCGGAGCGGGGCGAGCGCGTCGCGGATCTCGATCGCCGTCTGCGCGACGGCCTCGAGCTCGCGCGGCGTCAGCCGGCGGTCGTCGCGGATCGCCGAGTTGCGGACGAGCTCGCGGATCTTCTTCGCGTCCTCGGTCGAGATCTTCGGGGCCAGCTCGGCGAACATGCCGCCGACCAGGTCGCGGACGTCGGCGAGCGGCGGCATGCATCTGCTCCTCCGCCCAGTTGTTCAGCCCGCGGGTCCAGAACTCGTCGTCCTCGTCGAAGTTCTTCTCCTTGCCCTTGGCCAGGTAGTCGCGGCGGCGGCCGAGCCGCTCCTCGAGCGTGGCGAGCTGCTCGTCGCGGTCGACGACCGTCTGCTCGTACTCGGCGCGGACCTTGTCCTCGAGGTCGGCGAGATCCTTCTGCCGCGCCTCCTTGTCCACGTAGGTGACGATCGAGGCGGCGAAGTACAGCACCTTCTCGAGCTCGCGCGGAGCGATGTCGAGCAGGTAGCCGATCCGGCTCGGGACGCCCTTGAAGAACCAGATGTGCGAGACGGGCGCGGCCAGGTCGATGTGGCCCATGCGCTCGCGGCGCACCTTCTGCCGCGTCACCTCGACGCCGCAGCGCTCGCAGATGATGCCCTTGTAGCGGACGCGCTTGTACTTGCCGCAGTAGCACTCCCAGTCCTTCGTCGGACCGAAGATGCGCTCGCAGAAGAGCCCGTCACGCTCGGGCTTGAGCGTCCGGTAGTTGATCGTCTCCGGCTTCGTCACCTCGCCGTGCGACCAGTCCCGGATCTGCTTCGCCGACGCGAGACCGATGCGGATCGCGTCGAACTCGTTGATGTCGATCTGTGTCACGTAAGTCGCGCCCTCTTTCCGTCAGTCGTCACTCGGTTCACAGCCGGCCTGCGGTCTACAGCTAGTCGAGCGTCACTCCTCGCTCTCGACGTCGGCCAGGTCGAGCTCCAGCGGCTCGGCCTCTCCTTCTGCCTCGGCGTCCTCGGCGTCCGCGGGGAGCTCGACGTCGAGCTCGCTCAGCACCTCGTCGGCGGGAAGCGAGAGCTCGCCGGTCTCGTCGACGCGCTCGGCTCCTTCCTCGACCTCCTCGGCCGTCGGCTCGCGGGCCGCCGCCCGGAGCGAGCCGGGCGACAGGTCGATGCCGAGCTCCTCGGCCGCGCGGAGCAGCTCGTCCTCCTCCTCGCGCACCTCGACCTCGTGGCCCTCCTCGCTCTGGACGTGGACGTCCAGCGAGAGGGACTGCATCTCCTTGAGCAGCACCTTGAAGGACTCGGGGATCGACGGCTCGGCGATGTTCTCGCCCTTGACGATCGCCTCGTAGGCCTTGACCCGCCCGACCGTGTCGTCGGACTTGATCGTGAGCATCTCCTGCAGGGTGTACGCGGCGCCGTAGGCCTCGAGCGCCCACACCTCCATCTCGCCGAAGCGCTGGCCGCCGAACTGCGCCTTGCCGCCCAGCGGCTGCTGGGTGACGAGCGAGTACGGGCCGGTCGAGCGCGCGTGGATCTTGTCGTCGACCAGGTGGAGCAGCTTGAGGATGTACATGTAGCCGACGGTGACCTTCTGCTCGAAGGGCTCGCCGGTGCGGCCGTCGAAGAGCCGCACCTTGCCGGAGCAGCGCCGCCCCGGCGGCCGGGACTCGTCGACGTTCATCTTGATCGGCGAGTCGGCGTTCTGCTTCGTCCACGTCGATCAGCGCGTCGTCGACGTCCTCGGGCGTGGCGCCGTCGAACACCGCGGTCGCGACCGGGCGTCGGCCCGTCCGGCCTTGGAGCCGTTCTCGCCGAACACGCCGTGGAAGGCGGCCCAGCCGAGGTGCGTCTCGAGGATCTGGCCGATGTTCATCCGGCTCGGCACGCCGAGCGGGTTGAGCACGACGTCGACGGGCGTGCCGTCCTCGAGGAACGGCATGTCCTCCGCGGGCACGATCTTCGAGATCACGCCCTTGTTGCCGTGGCGGCCGGCGAGCTTGTCGCCCTCGGCGATCTTGCGCTTCTTCGCCACGTAGACGCGGACGAGCTCGTTCACGCCCGGCGGCAGGTCGTCGCCCGCGTCGCGGGAGAACGTCTTGACGTCGATCACCTTGCCGCCCTCGCCGTGCGGGACCTTGAGCGAGGTGTCGCGGACCTCGCGCGCCTTCTCCTTGAAGATCGCGCGGATCAGCTTCTCCTCGGCGGTCAGCTCGGTCTCGCCCTTCGGCGTCACCTTGCCGACCAGCAGGTCGCCGGAGCCGACCTCGGCGCCGATGCGGACGACGCCGCGCTCGTCGAGGTCCTTCAGCGACTCCTCGGACCGGTTCGGGATGTCACGCGTGATCTCCTCGTCGCCGAGCTTCGTCGAGCGCGCGTCGATCTCGTACTCGTGGATGTGGATCGAGGACAGCATGTCCTCCTTGACGAGCCGCTCCGAGATGACGATCGCGTCCTCGAAGTTGTAGCCCTCCCACGGCATGAAGGCGACGAGCATGTTCTTGCCGAGCGCCAGCTCGCCGTGGTGCGTCGAGGAGCCGTCCGCGAGCACGTCGCCCGCCTTGACCTTGTCGCCGAGCTTCACGACCGGCCGCTGGTGGATCAGCGTGCCCTGGTTCGAGCGCATGAACTTGACCAGCTCGTACGAGTCGCGGTCGCCCTCGCGGCCTTCGACCACGATCCGCTCGGCGTCGACGTCGGCGACGGTGCCCGGCCTGCTCGCGATCACGACGTCGCCGGTGTCGACCGCGGCCCGGTACTCGAGGCCGGTGCCGACGAGCGGCGGATCCGTGATCAGGAGCGGCACGGCCTGCCGCTGCATGTTCGAGCCCATCAGCGCGCGGTTCGCGTCGTTGTGCTCGAGGAACGGGATCAGCGCGGTCGCGACCGAGACGATCTGCGCCGGGGAGACGTCCATGAACTCGACGCTGCCGCGCGTCGACCATGACCGCCTCGCCGTCCTTCGAGCGGCACAGCACCTGCCCGTGGATGAACTTGCCGGTCTTGGCGTCGAAGCGCTCGGAGGCCTGCGCGATCGTGTACTGCGTCTCCTCCGCCGCGTCGAGGTAGACGATCTCGTCCGACACCTTGCCGCCTGCGACCTTCCGGTACGGCGTCTGGATGAAGCCGAACTCGGAGACGGTCGCGTACGACGCGAGCGAGCCGATCAGGCCGATGTTCGGGCCTTCCGGCGTCTCGATCGGGCACATGCGCCCGTAGTGCGTCACGTGGACGTCGCGCACCTCGATCGGCGCGCGCTCGCGGGTGAGGCCGCCGGCACCGAGCGCCGACAGGCGGCGCCGGTGCGTGAGCCCGGCCAGCGAGTTCGTCTGGTCCATGAACTGCGACAGCTGCGAGGAGCCGAAGAACTCCTTCAGCGCCGCCACGACCGGCCGGATGTTGATGATCGTCTGCGGCGTGATCGCGTCGACGTCCTCGGTCGTCATCCGCTCGCGGACGACGCGCTCCATGCGGTAGAGGCCGACGCGGAACGCCTCCTGGATCAGCTCGCCGACCGTGCGCAGCCGCCGGTTGCCGAAGTCCTCGTACTCGTCGAGCTCGGTCCGGATCGGATCGCGCGAGAGCGCGATCGCGTCGGCGGCGAAGTCCTTCGACTCGGGATCGACGCCGAGGTTCGTCGGCAGCGCGATCAGCCGCCTGACGAGGGCGAGGATGTCCTCGGTCGTCAGGACGCGCGTGTCGTCGGGGACGTTGACGCCGAGGCGCTGGTTCAGCTTGTAGCGGCCGACCTTGGTCAGGTCGTAGCGCTTCGGGTCGAAGAACAGCGAGCGGAGCAGGTTGCGGGCGTTGTCGAGCGTCGGAGGCTCGCCCGGGCGCTGCTTCTTGAACACCTCGATCAGGGCCTCTTCCTCGCGGGTCGAGGGGTCCTTCTCGAGCGTGTTGACGATGAAGAACGAGTTGTCGAACAGGGCGAGGATCGCCTCGTTCGTGGACGTGTCGAGCTGGAAGCCAGTCGACGGGTCCTCGGCCGGCAGCGCCCGCAGGAGCGTCGTGATCGGCAGCTTGCGCTTGCGGTCGATGCGGGCGTAGACGACGCCCTTCTTGTCGATCTCGAGCTCGAGCCACGAGCCGCGAGACGGCATCAGGTTGGCGGTGAAGACCTGCTTCGTCGGGTCCTTCGGCTCCATCAGGTAGGCGCCCGGCGAGCGAACGAGCTGCGTGACGATCACGCGCTCGGTGCCGTTGATGATGAACGTGCCCTGGTCGGTCATCATGGGGAAGTCGCCCATGAAGACCCGCTGCTCGCGGATCTCGCCCGTGTCCTTGTTCACGAAGCGGACCGTCATCGAGAGCGGAACCTGATAGGTCAGGTCCTTCTCCCGGCACTCCTTGATCGAAAACTGCGGCTGGCCGAACTCGTACTCACCGAACTCCACCGCGAGCGTGCCGGTGTAGTCCTCGATCGGCGAGATGTCGTCGATCGTCTCCCGGAGGCCTTCCTCGAGGAACCAGTCGAACGAGGCCTTCTGGATGTCGATGAGGTTCGGTAGATCGAGTACGTGCTTGAGCCGCGAGAAACCCTGGCGCGCGCGAGGCGCAGCAACCCTGCTGGTCAAATGAAACAGCCTCCGTTAAGAAAGGTGGTGGAGATGGCAGGCGAAACGGCCGGAGGTCGGCGCAACCCCAAGACTAGCGGAAGCGCCCTGGGCTACGCAAGAAAACGCCTGGATCCGGCTTTTTCTTCCCGGCTCCGGTCCCGGAGGGACAGTGTAGCTGACGAAAAAGGGGCCGTTCGGCCCCTCGTTCGCGTTTCTCCGGTCTCGTGCTCCGGGCTACTTGAGCTCGACGGTGGCGCCGGCCTCCTCGAGCTGGGCCTTGATCGAGTCGGCCTCGTCCTTCGCCACGCCCTCCTTGACCGGGTTCGGCGCGCTGTCGACGAGGTCCTTGGCCTCCTTGAGGCCGAGGCCGGTGACCGCGCGGACGACCTTGATCACCTGGATCTTCTTGTCGCCGGCGCCGGTCAGCACGACGTCGAACGCGGTCTGCTCCTCGGCAGCGGCACCGTCGCCGCCGCCGGCGGCGGCACCCGGCGCCGCGGCGACGGCGACCGGCGCTGCGGCCGTGATGCCCCACTCGTCCTCGATCTTCTTCTTCAGCTCGACGAGCTCGAGCACGGTCATCTTCCCGAGCTCGTCGAACACCTTGTCGACTCCTGCTTGCTGCCATTACTCCTCCTTCTCTTCCTCGGCCGCGTCGGCCTCGGTGACTCCAGCTGGTTCGGTCTCCTCGGCCGCCGCCTCGGCGACCGGCTCCTCGGCGCCTCGGACTCGGCCTCGGCCTCTGGCGCGGACCTCCGCGCTCGGGCTCCGCCGCGGCTCGCCGCCGCTGGCTCCGGCTCGCGACGCCTCGGCCGGTGCTTCGCTCCGTCGCCTCGCTCCGCCGAGCTGCTCGATGCGGGCCTCGATCAGGCCGTGCAGGTCCTGCAGCGGGGCCGTGAACAGGCCGACGATCGTGTACAGCGGCGCCGCCACGGCGCCGAGCACCTGGCCGCGCAGGACGTCGACCGGCGGCAGCTTCGCGAGCTCCTCGACGTCCTCGGCCGTGATCGTGCGGCCCTGCATGACGCCGCCGCGAACCGCGAGGATCTTCGTCGTGCGGGCCGAGTCGGCGAGCGCCTTGGCGACGGCGACGGGGTCGCCGTCGGCCTCGAGGAACGCGATCGCGGTCGGGCCGTCGAGCAGCGCCAGCAGCGCGTCGGCGCCGGCGGCCTCGGCCGCCCGGCGCGTCAGCGAGTTCTTGACGACCGTGAAGCCGGCGCCCTGCTCGATCAGCTTCGTGCGGAGATCGTCGACCTCCTTCACGCGTCAGGCCGCGGTAGTCGGCGACGATCAGCGTCTCCGACGAGCGCAGCCGCTCGGTCAGCTCCGCGACGATCTGCTCCTTCTCCGGTCTCTGCATACGTCTCCTTCGTCCTCCGAACGAAAACGCCCGCACGGAGGCGGGCACGGAGAAGACGTCGTCTTGCTCGTACCGCCTCGGCTGGGCTTCTGCACCGGGTTTCGCAACCCGCGCTGCCAGCTGTCTTCGGCGAACGGGCTCTCGATAAGCGCTAGCTTGCGGCCGACTTCCTCCTGAGCTCCTCGACGATGTCGCGCGTCCGCGTCGGATCGACGTGCACGCCCGGGCCCATCGTCGTCGTCAGCGTGATCGAGCGGATGTAGCGGCCCTTGGCGGCCGACGGCTTGGCGCGGACGATCTCGTCGACGACCGCCGCGTAGTTCTCGAGCAGCTGCCGCTCGCCGAAGCTCTTCTTGCCGATCGAGAGATGGACGTTGGCGCCGCGGTCGGTGCGGTACTCGAGCTTGCCGGCCTTGGCCTCGCGCACCGCCTTGCCGACGTCGAAGGTGACCGTGCCCGTCTTCGGGTTCGGCATCTTGCCGCGCGGGCCGAGGATCCGGCCGAGCTTGCCGACCGTGCCCATCATGTCGGGCGTCGCGATCGCGACGTCGAAGTCGTCGAAACCGCCCTCGATCTTGGTCGCGAGATCGGCCGCGCCGACGACGTCCGCGCCGGCGTCCTCGGCCTCCTTCGCCTTCTCGCCCTCGGCGAAGACGGCGACGCGCTGCTCGCGTGCCGGTGCCGTTCGGGAGCATCAGCGTCCCGCGCAGCTGCTGGTCGGCGTGGCGGACGTTCAGGCCCAGCCGGAAGTGCACCTCGACCGTCTCGTCGAACTTCTTGCCGGGCAGGCTCCTTGAGCAGCTTGACCGCCTCGACCGGCGGGTACGCGTGCTCGCGGTCGATCTGGGCGCGTGCCTCGCGGTAGGTCTTGCCGTGCTGCGCCATTACGGACCACCTCCACGCCCATCGAGCGCGCCGTCCCGGCGATCACCTTCATCGCCTGCTCGACGTCGCGCGCGTTCAGGTCCTGCATCTTCGTCTCGGCGATCGAGCGGAGCTGCGCCTGGCTCAGGCGGCCGACCTTCTCGCGGTTCGGCTCGCCCGAGCCCTTCTCGAGGATCAGCGCCTCCTTGATCAGCACGGCCGCCGGCGGCGTCTTCGTGATGAACGTGAACGAGCGGTCCTCGAAGACGGTGATCTCGACCGGGATGATGCGCCCGTTCTCGGCCTGGGTCTGCGCGTTGAACGCCTTGCAGAACTCCATGATGTTGACGCCGTGCTGGCCGAGCGCAGGACCGACCGGCGGCGCCGGGTTGGCCTGCCCGCCGGGGATCTGCAGCTTGATCATTGTCAGGACCTTCTTGGCCATGCAAACCTCAGTCGATCTTCTTCACCTGGTCGAATCCGAGCTCGACGGGCACCTGGCGCTCGAAGATGTCGACGAGCACCTTCAGCTTCTGCTGCTCCGGGTTGACCTCGACGATCTCGCCGTCGAAGTCGGAGAGCGGCCCTGAGGTTACCTTGACCGACTCGCCGAGCGTGAACTCGACCTGCGCGCGCGGGCGGTCGCCCGCGGCGGCGCCGGTGTGCAGGAGCCGGTCGACGTCGGACTGCGCGAGCGGCACCGGCTTGCCGCCGGGCCCCGCGAAGCCGGTGACGCCGGGCGTGTTGCGCACGACGGCCCAGCTGTCGTCGTTCAGGTCCATGTTCACGAGCACGTAGCCGGGCAGGATCCGCTTCTCGATCTGCACCTTCTGGCCGTCCTTGGTCTCGATCACCTGCTCGGTCGGGACGACGACGCGGCGGAAGCGCAGGCGCTGCCCCATCGAGTCGATCCGGTGCTCGGCGGCTCTGACGGTGTACGAACGGCGGACGAACGGTGTACGAACGGCAGACCTGAAGGTCCGCCCTACGTTCTGCGGTAGCCGACCTACGTGAGCGCCTTGACTGCTTCGAGCACTTCCTCGGCGTGGCCGTCGACCTTCACGTTGTCCCAGCGCTGGGCGACCTTGCCGTCGGCGTCGATGAGATAGGTCGTGCGCGCGATGCCCATGTACTTGCGGCCGTAGAGCGATCTTCTCCTGCCAGACGCCGTACTTCTCGGCCACCGCGTGATCCGCGTCGGCGAGCAGCGGAAAGGTGAGGTCGTACTTCTCGGCGAACTTCGCCTTGCTCGTCCTCGTCGAGAATGCTGACGCCGAAGACGGCCGCCTTGCTGGCCTTGAACTTCGGCAGGTTGTCGCGAAACGCGCACGATTCCTTGGTGCAGCCCGGCGTGTCGTCCTTCGGATAGAAGTAGAGCACGACGGGCCGGCCGGCGTAGTCGGCGAGCGAATGGGCCTTGTGGTGCTGGTCCTTCAACGTGAAGGCCGGAGCGTTCTTGCCGGAATCAATCAAGGGCATTTGTGACAAATGTACCGAACCTGACCGATACTCACAACGTCTATCTGGAACATGCGCACCCTCTGGCAGGACCTCCGATTCTCGCTCCGGCTGCTCGCCAAGGACCGCAGTTTCACGCTGACCGCCCTGCTGACGCTGGGCATCGCCATCGCCGCCAACGCCGCGATGTTCGGCATCGTGCGGTCGGTGCTCCTCAAGCCGCTGCCGTTTCCGGACTCCAGCCGGATCGTCCTGCTCTATAACAGCTATCCCGCGGCGGGCGCGCCGCGCGTCGGCGCCGCGGTGCCGAACCTCTACGACCGGCTGGCGGGCGTGCCGGCGCTCGACATCCAGGCGCTCTTCCGGCAGGAGGGCGTGACCTACGGCGACGCGAACGGCGCCCTGCGGTTGACGAGCTTCCGCGCCACGCCTTCGTTCTACCGGTTGACGAGCGCGCGGCCGGTTCTCGGCCGCGTCTTCACCGACGACGACGGCCAGCCGGGCCAGGAGCACAAGGTGCTTCTCAGCTACGGCTTCTGGCAGAAGACGTTCGGCGGCACTCGTTCGGTGGTGGGGCAGTCGATTCGGCTCAACGGCACGCCCTACGAGGTGATTGGCGTGCTGCCGGCTGACTACACGTTTCTCGAGAACGACGTCGACATCTACCTGCCGGCGGCCTTCACGCCAGATGATCGCAGCGACGATCGCCGGCACAGCAACAACTGGCAGATGGTCGGCCGGCTGGCGCCCGGCGCCACCGTGTCGCTGGTGCAGCAGCAGGTCGACGCGCTCAACCGCCACCTCGACGAGCAGTTCCCCGAGTTCCATCAGGTCCTGAAGGACGCGCAGTACCACACCGTCGCGGTGCCGCTGCAGGACGACGTGGTGCGCGACGTGAAGAAAGTCCTGTACCTGCTCTGGGGCGGCGTGCTCTTCGTGCTGGTCATTGCCGCCGTCAACATCGCGAACCTCGTGATCGTGCGGGCGAGCAGCCGGAGCGTCGAGATGGCCACGCGCCACGCGCTCGGCGCCGACCTCGGCCGCCTGGCGCGGCAGATCGTGACCGAGACTACGGTGCTCTCGCTCACGGGCGGCCTGCTGGGCCTGCTCGCCGGCTGGTGGACGCTGCGCTCGGTCGCCTCGCTCGACCTCCAGGGGCTGCCGCGCGGCTACGAGGTTGGACTGGATCCGGGTCACCGTCGGCGTGGCGCTCGGGCTGACGCTGGCCGTCGGCCTGGCCCTCGGCGTGGTGCCCGCGTGGCGGCTGCGGCGCATGAACGTGAACGCCGCGCTGCGCGAGGAAGGCCGCGGCGGCACGAGCGGCCGGCGCGCCAACCTGCTCCGGCAGGCGCTCGCGACGGTGCAGATGGCCATCGCGCTGCTGCTGCTCGTCGGCGCGGGTCTGCTGCTCGCGAGCTTCCGCGCCGTGATGCACCTCGACCTGGGCTTCCGGCCCGGGAACGTCGCGACGGCGACGGTCACGCTGCCGGGCAGCGCGTATCGAAGGATTCCGACAGCGCGGCGTTCGTGCAGCGCGCGCTCGACGGCATTCGCGCCGTGCCCGGCGTGCAGTCGGCGGGCGCCACCGACATGATTCCGTTCGGCAACAACAACAACGAACGTCATCCTCGGCGAGGGCCACGTCATGCAGCCGGGCGAATCGCTGCTCGCGCCCGAGAGCGCCGTGGCGGCGCCCGGCTACTTCGAGACGATGGGGATCAGGCTCTCCGCGGCCGCTTTTTCGACGCGCGCGACACGGCGGACGCCACCAAGACCGCGATCGTCGACGAGACGCTCGCCGCGAGGTTCTGGCCCGATCAGGACGCCGTGGGCCGCCGCCTGTACTTTCCGACCGACGTGAAGAACGTCACGACGGTCACGCCGGACACCCAGTTCTATCTGATCGTCGGCGTCGTCAAGGACGTGCAGATGATCGATCCGCGGCCGGACGTGAAGTCGGTCGGTGCGTACTACTTTCCGTACGATCAGGCGACCGACCACTACGTGACCTTCGTCGTGCGCACGCCCGGGCCGTCCTCCACCGTGCAGTCGGACATCCGGCGCGTCATCGCGGGCATCGATCCCCAACTGCCCGTCTATCAGGCGCGGACGATGCAGGCGTGGATCGACCGGGCCCTTGTCGGCCGGCGGATCCCGATGCTGATTGCGATGGCGTTCGGCCTGGTCGCGCTCTTGCTGGCGGGGGTCGGCATCTACGGCGTGCTGGCGTACAGCGTGGCGCAGCGCCGGCGCGAGCTGGGGCTCCGGATGGCGCTCGGCAGCTCGCTCGGCGACGTGTTCAGACTGGTGATGTTCGATGCGGGCCGCATCATCGCGATCGGGTTGGTCCTCGGGCTGGTGGGCGCGTTCGTCGTGGGCCGCCTCATGACGAACCTGCTCTTCGGCGTGACCCCCCTCGACCCGCTCGTGATCGCGGGAATGACCCTGACGCTCGTGGGCGTGGCGCTCGTTGCGAGCGCCATCCCCGCCTGGCGCGCCACGACGATCGATCCGGTGGTGGTATTGGGCAGGTAGGGCCACGGCGTGCCGTGGCCGACCGTGACCATTTGTAACTTGTCATTTGCGATTTGTGATTCCGCAGGGGCACGACCGCGCCGTGCCCGATCCGAGCATGCGTCCAATTGCCATCGTTCCCGCGGCCGGTAAAGGCGAGCGCTTCGGCGGCGCGAAGCTTGCCGCTGAGGTCGGCGGCGAGCCCATGCTCGCGCGCGTGGTCGAGACGCTCCTCGGAGGCGGCGCCATGGAGGTGGTCATCGTCGCCGGCCCGCATTCAGTCGTGCCGCCGGCGGCGACCGCGGATCCGCGCGTTCGTGTCGTGATCAATCCGGATCCCGATCGAGGAATGTTTTCGTCGATTCAAACGGGCGTGGCGGCGGCCTCGGGCGATCCGCTGCTGATTCTGCCCGGCGACATGCCGTTCGTGCGTCCGGCGACAGTGGCGCGCGTGATCGAGGCGTACGAACGGCACCGGATGATCGTGTCGCCGCGCGCGGGCGGGCGCCGCGGCCACCCGATTGCGCTGCCCGCCTCGCTGCGACTGGAGGTGCTTGGCACTCCGCCGGGGACGACCCTTGCCGATCTCCTGCACGCGCATGAAGCCGATCGTCTGGCCGTGGACGTCGACGATTCCGGCGTCATGCGCGACGTCGACGTTCGCGGGGATCTGTAGCCCTCCGCAACACAGAATTCACAGCGTCGTCGGGGCGTCGTCATGGACCGCTACTATCGTGGTTCCTCCGCCGCTGCGGTCCTCCTCCTCGCTTCGGCGGACTTCGCCAGCGGAGTCGCGGGCGCCCCTTGCTGCGGGGGCGCCCCGGCTTCGCGCCTGCCAGGCCAACCCGCACGGTTCGCGAGCGATACGATGAAGGGGTGAGAGTCGTCCCGCACACGCCCCCGCTCGCCCGCGTACCGGGTGGCGTGGCCAAGGCGCTGCCACGGCCGGCGGGCGGCACCCGCGCGACCCTGCGCTGGTGGCAGTGGCCCACCGTGCTCTCGCTCGACGCTCCGCTCGTGACCGTCGCCTGGCAGCGGCTGATCGCCGGCGAAGCGGGCGTGCGTCTTGCCTGGTACCACAGCGTCATCGTGGGCGCCTCGGTGTGGCTGGCCTACGCGGCCGACCGTTGGCTCGAGGGCCTGCGAGTCCCACCCGCCCGCTTCGCGACGGAGCGGCACCGGTTTTACCACCATCATCGTCGAGCGACCGCCATCGTCTGGGGCATGGTCCTCGTGGCTACCGTGGCGCTGTCGGTGATGCGCCTTTCAGCACGCGAGCTGGCGGCTGGCGGCGCGCTCCTCGTGCCGACCCTGGCGTACCTGTTGTCGCATCAGCTCGTGCACCGGACGTGGCCCGGGCGGGCGCCCAAAGAGCTGTGCGTCGCCGCGCTGGTTGCCGCCGCCGCGGCGCTTTTCCCCTTCGCGGACGCGCCAAGCAATCCGTTGCATCTCGTCGACGCCGCGATATGGTTCTGCCTGCTCGCGCTCGCCAACTGTGCGCTCATCTCGAGGTGGGAGCAGGACGTGGACCGTCTGCACGGACAGGACTCGCTCGTCCGAAGTCACGGGGCGATCGCGCCGCTCGTGCGCGCCATGCCGTGGGCGCTCGCGGTTGCTGCCGCGCTGCTGCTCGCGGCCGGACGCGGCGGCGCGGTGGGCGTACGGACGGCGGCGGCCACGAGCGCTCTACTGCTCGGGGTCATCGACCGTTCCGAGCCGCGATTGGGTTGGCAGGCGAGCCGGGTGCTGGCGGATCTGTCGCTGCTCACGCCCTTTCTGTTTCTCACGTGGAGATCGTGACGGCGACGAGAGGTTTCGATCGACTGGCGCGACTCTATCAATCGCTCGAGTCTCCTGGCGTTCGGCCGGAGCCTCGAGGCCACGCGCTGCACGTTCATCGACCGCCTGGCCGGATGCCGCCGCGTGCTGGTTCTCGGCGACGGAGACGGCCGTTTCCTGGCTCGCCTCGTGCAGGCGGCGCAACAGGCGCGGATCACGTCGGTCGACGCGAGTGCCGCGATGCTCGCGCGGGCCCGCGCCAGACTCAGCGACCAGGAGCGCTCCCGCGTCGACTTTGTACATGCCGATGCGCGGACGATCGAGCTGTCGCCCTCCACCTTCGACGCCGTCGTCACCCTCTTCTTTCTCGACTGCTTCGCGGACGCGGATGTACGCCGGATCGTCGCCCGCGTCGCGCCGGCGCTCACCGCCAGTGCGAGGTGGCTCTTCGCGGACTTTTCGCTGCCCGCGCGCGGCTGGCGGCGGTGGCGCGCGCGGCTCTATGTCACGTTCCTCTACGCCTTCTTCCGCTGGGAAACCGGCATCGAGGCTCGCCGCCTGCCTGACATGGAGGACGCGATTATGAACGCTGGCCTTCGTCCCAGCCTGGAAGCCACCAGCCAGGCGGGTCTGCTGCGGACCGTGCTGTTCAATCGGGTGGTGCCTTAAGATTGGAGTGTGCTGGACCTCTACCGTCGGATGGCCGACCTGCGGGCCGAAGGGCGCCGCTTTGCGGTGGCGACCGTCGTCCGCACGCTGGGCAGCACGCCGCAAGTGGTGGGCGCCAAGCTCGTGCTCGACGAGACGGACCGGTTCGGTGGGACGCTTGGCGGCGGGTGCGTCGAAGCCGACGCGATGATTGCGGCGCGCGAGGTCCTCGGCGAAGGGCGGCCACTCACTGCGTGCGTACGAGCTCACCGAGGACCTCGCCTGGAACACCGGCCTCGTCTGCGGCGGCACGATGTGGATCCTGGCCGAGCGCGGCGACGACGCCTGAGCGCCGACGGGCGAGACCGGCTGGAGGAGTTGCTGGCGGCCGCTCGCGGCGAGACCGCCCCGATGGCGGTCATGACGATGCTGCGGCGCGACGGGCGGACTTGGACCTTCGCCGGCCGTGCGTTGCTCGACGCCGACGGCGCGCTCGTCGGCACACTCGGAGACGACGCGACCGACCGGCGCGTCGCGGAGTCGGCGGTGCGCCAGTCGCGCCACGGCACGAGTCGCCTCGTCGCGGTGGATGACGAGCGCGACGTGCTGATCGAGGCCGTGGCGAGCAAGCCGCCGCCTGGTGATTGCCGGCGGCGGCCACGTCGCCCGCGCCCTCGCGCGCCAGGCGCTGCTCGTCGACTTCGACGTGACCGTGCTCGAGGACCGGCCGGAGTTCGCCGACCCGGCGCGTTTCGACGGCGCCAAGGTGCTTCCGGGCAACGTGCCCGAGACGCTCGGCTCCCTCGACTACGGCTACAACACCTTCATCGTCATCGCCACGCGCGGCCACAAGCTGGACGCGGACTGCGTGCTCGCGGCCGCGCGGACGAACGCGCGCTACATCGGCCTCCTGGGCAGCCGCCGCAAGACGGTGCTCGTCGAAGAGATGCTCCGGCGCGAAGGGATTGCCGACGATCGCATCGCGGTGATCCACGCGCCGGTGGGGTTGGACCTTGGCGGCCGCACGCCGGGCGAAATCGCGCTCTCGGTGCTCGCCGAAATCACGCGGGAGCGCTACGAAGCGAGCGGCGCGCCGCTGAGGTTCTCGCGGGCTGGCAGCGCGAGCAGGTGACGCGGGCGCCCTACGCGAACACTTCCCGCAGTGAGGCCTTCGGGCTTCACCTTCGTGCGTCGCCGCCGGCCTTCAGGCCGGCGGGGCAGGACCTGCCACCGTGTGCTATCGGAGCACCGCCGTCAGCGCCCCATCCACCTCTGTGTAGTCGAACCGATAGCCGAGCGCCTCGGCCCGCGCCGGCGCGACGCGCCGGCCGGAGAGCAGCAGCGTCCCGGCCATCTCGCCGAAGAGCAGCGTCAACGCGAAGGCGGGCGCCGGCAGCCAGTGCGGCCGGTGCAGCGCGCGCGCGAGCGCACGGGTGAACTCGACGCTTCGCACGGGCGTCGTGCTCACGGCGTTCAGGGGACCGACGGCGCGGTCGTCCGTCATGGCCAGGCGCACCAGCCCGATCCAGTCGTCGAGGTGGATCGCACGACACCCACTGGCGACCCGAGCCCACGCGGCCGCCGGCGAACAAGCGGAAGGGGAGCGCCATTTGCGGGAGCGCTCCGCCGTTGCGACCCAGCACCAAACCGGTTCGCACGAGCACGACGCGGCAGCGTGACGCCGCCTTGAGGGCGGCCGCCTCCCACTGGAGGCACACGCCAGGGAGAAAGCCCTCGCCCGCCGCGGCGGTCTCGTCGAAAGTCGCGGCTTCGTCTGCCGGGTAGTAGTCGACGCCGGAGCCGGAAATCAGCACGCGCGGCGGCGTGCGCGCGGCCTGAATCGCGGCGGCCAGGCTCGTCGTGGCGCGCACCCGGCTGTCGCGGATGAGGGCGCGGCGATCCGAGGTCCAGCGCTTGGCAATCGTCGCGCCGGCCAGGTTCACGACGACATCGGCGCCGTCAATCTCGCGCGCCCACGGACCGACGCTGCCGTCGGGCGTCCACGCGACGCGGCGCACGGTCCGGCCGGACGCACCGTCGCCGTGCCGCGAGAGGATCACCACCTGGGCGCCGTCGCGCGCGAGCGCCTCGACCAGTGCGGCGCCGAGAAACCCGGTTCCGCCAGAGACGACGACCTTCATCTCGTGGTGTCCCAAACGGCTAGGCGTCGGGCACGGCGCGGCCGTGCCCCTACGGAACCACTAATCACAAATGGCAAATCACAAATCACAAATTATCAGCGGCCCCCGCCCGGCTTGCTCGCGCCGGCGGTGGGGTCGCGGTGATCCGCGACGCCGAAGGCGGTGCCCGTCTGCGGGTGGATCCAGATCGACTGCGCCGAGCCCTGCCGGCCGCGCGACGATGACCGTGGTGGCCCATGGCCGTGAGGGCGTCGAGCGTCGTCCTGGCTGTAGCCGCGCCGACTCGAACGTCACGTGGTCGGGCAGCCACTGGTGGTCGAAGCGCGGGGCGTCGACCGCCTCGCGGCCCGTCAGGCCGCAGGCCGTGACGTTGAGCACGACGTCGAGCACCGTGTTGATGATCGTCCGCCAGCCGGGCGACCCGGTGACCAGCACGAGCTTGCCGTTCTCGCGCCACGATCGTCGGCGTCATCGAGCTGAGCATGCGCTTGCCCGGCGCGATGAGGTTCGGCGGCGTGCCGATGTCGCCGGTGAGGTTGGTCGTGCCCGGCTTCTTGTTGAAGTCGCCCATCTCGTTGTTGAGCAGGAACCCGGCGCCGGAGACGACGACGTGCGAGCCGTAGCCGCCCTTCGAGCGTGTAGGTGTTCGACACCGCGATGCCGTCCTTGTCGACCACCGAGAAGTGCGTCGTCTCGTCGGCTTCTCGGCGGCAGCGTCTTGCGTGACGATGTCCTTGCCGAGCTCGACGCTGCTCGACGCCTTCTGCGGGTCGATCGTCTTGGCGAGGTCGCGCGCGTACGCCTTGCGAGATCAGCCGGGCGATCGGCACGTCGACGAAGTCCGGGTCGCCGAGGTAGCGCGCGCGATCGAGATACGCGCGGCGCATCGCCTCGATCTCGAGGTGGATGCGCGGCTCGGCCGAGTCGCGCGGCTGCTTCTGGATGTCGATCGACCTCGAGCATGTTCAGCATCTCGACGAGCGCGACGCCGCCGGAGCTCGGCGGCGGCATCGAGATGATCTCGTAGCCGAGGAACGTGCCCGTGACCGGCGCGCGTTCCTTCGCCTGATACGCCGCGAGGTCCGCCTTCGTGATGAGGCCGCCGTGCGCCGCCATGTCGTCGGCGATGCGGTCGGCGATCCAGCCCGTGTAGAACACGTCGGGTCCGTCGGTCGGCGATGGCCGTCAGCGTCTTCGCGAGATCCGGCAGCACGAGCGTGTCGCCCGCGGCCCACTCGCCGCCGCCGGGCTTGCCGTACGCGGCGATCGACGCGGGGTACGCCTTCATCGGCGCGCGCCACCTCGCCGTTCAGCCCGCGCGCGAGCGACGCCGGAATCGCGAAGCCCTTTCGCCGCGAGCTCGGCCGCCGGCATCACGACGTCCTTCCACGGGAGCTTGCCGAAGCGCTTGTGCGCCAGCGCCAGGCCGCGGACGGTGCCCGGCACGCCCGGCGCGAGATAGCCCGTCGCGCGGAGACTGCGCGGTCGATCTTCCCGTTCGCGTCCAGGTACATCGTCGGCGTCGACTTGCGCGGGCGCCGTCTCGCGGTAGTCGAACGTCGTCGCCGTGCCGTCGCGGCGTGCGCACGACCATGAAGCCGCCGCCGCCGATGTTGCCGGCGAACGGATGCGTGACGGCGAGCGCGAACGCGGTGGCCACGGCCGCGTCGACGGCGTTGCCGCCCTTCGCCAGCACCGCGGCGCCGACGTCCGACGCGAGCTCCGAGGACGACACGACGACGCCGGTCTTCGAGGGAAGGCCGAAATCGGTCTGGGCCGCGCCGGTGGAAGGGCCGGCGGCGCCCACGAGCCCCAGCACAACGACCGAAGCGAGCATCTTCCTCATGGCGTTCTCCTTGACCGGTTTCAGCTTATACCCGTGCCCGCCCCAGGTGCGGTGTCCAGGGCCGGCCAAAAGCCGGCCCCTACGACTGAACCGATCTGGCGCATAATTGGAACGCCAGCCGTCAGCCAGTCGCATCTCGAGAGGAACGCGTTATGGTGCTCGCGTCTTTGCTCCTCGTTGCCACGATTTCCGCCGCGCCGCAGCAGGCCGCCGGGGCGACACCGCCCGCGGTCTCTCCTGCGGGGCAGGACGCCATGCCGCAAACGGGCCAGGCGCCGAAGACTCCGGAAACGACCGCGACGGTCAAGCGATCATCGTCGGCAAGCCCGACGTCGTCGCCGGCCGGGGCGGGCGCCCCGAACGCCACCCCCGCCGCTCAGGGCGACCCGGAGCAAGGTGCCGTGCCGCAGACGCAGCCGCACGCCGTTGGCGTGGGCGTGAACATGGGCACCAGCGGGGGCAACGGGATGGGTGCGTTCCGCTTCTGGCCGAGCCATGTCGTCGGCATCGAGGTCGCCGGCGGCTGGTCGCCGGCCTTCCAGGCCACGCCCTCGATCGTGGGGTCGGCCCCATTGCGCGTGCAGTCGGGGGCCTACGCGGCCACGTCGGTGGTCGTGATGCTGAAGGCGCCGAATCCGGCGCACAACATCGACTTCCGTCCGTACGTGGGCGGCGGCATGAACTACGTCCGCTACAACAACGCCACGCCAGCGGGATCGCTGCTCAGTCTCAGCGGCATGGGCGGGCAGGGCTTCGGCGGGGTCGAGGTCGGATTCCAGGGCGCCAACCACCTGACGATCGACACCGAGATGCGCTATACGGATTTCCACAGCCCCGCCGCGGGGTTCGCCACCGGCCGCTGGGACATGCTGGTCGGGTTGAATCTGTACTTCAAATAAGAGCTCGGATTATTTGCGATTTGTGATTTGTGATTCGCGATTGGGTTGCACCGCAATCACAAATGGCAAATCACAAATCGCAAATGTTCTTCACTTGATCGCGTCGAGCGCGGAGGCGGTCCAGCCGCCGCCGAGCGCCTTGACGAGCTCCACGGTCGTCACCAGCCGCTCGCCTTGAATCTGCGCGGCGAGCCGCTGGTTGCCGAGCAGCGTCTGCTGCGCCGAGACGACGTCGAGCGACGTGAGCGAGGCCGCCGGTGTAGCGGTCGGTGGCGATGTCGAGCGCGCGCGCGACGCCGCGTCGACAGCGTCGGCCTGCGACGCGCCGGCCTCGTGCGAGCACCGCGAGGCCGGACGAGGTCGTCTTCGACCTCGGCGAACGCGCGCAGCACCGACGTCGCGGTAGGTCGCGACGGCGGCGTCGTAGCCCGCCTCGCGCGAACTCCGACCTGCGCCTTCGCGCGCGCCGCCGGTGAAGACGTCCTGCTCACCGCCGCGCCCACCGCCCACACGATGCTCGGCACGTCGAAGAGCTTCAGCAGGTTGCCGCTCTGCCAGCCCGCCGCTGCCGAAGAGCGTCAGCGACGGAAAGTACGCCGCGCGCGCGACGCCGAGCCGCGCGTTGGCGGCGGCCACGTCGCGCTCGGCGCCGGCGATGTCGGGGCGCCGCTCGAGCAGAGTCGGATCGGCAGGCCCACGTCGATGGCCGGCGGCTTCGTCGGCGACGTTCGCGAGCCGGCACGTGGAACGCCGGACGCGGGCTGGCCGGTGAGCACGGCGATCGCGTGCTCGAGCGCGTCGCGCTGCTGCCGCGACGAGCGTCGCCTGCGTCTGCGTCGCGTCGAGCAGCGCCTCTTCCTGCGCGACGTCGAGCCCTGAGGCGATGCCGCCGTCGTGCCGCGCGCGGACGAGCGTGAGCGCCTGCTGGAGCGCTGTCGACCGTGCGCGCGAGTGATCGCGAGCTCGGCGTCGAGCCGCCGCGAGCGTGAAGTAGTCGCACCGCGAGCTCCGCGCGCGATCACGAGACGCACGTTCTCGAGCCGCGCGCGCTCGACCTGCAGCGACGCGTGCGCCGACTTCGATGCTCTTGCATCCGTCTTGCCGAAGAGGTCGACTTCGTAGCTCACGGCGAGCGGCACGCTGAACGTAGTTCTGGATCATCGCGCGTGGTCGCGCCCGCGCGCGTTCCGGCCAGGCGCTGGTCCTGGACGCCGCGGCACTCGACCGCCACGCTGCGGATAGACGGCTGACAGCGCCAGCGCCGCCAGCGCCCGCGCCTGCTCGTAGCGCGCGGCGGCGGCTTGAGCGTCGTGGTTGGCCGCGACCGCGCGCGCCTCGAGCGCGTCGAGCGTCTGGTCGTGAAACATGGTCCACCAGGCGCCCTTCGGCGATCGCGTCCCTGGGCTCGCCCGGCTGCCACGGCGCCGGCGTATTCCAGGCCGCCGCGTCCGGCGCCGCAGGGCGCGTGTAGGGGGGCTCCTTCGGCGGCGCAGCGTACGGCCGCCGCGGCGACGAGCGCGGCCGCGCGAGCCGCAGGCGGCGGCTCACGGACGGCCCCCGCTGGCGCCGGCCGGCGCCGCCGGCGGCGCCGTGCTCCGCTCGACCTGCACCTGCTGGTTCTCTTCGATCGCATCGGGCGGATTGAGGACGATCCAATCGGCGGCCGAGAGGCCTTGCAGGACCTCGAGCGCCGTGCCGAAGTCGCGGCCGATCGTCACCGCGCGGAGGTGCACGTGGCCCGCGTCATCGACCACCGCGGCGCGCAGGCCCTCCGCGCGGAAGAGCAACGCGTTCACGGGCACCTGCAGGCGCTCGACGCCAACGCCGACGCTGAGGTGGACCTGCACGTAGCCGCCGGCGAGCAGGCGGCCGCGCGGGTTCGGCACGTCGACTTCCGTGAGCAGCGTGCGCGACGCCGGGTCAATCGCCTCGCCGTCCGAACGACGGCGCCGTCGAAGGCCTCGCCCGGAGACTGCGCGGCTTCGATGCGGGCCGGGAGCCCGGGCCGCATGGCCGCCGCGTCCGCCTCGGGCACCGAGACGAAGACGCGCAGCGGATCGGTCTGCGCCAACTGGAAGAGCGGCGGCGCCGCGCCGGCGCCGACGAGCGTGCCGACGTCCACGTTGCGCTTCGTGATGACGCCGCTGAACGGCGCCGTCGATGTGCTTGAACGCCTCGAGCTCCTCGAGGCGGCGCACGTTGGCGTCAGCGGCGCGCGAGGCTCGCGTCGGCGCTGCGCGGAGGCGCCGTTCTTCTCGTCCACCTCCTGCTGCGAGACCGAGTCGGTCTTGCGCAGGTTCACCCAGCGTTCGGCCGTGCTCCTGGCGAGCGCGGCGTTGGCGGCCGATCTGGTCGCGCGCCGCCTGAGCCTGCGACAGCTCCTGGTCGATCTCCGGCGTGTCGATGTCGGCGAGCAGCTCGCCGCGCGACACGTGGCTGCCGATGTCGTGATACCACTTCTTCAGGTAACCGGTCGTCCGCGCGTAGATGGGCGACTCGACGTAGGCCTCGAGCGTGCCCGGCAGCATCAGGTCGTCGGTCGCCGGCTCCGGCGTCGGGTGCACGACCGTGACCGCCACCATCGGCAGCGCGTCGGTCTCGTGCCGCGAGCGCGCGGAGCTCGGCCTGGCGGCGGATGAGCGTGAAGGCGCCCGCCGCCGCGAGGATCAGCGCCGCCGCGGCAAATGTCGTGAAGCAGCCCGCGGGCGCTCCGCGGCGAGCCGGCGTCGAAGTCTGGGGAGCTCGGTCATGCGCGCGCCTCTCCGGCCGTGAAGCGAGCGAGAACACGCAGGGCACGAAGAAGAGCGTCGCGACCGTCGCGAAGACCAGCCCGCCGATCACGGCGCGGCCGAGCGGCGCGTTCTGCTCGCCGCCTTCGCCGAGGCCGAGCGCCATCGGCAGCATGCCGATGATCATCGCGAGCGCCGTCATGAGCACCGGCCGGAGGCGCGTCGACGCCGGCGTCGAGCGCCGCCGTCGCGCGCCGTCGCGCCCGCGCGCAGCTGCTCGTGCGCGAACGTGACGACCAGGATGCTGTTCGCCGTCGCCACGCCGATGCACATGATCGCGCCCATGAGCGACGGCACGCTGAGCGTCGTGTGCGTGAGGAACAGCATCCACGACGATGCCGGCGAGCGCGCCGGGCAGCGCCATGATGATGATGAACGGGTCGAGCCACGACTGGAAGTTGACGACCATCAGCAGGTAGACGAGCACGATCGCGAACGACGAGGCCCGCAGCCCAGGCCCGCGAACGACGACTGTCATGGTCTCGACCTGGCCGCGGAGCGACGATGTCGCTGCCGCGCGGCAGCGTCGTGCTCGCACGGCGTCGACGATCGGCGCTGACGTCGCCGGCGACCGATGCCGAGGTCGCGCCCGTCGACCGCCGCGTAGACGTCGAACATCGGCTGCACGTTGTAGTGCGAGATGTCGCCGGGCCGGTCGGTCGGCGAGGTCGTCGCGAGGTTGCCGAGCAGCTGCGGCGTGCCGCGTCGCCGGCGGCCGACGCGACCGGCGATGTTGTCGAGCGCCTGCAGCGAGTCGATCGCGGTACTGCGGCGTCTGCACCGCGACGATGTAGCTGACGCCGTTCTTCGGATCGAGCCAGAAGGTCGGGCGCCGTCTGGCAGCTCGACGCGAGCGAGACGAGCAGGTTGCTGCGCGACGTCGCGCGCGGTCAGGCCGACCGACTGCGCGCCGTGGTCCGGTCGACGTCGAGCTGCAGCGTCGGCTGGTCGAACGCCTGCTGCACGTGCACGTCGACGGCGCCGGGGATGCGCCGCGATCGCGGTCGGCGAGCTGTCCGGCGACCGCGATAGTTGCCGCGCTCGTTCGCGCGCCGATGACCTGCGACGTCGATCGGCGCCGGCAGTGCCGAAGTTCAGGACCTGCGTGACGATGTCGGCCGGCTGGAAGAAGAACGTGCGCGCCGGGAAACGCGCTCGGCAGCGTCGGCGCGCAGCTCGCGACACGTAGGTCGGCCGTCGGCGCGTGGTCCGTCGTTGAGCGCGACGAGGATCTCGGCGTCCGCCGGTGCCGATCGGTGCCGCCGTCGCTGTAGCGACAGGTTGAGGCCGCTGTAC
The DNA here is from genome assembly GCA_963735835.1 of uncultured Alphaproteobacteria bacterium. Lineage (GTDB taxonomy): Bacteria > Pseudomonadota > Alphaproteobacteria > Rhizobiales > Xanthobacteraceae > Bradyrhizobium. Next base: position 47,164 of record CAVTNA010000029.1, on the reverse strand, counting down.
GGCAGGCCGATGTTGTCGAGCATCGTCGCCGAGCTCGTGCGGCGGGATCGTCGCGCGGATCGTGCCGTCGACCTGGTCGGCCAGCGCGCGCCGTCTCCTCGATGCGCGTGCCCGGTGCGCGCGCGCACGTGCAGCTGGATCTGGCCGGCGTCGACGGTCGGGAAGAAGTCGCGGCCGAGCGACCGGCACGAGGCACGAGCGACGCCGACGCAGAACGCGAGGAACGCGGCCGACGAACAGCCCGCGGATGCGCGAGCGCGCGCGGCCAGCCCGCGCCGGTAGCGCGTCGCGCAGCGCGCTCGAACCCGCGCTCGAACGCGCGCCTGGTAGCGATGCGAACAGCCCGCGTCGACGCGTGTGGTCCGCGTCGTGGCGCGTTCGTCGCGCCTGCAGCAGGTAGCAGCGCCATCGTCGGCACGAGCGTCCGCGAGAGCACGTACGACGCGAGCATCGCGAAGACGACGGCCTCGGCCAGCGGCACGAACAGGTAGCGCGCGACGCCGGTCAGGAAGAACATCGGGACGAACACGATGCAGATGCAGAGCGTCGAGACGAACGCGGGCACCGCGATCTGCTGCGCGCCGTCGAGGATCGCCGTCCGCACGTCCTTGCCCATCGCGAGGTTGCGGTCGATGTTCTCGATCGCGACCGTCGCGTCGTCGACGAGGATGCCGACGGCGAGCGCGAGGCCGCCGAGCGTCATGACGTTGATCGTCTCGCCGAGCGCGCGAGAGCGCGATGATCGAGACCAGGATCGAGAGCGGGATCGAGATGACGACGATGAGCGTGCTGCGCCAGTCGCCCGAGGAAGAGCAGGATCATCAGCGCGGTGAGGCACGCGGCGATGAGCGCCTTCGCGGAGCACGCCCTGGATCGCCGCGCGCACGAACAGCGACTGGTCGAAGAGCGACCGTGATCTGGAGCGCCGGCGGCAGCGACGCCCGCGCGTGCTCGGCATCGTCGCCTTCACGCGCGAGACGATGTCGAGCGTCGACGCGTTGCCGATCTTGAACACGGTCATCAGCACGCCGCGCTGGCCGTCGACGTGCACGATGTTGGTCTGCGGCGAGAAGCCGTCGCGGACGTTCGCGACGTCGCGCGACGTAGATCGTCGTGCCGTCCGACGGTCTTCATCGGCAGGTCGTTGAGCTCGTCGACGCGTCGGCGGGCTGCCGTTCATCTCGCACGGCGTACTCGAGCGGCCCGATCTTCGCGGTGCCCGACGGGCAGGATCAGGTTCTGCGCGTCGATCGCGCTCGACGACGTCGAGCGGCGACAGGCCCTTGGCCTGGAGCGCGGCGGGATCGAGGTCGACCATGATCTGGCGCTGCTTGCCGCCGTACGGGTAGGGCAGCGGCGCGCCCTGCACGGTGGCGAGCTCCGTGCGGATGAAGTTGTTGCCCGTAGTCGAAGAGCTGCTGCTCGCGACAGCGAGTCGCTCGTCAGCGCGATCTGCAGCACCGGCACGGTCGAGGCGCGGTAGTCGATGATGAGCGGCGGCGTCGTGCCCGGCGGCATCTGCCGGACCATCGTCTGCGAGATCGCGGTGACCTGCGCGATGCGCGGTCTCGATGTTCGCGCCCGGCTGGAAGAAGATCTTGATGACCGCGATGCCCGGCAGCGACTGCGACTCGATGTGCTCGATGTCGTTGACCGTGCGTCGTCAGGCCGCGCTCGGAGCTCGTAGGTGATGCGGTTCTCCATCTCCTCGGGCGGCAGGCCGCCGTAGTTCCAGACCAGGCGATGACCGGGATGTCGATGTCCGGAAAGATGTCGGTCGGCGTCCGCAGGAGCGTCACCGGCGCCGAGCGAGGACGATGAGCAGCGCCATCACGACGAACGTGTAGGGCCGGTTCAGCGCGAGACGAACGATCCACATGGGGGACGGCGCGGAATAAGGAGCAGGGACAGAATGACCGAACGGTCATTCTGTCTTTGTCGAGGCCGAAACACAAGGGGCGGCCGGACGCGCCCGCGGACCGGGCCGCATCGTCCAGCCCGCGTCAGCCGACGCTCAGCATCGCCAGCAGCGCCTTCTGCGTGTGCAGGCGGTTCTCGGCCTGGTCGAAGACGACCGACGCGGGCGAGTCCATCACCGCGTCGGTGACCTCGTGCGCCGCGATGCGCGGGCAGGCAGTGCATGAAGAGCGCGCCGGGCCGCGCGTGCGCCATCAGCGCGTCGTTCACCTGATACGGCGCGAAGATCTCGCTGCGCGCGCGTCGGCCTCGATCCTCCTGGCCCATCGACGCCCACACGTCGGTGTAGACGGCGTCGGCGCCGCGTCACGGCCGCGATCGGATCGTCGATGCACGTCGACGGTCGCCGCCCGCTGGCGCGCGCCTCGCGCGCGGCGCGCGCCGACGTCGGCCGGCAGCTCGAAGCCCGTGCGGCGACGCGACGCGCACGTGCATGCCGAGCATCGCGCCGGCCTGCGCGAGCGAGGTCGCGACGTTGTTGCCGTCGCCGACGAACGCGAGCGTGCGGCCCGCGCGAGTCGCCGCAGCTGCTCGCGCAGCGTCAGCATGTCGGCCAGCGCCTGGCACGGATGCTCCTCGTCGGTGAGCGCGTTGACGACGTGCAGGCGCGGCGCCGCGGCGGCGAACTCGCGCAGCCGCGCCTGCGCGAACGTGCGCACGACCGCGCCGCGCACCCAGCGCTCGAGGTTGCGCGCGACGTCGTCGACCGTCTCGCGGCCGCCGAGCGCGACGTCGCGCCGGCGGCTCGATCGACGTCGCCGCCGAGCTCGCGCACGGCGATCGTGAAGGTCGAGCGCGTGCGCAGCGACGGCTTCTCGAAGAGCAGCGCGACGTGCTGGCCGGCGAGCGGCTGGTCGTGCCGCGCTGCGCCGGCGCGCGCTCGCGCTTCAGCTCGCGCCGCCAGCGTCGAGCACGCGCTCGAGCTCGTCGGGCGTCGAGGTCGAGCACCGACAGGAAGTCCTTGCGTCGCGACGCGGCGACGTGCGTGCGTTCGCCGCTCGGCACCGGTGAACGCGTCGCATCGGCTTCGCCCGGTGCCTGGGCCTCATGTTCGGTACTCCGCGTTGATGCGCACGTATTCCGCGCTGAAGTCGCAGGTCCACATCGTGGCTGCGTGCGGTCCGCCGGTGCCGAGATCGACGCGCGACGGTCGACGTCCGTGCCCTGCGAGCATCGGCCGCCGCGGCGGCCGCGCGTTCGTCGTGCGGCACGCCGGCCACGAAGAGCGGCACGGCGCCGATCGCGACCGACGCGCGGTCGAGCACGAACGCCGCGCCCGATCGGCCGGCGGCCGCGACGAGCCGGCCCCAGTTCGGGTCGCCGCCGTGAATCGCCGTCTTGACGAGCGGCGAGTTGGCGATCGTCCGCGCCGCGAGCCAGGCGTCGTCGTGCGATCGCCGCGCCGGTGACGTGCACGGTGACGAGCTTGGTGGCGCCCTCGCCGCCGCGCACGATCTCGCGCGCGAGGTGGCCGCGCGACCGCGCGCAGCGCCGTCGAGGAGCGCCGGATCGTCGTCTCGCGTCGACGCTCGACGCCCGACGCGCCGGAGGCCAGCAGCGAACACGCAGTCGTTGGTCGAGCACTCGCCGTCGACGGTGATCGCGTTGAACGTCTCGTCGACCGACGCGCCGCGAGCGCGCGCTGCAGCACCGCCGGCGCGACCGCCGCGTCGGTCGTCAGGAAGCCGAGCATCGTCGCCATGCGCGGCTCGATCATGCCGGAGCCCTTGGCCATGCCGCCGACGCGGAACGTGCCCGCCGGCGTGCCGACCGCGACCGCGCACGTACTTCGGGAACGGATCGGTCGTCATGATGGCGCGCGTCGCCGCGTCGCCGCCGTCGGCGCGACAGCGCCGCGGCCGCCGCGGCGATGCCCGCGCCGCACCTTGTCCGATCGTCAGCGTGCACGCCGATCACGCCGGTCGACGCGACGAGCACGTGGTCGGCGTCGCAGCCGAGCGCGCGCGGCCGTCGCGTCGGCCATCTCGCGCGCGTCGCGCAGCCCGGCGTCGCCGGTGCACGCGTTGGCGCAGCCGCTGTTGACGACGACGGCCCGGCGCGCGGCCGCCGGACGCGCGCGAGGTGCTCGCGCGACACGACGACCGGCGCGGCCTGCGCCTTGTTGGTCGTGAACACCGCGGCGGCCGACACGGGCGCGTCGGCGGCGATCAGCGCGAGATCGAGCGGCGGTCGCGGCCGGCCGGCGCTTCTTGATGCCGCACGAGCACGCCCGCGGCGCGGAAGCCGCGCGGGCGCGGTGACGCCGCCGTCGACGAGCGGCGTGATCATGCACGGCCACGTCAGCGCGGCGCACGCGGCGCCGCGTCCGGCGCGGCGAGCGCGGCGGACGCTCGCGCAGCGGCAGCACCATCGCGTACTGCTCGCAGCTGCGGAACAGCGGGCAGCCCAGGCAGTCGGTCGCGATCTTCTCCGGCAGCCACAGGTGCGGCACGATCGAGAAGCCCTGGCGGACGAAGAACCGCGCGTCGTGCGTGAAGGCGCAGAGCGTGTCGAACCCGCCGCGCCGCGCGCGCCGTCGCAGCTCGGCCGACGAGCGCGCTGGCCGAGGCCGACGCTGCCGCGACGTCGCGGTCGACGACGAGCGACCGCACCTCGGCGACCGCGCCGACGAGCGGCGCCAGCTCGGCGCAGGCCGACGATCGCGCCGTCGACCTCGCACGACGACGAAGCGGTCGCGCGTGCCGGCGGAGCTCGTCGAGCGTGCGCGGCAGCAGATGGCCCTCGCTCGAGGTGCGCCGTGATGAGCGCGTGAATGCGCCGGCGTCGTCCGCCGTCGCCTGCCGCAGTCGATCGCTCACTGCCGTCACGCTCGCCTCCGCGTAGCGCCGACCGTCAGGTCGGCGTTCGAGCTTCCGCGGCGGACCTGCAGTCCGCCCTGCTACGACTCCGCCGCCGCTTCGATCGCGTCGTCGAGCATGCCGACCGCCTCGTCGACGTCCGCGTTCGTGACGATGTACGGCGGCAGCAGGCGGACGACCGTCGTCGCCGTGCGATTGACGAGCAGGCCGCGCTCGAGCGCCGCCGTCGACGACCGGCGCCGCGTCGACCGTCGAGATCGAGCCCGCGCATCAGCCCGGCGCCGCGCACCTCGCTGACGACCGGGTGCCGCGCTGCGCCATGCGCGCGCAGGCCGCGAACAGGTGCGCCGACACGCGCTGCGACGCGACGTCATGCAGGCCGCGATCGATCAGCTCGTCGAGGAACGACGAGCGCCGCGCGGCACGCGAGCAGGTTGCCGCCGTAGGTCGTGCCGTGATCGCCGGCAGCGCCGCGGCGGCCACCTCGTTCGCTGAAGCAGCGCCGCGCCGATCGGCACGCCCGCGCCGAGCGCCTTGCCGAGCGCGACCAGGTCGGGCGTGAGGCCGAGCGTCCGGCTAGTAGAGGAACGTCCCGGTGCGGCCGAGCCGCACTGCACTTCGTCGGCGATGAGCAGCGCGCCCGTCCGCGCGCACGCGGCCTCGATGGCGTCGCGCGAGCGCCGGCGAGATCGGCCGCACGCCGCCTTCGCCCTGGATCGGCTCGACGATGATGGCGGCCGTGCGATCGTCGACGAGCGCGTCGAGCGCCGCCGGATCGTCGGCGTCGACGAACGTCACGCCGGGCATCGAGCGGCTGCGAACGGCGCGCGGTAGTGCTCGTCCCACGTCACCGACAGCGCGCCCATCGTGCGGCCGTGGAACGAGTGCGTGAACGCGACGAACTTCGTGCGGTGCGGCGCGCCCTGCGTGTGCCAGTAGCGGCGCGCGAACTTCAGGCACGCCTCGACCGCCTCGGTGCCGCTGTTGCAGAAGAACGCGCGGTCGAGGCCGGTGAGCGCCGACAAGCCGCGTCGCCAGCTCGCCCTGCAGCGGATGGAAGTACAGGTTCGACGTGTGCAGCAGCGTCGCCGCCTGGTCGGCGAGATCGCGGCGCGCCAGCGCCGGAGTGCGCGTGGCCGAGCGACGACGACGCCGATGCCCGAGATGAAGTCGAGGTACGGCGCGGCCGTGCCGTCGTCGAAGAGGCGCATGCCCTCGCCGCGCTCGAACACCACGCGGCTGCCGCTTGTAGATCTGCAGCACGTGCTGCGCTTCGAGCGACTTGACGTCCGAGGTCGGTCGTCATGCCATCCCGGCGTCGCCGACCTGTCGTCGGCGGCTCGAACACCAGCACGGACCGTGGTCCCGGCGATCCGGTCGAGCGGCGCGCCGGCGGCCGAGCGCGCGGCCGTCCACGATGCGCACGCTCGCCGACGCCGTCCGCGACAGCGCCGTGCGGCAGGCGCGCAGCTTGGCGACCATGCCGGCCGTTGGCCGTGCCGCTCGCGATCAGCGCGTCGATGTCCGGCGGCGTCGAGCGACGCGATCGGTCCGCCCGTGCGCGTCGAGCACGCCGGCCGTCGCGCCGGCGATCACCAGCGTCGTCGGCGCCGAGCGCCGCCGCGACCCGGCACGCCATCACGTCGGCGTTGACGTTCAGAGGCACGCCGGCGCCCGTCGGCCGCGCCGTGCCGACGCCGACGCTCGCGATCACCGGCACGTAGCCCGCATGCAGCAGCAGCGTCGAGCAGCGACGGATCCGCGTCCGCCGGATCGCCGACGAGCCCGAGGTCGACGACGGCGCCCGACGTCGACGTGATGCGCGGCGCGCGCCGCGCGGCCGCGCCGAGCCGGCGTCGACGCCCGTGAGACCGACCGCGCGGCACGCCGGCCGCGACGAGCGCCGCGACCAGTTCCGTGTTCGCCGAGCCGGCGAGCACGCGACACGACCACGTCGAGCGTGGCCGCGTCGGTGATGCGCAGGCCGTCGACCTTGCGTCGGCGCAATCGCCGCGGCGCGCCAGCTCCGCGTCGATCGCGCGGCCGCCGCCGTGCACGACGACGAGCGGTCGCGGTCGCGCGACGAGCGCGGCCATGGCCGCGGCGATGCGCCGCGCGCGCGTCGGCGTCTCGAGAGCTCGCCGCCGAGCTTGAGCACCAGCGGCCGTCACAGCAGGCGCCGTCCGCTCGTCGAAGCCGTAGGCGACGTTGAAGTTCTGCAGCGCCTGGCCGGCCGCGCCCTTCACGAGATTGTCGATGCACGACGACGATCACGAGCCGCCGCGAGCCGGCGCTCGAGCCGCCAGCCGATGTCGCAGAAGTTGGTCCACGCGACGTGCTTGATCTCCGGCAGCGCGTCGCCCGTGAGCCGCACGAACGGCTCGGCGGCGTAGGCCGCGCTCGAGCGCGTCGCGCGATGCGGTCCGTCGGTCGACGCCGGGCGCCAGCCGTCACGTAGATCGTCTCGAGAATGCCGCGATCGAGCGGCACGAGGTGCGGCACGAACGTCACCGCCGCGCCCAGTTCCTGCTCCATCTCGGCGACGTGCCGATGGCCGAACACGCCGTACGCCGCACACCGATCCGTGGTTCTCGGAGAAGTGCGTGCGATCGCTCGGCGCGCGGCCCGCGCCCGAGATGCCCGGACTTCGCGTCGATGACGACGCCGGCGCCCGCGTCGAGCAGGCCGGCCTTCGCGAGCGGCAGCAGCGAGAGCAGCGCCGCCGTCGGATAGCAGCCGGGGTTCGCCACGAGCCCGCGCTCGCGGACGTCGTCGCGGTAGTGCTCGGTCAGTCCGTACGCGACGTCCGGCGGGCAGCGCGCGTCGTGGCCGGATACCAGCGCGCGCGCAGCGCCGCGTCCTCGAATGCGGAACGCGCCCGACAGATCGATCACGCGCACGCCGGCCTCGACGAGCGGCGGCGCCGAGCTCGGCGGACGCTTCTTCGGGCACCGCGAGAAACACGACGTCGACCTCGCGCGCCAGCCGGCCGGCGTTGAGCGGCTCGACCTCGCCGTCCCAGACGCGGGCCAGCCGCGGCAGCGGCTCGCGGCCGAATCGGACCGGAAGACATGGCGCTGGCAACGGTCGCCTGGGGGTGGCGGGCGAGCAGGGCCAGCAGTTCCTGCCCCGCGTACCCCGTGGCCCCGGCCACCCCGACCCGCACGGCGATGAATAGCTATTCATCAGAATCTGTATGTATACATCGGCTGGATTCGGAGCGTCAATAGGGAAAGTACGACCAGGAGTGCAACTTAGCCCGCCGTTGCGGTATGCATCCAATGTATAATCGACGGCGTCAATTGGATAGTTATGAAGTCCTGGCGTCAGTCGCAAATTCTCGACGTCGTCGACCGCGAGGCCATGGCCTCCCAGGAGGTGCTTCGCGCAGAAGCTCCGGGCGCGGGGCATCGACGCGACGCAGGCCACGATCTCACGTGATCTCAAGGAGTTAGGTCTGGTCAAGCGAGCCGGCGACGGGGCCTATACGCGTCCGGGCGCCGAGCGTTGGCGGCTCGGTGCTCGCTCGATCAGCTCCGGCGAGCCGTGGCGTCGCTGGTTCGCGGCTCTCGAGCGGGTGGACCCGCTGCTGGTCGTTCGCACGGATCCGGGCCAGGCGCAGGGCCTGGCGGTGCTCGTTGACCGATCGCGGCTGGCCGAGGTCGCCGGCACGGTGGCGGGCGACGACACGATTCTGCTCATCTGCCGGGGCGCCGACGCCGCGCTCGCCCTCGACCGCCGGTTCGAAGAGATGATTAAGAGTACGTAGCCGCCGGTCTTTCCATGCAGCGCATCGTCCTCGCCTATTCCGGCGACCTCGCCACGACCGTTGCGATTCCCTGGCTTCGGGAACACGCGGGCGGTGAGGTCATCGCCATGACCCTCGACCTCGGTCAAGGTCGCGAGCTGGACGACGTCCGGGAGCGGGCGCTGGCGGCGGGCGCGGTGCGTGCGCACGTCATCGACGCGCGCGAGGAGTTCGCGTCCGACTTCATCCTGCGAGCGCTCCAGGCCGGCGCCGTCGGACTTGGCGGCGAGCCGCTTGCCGGACCGCTCGCACAGCCGCTCATCGCGAAGCGGCTGGCCGAGGTCGCGCGCATCGAAGGCGCGCCGGCGGTGGCGCACGGCGGGGTTGCCGACGCCATCGACGCGGCGGTGCGCAGCGTGCAGCCGTCGCTCACGGTCATGACGCCCGCGCGCCAGTGGGTCTACACGCGAGCCGAGCTCGTGGACTACGCCCGCGCGCGGCGCATCCCGGTGCCGTCTCCCCGCGACGAGGCGCAGCTCAGCCGGGCGAACCTCTGGGGCCGGGCCGTCCTGCCGGAGGCGGCCTCGCCGGCGCCGCCGGCCACGACGGCCATCGTGACGCTCGAGTTCGAGCGCGGCGTCCCGGTCACGATCAACGGCATCGGCATGCCGTTCGTCGATCTGGTCTCAAGCCTCGAGACCATCGCGGGAGCGTACGGCGTGGGTCGACTCGACCTGCGGACGACTCCCGCGAGCGGCCGATTGCCGGTGTCGACCATCGACGCGCCGGCCGCGGTCGTGCTGCAGGCGGCGCACCGAGACTTGCAGCGGCGGGTCACGTCGCCCGAGCTCGGCCGGCTTGCGGCCGATCTGGCGGGCGCGTATGCGGACCTCGTGCGGGCGGGCCGCTGGTTCACCCTGAGGCGTGAGGCCATCGACGCGTTCGTCGCCGTCGTTCAGTCCAAGGTCACGGGCACCGTCCGGCTCGAGCTTGGGCAGGGGCAGTGCCGGGTCATCGACGCCACTTCGTGATTAGCCATTTGCCATTTGTGATTTGTGATTGGGCGGGCCGTGGCCGGACTAATCTACACGTATGCCCACATCCGCTCCTGACCGTACCGAAGCCGCGGAGTACTACTTCACCTATATCGACCAGGTGCCGGCCGGCGATATTCGCGCAACGCTCGAGACGCAGACGCCGGAGGTCCTCGCATTCCTCAATGGCGTGTCCGACGAGCGGTCGCTCCATCGCTACGCGCCGGACAAGTGGAGCATCCGGCAGGTGGTCGCGCACCTGAGCGACACCGAGCGGCTGTTCTCGTTCCGCGCGCTGTGGTTCGCCCGCGGCTTCACCGAGCCGCTGCCGAGCTTCGACCAGAACGTGGCCGTGCCGGCCTCGCACGCCGACGATCGGCCGTGGCGGAGCCTCGTCGACGAATTCGGCGACGTGCGCGCCGCCACGCTCTCGTTCTACCGCGGCCTGCCGGCCGACGCCTGGACACGCCGCGGCACCGCGAGCGGCAAGTCGTTCACGGTGCGCGCGATGGCCTACATCACGGCAGGCCATGCGGTGCATCACGCGAAAATACTCGGCGAACGCTATTTGTGATTTGTCATTTGTGATGTGCGATTTGCCTGCCCGACGTCGCCGCGACCGTTCGACGTTTCTCACGGTCGCCCCGAGTCGCATCGAGGGGCGAGCGCAGCGAGCGTTCGGCGAAGGCGGGTGATGTGCCGATCCCGGGAGCGCCCAATGTCCGTCTTCACCAATTCCGCCTCGCGATCCGCCGACCAGGCCGGCGAGTACACGGCCGCCATTCTCGATCTGCTCGGGTCGGCTGACCCGATGACGGTCCTTCGGCGCACCGAGCCAGCCCTGCGAGAGATCGTCGCCGCCTGCTCGCTCGCCCAACTGAGCCGGCCGGAGGCGCCGGGTAAGTGGTCGATGCGCCAGGTGCTGCAGCACCTGGCGGACTCTGAGCTGGTGTGGGGCTACCGGCTGCGCATGATGCTCGCGCACGAGCGCCCATCGATCACCGGCTACGACCAGGACCTGTGGGCCGAACGCCTCCGCTACGACGAGGCTGACCCTGCCGACGCGATCGCGGAATTCGGCACGCTGCGGCGCTCGAATCTGCGGCTGCTCGAGCGCGCCACGCCGTCCGACATGGCGCGCGTCTATGTCCATGCCGAGCGCGGCGAGGAACGCGTCGACCACCTTGTCAAGCTCTACGCCGGCCACGACCTGCTGCACCTGCGGCAGCTCGATAGAATCCATGTAGGGTCGTAGATCTCTACGAGCCCTGACGCCCCTCCTGTAGACTGCAGGCGCGATGTCCTCGCGCCCCGCGTGCGTCGTCCTGGCCGCTGTGCTGTGCTCGGTCGCGGCCGTTCGTCGTCAGGATTCCTCGCCGCCGATCTACCGCGATCCGACGCGCTCGGTCGACGCCCGCGTGGCGCGACCTGCTCTCGCGCATGACGCTCGAAGAGAAGTTCTGGCAGCTGTTCATGATTCCGGGCAACCTCGACGACCCCGGTCGAAGACTATTCGCACGGCATCTTCGGCTTGCAGGTCGGTCCCGCTGCCGGCGCGGCCGCGGCGGATGCGTCATCGGGTGACCTGGCGCGCGCCCACGCGGAGCGCATCAACGCCATTCAGCGCTACTTCGTCGAGCACACGCGCCTCGGCATTCCGATCATTCCGTTCGACGAAGCCGTGCACGGCCTCGCCCGCCCGGGCGCCACGATGTTCCCGCAGGCGATTGGTCTGGCCGCGACGTGGGATGCCGGCGCTGATGACGCGCGTGGCGGCGGCGATCGCGGACGAGACCCGGTCGCGCGGCATCCGTCAGGTGCTCTCGCCGGTCGTCAACATCGCGAGCGACGTCCGCTGGGGCCGCGTCGACGAGACGTACGGCGAGGACCCGTATCTCGCGTCCGTGATGGCGCGCGCCTTCGTCGGTCCCTTCGACGGCCGCCGGCATCGTCGCCACGCCGAAGCACTTCGTGGCGAACGTCGGCGAAGGTGGGCGTGACAGCTATCCGATCGACCTCGACGAGCGCACGCTGCGCGAGCGGTTCTTTCCGCCGTTCCAGGCGGCGATCGACGCCGGGCGCGCGCTCGGTGATGGCCGCCTACAACTCGGTCGACGGCACGCCGGCGACGCAGAACCGCGCGCCTGCTCAACGGACATCCTGAAGCGCGAATGGGGATTCCGCGGCTTCGTCATCTCCGACGCGTCCGGCACGAGCGGCGCGACCGTGCTGCACATGACCGAGCCCAGCACGGCGCAGGCGGCCACCGACGCATTCGACGCCGGGCTCGACGTCGTGTTCCAGTCGTCCTACGGCCAGCAGCGCCCGTACCTCGACGCCGTTCGAGCGCGGGCTGATCCCGATGCCGGTCATCGACGCCGCCGTCACCCGCGTCCTGCGGGCGAAGTTCGAGCTCGGCCTGTTCGAGCATCCGTACGTGGATCCAGACGCCGCCGCGGCCGCGAACGGATCCGACGCGCACCATGCGCTGGCGCACGACGCGGCGGACGAGGCGATCGTCCTGCTCAGAGAACGACGCGGCACACGCTGCCGCTGAACAAAAGCGCGCGCGCGATGGCCGTGATTGGCGTCGACGCCGAGGAGGCGCGGCTCGGCGGCTACAGCGGCCCGGGAGCGACAACGGTGTCGATCCTCGACGGCATCCGCTCGGCGGTCGGCGGCTCGACGATGGTCCGCTACGTGCCCGGCCCGGGACGCGTCGATAGCGATCTGGCCGTGGTCCCACGGACGGCGCTCGTGCCGGCGTCTGGCGCCGCTCCCGGACCGGCTCAAGGACTCTCGGCGACTACTTCGACAACCCGCGCCTGGACGGCCCGCCGCGCCTCACGCGCACGGATCCGGACGTCGACTTTCGATTGGACGCTGAACTCGCCCGGCCGCGGCATCCCGTTCGACTGGTTCTCGGTGCGCTGGACAGGGACCATCGTCGCGCCGCCGAGCGGCGTGCGACGGATCGGCGTCGAGGGCAACGACGGCTACCGGCTGTATCTCGACGGCACAGCTCGTCATCGACGACTGGCGCAAGCGGTCGTACGGCACGCGCGCGGTCGACGTGACGCTACGCCCCGGCGTCGAGCGCACGCGGTGCGGCTCGAGATACTTCGAGACGACCGGCAACGCGCGGGTGAAGCTTGTTGTGGGACGCGGGCGTCGGGCGACGACTGGCGCGAGGCGGCGATTACGGCTGCTGTGGCGGCCGCGCGAGCGAGCGACGTCGCGGTCGATCGTCGCAGGCGTCGAAGAAGGCGAGTTCCGCGATCGCGCGCTGCTCGGGCTGCCGGGCCGGCAGGAGGAGCTGATCCAGCGCGTCGCCGCGACCGGCACGCCGGCGATCGTCGTGCTCATCGGCGGCAGCGCGATCACGATGCCGTGGCTCGATCGCGTGGGCGCCGTCATCGACGCCTGGTATCCGGGCGAAGCCGGCGGCGTCGGCCGTCGCGGACGTGCTCTTCGGCGACGTCGATCCCGCGGGCCGGCTGCCGATCACCTTTCCGGTGTCCGAGGGCCAGTTGCCGCTCTACTACGACCACAAGCCGACCGGCCGCGGCGACGACTACGTCGACCTGACCGGGCCTGCCGCTCTTTCCGTTCGGCTTCGGCCTGAGCTACACGACGTTCGAGTACTCGGCTCTCGTCGATCGACGCCCGACACGATGGGCCCGGACGCCACGGCGACCGTCCGCTGCACGCGTCGCGAACACCGGCACGCGCGCAGGCGACGAGGTCGTGCAGCTGTACATCCGCGATCTGCTGGCGTCCGTCGCGCAGCCGGTCATCCAGTTGGAGGGGTTCCGGCGCGTGCATCTCGACCCGGGCGCCAGCGCGGACGTGACCTTCACGCTGGGCCCGTCCGAGCTGCGACTGCTCGATCGCGACCTGAAGTGGGTCGTCGAGCCGGGCCGGTTCGCCGTGATGATTGGCGCTTCGTCGAACGACATCCGGCTGCGCGGGACGCTGACGGTCCTCAAATAGGCGTGGGGCGTGAGGCGTTGGGCTTGTGGGCCCAAGCCCCAAGCCCCACGCCCCAAGCCAGACAAAGATCCGCCAATGCCCTTCTACCTCGGCCTCGACGCCAGCACCCAGAGCCTGACGGCGATGCTCGTCGAGATCGATGGCGCGCGCCGAGCCATCGTGGCCGAGCGCAGCCTGCCATACGACGAGGCGCTGCCGCACTACGGGACGGAGCGCGGCGTCCTCCGCAGCGCCGGTCGGGCACCGCGCGGCCGTGCCCCTGCGTCTTCCGAACACGGGACATCGTGGCCCGGCGACGGGGGCGTGGTCGTCTCGCCGCCCCTGATGTGGGTGGAGGCGCTGGAGGTTGCGATTGGTGACCTCGCGCGCGAGTGGCCGGCCGAGATGGCGCGGCTGGCCGCGCTCTCCGGCGCGGCGCAGCAGCACGGCAGCGTGTACCTGAACAGGCAGTTCGCGCCGGCGGTGGCTGCGCTCGATCCTGCGGTGCACATCGCGCCGCAGTTCTCACACGCGCTCGCGCGTCCGGTTGCGCCCGTGTGGATGGACACGAGCACGCGCATCGAGTGCCGCGAGATCGAGGCGGCCGTTGGCGGCGCCGAGGCGCTTGCCGCCCGCACGGGATCGCGAGCGTTCGAGCGCTTCACGGCCGCCCAGGTCAGGCGCTTCTTCAAGCACGAGCCGGAGGCGTTCGCGTCGACCACGCGTATCCATCTGGTCTCGTCCTGGCTCGCGTCGGCGCTCACCGGCCTGGACGCACCGCTCGATCCTGGCGACGCGTCCGGGATGAATCTGATGGACCTGGCGGCGCGCGCGTGGTGGCCGCTGGCACTCGATGCGACAGCGCCCGGCCTGGCGGCGAAGCTGCCGTCCATCGTGGCGGCGACCACCACCGTGGGCCCGCTCTCCCGGTACTGGTGCGAGCGATTCCATCTGCCGCCCGCGCGGGTCGTCGTCTGGACGGGCGATAACCCGTCGAGCCTCGTCGGCACCGGCCTCGTGCGTGAAGGCCGGCTGGCCGTCTCGCTCGGCACGAGCGACACCGTGTTCGGCTTGATGCGCGAGCCCCACGTCAGCCCCGATGGCACGGGCCACGTCTTCAGCGCGCCGACCGGCGACTTCATGGGCATGACCGTGTTCCAGAACGGCTCGCTCGCGCGCGAGCGCGTGCGCGACGCGTACGGCCTGAACTGGACGGGATTCGACAACGGCCCTGCGGTCGACGCCCGCCGGCAATGACGGCGCGATGATGCTGCCGTGGTTCGAATCCGAGATCACGCCGCGCGTCGAGCGTGCCGGCGTCCGGCGGGCCAATCTCGATCCCGCCGACGCCTCACGCAACGTGCGCGCCGTCGTCGAGAGCCAGATGCTGGCGATGGCCGAGTACTCGCGCTGGATGGGCGCCGAGGTGGGGGAGCTTCGCGCGACCGGTGGTGCGTCGCAGAGCCGCGCGATCCTGCAGGTGATGGCCGACGTGTTCGACGCCGACGTGTACCAGGGCGCGACCGGGACCTCAGCGGCGCTCGGCGCCGCGATCCGCGCGTACCATGCCGACCGGGTGGCCTCTGACATGCCGGTGGACTGGGACGAAGCCGTTGCCGGACTCACCGACCCTGTGGCGTCCAGTCGCGTCGTCCCGCTCGAGGCGCATGTTGCGGCGTATCGCGAGCTGCGATCCAGAATGAACCGGTGGCGGGAAGAGGAGCGGAATCGATGACAGGTAGGACGGGGACGACAGGTACCACGGGTCCGAGGAACCTGCATTGCCCGTCATTATTCTTCGGGCTCTTCGCCGAACCGTCGAGCCAACCCCTGGCAGTGACGCTTGCCCGCCGGTCTGAAGACCGGCGGCTACTGCCGCGAGCGGCCACGGCAGGAGGTTCAGTAGGCGCCGGCCTTCAGGCCGGCGCGACGCGTGAGTCGTACCTGTAGCCCGTGGCCTGTAGCCCGTAGTCGGCCGCCAGCAGCCGGCAGCCGGACAGACTGCACTACACTCCCTTTATGGCCCTCTGGTCAGGCCGCTTCGGCGGCGAGCCCGACAAAGACGTGTTCGAGTACGGCCGCTCGCTCTCGGTCGACGCACGGCTGATTGAAGACGATCTCACCGGCAGTCAGGCGTGGGCCGAGGCGCTCGCGCACGCCGGCGCGATCTCCACAGACGACGCGGCGGCGATCCGCCAGGGCCTCGAGTCGATTCGCGACCACGTGCGCGCGAACCCGTCAGTCTTCGACGCGGCTGACGACGAAGACGTGCACGCCTTCGTCGAGCGCGAGCTCATCGCGCGGATTGGCGACGCGGGCCGCCGGCTTCACACGGGCCGGTCGCGCAACGAGCAGGTATCGGTCGACTTCCGGCTGTACCTGCGGCGGCGCATCCCGGCGGTGCAGCGTGCGATCGTGGTCCTGATCGAGGCCCTGCTCGCGCAGGCCGAGCAGGCGGGCGACGCCGTGATGCCGTCCTACACGCATCTCCGTCGCGCCCAGCCGGTGCTCGTGGCGCACGTCTGGCTCGCCCACGTCGCGGCGTTCCGGCGCGACGTCGAACGCCTCGACGGCGCCCGGCACGAGGCGGACCTCATGCCGCTCGGCTCGGGGGCCATCGCGGGCACCAGCTACGACATCGATGTCCAGGCGCTCGCCTCCGCGCTCGGCTTCTCGCGCGTCACGCCGAACAGTCTCGATACGTCCGGCGATCGCGATTTCGTCGCGTCGTTCCTCTTTGCCGCGACGATGGCCATGGTCCACCTCTCGCGCCTGGCAGAGGACGTCATCCTGTGGACCGGCGAGGAGTTCGGCTTCTTCGAGCTGGACGACGCGGTCGCGACCGGGTCGAGCTTGATGCCGCAGAAGAAGAACCCTGACCCGCTCGAACTGGTGCGCGGCAAGGCCGGCACGGTCCTCGGCCGCCTCATGGGCTGGCTCGCGACGATGAAGAGCCTGCCGTCCGGGTACAACAAGGATCTGCAGGAGGACAAAGCGGTGGCCTTCGACGCGGAGGACACCGTAACGCTCTGCGCCGAGACGACGGCGACGGTCGTGCGGACGCTCGCGCTTCGCGCGGACCAGGCGCGTGCGGCCGCGTCGGGGCTGCTGCTCGCGACCGAGGTCGCGGACTATCTCGTCTCGCGCGGCGTGCCGTTCCGCACCGCCCACGAGATCACCGGCCGCATCGTCCGCGACTTGTACGGGAGCGGGCGCGACTTCTCGACGCTGACCCTCGCCGACTGGCAGCGCTACGACGCGAATTTCGAGGCGGGCGTCCTGAAGGCCGTGACGCCGGAGGCCGCCGTGGCGACCAAGCGCACGCCGCAGTCGACGGCGCCGGCGGCGGTTGGCTCCGCGCTCGCGGAGGCGAAAGACTGGGTGCGCGCTCGAACGTGACGGGTACGACGGGTACGACAGAGATCTCAACCAAACTGGAGTGTTCCTTGCCGCTACTCCCAATCGCTCCACAGGTGATGAACTACCTCGACGCGCTGGTGCCGCAGCGGCCGCCAGAGATGCAGGCGATGGAGGCCGAAGCGGAGCGCACCGACTTCCCAATCATCGGGCCGGCGAGCGGATACTTCTGCTACCTGCTGGCGCGGCTGGCCGACGCACGGTCGGTGTTCGAGCTCGGTTCCGGCTTCGGTTACTCGACGGCGTGGTTCGCCCGCGCGGTGGCCGAGAACGGCGGCGGCATCATCTATCACACGGTCTGGGACGAGCAGTTGTCGTCACGTGCGCGCGGGCACCTTGCGGCGCTTGGA
Organism: uncultured Alphaproteobacteria bacterium; assembly: GCA_963735835.1. Classification (GTDB taxonomy): domain Bacteria; phylum Pseudomonadota; class Alphaproteobacteria; order Rhizobiales; family Xanthobacteraceae; genus Bradyrhizobium. Next base: position 29,847 of record CAVTNA010000029.1, on the reverse strand, counting down.
TACGCCGACCTCGTCCGGTTTCACGTGGGTGAAGCGGTCCAGGCGCTGCGCGACGCGCCAGGGCCGTTCGATATCATCTTCAACGACATCAACAAGCGCGGCTATCCCGCGTCGCTGCCGATCATCAAGGACCGTCTGCGCCCGGGCGGCGTGCTCATCGCGGACAACACGCTCTGGCAGGGCAGGATCTTCGACGAGGATGACCGGTCGGAGGATACGGAGGGCGTCCGCCAGTTCAACCAGATGGTGGCCGAAGACCCGGACTGGATGGCCAGCATCGTGCCGATTCGCGACGGCCTACTCGTGGCGCGGCGGTCGTAGCTTCGCCGGCGATGCAGGTTCCTCGGACCTATCGGACCTCTCGTACCCGTCGTACCTGTCGGCCCGTGACGCTCTGCGGCCTTCGGGCATAATGCACCGATGATCCGCGTCGTCGTGTTCACGGGCGGCCGGGGCGCGGGTGTGCTCTCCGAACGCCTGCTGCGCGATCCGCAGATCCAACTCACGCTCGCCGTCAATGGCTACGACGATGGCGCCTCGACGGGCGAAGTGCGGCGGTTTCTCGGCGACGCGCTCGGACCATCGGACTTCCGCAAGAACGCCGCGCGGGTGGCGAAGGTCACCGGCACGTGCAGCCCGGCGCTCGTGGCGCTCGTCGAACATCGGCTGCCGGCGGCCATCGACGAGGCGACCGCCATTCGCTGGCTCGAGGCTCTCGCCGGCAACGGCTCTTCGGACGAGAACCAGGGCGCGGTTGCGGAAACCGGTCTGTTCGCCGGCCTGACTCCGGCCGAACGGGTGGTCGTGGGCCAGCGGCTGCGCGCGTTCCTGTGCGCGCTGCGCGACACGGGGCGGCCGTTCTCCTTCGGCGATTGTGCGGTCGGCAATCTGGTGTTTGCCGGCTCCTACCTGCGCGCGGGCCGGCGCTTCAACGACGCCGTAGACGACTTCGCCGGTTTGCTCGGCCTGGCGCCGGGCGTCATCGAGAACGTCACCGACGGCACGAACGCCTCCCTCGTCGCGCTCGACCTCGAAGGCCACGTCCTCGGCACCGAGGAGGCCATTGTCGATTCGCGGGGCCGCCACCGCATCAAGGACATCTTCCTGCTCGACGTGCCGTTGACCGACGAGATGGCGAGGGAACTGACGGGCCGCGGCGAGGCGGCGGCGCGGCAGTTCTTCGCGGAGCACGCCGCCACGGTCGGTCTCAACCAACGGCTGGCCGGCGCGCTCCAGGCGGCCGACGTGATCGTCTACGCGCCGGGCACGCAGCATTCGAGCCTGTTCCCGTCCTATCTCACGCCGGGACTGGTCGATGCCATCGCCGGCAACCTCGGCGCGATCAAGCTGTTCATCACGAACCTCAAGTACGACGCCGAGATTGCGGATGCGAGCGCGGTGACGCTGGTCGGGCGCGCCCTCTACTATCTTGCCGGCAAGGGAAGCGTCGCCATTCCGGCGCCGTGCCTCATCACCCACTACCTCCTCAACGAGCCCGGGCGCGACGACACGGCGCCGTACCTCCCGCTCGGGCAGGTTGACTCGCTCGAGGATCCGCGGCTCGTCCGCATTGGCTCCTACGAAGACGCCGTCACGGGGCGCCACGACGCGGCCAAGGTCCTCGAGCCGTTCATCGAGTCGTTGCTGTCGCCGCCGAACGCACCGGCAGTGGCCTTGTTTCTCTATGGCACGCGGTCGGCGGACAAGCTCGCGCAGACGCTCATCGAGATCGTGCGGAGCCGCGTGGATCACACGCGGGCGCCGCTGCGGGTCTATGCGGTCCGCGCGCCGAGCCTGACGCCGGCGTTCCTCGACCGGCTGCCGTTTCCAGTCGTGCTCTTCGATGACGAGGCGGCGGCCGAACGGGCGCTGCGGCAGTCGATCGCGCGAGGCGAGGCGCAGTACGTCGTGCTGTTCGACTCGTCTGGCATGTACCGCGGCGAGGATCTCGCGGGCTTGTTCCGGTACCTGGGCGACGGCCGTCTCGACGCGGTCTGGGGGAGCCGGCGGCTCTCCGTGCGCGACATCGAAGAGTCGTTCCGGTACCACTACTTCCAGACCCCGGTGCTCCGAGGCATCACGCGCGTCGGCAGCCACCTGCTGAGCGCCGCGTACTTGCTGCTCTATGGCCGGTATGTCGCCGACACGCTCTCGGGGCTGCGCATCGTCCGCGCGGCCGACGTGGGGCAGGTCCAGCTCCCGCTGACTGACAAGCTGTTCAACCAGCACGTGCTGTCGCGGCTGCTCCGACGCCGCGCGGACGTGCTCGAGGTGCCGGTGCGCTTCATTGCGCTCTCGCCAGAGCGCGTCAAACGAACGGGGATCGGTGAAGGGTTGCGGAGCCTGGCGGCCATCGTCTGGTACCGCCTCAGACCGGCCGCATGAGGCGCCTGCTGATCGTTCCAGCCGCCGGCCGTGGGGCGCGGCTGGGCTCATCTCTGCCGAAGGCGCTCACGCCGGTACTGGGCCGGCCCATGGTCGAGCACGTGCTTCGCCGTCACGCGCCCTATTGCCGCGCCGCGGTCGTCGTCGTCCATCCGGGCGCGCGTGAGGCGATCGCCGACTGGCTGGCGCAGGCACATCTCGAGGCCGACCTCATCGAACAGGCGGAACCCACGGGGATGCTGGACGCCATCCTGACGGCCGCCCCCACCGTGCGGCGGGCCGCGCCGGACCGCGTGTGGATCACCTGGTGCGACCAGGTCGGCATCTCGGCCGCGACGGCCGCCGCGCTCGACGCGGCTGATCGCGCGCAGCCCGCGCCGGCGATGGCGCTGCCGACGGTGATGCAGCACCCGCCCTACATTCACTTCGATCGCGATGCCGGCGGCCGCATCGTGGGCGTGCGTCAGAGGCGTGAAGGCGATCTGATGCCTGATACCGGCGAGAGTGATGCCGGCCTGTTCAGCCTGGCATACGAAGGGTATGTCCGCGATCTGGTGAACTACTCGCAGGCCGCGACGCCGGGCGCCCTCACCGGCGAGCGCAGCTTCCTGCCGTTCATCCCCTGGCTGGCCGCGGCGCGCCCGGTGGTGACCTTCGAACTCGCCGACGCGCGCGAGGCGCGCGGCGTCAATACGCCGGAGGATCTGGCGGCGGCCGAAGCGCTCGTCCGGGAGCGCCCGGAGCCATGACGCGCCGTCTCCTGTCGGTCGTCATCCCCGCGTACAACGAGGAGCGCTTCATCGGCACGCTGCTCGAGCGCATCAACGCGGTCGATCTGGCAAGCGTCGGCTTCGACCGCGAGGTGATCGTCGTCGACGACTGCTCGAAAGACCGCACGCGGGAGATCGTGGCCGCCGTGCCGGATGTACGGCTCGTGCGGCAGCCGAAGAACGGCGGCAAGGGCAGCGCCGTGCGTGCGGGCATCGGCGTGGCGACGGGCGACTACCTCATGATTCAGGACGCGGACCTCGAGTACGACCCGGAGGACTACCTGCCGATGCTGCGCGAGGTGGCCTCCGGCCGCGCGGAAATCGTGTACGGCAGCCGGTACCTGAAGCACCCTGGCGCCGGCATGCTGCGCAACCTGCTGACCGGCAAGCATCCGGATCAGTCGCTGGCGGCCTATCTTGGGGGCCAGAGCCTGAGCTTCGTCGCGCTGGTGTTCACGGGGCGGTACCTCACCGACACCGTGACGGCGCTCAAGCTCTTCCCTCGGACGCTCCTGAACGAGCTCGATCTGCAGACCACGGGGTTCGAGCTGGACCACGAGATCACCGCGAAGGTCCTCGCGCGCGGGCATCGGATCGCCGAGGTGCCGATTCGCTACCACCCGCGCAGCCGGGCCGAGGGCAAGAAGATCGGGCTGCGCGACTGGTTCATCGGCACCCGCACGTTCGCGCGCTGGGGGCGCCGGCGGGCTACCTGACCCGGTAGATCGACACCGGGCCGACGCGGAGCGCGAGCGTGAACAGGTCGGGCGCCGTGCCGAAGCGCTCGAGGTCGGCCTTGGGCGCCATCTTCAGATCGTCGTTGTCGATCCAGATGTAGTCGATGTGCAGCGCGCGCGCGGCCTCGTGCGCCTGGTCTGGCGGCAGCGATGCGATGATGGTGTGCACCCACTTCTCGCGGGCCTGCTCCGCCGGGCTCATGATGAGCGGCAGGGCACTGGCCGCGGCCATGCGGCGCGCCGCGAACGACGGGATCAGGCTCCAGTTCTCTTCGCCGCGCGGCAGCGGATCGGCCTGGACGATCGCATCCGGCGGCGTGTGCGTCCGGATCCACGCGAGCGCCGTCTGCTGCTCCGGCGAGAGGCGGACCGTCCAGTGGAAGTCCGCGCCCATCATGGCGACGTTGGTCGTGTCCTGCGCGTTGTAGGTGTCGATGAGCGTCGTGGGAGCGCCGGCGAGGAGGAGGGCGCCGAACGCCGAAGCGGCCACCCGAAGGCCGCCGGCCTCGGCCAGCCCAGCCAGGCCGCGCGCGACGAGCAGCGGCAGGGCGACCTGCAGGAGGTTGCCCGCCCGAAAGCCGATCCAGGCGCGATCGGTAATCGTGACGCCCCACATCAGGGCCAACGCGAACACCACCATCGGCACGGCCGGCATCGCCGCCCGAAACGGCAGGCGCCGCCACGGAAGCAAGCCGGCGACGGCAGGCAGCAGCACGCCGCCGAGCGAGAGGAAGAGCGTGACGAGCGGCGCGTGCCGCGAGTCGTACAGGAACCAGCCGAACGTCAGCGCGGAGGCCGCGCGGTCGGCCATCTGGTTGGCCAGGCACCAGACCAAGGCCGCGCCGACCGGCAGGACGGAAAGCCCGTGTGTCAGTAACGTCGCCACCCCCTGCCGCCGGACGATGACGTCGTACACCGCGACGACGCCATACACGGCGCAGAAAACGGCGCCCAGCACGGGGTTCGTCGCCACGGACAGGCCGAGCGCGACGCCGATCAACAACGGCGTTGCGGGGCGAATGCGGCCGAACCGCGTGGCGGCGAGCACGGCGACGAGACCGAGCGCGAGCGAGGTGCCGTGCTGCGGCGTGTACCACATCGTGCGCACCAGTCCGTCGATGCGCAGTCCGTGGAAATGCCACTGCGTGATGGCGTCGATGTTGAGGTCCCGCACGCCCGCCAGCGGCGCCACGCCGCGACGCAGGTTCTGCACTATGACGAACAGGCCTTCGAAGCTGGGCGCGACGACGGCAAGCGCCGTGGCGGCGGCCGCCGGTCCGGCGCGTCCGACGGCGCTCCAGGCGGCGAAGAAGACCAGGCTGATGAAGAGCAGCGCCGTGCCCATCGCGGTGATCTTGAGCGCCGTTTGCATGTCGACAATCGGCGCGTCCGCCGGTCCAGAGAGGACGGCCGGGACGAGGAAGTACGTCACGTAGTAATGGAGCGGCTCGTCCGCGAAGTACGGGTTTCTCGGCGGCTCGCTGAACTTCGCGATCTCCTCGGTGAGCGCCGTGTGCCAGACGAAGTCCGCGATGAAGTAGGCGCGATAGTCGCGTACGCCAGACGACTCCTCTCGCCCGAGATGTCCGAAGGGCAGCGCCAGGAACACGGGCACCAGAAACAGCACGAGCAGCCACGCGCGCGTCTCGCGGGACGACCAGGCCGGCAGCTCGATGAGCGGCGGCGCGCCTGGCCGCCGGCAGGCGCGCCAGACGATGCCGCACGCAACCAGCCACGCGATGACGAAGGCGATCGGATGCGGCACGCCGAGCCGAATCGGCACCCACAGCGCCAGCGCGGTCAGGCCATAGCCGATGACCGCGCCCGCCACCCATCCGGCCGGCGCCTTGCCGAACAGGCGCCAGCCGGCGGGCAGCCCCGGCGCGAGCGCCAGCAGATAGAGCGCGAGATAGAGCAGGCCGCGCGGCCCCCCGAACCACAGCGTGAGCGCGACCACGATCGCGCCGAGCAGAAGGACAAGCCTGCGCGTCATGTCCGCTGTGCCGCTCTCGGCCAGAGCGCGTACATCACGCCCCCGGGCAGGCTGCCGACGACGCCGAGGGCGAGAAACAACACCGAGAGCGCGAACGCCTCGGCCTGCGGCACGCCGACCCGCGCGAAGCACCACTGGAACACCAACTGGCTCGTGCCCAGGCCGTTGATCGTGACCGGCACCTGCATCACCAGGACGATGAACGGGATGAACGCAACGTAACTGATGAAGGGAGCGTGCATGCCCAGGCTCTGGCCGAGCAGCCACGCCTGGCCTACCCGCAGGAACTGCACCCCCACCGACGCCAGAAGGACGAGTGCGAGCACGCCGTGGTACCGGCGATAGGCGCCGAGCGCGTCGAGCAGCGCTTCGCCCTTGCCGCGCACCGCCCCGAGCGGCAGGCATGCGAGCAGACGGCGGGCGAGGTCGTCGATGCGCGTGCTGAAGACGAGCGCGAGCGCCGCGAGGCACCCGGCGGCGGTGACGCCAAGCACCCACCAGACGCCCTGCGAATGCAGGATGTCCGGCGCGAGCGCGAGGCCGACCGCCGCGCTCAAGAGGATGGAGGCGACGCCGAGCAGGCGGTCCATCAGGACCGAGGCGACCGATTCGGGCCCGGGCACGCCGTCCCGCGCGAGCTGCCACGCACGCACCGCGTCGCCGCCGACGCTGCCGGGCAGAAACGTTGCCGACGAACGTGCTCACGAAGAACGTGCGCAGGACGGCGCCAGCGGCGGCACGCCCCGGCTCGCCTTGAACGGCGCGAGCAGCACGATCCAGCGATACGCCATCAGCGTGCGGTCGACCAGCACCAGGACGCAGCGCGCCACAGCGCCCAGCGGCCAGGCGGTGCCGGCGAGGGCGCGGCCGACGTCGGCGCGGGTGCGCGCTGCGCCAGCATGACGAGCGTGAGGCCGATGGCGACGGCGAGCCGGAGAAGAGTCGAGAACCGCACCAGGTCAGCTCCGGAAGGCGTCGTCCCGGTCCGGACTCGTGTTCACGTTGGGCAGATCAGCGCACCGGCTCGGGCAGCGTCTCGAGGTGCCGCGACGGGTCGTGCTTGACCTTGTAGGCGCGCATCGAGGAACTTCGCGTACGGCACGACCTGCTTCATCGCGCCGACGTTCACCTGGCACGGGCTCAGGCAGGTCGGGCAGATCGTCGTTCTTCGATCTGCTCGCGGTGCGCGAGGTTCTCGGCCTTGAAGTACAGCTCTCGGCCGGCGTCGTCGAGCACGTTGCCGATGCTTCTGCGAGTTCTCGCAGTAGAACAGATCGCCGTTCGGGTTGAGCAGCAGCCCCTGGCGTCTGGAACGGGCACGGCATCGTCCGGTGGTAGCCGTTGGCGATCATGTCCGCGTAGTGCAGGTACATGAACGCCTGGCCGCTCAGCACCGACTCCTCCTGCACGCGATCGAGGAAGAACTTGCGCATGAACTCTTCCTCGCGCTCGTGGAAGCCGATCTTCTCCTCGAGCTCCTTGTTGTTCAGCATGGCGTCGGTGAACCGCAGCATGTTGAACACGATGTCGAGCTTCTTGCGTCGCGCGCCCAGGCGAGGATGTTCTCGCGCGTCCTCGAGGTTCGTCGCGAAGATCGTCGACGGCGATGCCGAACTGGAAGTTCGGCGTGCTCCGCGGCCAGCGCCTGCATCGCCTCGATCGTCTTCGCACGCCTTGTCGAAGCCGTGCTTGACGTGCCGGACCTGGTCGTGGATGTCGCCGATGCCGTCGAGCGACACGCGGATGCTGAAGAGCAGGTCGTGCTCGGCGCAGAACTTCGACGATGCGCGTCAGCATCGGGATGGCGCGGTGCGGCGTCAGGCCCGTCGTGTTGATGCCGATCTTGCGCATCCGCGGCAGGTGCCGCTGGAACAGCTCGACCATCTCGGGCAGGTCGTTGCGCGTCGTCGGCTCGCCGCCGGAGATGTTGAGGTTCTCGACCGCGCCCCAGAACGGGTGCGCCATGCGCCGGCTCGAGCTGCGTCGAGCGTCATGTCCGACTTGCGATCGCCGCACTTCCAGTTGTTGCACATCTCGCAGCGGCGTCGCAGACCCAGGTGCAGTTGTAGATGAGCACCGTCGGGCGGATCGCGGTGAACCGCGCCGCGGCCGTCGTCACGAGGTCGCGCGGCACGCCGGCGGCCGTCTTGGCGAGGTAGCGCAGGCGGAAGCTATCAGTGGACACAGGCGAGGCCGGTTTCATGATAGCCCGCGCCGGATGGGGGCGCAAACGTGGAGGGCGTGGAGGGGCCAAGCGTGGAGGGCGTGGAGCACGTGAAGTGGGCTGGGGGATGGAAACGTGGAGGGCGTGGAGCACGTGAAGTCGGGCTGGGGGATGGAAACGTGGAGAGCGTGGAGGACGTGGAGCGCTCGATCAGGGTATGAACGTGGCCGAGAATTTCGTGAAATACAGATACGTCGGTCCCTGGTACGCCGAATCCGTTCCGAAGATCAGCCAGGCGGTTCTCGTCGAGTCCGTTGTCAGCGACACGATCCCGCCTTGCAGCGTCTTGAGTGTCCACGCCAGGTTGTCCTCGGGGATTGGGCTGTACGGACGGCCGTTCGAGATGTCGCCGAGCACGATGGCCTGCGGTACCGCTGGTCGGGCCATCCCCCTTGTTCAGCCTGATTCGCTGGATGGTGCCGTCCGCGTACATCGCCGGTTCCGTGACGGACTCCAGGGCTTCCTCGACGTAAACGTCGTCCCCTGGACAGCCACCCGGGCCGCAGCCGATCGGCATGATCAATGCCAGCTCCAGCGCGATGCTTACGCCATAGGTGTGGGACGGCGCGAGCCCGGAGATGAGCCGCTTCTCGAACATGAACGGCCCGCCCTCGCTCTGCGTGTTCGTGCTGCTCAGGAAGAGCGCGGACTTTGTGGTGTCGAGGGGTGCCGGCAGAGGTAAGTAGTCCGGCGCGGGGAAGCTGTCAGCCTCGCTGCTCCCGATGGCGTAATCGGCGAGCCCGGCCTGCCAGCCTTGCACGCCCTGGCTGAAATCGAAGGCGAAGGTTGTCGTGCCGCCCGGGGCGGTCGGGGAGCGACCGCAGGACGTGGCAAGCAGTGCGGCCAGGGCAATCCCGAGCGCCATGAAGGCCATGCGCAGACAATGGACCATGGCGGCAAGCAATCGATCGGCGTACATCGCCATCATCCAAGCCTTGTCCGGCAGACCCAGGGCCGAGTGTACACCTGAGCAAAGCCCGCGCGAGTGTGGATCAAATGCGACCAAGCCCAGGTCGGCAGGCGCTATAAAGGCATAACATATGGTATAGATAGGGCATGACGAAGACGACCGTCTATCTGCCCGAGGCGCTCAAGCGCGCCCTGACGCGGGTCGCGCGGGCCCGCCGGTGCAGCGAAGCCGAGCTGCTGCGCGCCGCGGTCGCCCAAATTACGGCTGAGACCGGCGCCCCCGCTCCGGCGCTGCCCCTGTTCCGATCGACGGGCGCGTCCATTGCCACCGACGTCGACCAAGCGCTGGAAGGCTTCGGCACCCGGTGATCGTCCTCGACACGGGGGGCTGGTACGCGGCCCTGGACGCGAATGAAACGCTGCACGGCCGGGCCGTTGCCGCCCTGGTCGCCGCAGCGCCGCCGCGCGTGCTCTCACCGTTCGTGTTGGCCGAGCTGGACTACCTGATTGCCACCCGCGTAGGGCCGCGCGCCCAGATGGCGCTCCTCGACGAGGTCACGCGCGGGGCGTATCGGCTCGAGGCCTTCTCGTCCGAGGATTCTGAGCGACGCACGCCGGGTAATGGAGCGCTACGCCGATCTCCACATCGGATTGACGGACGCCTCGGTGGTCGTGCTGGCGAAGCGCCATCGGACGCTGGACCTCCTGTGCACGGACGAGCGCCACTTTCGCGTGCTTCGGGAGCCGGCGGCAAACCCTTCCGGCTGTTTCCGTTTGACGCCTGAGGCGGCGCCCCCGGGCAGCGCCGTACGGCGGACCGGCCGTGAGCCCTTCTTCACGTCCTTCACGCCCGTCCGTTTGAAACGCTTCACGCGCTTCACGTTGACGGCGCCGGCCGGGCCGCGACGAGATCGAAGTGCAGATGGCCCGCCGGCAAGCGGCCGGTCGCGCCGATTTCGTGGTCGCGGCGCTCCCAGAAGGCCATGAGATCCTCGGCGCGCGTGAGCGTCTCGTCGTCGCCGAAGACGCTGGTGACCCGAAGGCTCGGGTAGAGCGCCAGGATCGCCGCCGCGTAGTCGGTGCGGGGACTCCTGCTGGATCGCCAGGCAGCGCGGGTTGAACTCCACGAGCAGCGTCGGGTGGTGGCGGGTCAAATTGCGCAGGAACCCGCGGAGCGCCGGCGGTTCGTGCCCCTCCACGTCCATCTTGACGACGTCGAGCCGCGGCAGCTCGCCGAGCACGTCGTCCAGGCGTTCGGTCTGGACGAGATAGCCGCTCTCCATCGCACGCTGCATGTCGGTGAGATGCGTGTTCGAGAGCCCGCTCAGCGAGCGCACGGCGCGCCGGTCGGAGGCGCCAAGCGCCAGCACCTCGACGTTCGTGAACCCGTTCACCGCAATGCCGCGGTAGAGCAGTTGCACGTTGCCAGGATTCGGCTCGACGGCCACGACGAGCCCGTCGGGCCCGGCGAGCGACGCCGCGAGGAAGGCGATGACCCCGACGTTCGCGCCGACGTCGACGACGACGTCGCCGGGACGGACGGCGGCGCGCACCGCCGCCCGCACGTGCTCTTCGTATTCTTGCTCGTGGAAGATGTGCGCGCCGAAGTCGGCGTCGTGGCTGTCGACGACGACCTGATAGCCGCCGAGGTCAACGGCGCGGCGGTTGTCGGGGACCTGCCGGCTCGATGCGTTCGCGATACTCCGCCGATCCGACGAAGGTGCGAATGAGATCGTCGACGCGCATACCGTCCGCGACGCGCCGGGCGTAGTACGCCAGGCCCTCGGCGTCCGGCGCGCGCTTGAGCAACAGGCGGTACGCGTAACGGACGTCGTCGAGCGTGGCGCGACCAGGGTCGGCCGCAACTGCTGGCGGCGTGGAACGCGTGCGCCAGCGCATGGGTGCGTTGGCGTCAGGTCATGAGAAGTCGCGAGCGCACTTCTCATGACCTGACGCCGCATTAGTGCGGCGGGCCCGGGAGCAGGCTGGCCGGGAACGCCGGCCGCGGGCCGGCCGAGAACCAGAGGTCCTTGACGATCATGTTCGGCACGCTCGCGTCCGCCGTACCGGCACGGCCGACCGGGGCGCCGATGTAGATCACTTGCGGTTGGGGATTGTAGGGATGGCTGCCCGTATGGAGCACCTGGTCGTACATCACCGAGCCGGTCGGTCCGTCTTTTCGAATGGTCAGCTCTGCCGTGCCGGTCTGCCACGTGAACTGGAAGAAGTACCAGCGCGTCGAATCCCAGTTGTAGTTGATGCGGTTGCAGTCGAAGATTCGGCCCGTATCCGTGGCATCGCCGGTGATGATGCGGCAGGAGACGTCGCCGGCGGAGGTCCCGGCGTCCGTGCCGCGGACTTCAATGGTGGCCCGGTAGTCGTTGTCGGTGATGTCGCCGGTGCCTTCCTGCATCGCCATGACCTTGCGCTTGCCACCGGGCGTGCCCTCGTCGGCGCCCATCTCCATGAGCGAGAACTGCCCCGCCGTGAGTGTGGTCGCGATCGGGTAGGTGACATGGGCCGTCTGGTCGAGCAGCTTGATGCCTTGGCCGTTAATGAACTGGGTCGGCCCTGAGATCGTTCCGACGGTCTTGCCGTTGGTCAGCGGGTCGAAGACCTCACTCGCTTTGATGTAGCCGCCCGTCGGCGTCCTGAACGAGAAGGTGCCGGACCACGGGCCGTTGGCGCCCTGGTACGTCGCGCGGACCCGCCACGTGTCGATGACGGCGTAGTCGAGCTGCATCGTCACCGTATAGGACGTCGTCGTCACCGTGGTGTCGACGAGCGTCTTGCCGGTCGGGTCGAAGAGCGCGACCTCGTAGTTCACCGCAAACGACGCATAGGTGCCCTGCGCGCCGGACCAGGTCAGGGTGGGCAGGGTGTCGAGCTGGGCGCCGTTGGCCGGCGAGAGGAGCGTCGGCGCGGCGATCTTCAGCGTCTCGCCGCTCGGACCGCTCTCCGCCAGCGATGCGGCGAGCGGACTCACGGGCGACGCGGGGGTCGACGACTTGCCGCACGCCAGCATCAAGGCCGTCAGCGCGGCGACTCCAGTCAGGGCAAGCTTGGGGTACTTCATTTGTTCCACACTCCGGGCCGGGACGACCGCAATGGCCGTGTTCGAGCGGTGCTATGATAACGCACCGTGTCAACCGGCGAACGCTTTTGTACAGTTATCGACCGATCGAAGCGTACCTCACTCGAAGGACAGAAGGCATGAAGAGAACCATCGGCATCGTGGCGTGCGGCCTGCTTCTGTGCGGGCCGGCGAAAGCGTCGGCGCAGACGACGTCGTCAGCGCCTCCCCCGCAGGTCTCATGGTTCCACTCCGGCTATCTCACGGTCAGTGGCGAGCGGCAGTCCGGCTCGCGGAGCGAGGCGTCGTCGACCACCTTTTCGCTCTACGACGAGACGGCCGAGATCGACTCCACGCGGACGGTGAGCGGCAGCACGGGCCTCGCCGCCGAGATTGGCTTCGGCCTGTCGCCCACCGGCATGCCGTATGGCGACAATCTGGCGGTGGGCATCAGCTACTTCGAGCGCACGGTCAATGATCCGGCGACGATCACCGGCTCGATCCCCAGCCCGGTCTTCTACAACACGTTCCGCTCCGTGTCCGTGACGACCGGCGGGCTGCACCACCGCGAGACATGGGCCACCCCGTTTCTCGCGTACGGCGTGCCGGTCGCGCCCAAGACCGACGTCATCGTCCTCGCCGGCCCTTCGGTGGTCTGGGTCGAGCACGACCTCGTGACCGGCGCGACGGTGTCCGAGGGCGCCTCGGGTCCGCAATTGTCCGTGGCCACGGTACGCGAGAAGAAGACGGTGTTCGGATTCCTGCTTGGCGCCGAGGTGGTCTACGAGGTCGCGCCGCGCATCGGCATCCAGGGCAACCTCCGCTATACCGTCGCGCACGCCAACCTCGCGGACACCAAGCTCACCATGGGCGGCTTCCAGGTCGGCGGGGGCATCCAGGTCAGGTTCTGGTAGTCCGCCGGGTTTGAACGCCCCGGCCGTTATCGCGGCCGGGTGAAGAGCCGCATCGCGAGCGGCCCAGGCGTCGACAGGATCGTCGTCACGCCGTCCCAGTCGCTCGCGCACAGATACCAGCGATCGTTCTGGAGCTGTGCGGTCACGTAATCGACGCCCGTCGATTCATCGACCTGGCCTTCGGGCGGGTCGGCGGCCGTGTGCCGCACGATCCATTGCGCCGCAAACGACGACAGCCCGTCGGCCTGCCTGAGGCGAGGTCCCTGGTCCGAGACGGGAAAGAGCTCGGTGAACCCGCTATTGAATGCGATCTGCACTGGTGGCTTGGGCGTCACTGAGTAGCCGGGCAGTTCCACGTAATTGAGCCGGTTGTTCGCCACGTCGCCATATTCGTCGTCCCGCCCTGTAGGGTCGTAGCACGAGTTGGAGAAGCCGTGCATGACCTGGTCGGTCGTGTACTGCGACTGCGAGAAGAGCACCAGGAAGTCCTCGCCGAGGGCGGATATTTCGCTCTGCGAATCGTGCAGCCCAATCGGCACCGACCCTGACGTGGTGTTGGTCTGCGCCACGCCGTTCTCGGTGTAGTGCTCGATGACCGTCAGCGAGACGACGACGGTCGACGGCGTCAACGCTGATGACGGCGCGGTCCACGTCACCGTCTCGCCCGACCCGCTAATCGTGCCCGTGGGCGCGCTCCACTGATAGATCAACGCGCTCGGCGCCGTCTCGTTGTCGGTGACGGTGGCCGCGAGCGTCAGGCTCTGCCCGAGGTCGGCAAAGCTCGGCGGCTCATTCGCGTAGGCCGAGCCCTGCGCCGTGAGGCTCTCGATGACCGGCGCCTGGTTCGTGCCCGTCGGCGCGACAAAGGTAAAACCGTTGGCCAGCGTCGCGGTCTGGCCGCCCGACGACACCACGACACTTACGGGGCCGGCGCCGTGCGCCGGCGTCACCGCCGTGAGCGACGTGTTGCTCGTCACGACGATGTCCGTGGCGGGCGAGCCGCCGAGCGTGACGGTCGCGCTGCCGATGAAGGAACCGCCGCTGATCGTCACGGTCGTGCCGCCGGCGATGGGGCCCGCCGTCGGGCTGATTGCGGTCACGGCAAAGGCCGGAGTGGCTGGCGCGGTCGGTGAAGACGAGCCGCAGGCCGTCAGCAGCGAAACCAGGATCGTGCCCGCAACGGGCGCGGCGAGTCGGGACACGGGCCGCACGCGGAACATCGAAGGAGCACGTGGCCGCGATCAGCGCGGCTGCGAAAACAGACGGCGCCGGAGGTCGAGCCCCGACGACGACGCCGGATGCGTCAGCTCGCCGTCAAAATCACTGGCGCAGAGATACCAGCGATCGTTCTGGAGTTGCGCGGTCACGTAGTCGACGCCCGTCGTGTCGTCGATTTCACCGGCCGGCGGATCGGCGGCCGTGTGCTGCGCGAACCACTGCACCGCAAACGACGACAGCGCATCGCCCCGCCTGACGCGGGCCCTCTGGTCCGAGATGGGGAACGCTTCGCTGAACAGGCCGTTGAAGTCGATCGAGACCAGCGGCTGCGGCACCACCGAGTAGCCCGGCAGTTCCACGAAGTCGGTCCGGTTGTTCGCTACGTCGCCGTACTCATCGTCGCGCCCCGTGGGGTCGTAGCACGAAGTGGAGAACCCATGCATCACCTGGTCGGTTGTGTATTGGGACTGCGAGAAGAGCACCAGGAAGTCCTCGCCGAGCGCTGAGATTTCGCTCTGCGAATCGTGCAGCCCAATCGTGACCGATCCTGACGTCGTGTTCGTCTGCGCCGTGCCGCCCACGGTGTAGTGCTCCACGACGGTGAGCGAGACGACGACCGTCGTCGGCGTCGAGGCCGCCGAGGGCGCGGTCCACGTCACGGTCGATCCCGACCCGCCGATCGTGCCCATGGGCGCGCTCCACTGATAGGTCAACGCGCTCGGCGCCGTCTCCTTGTCGGTGACGGTGGCCGTGAGCGTCAGGCTCTGCCCGAGGTCGGCGAAGTTCGGCGGCTCGTTCGTGTAGGCTGTGCCTTGCGCCATCAGGTTCTCGATCACCGGCGCCAGGTTCGGCGTGACGAAGGTAAAGCCGTTGGCGAGCGTCACGGTCTGGCCGCCCGAGGACACGCTGACATCCGCTGGGCCGGCGCCGTGCGCAGGCGTCACCGCGGCGATGGTCGAGCTGCTCGTGACGACAACGTTGGTGGCGGGCGAACCGCCGATCGTGACGGTCACACCGCTGGCGAAGGGACCGCCGCTGAGGGTCACCGTCGTGCCGCCGGCAATGTCGCCCGTCGCCGGGCTGATCGAGGCGAGGGCCAAGACCGAAATGGTGGGCGAGGTGGGGGAGGACGACCCACAAGCCGTCAGGAGCGAGACCAAGGCCGCGCCCGCGACGAGCGCGCTGAGTCGGGACACGGGCCGCACGGGGAGCATCGAAGGAGCGCGTCTGCCAGCGCGCCCCTATTGTTCCATATTGGCCGCCGGCGCGCTATTTCCCGCAGGTATAGCCGTTCGGGTACTTCAGATAGTAGGGGTCAGTACCCTCGGCCCAGGTCAGGTGGAGCGTCGTGGACGTGTCCTTCGAGGCGTAGGCGATGTCAAAGCCGTGGACCACGCCGTTGATGATCTGCGTGACGAAGTCGTCGCTGATTGCCGGACCGCCGCCCTTGAGGTTGTAGCCAAGATTCAAACCACCGCAGAGGCCCACCTCGATGATCCGATCGCGCAGAAAGTCGACGTTGGCGATGCGCTGGTCCGAGCTGATGCCGGCCGCGAGCTTGTCCGGATACGTCGCCGCGATGCACGTGACGATGGCGTTTCCGTCGGAAGGATACGGCGGGCCGCAGGGCACGGTGCCCGGCTTCGGCGCCGGGGGCGCGGGTGGCGCGGGCGGCGTGAGCGGCGTCAGGAACTGCCCCGTTGCCGACCAGGCGCCGGTATAGGTGCCGTCGGTGATCCGCGCGCGCCAATAGACGGTGATGTTCGTCGCGAGCGCCGCGGGAATCACGTACGACGTCTGACCCGACGTCGACTCTGGCACGGTCGCGCTGGCGGCTGCACTGAAATCGCTGGACGCCGACGCCTGGAACTCGTAGACGAGCGGCCCATGCGGACCCGATGACGTGCCGTTGTTGACCACGAGCGTCGGCGCGAGCGTCGTCGTGCGCGTGCCGTTGATGGGCGAGACGGGCGTGGGCGTGCCGATGACAATCGGCAGGAGCACGTCGAAGCGCACGGCGCCCGACCAACTGCTCGCGTTGGCGCCGTCGGCGGCGCTCGCGCGCAGGAAGTAGGTGCGGCCGGACGGCAGCCGAATCGGCAGCGGGACCGGCGTCTCCCCGCTCGTGGCCGGCGCGATCGAGCCGAGGTCCAGCAGAATGGTATTGAAGGCGCCGTCGGCGGCCAACTGCACGCGCATCTGGAACGGCCGCGGCCCGTTGGTCGACGCGTTCTTGAGCATCAGGGTAATCGGCTGGGTCGCGTCCGGCACCTGCGCGCCATTGGCGGGCTGGAGCGCCGCCGGCGCGACGATCACGACCCCCGCCATCGGACCGGCGATCTGCGGGCTGAGTGGCGTCGAACTCTTCGTCGCGTCGCAGGCGGTGACCAGGAGTGCGAGCGTCAGCGGTACAACGCGGCGAGCGGTGACGAGCATGGCAGTCCTCTGGCGAATGCGGGGGAGCTCCGCCTTGGTGATTATCGAAGCGACGGTCGCAAGACTTTAGAGGTCCGGGCCGGATGGTAGAATACGCCTCGCCCAACGTGCGCCCGCTCCTCGCCCGTCGGGACGGCACGACGGACGCGCAGAGCGCTCGCTCCGCCTGATGTCCCCCTCGCCCCCGGCCAGACCGCTCAGGATTCTTCAGGTGTGCGACCACCTCGGCTGGGAAGGGTCGCGCATGCACGGGGTCAAGCGGCTGTTCGCCTGGATGATCCCGCGATTCGACCGCAGCCGGTTCGACGTGTCGCTCGTCAGCCTGCGCTCGCGCGACCTGTCGGAAGAGACGCTCGAGTCGCTCGGCATCGACATCACGTACCTCGGCCAGTCCCGTTTCGATCCGCGAACCCTCCGGTCCTTGCTGCGAATCGTCGACCAGCGGCGGATCGACGTGCTCCACCTGCACGGCTATGGCGCGACGACGTTCGGCCGCGCCGTGGCGGCGCTCCGTCGCATGCCCGCCATCCTGCACGAGCACGCGAACCTGACGCGGACACCCTGGTTCCAGAAGCTGGCCGATCGCGCCTCGAGCCGTTCACCGACGTGGCCATCGCGGTCTCGCAAAGCACGGCCGGTTTCGTCATCGAGGCGCGGCACGTGCGGCCGTCGCGCGTGAAGGTCGTCTACCTCGGGGCGCCGCTCGACGAATTCGGCCGGGTCTGGACCGCGACGAGGTCGCCGCCGCCCGTGCGGAGCTCGGCATGGCGCCCGACGATGTCGTGGTTGGCACCGTCACGCGGCTCCATGACTCGAAGGGCAACGAGTACCTGATCGAGGCCGCGCGGCGGTCCTCCAGGTCCGCCCCCAGGCCCGGTTCTTCCTCATCGGCGAGGGCCCGCTCAGGCCCGCGCTCGAGGCGCAGGCGCGCGGCTCGGCCTCGGCGATCGCTTCGTCTTCGGCGGATTCGTCCGCGACGTCGCGCGGACGCTCGCGGCCTTCGACATCAGCGTCTTTCCGTCGCTCTGGGAGGGCACGCCGCTCACGGCGTTCGAGGCGCTCGCCGCGGGCCGCGCCATCGTGGCGACCGACGCCGACGGGCTGCTCGACATCCTGACCGACGGGCGGGACGCGCTCATCGTTCCGGCGCGCGACAGCCGGGCGCTCGCCGACCGCATCGTGTCGCTCATCGACCGTCCCGAGGAGCGGGCGCGGCTCGCGGCGGCCGCGCGCCTGACGGCGCGCCGCTACGACATTGACGCCTTCGTCCGCAAGATGGAGCGGCTGTACGCGCTGCTGCACGCCGGATCGCGCGCGACCGGCCGCCGCGTCGTCGAGCTGGAGGACGTGTCGTTTCTCACCGACGGCGTGCCGGTTGCCGGCGCGGCCGCGGAGACGGCCCCGTGAGAAACAGCGCGCGCGGGCGGTGGCTGCTCGTCGCCGGCGCGGTGGTGGCGCTGACGCTGGCGGCGCGACTGGTCGACGAGGTGCGGCTGGCCGGAGGGTTCAAGGGCGACGAGGCCACCTACATCTCGATGGCGTTCAGCGTGGTGGACGACCACGACCTCGTCTACCAGCGGAAGGACCTCGACCGTTTTCACGAGCTGTACGGGCCGGATCACGGCCCCGAGGGACTGTTCCTCAAGCGCCGGGCGGCGGTGCACCTGGAGTGGCAGGCTGGTTGGCCGCCCGTGCGGTTGACGTTCACGCCGCTGCCCGACACCGACGGGCTGAGCTACGCGAAAGCGTTCATTTATCCGCTGGCGGCCGCGCCGTTTGTCGCCCTCGGCGGGTTGAGCGGCATGCTGCTGTTCAACGTCTGGCTCCTGCTTGGCGCGACGTGGTGCGCCGCGCGCTACGCGCAGGCCCGCCTGGGCCGGCCGGTCGTGGGCGCGGTGCTTGGCGTGGCGTTCATCTGGGCGTCGAGCACGCCGGTCTGGGGCGCGTGGCTCGCCCCGGAGCTGTTCAACGCGGCGCTGGTCCTCTTCGCGTATTTCTTGTGGCGCTACAAGTCGGTCGCGCCGCCGGGCCGCACGGGCTGGCTCTACGGACCGGCATCCGATCTGGCCGCGGCGGCGCTACTCGGCGTCGTGACCTACTCCAAGGCCAGCAACGCGCTCCTCGTGCTGCCGCTGCTCCTCTGGGCCCTCTGGACCCGTCGGGTTCGCGCCGGCCTGGCCATCGGCGCGGTGTTCGTCGCCGCGACGCTCGGTCTCTTCGCCGCCAACGCGTGGATCACCGGATCGTGGAATTACCAGGGCGGCGACTACGGTGGCGACCGGCGCACCTACTACGGGCACTTTCCATTCGAAGCGCCGGCCGTGGGTTACGACGCGCCCAACAGCAACAGCATGGCTCGCGACGCGATGACCGTCCCGACGGTGGACCTGTACGCGCCGAAGGTGATGCTGCCGCTGCTCGCGCGCAACATCCCGTATTTCCTCGCCGGCCGCGACTCGGGAATGCTCCCGTACTACCTTCCTGGCGTCGTGCTCCTCGCCCTCTGGCTGTGGCGATGGCGCCGGACGTCGGTGTGGCAAGTGGGTGTATTCGGCGCCTGGGCCGCGTCGGTGCTCGCGCTTCTCGTCATCACGCCGTACACGTGGAACGGCGCCGGCGGGCCGCCAGGCAACCGCTATTTCGTGAGCCTGTACCCGGTGCTGCTCTTCCTCCTGCCGGCCCAGGCCGGCGCGTGGTCCGCCGTCACCTCGGCCGCCGCCGGCCTGGCGTTCATGGCGCCGCTCGTGACGCACCCGTTCGAGTTGTCGCACGCGCCGTGGCTGATCCCCGACCGTCCGCCCCTGCACTGGCTGCCGATCGAGCTCACGCTCATCAACGACGTTCCGGCGCGGCTCACGCCCACGCGCGGCCGGATCCCGTTCGGCGAGCACCCGCGGGTGCTGCTGTTCTATCTCGACGACCAGGCGTACCCGCCCGAAGGCGACTGGTTCTGGATCGCCGGCGGCGGCCCGGCCGACATCGTCATCCGCTCGGCGGTACCGCTCGTGAACGTGCAGTTGACGGTGAGTTCGCCCGTGGACAACGTCTTCACAGCGCGGATGGGCGGGCCCGGCTGCACCGTCGACCTGAAGGGAGGCGGTCCGCCGGAAACGGTGGAGATTTCCGCCGGCGAGGGCGTGTTCGCCGACGGCGCGCAGGTCTACGCGCTGCACCTGGACGCGTCGCAGTCCTTCGTGCCGAGCGCGCTCGATCCGGCGTCAACTGATCACCGGCGGCTCGGCGTGCTCGTCAAGCCGGTGTTCAGAGGCGGCGGATTCTAGTTCAGCGGCGCGCCGAGGCGACGTCGGTCCGCTCCCAGATGGAGAGGTTGGGGCCGGGCCGCGCGATGCCGGCGAATCCGGCGAACGGCACGTAGAAGGCGTCCTGCAGATCGTAGACGGCCGGCGCGTTCATGTCGACCGCGTGGACGACGTCCACAAGCTCATCGCGGACCGCGAGCAGACGCCGAAGCGCGTCGGGCGGCGCGCCGTGGCTGTTGCAGGATCGGTGATGTCCTGACGACGACCCAGTCGGGCGCGGCGAGGACCCGGCGGCCGTTGCGGAACGTAAGCGCGCCGGTGTCGTAGCTCCAGTACCGTGTGCTGGCGGGGCCCGCGCTCGAGCTGCACCCAGCCGTAGGCGCTGCCCGTTTTTCGCCAATCGTCGCGCCGGGCGCCACCTGCGCCGCCATCCATCGAGCCGCGATCACGCGGCTGTCTGGCCTCGCGCAGCAGCCGATCGAATTGCGCCGCCGCGCGGGCCGACGGCGCCGCCAGCGCGCACGCGAGCCCCGCGACGACCAGCGCGGGCGCCACGCGCAGCCGCGGCGCCGCGACGCGCCCGAGCGCGACCACAAGCACCGCCGCCGAGAGGCAGAGAAACGGGACGACCGGCACCATGTACCGGACGACGGCGCGCCCCCGTGCGCGGCCACGGCGTAGTAAGAGACCGGGTAGGCGGCGAGCAACACCGCGACGCGCCACTGCCGCCACGCCAGCAGCGCAAACCCGGCGAACCCCGCGAGGAGCAGCGGGAGGCCCAGCCCGTAGCGCAGAGATACCGCCAAGTGGAACCACCAGCCGCTCGCGAACTGCAGATCGCCGGTGTTGCCTGCGGCGTAGAACCCGCCGAGCAGGTCCATGCCCGCCGAGAAGCGTCGATAGTCCCAGATGATGTAGGAGCTGAGCGCGAGGAACGTCAGGATCATCGCCACGCCCATCGTCACCAAGCCGGACCGGCGCAGCGCCGGCCACCAGCCCGCGAGCCGTCGCGCGTCGATGGCGCGGATGATCGCGCTCGCCGCGAGCGGCGTGGCGAGCGTGACGGCGGTGTACTTCGTGGCGGTTGCAACGCCCGCGAGCGTCCCTGCGAGGACGAAGCGCCGCGTGGTGGGGCGCTCGTGCGCGCGCACCAGGGCGAGCATCGCGCAGAGGAGCAGACACGTCATGGCGACGTCGGTCGTGGCGTAATGGGCGTTCCGGACGTCGAGGTAGGCGACGGCGAGAAACGCGGCGGCGACGAGCGCGACGGGCCGATCGAACAGGCGCCGCCCCAGCGCGTAGAGCACGCCGACACTCGCCGTGCCGAACGCGGCGCTGACCGCGCGCCCCATCAGGTAGAACGGCTCCCAATGGTTGGCGCCGAAGTCGACGGCAAACTGCGCGGTCGAGTGGAACCAGCCGGCCGCGACGCCGATGGCGTAGTAGACGCCGTAGACGGCCGTGAGCAGATAGATGAAGACGCGGGGGTAATCGAAGAAGTCCGGCGCCCATCGGCCGCGGACGTGGTCGACGGCCAGGCTGATGACCGCGAGTTCGTCGGGACGAGCGAGCGTGTGGGGCAATCCGAACCCGAGGCCCCAGAAGCGCGCCACCGCGGCCGCCACGATGAGGGCCGCGAGCGGGCAGTCGAAGCCGGCGCCGGCGCGCGGTCGTCATCTGCCGATAAGCTCCGGCCGCAGACGGTAGATGGTGAGCCCGATGGTGGCCGCGACCGGCTCCAGCGCCGCGACGTTCACGCAACTGTCCGCTGCCCCGTGGACGACGACGTGCGTCACGCCGGCGGCCTCGAGCGCGCGCAGCGCATGGGTGGCGGGAAAGTCCTGCATCGCCTGCCAGTGCGCGATGTAGCTGAGCGGGATGAAGCCGCTGTAGCCGTTGATGCGCGGCCGCCAGTCGCGCGTCGAGTTCGGCGTGTACCTGCGCGTTGCGGGCGATCTCGCCCGGTCCGAAGATCGGGAACTCCGCTACGACGGCGCCGGGCGCCTGCCGGAGCACCTCGTAGACGGGCGGCGGCGGAATGGCGCGCGTGTAGCCGACCGGCGCGATCCACACCTCGACCATGGCCGCGACGAGGACCGCCACCGACGCCGGGCCGATCCACTTCTGCCCCTTCGCGCGCCGCCGGAGGTCGGCGAGGGCGAAGCCGGCCAGCACGGCCACCGCCGAGAGCGCGAACTGGCCCATCCGGACGGGCGCGCGAATGCCCTGCATCAATGGGAACGCGTGGTAGAGCCACGCATAGCCCGGCACCTTCGCACCGAACGAGATCACGACGCTGACGATGCCGATGGCGAGCCAGGCGCGCGCGCGCCGGTCGCGTACGGCCAGGCCGGTGACGATCGCCACGAGCGCCAGCAGCATCGCGACGACGCCGGGAAAGAGCGGCGTGTCGGCGCCGGCGGACCAGAACTGATGGCTCCAAAACGCGTGCAGGCGCGAGGGCGTGCTGAGGTGGTCGAGCCAGAGGAGCCGGAGAACTGCGCGACGTAGCCAAGCAACCGGCCGGCCGAGCCGTGCCGGGCCCGTGGTATACGCAGGCGAAAGAGCGCCAGCACGATCCCCGCGGCGCCGGCGGCGAGCGCGACCGAGCGCGCCACGCGGAGCCCGTTCCGGCCGCGCCACTCCGGGAGACGGGCGATCGCCACGGCGGCGACGGCGAGCGTGAGAAACACCAGTTGATAGTTCGACGTGAGCCCCTGCAGCGTGAACCACGCGGCGAACCAGAGCGCGGCGCGCCAGCCCGGCGCGACGAACAGATCGTCGAGCGCGGCGATAGCCAGCGGCAAAAACTCGAGGTGGAGCGCTTGCAGGTGCGGAATGCGCGAGAAGTTGTGGGCGGTGAACGCGAAGAGCGCGCCCGACGTGATCGCGGCGAGCCGGTCGCCCGTCCAGCGGTACATCACCAGGTACATCGCCCACGCCGCTCAGCGTGAAGCCCGCCAGCACGAGCAGGTTGTAGGCGAGCACCGGCGAGGCCCCGAGCCACGTGAGCGGCGCGCCCATGACCCCCTGAACGATCATGTGCTCGGAAAAGGCGAGCGCGTCGCGCTCCGGATAGAAGATGTTGGCGTCGAAGAGGGCCAGCGGATGGCGCGGCAGTTGGTGCGCGACCCAGGCGAGGGCCCACTCGTTGAGGATGGTGTCGCCGTTGTCGTTGCGCGACCAGGTGCCCGGCGCCGCCGCCAGCGGCCACGTCTGGAGGACCGTCAGGGCCGCGAACAGGGCCAGCACGGCCGCGTGGCGCCGCCAGGCGTGCCGCGATGGGGAACGCGCGGCCCCGGCGGGCGCTGCCTGCATCATCAATCTGCGCCCATTTTAGACCAGCGCTCCAGGTGGCCGCCCCGGCCGCGAGATCCTCTTCGCCGCCCGCGCGAGCAGTGGTATCTTCCGCCGATGACTCCTGTGAAGATTGTTGGACTCATCGCTGGTTCGGCTCTCGTCCTCGCGGGTTGCAGCAGCAGCGGCGGCGGCAGCCCGACGACTCCCACCCCGACCGATCACGCGCCCGTCGTCACCAGTGTGACGGCGTCGCCGTCGTTCGGTGTCTCTCAACTGACGTCGTTTTCGTTCAATGCCTCGGCGACCGATGCCGACAACGATTCGCTGACCTATTCGTGGACCTTCGGCGACGGCGCCAGCGCAGCGGGGCAAACCGCCACGCACGTCTATACCAACTCGGGCGCCGAGGCGATCCAGGTCACCGCGAACGACGGCAAGGGGATGACCGGCACCGGCACGCAGACCGTCAACGTCGGCAGCATGACCGGGACCTGGTCGCTCACCACGATTGCCTGCCCAGGCCAAACGGCGACGCTGGCGCTGACGCAGACCGGTGGCACGGTGACAGGCACCATCAGCATGCCGAACGGCTTTTGCAACGCGGCTCCGGGCCTCGTTGGCAACACGGATCCCGCTCAGCCGGGCACCATTGACGCCGCCGGCAATGTCTTCATCCGGTTCAAAGGCGGGGACTTCATCGACTTCCACTTCCAGGGCGTGATGCAGTCGCCAGGCAGGACGGTGACCGGCGGCGTGTTCGACTCCGGCTTCTCCGGCGAGGCGACGACGCTGACGAAGGTCAGCTGACGGGGGGCGGGACAGGTACGACGGGTACGACAGAAGGTCCCAGGAACCTGCTGACGCCTGTCAACTTCTTCAGTTCGTGATCGACAGAGAAAGTCGACGGGAATCCACGTTCCTTGGACCTGTCGTACCTGTCGTACCCGTCAAGCGATTCTGCTGCCGCGCGCGCGGAGTTTCGCGAGCGCGGCCGCTTCGATCTGCCGCACGCGCTCGCGCGTCACCGCGAGCCGCCGCCCGATCTCCGACAGCGTGTATTCGCGGTCGGTGCCCAGCCCGAACCGCAGCCGGAGCACCTCGCGCTCGCGCTCGCCGAGCGGCGCCATCGCCGCCTCGACCTGCTCGGCCAGATCGTCGCGCAGCACCGTTTCCTCTGGTGAGGTGGCGCGCACGTCGCCGATGAGGTCGCCGAGCTGGCTCTCTTCGTCGGCGCCGACCGGCTGGTCGAGCGACTTGGGCGTGCGCGCCGAGGACAGCAGCAGTTCGATCTTCGCCACCGGCACCTTCATGCGCTCCGCCAGCTCCTTCGGCGTCGGCTCGCGGCCCATCTCGCGGGCGAGCGCGGTCCGGTCCTTGCGGAGCTGGTTCAGCGACTCGATGATGTGCACCGGCAGGCGGATCGTCCGCCCGTAATCCGCGATGGCGCGCGTGACGCCCTGCCGGATCCACCAGGTGGCGTAGGTCGAGAACTTGAACCCGCGCTGGTACTGGAACCGGTCGGCCGCCTTCATCAGGCCGATGTTGCCCTCCTGGATCAAGTCAAGCAGCGACAGCCCGCGGTTGACGTAGCGGCGGGCGATCGACACGACGAGCCGGAGGTTCGCTTCGAGCAGGTCGCGCTGGCCGCGACGATGGCCTGGTCGGCCGCCGTGATGCGGTCGAACCGGCGGCGGAACGCCGCGAAGGGCAGGCCGATGCGCTCTTCGAGCGCGTGGCGCGCCTCGTCGCGCGCCTTGCCGCGCGGCTGCCGCTCCACGTCGCGGACGTCACGGTCCAGCTCGACGAGCGCCGCGTGCACCTCGGCGATGAGAGCCGGCCGGATCGGCAGCGGCCGCAGCGTGCGCGCGATGAGCGCGTCGGCGTGCTCGATCTGCCCGGCCAGCGTCTCGCGCGCCTTCGGCTTTGCCGAGCGGATCTCGTCGCGCCACTGCGCCAGCGAGAGCCCGCCGCGGCGCACGCGCCCCAGCGCCCGTAGCACCGGCTGCACCCGCTCGGGGCGCAGCTCGCCGCCGTCGGGCAGCAGGATCAGCTCGGCGGCCGGCGCCTGGCCGTGGCGCACCTGGTCAGTCAGGCTCAGGATCGAGTCGAGCGCGCTCGGGATCGCGCCGAGCGCCGCCAGCAGGTCGGCGCGCGCCTCTTCGATGCGCCGGGCGATGTCCTTCTCCTGTTGCGCGGTCAGCAGCTTCCGGCGGCCGATCGTGTTCAAGTAGAGCCGGACCAGGTCCACGTCCTCCCGGGACATTTGTCCCGTCGTCTGTTCCCCGGCCAACTCCTCCTCGACTTCGACCTCGGCGTCACTGGATTCGGCCGCGGGCTCGTCCTCGCCGTGGAGGTCCAGGATCTGCTGGGCGGCCGATTCAGGCTCCTCCTCCTCGAGCAACTGCTCGGGCCGCTCGTGAACGGCCTCGGCCAGGTCGTCGAGCGGCTGCGATTCCTCGAGCGGAACCAGCCCAAAGCGGTGCGCGCGCTCGCGCCAGTCCAGGACGTGCGTGTTGTGCGCGGGCTCCCGCCAGTCGATCAAAGATGTGCTGCGCCGGGCGCCGCCACTCCGGTTCTTCCGAACCGGAGCGTGCTGCCGCCGGACACGGGTTGCGTTCTCAGCCATATTTCCTTCTGCTGTCCCTGCAAGAGCACTGCCGGGGCGGGGGGGACACCCCATTTTGCCCCTCTGTACTATTAGACGCCGGTTGGCCGGTTTCTGCTGCGATCTTTAGAGCAACATAATGCGGCCTCTCAGGCCGGCGCGACCGGCTCATCACTCGGCAATTCCGTGGTGTCGAACGTGGCCGGGGCGCCAAAGACGAAGCCCGGAATCAGCGTGTCCAGCACCGCGTAGATGGCCAGAGCCCCCGGAAGGGGGCCCCGGACGCCCAGGCTATCCCGGAGCAGGCCGGCGAGCACCAGGGTGAAGACGAGCGTCGGCTGGAGGGGCAGGGCCACACGCAGCGCCCGGCGGAGAGGCTCGCCGAGCGCCAGCCGCCGGTGGAGGGCCGTCAGTGTGACTCGGACCGGCACGGCCACGACAAAGCACCCCAACCCGAGCAGCAGGGCCTGGAGCGACAAGTCCTCGCGCCGGAGCGAGGTTCCGGCGACGAAGAAGTAGAAAGGGGCGAAAAAGCTCGCAAACGCCTCGATGGCATGGAGCGTGGGCGCCCACTCCATTCTTGGCAGGGTGTCGCGCATCTGCCGCGCGGCGATGCCCACCACGAAGGCGCCTACCAGGTAATAGACCCCGAGGTGCCGCGTCACGTAGGCGGCCGCGAGCGCCATCATGACCAGGAAGGCGAACTCCGACCGGGGGGCATAGGGCACCACGACTCGGGCGAACAGCCGGAAGAGCGGCGGCATCAGGCCGATGAGCGCCAGGAGCGCCAGCGTCGACGCGCCAAGCCGCACGGCCGACGAGGACTGGAGCGCCACGAACAGCACGGCCAGCGCGAGAATCTCGCTGCCGATGGCCTTGGTGCGGATCCAGAACTGCTCGTCGGGCTCCAGCCCGAACTCGTGGAGCGAATCCAGGATGAAGCCGGTGGACGGGGTCACCAGGGCGAGCGCCGCCAGCAGGCCGGGCCGCACGCCGAGGTGGAAGAACCTGACCGCCACGAGCGCGACGGCCCCGAGCAGCATCAGCCAGCCGGCCAGATGCTGCACCAGGACGGTGCGGCGCGCCCGGAGCTCGCGCCAGTCGACCTCGAGCCCCGCAGAGAGGAACAGGCCGACGATGCCGAACGTGGCCAGCAGGTGAAGTGTGCTGTCCTCAGTGAACAGGTTGAAGCCGACGCCCGCGATGCCGCCGAGGATCAGGCTGGTGACGGCCGAAGGGAGCCGCCACCGCTGCAGGGCCTTGGTGACGACGAACAGGGCCGCGAGCAGAAAGACGTAGCCGATCTCGGACTCGAAGAAGCCCCGGACGCCTGCCGCGACCTCGAACATCCGGGCATTAGAGCATGTCTGTCTTCTCCCCTCCGGGGGGCTTCGCCCCGCCGGACGTCCCCTCGCGGGCGGATGCTACGATGCAGCCGATCCACACTCGTCCCGAGCACCACGGCCGCCGCGCCGCGCAGAGATTGCCGATGACACAGCCACGACACCGACGCCCAGTTCTCATCCTGGCGCTGGCGCTGCTGGTGGCCGCGGGGCGCCTGGCGCTCGCGGCCGCGCCCGCCGCCCAGACCGTGCCTGCCCCGGGCGCCGCGACGGCGCCGCTCAGCCAGACGATTCCGGTCGACCACGGACGTCACGGTCGGCACGCTGCCGAACGGCCTGCGCTACTACATCCGCGCGAACGGCAGCCCGAGGACCGCGCCGAGCTGCGGCTCGTCGTCAACGCCGGCTCGGTGCTCGAGGACGACGACCAGCGCGGGCTCGCGCACTTCGTCGAGCACATGGCCTTCAACGGCACGAAGCACTTTCCCGAAGCAGGACATCGTCAACTTCATGCAGTCGATCGGGCATGCGGTTCGGCCGCGACCGTCAACGCGTACACGAGCTTCGACGAGACGGTCTACATGCTCCAGATGCCGACCGACAAGCCGGAGGTGCATCGACCGGGCGCTGCTCATCCTCGAGGACTGGGCGCACAACGTGTCGTTCGACCCGGCCGAGATCGACAAGGAGCGCGGCGTCATCCTCGAGGAGTGGCGGCTCGGGCGCGGCGCGAGCGCGCGGCATGCAGGACAAGCAGTTCCCGGTGCTGCTCAAGGGCTCGCGCTACGCCGACCGGCTGCCGATCGGCAGCCTGGACGTCATCCAGAACGTCAAGCACGACCGTGCTGAAGCAGTTCTACACGGACTGGTACCGGCCCGACCTGATGGCGGTCGATCGCCGTCGGCGACTTCGACAAGGCGGCGATGGAGGCGCTCATCAAGAAGCACTTCGCGCCGCTGCCCGAGCCGGCCGCACGCCGCGGCCGCGGCCCAGCTATCCGCGTGCCGATCACGCCGGGCACGCTCTACGCCGATCGCGACCGACCAGGAAGCGCCGCGCACGACGCGTCGACCGTGTACAACATGTCGCCGCGCGCGCGACCAGACGACCGTCGGCGCCTACCGGCAGCAGATCGTCGAGCGGCTGTTCAGCGGCATGCTCTCGGCCCGGTTGTCGGAGATCGCGCAGAAGCCCGACGCGCCGTTCCTCGGCGCCGGCGCGGAGCCGCGGCCTGTTCGTGCGCACGAGCGAGGCGACGACGCTCAGCGCGCTCGGTCAAGGACGGCGGCGTCGAGCGCGGCCTCGAGGCGCTCTTCACCGAGGCGGAGCGCGTCGCGCAGTTCGGCTTCACGGCGACGGAGCTCGATCGGCGAGAAGGCGAGCCTGCAGCGCGACCTCGAGCAGCGCCGTCGCGGAAAAGGACAACGAGGACTCGGCGCCGCTCGCCGACGAGTTCATCCGCAACTTCACTCACGGCGCGAGCCGATTCCCGGCATCGTCTACGAGGCACGCGCTGTACCAGCGCTTCCTGCCGGAGATCACGCTCGCCGAGGTGAACGCGCTCGCGAGGACCTGGATGCCCGATCGCAACCGCGTCGTCGTCGTGAGCGCGCCCGAGAAGGCGGGCGTGCCCGTGCCGACCGAGCCGCAAGCTGGCGGCGGTCATGGCCGCGGCCGCCGGCGACGCACGCTCGACGCCCTACGTCGATACGGTCGAGGCCGCAGCCGCTCCTCGCCGACGCCGCCGAGCCCGGCCGCATCGTCGAAGACGACGACGCAGGAGCGCGTTCGGCATCACCGAGTGGACGCTGTCGAACGGCGTCAAGGTCGTGCTGAAGCCGACGACGTTCAAGGAGGACGAGATCCTGTTCCGCGCCTTCAGCCCGGGCGGCACCTCGCTCGCGAGCGACAGCGACTTCGTCGCGGCCGCGACCGCGGCACAGGTCGTCTCGCGCCGGCGGCCTCGGCACGTTCAGCGCGATCGATCTCCGGCAAGATGCTCGCCGGCAAGGCCGCGCGGCGTGCGGCCGTTCATCGGCGACACGGAAGAGGGCGCTGAGCGGCAGCGCGTCCGCGAAGGACCTCGAGACGATGTTCCAGCTCATCTACCTGACGTTCACGCAGCCGCGGGCCGATCCCGACGATGTTCGGCGTCCTGACGGACGCAGCTGAAGGCGCTGCTCGCCAACCAGGCAGGCGCAGCCGGAGGTCGCGTTCAGCGACGCGCTGAACGCGGCGCTCACGCAGAACAACCCGCGCGCGCGGCCGATGACCGCGGCGATCGTGGACGAGATGAACCTCGACAAGTCGATGGCGTTCTACAAGGACCGCTTCGCCGACGCGAGCGACTTCACGTTCGTCTTCGTCGGCAGCTTCGACCTGGCGACCATGAAGCCGCTCGTCGAGCGGTACCTGGCGTCGCTGCCGTCGCTCCCGCGCACGAGACCTGGAAGGACGTCGCATCCGCCCGCCCGGGGCGTCGTCGAGAAGCAGGTGAGAAGGGCGTCGAGCCGAAGAGCCAGGCCGCCATCGTGTTCACGGGGCCGTTCCAGTACGACCAGCACGAGCGCGTCGCGATGCGCGCGATGGCGGAGGTGCTCGAGACGCGGCTGCGCGACACGCTGCGCGAGGAGCTCGGCGGCACCTACAGCGTGAGCGTGTCGCCGGGCTACTCGAAAG